>JACKOW010000001.1:350000-1078740 GCA_024234055.1 Rhodanobacteraceae bacterium
CTCAAAGCCCATGCGACGAACGACACGCTCGTTCCTCCTGGCGCCAATGGCTACCTGCCCAACACTTTTCAATGCTTGGCGACCATAGCGACGTGGTCCCACCCGATCCCATCCCGAACTCGGAAGTGAAACGCGTCAGCGCCAATGGTAGTGTGCATCCGCATGCGAGAGTAGGTCATCGCCAAGCACCTTTTAAACACCACAACGCCCAGTCAATCGACTGGGCGTTGTGCTGTCTGGGGTTTGAGGATCTTCCAACCACATCGATCCCAGCTGCCCGCAATCAAATACCCCATCCAGCGGCAACTCATGCGCCGTACAACATTGCCAGAGCCGAACAGCAGCTGGCGTTGCGCGCTATCGTTAGCCCTTCAAGTCCGATCGGAAAGGCCAATGAAAATTGCAGTGCTGACGGTCTCAGATACGCGCACAACCGCCGACGATACGTCCGGCGACTACTTGGTTTCCGCGTTGGACGCAGCAAATCACCAACTGCACGAACGTACGATCGTGCGCGACGACCGCTACCTGATGCGTGCCCGGATCTCCGCCTGGATTGCCGATCCGGCTTGCCAGGCAATCCTTTGCACCGGCGGAACCGGCTTCACTGGGCGCGACAGCACACCCGAGGCAATCGAACCGCTGCTCGACAAGACCATGCCGGGATTTGGTGAATTGTTTCGCGCGCTCTCATTTGCAGACATCGGCACGTCCGCGCTGCAGTCTCGGGCTTTTGCCGGTCTGGCCAACGGGACCATCATCGTTGCCTTGCCGGGTTCGACGTCAGCATGTCGTCTCGCCTGGGAGCAGATTCTGCAGCATCAGTTTGATTCGTCCACTCAGCCGTGCAATCTGGCGAATCTACGCGGGCGCTTCTTCGAACGCTGAGATGACATGCGTCTTCGGTCCCTGTTCGGTTGCGAACACCTGGGCGAACTCCATGCACGGATTCGAACACAACGGCACCCAGGGCCGGCTGCCAGCGTCTGGTTCGGCCAGAAATATGGACTAAGAACAATGGCTTGCCGTTTTAATTTGCGCTTGGCACGCTGTTTGCAGACTTCAGGGCATGGACATCGCACGCCCCGAACTGAAGAAACAACGCCAGCGTCGCAGAGCTCTGCTCGGCGGCGCTGCCCTCATCGTAATTCTGACCGCCGGTTTTGCTGTCGCTCGACTCGAGCCTGCTGCACCGCAGGTACAACGGCAATCGGTCTGGATCGATACCGTCAAACGCGGCGACTTGTTGCGCGAGGTTCGGGGGCCTGGGCAACTGGTGCCAAAGGAAATTCGTTGGCTGTCGGCGGATACGACGGCCCGTGTCGATCAGATCGTGATCCGACCCGGCGCGACGGTAGAACCCGACACTTTGATCTTGAAGCTCACCAATCCCGAGATCGATGACCAGGTGCTGTTCGCCAATGCTGCCGTGCAGGCGGCCAAGGCTGACCTCGAGGCGAAACGAATTGGCTTGAGCAGCCAGGTGCTGGATCAGCGAGCACAGATTGCTTCGGTCCAGGCAGACCAGGAAGGGGCCAAGCTGCAAGCAGAGGCAGAGGCCGAGCTGAACAAAAAGGGCATTGTCTCGGCCCTGCAGTACCGTCAGACACAGCTCCGTGCAGACCAGTTGCTGGTACGGCTGGATATTGAACGTCAACGACTGGCGATGTTGAAGCGCAATCTGGATGCCCAGTTAGCGGCTGAACGGGCTCGGCTTGATCAGCTTGAAAACACTTACCTACTGCGCAAACGGCAAGCCGAAGCGCTAGGTGTTAGAGCTGGCATGCGCGGGATTCTGCAAGCAATTGCTGTCGAAGAAGGACAGCAAGTCGGCCCAGGGACAAATCTGGCCCGCGTGGCGCAGCCCGATGTGCTGCGCGCTGAGCTCCGTATTCCTGAAACACAGGCGAAGGATGTCAAGATTGACCAGTCCGTGCGTGTAGATACACGCAACGGCATCGTTCCGGGCATGGTGGTGCGAATCGATCCGGCGGTACAGAACGGTACCGTGCAGGTTGACGTCGACCTGGTTGGCCCGTTGCCTCCCGGTGCTCGCCCCGATCTTTCAGTCGACGGCACCATCGAGATCGAGAAACTCACGAATGTGATGTACGTGGGACGCCCAGCCTTCGGTCAAGCCGAGAGCCGCACCACCCTGTTCCGGCTGAACCCAGAGACGGATATTGCCGAGCGGGTACCCGTCGAACTGGGCCGTGCCTCCGTCAGCCTCATCGAGGTGACCCGCGGTCTTGAGCCCGGGGACCAGGTGATCCTTTCCGATACCAGTAGCTATGACCAGCACGACCGTCTCCGTCTGCGCTGACTCCACCGTTCCCGAGGAAAGTCCCATGACCAACAACAACGCACTGATTTCCTTGCGAGATGTCGCCAAAGTCTATCTGACCGAGGATGTCGAAACCCATGCGCTCAGCGGCATCCACCTGGATATCCGCAAAGGTGAGTACATCTCGATCTCGGGTCCTTCTGGTTGCGGTAAGTCGACTCTGCTGGCAATTCTCGGTCTCCTGGATACCCCAAGCAGCGGGATCTATGAGATCAATGGGCGCTCGGTTGGCTCCATAACAGCCAATGAGCGGGCGAAGATTCGCAACAAGGAAATCGGTTTCATCTTCCAGGCCTTCAATCTGATCGGCGATCTCACCGTGTTCGAGAATGTCGAACTGCCGTTGACCTACCGGACCGGATTGAACAAGGCGGAACGCAAGAAAAAAGCGCAATGGGCTCTGGATCGCGTCGGCATGGCGCATCGACTGAAGCACTATCCCTCACAGCTGTCAGGCGGTCAGCAACAGCGTGTTGCAGTCGCCCGCGCACTGGTCGGCGAGCCTTCAATCCTGCTTGCTGACGAACCGACCGGTAATCTCGATTCAAAGAACGGCGAAGCGGTCATGGTCTTGCTGGATGAATTGCACAGCGCCGGCGCCACTATCTGCATGGTGACCCATGACCCGCGTTATGCCGACTTCGCCGATCGGAAGGTTTTCATGTTTGACGGCCGCGTAGTCGACGAAGAGACCATGCACCAGCTTCGGCATGAGGAAGACGCTCGCATTCGTCGAGCGGCAGTTGGCGAGTAGAGGCGCAAACATCATGGCTTTCGGAATCTCGGATATTCGCCAAACCTGGCGCGCTCTGGCGCTGCAGCCGGGCAACAGCCTGTTCACCATTCTGGTGTTGGCTCTCGGACTGGCTGGGGTGATCGGCATGCTGTCGATCCTCAAATCGATGGTCTGGGATCCATTACCGTTTCCCAATGCCGCGCAGGTGCAAACCGTTGGCTGGCGCGATCTCGCCAACAGCGGCTCCAACCTGCGGGCGCTAGATGCCGATCAGTTTCTTGATTGGCAGGATCGCTTCAAGGGCAAGGCTGAACTGGCGGGAGTGGGGCAAGCAACGGTCAACCTTGGAACCGACGAGGGAGTCGAACGACTCGAAGGTGCCTTTGTTACCCACAATCTGTTCCCCATGCTTGGCGTTACGCCGGTACTGGGGCGCAATTTCAGTTTAGAAGATGATCAGCCGGGCGCGCCGCCGGTTGTGATTCTTTCGAACCAGGTGTGGCGAACGCGATTCGCTTCCAACACCGCGATTATCGGCACTCAGGTACGTGCCAACGCCGAACCGGCCACGGTCGTTGGCGTGATGCCGCCGGATTTCAGCTTTCCACTTCGAGAAACGGTTTGGCTGCCCGCGCAGGTGGTGCGTGCGCCGACGGCCCCGCCGGATCGCGAGTTGAAAGCTTTCGCCCGGACCCTCGACAGTGACACCCCAGTTACCATTCACACCATTCTCGAATCCTGGCTCGCCGATCAAATCACTGTCGATGCCGCCCGCTGGTCCGGCGTTGAAGTTGATGCCGAGCCGATGGCCATGCTCTATGCAGATCGCGAAACGCGGATGTTGCTGAACCTGATGCTGGCCTGTGTCGCGCTGGTGTTGCTGGTGGCCTGTGCGAATGCCGCCAATCTGATGCTGGTGCGAACCATGGCCCGGAGTCGTGATCTGGCATTGCGACTCACACTAGGCGCAAGTCGCAGTCGGGTCGGATTCTATTTGTTGGGTCAGAGCCTTACTCTGACCCTGGTGGCCACCGCCATTGCCTTGCCGCTGGCGCATTGGGGGGTGGATTGGGTAATCAACTCATATGCCGGTACTGATGACGGGCCACCGCCCTGGGTCACTGCCAGCCTTGAACCGAGCTTGACAGCAGTCGCGCTCCTGATTGCCTTGATAACGGCGGCAATTGTCGCCGTGCTGCCGGTGCTGCGCTTACGCGTAAACGCCCTGGGTACGAGCCTGCGCGACGGCGGGCGGGCGGTTTCCGGCGGTGGCCTGGGCAAACTCAGCCGCGTTCTGGTGGCCGGCCAACTGGCGATGACCTGTGTTGTTCTGCTGGCCACATTGGTGATCGTCCGCGGCGTCGACAGTTTGTCGAAGACGGATCTGGGCATCAACCCGGACCATCTTCTGACCGCTCGCATTGCTCTTTTTCCCCAGCTCTACCCTGAAGATGCAGAGACAGTTGGCTTCTTCGAGCGCCTGACCACTACCCTGCGCGAGCAACCTGAAGTGCTGTCGGTCGGCGCCGGAACCAGCTTGCCGGGATTGACGGCAGGTACCGAGCGCGTGCTTGCCGAGGGCCATGAGTCGGCCCATGACAAAGGCCAGGTCGCCCGATACGCTGCCGTTGACTCAGGCTTTGTGCCGACCTATGGCATTGACCTCCACGCTGGGCGCAATTTTGATACCAGAGACACCACAGAATCCGACCCGGTCGTCATAGTCGATGATCGCTTTGCCGAAAATCTGTTTGCCGGCGCTGATCCGATCGGCCGTCGTGTGCGTATTCCGGCAGAAGGTGACGATGCGCGTTGGCACACGGTTATCGGAGTGGTCGAGAACCTGCAACTGGAGGATCCGGGTGATCCCGCACTGCCCAATGTGCTGGTCTCACTGACCCAGAGTCCGGCCCGTTTCGTCAGCGTGGTCATGCGAACCCGCGCCAATCCCGAGGCATTCAAGACACGCTTCCTCGAACTGCTCAGACAGCAGGATCCGGACACGCCAGCCTATTGGCTGCGGACCTATGACGAGGTGATGCGTGTGGCCATGGTCGGAGAGCGCGTGGTGTCCGGAATGTTCTCGGCCTTCGGCTTGGTGGCCCTGGTGCTTTCCGCTGCTGGCTTGTACGGACTGATCGCGCAACTGGTTAGTCAGCGTACTCGGGAGATTGGTGTGCAGCGGGCTCTGGGCGCGCCAAACGCTTCGGTTTTGCGGCGGCTACTCTCCCAGACCATGGGTCAGGTGCTGGTGGGTCTGGTAGTGGGTGTAGCCCTGGCGATTCCATTCGCCAATATGCTCAGCAATACGCTGACCGATCTGCCAACCGATAACTGGGGCGTACCCATACTGGTACTGATCCTGATGACGGTATCAATAGCGGCAACGCTACTTCCGGCGCGACGCGCTCTGGCGGTCGACCCGACCGTCGCCCTGCGTGACGAGTGACGAATTCGACCATGGCCATCCTGTTTTCAGCATTTCAGCGACTGCTCCGTACCCCCGGCTACGCGCTGGGCCTGCTCAGGACACTCACACTGGGTTTGTGTCTCACAATCACCATGTTTGCGATCCTGCACGCTGTCGCCTTGGCCCCGCTGCCCTATCCAGACGACGATAAAATCGTGGTCATCGATTCCCAGCGAATGCAGAGTGGCGCACAGGGCAGTATTACCCCGCGCGATGCCTTGACCACACTGCCGCAGCTCGCCGGTCTGCAGGGATTCGGTTACTACACCTGGGGCGGCGCCGACTTGAAAGTGGATGATCGTCCCAAGGCCTTGACGATCAATGCAGTCGGTGGCGGCTTTTTCGACGTCCTGGCGTACCACCCATGCTGGGCCGAGCGATTCAGGCTGAGGATCTCGGTCAGGCCCGTGCCGTGCTCAGTCATGCGACCTGGATGGAGCAGTTCGGCGCTGACCCAGACATCATCGGCAAGGCCATCAACCTGAACTGGATCAGTCCGGAGATTGTCGGCGTCATGCCACCGAGCTTCGACTATCCCAGCCCCGAGGTGGCGATGTGGATTGCCGCCGACGAGTCCCAATATCGCAACATGGAGCCCGGGGTTTATGACAATGCTCGCTACATCAACAGCATTGGGCGCCTGCAGCCGGGGACCACGCCGGAGCAGTTCAACGCCATGCTGGAAAATGCCACGGGTGCCGTAACCGGCGATGCATGGGTGCTCCACAGCGAACGCTTGCTTGCAGCACACAATCGGCGCCCGACGCCCGCTGCTGTTGGCGCTGTTCGGCATTTCGATGCTGGTGCTGCTGATTGCCTGTGCCAATGCCGCGCATCTGGTGATGGTGCGCGGATTGGGACGCCTGCCACAATTTGGTATCCAGCGTGCCCTGGGTGCCAGCCAGTCGCGCATCGCCTTCGAATTCCTGGCCGAAGTACTGATCATCGGAACGCTGGCGTTGGTGCTCTCGCTGACACTGTCATCAATGGGTCTGAACTATTTTGTCGGTCTGCTCGACAGCGGATTACCGCGCAGCGCCGAGGTGACCATCTCACTGCCGGTCGTTGCGTTTGCTGCCGCCGGAACCTTGCTGGTGTTGATGATCTGCGGTGCCTGGCCGGCGTTGCGCCTGCATCGCGGCGCAATTGCCGCCTCCCTGACTCGCCGTGTGGGCTTGGGCCCTCGCGGCTTGAGTCTGGAACGCGGGCTGCCGATCGTCGCGCTGGGGCTGTCGATCGCTGCTGTGTCGACGCCCGCGTTGCTGGCAATCAGTGCTCAGCAGCTGGCCCGGCAGGATAATTTGGCCAAGGTCGATCACATGCTGGCTGTGCAAGTTTTCCCGGACAGCCGCGATGGCGCGGAGTTTCTGCCAAGAATGCAGCGCATGCAGGCAGCCGTGGCGGCTATTCCAGGCGTTGAGCAGGTCGCTTTCATGACCGGAGCGCCGTTCACGCCCGTAGGCAGAACCAGCGTCGATGTATGGCTGCCGGGTGCTGCAAGCAACGACTCGCAGACGCTGCGGACGCGCGCCATTGATGGCCCGGCGTTACAGGCACTGGGTGTCACGCTTCAGCGCGGCCGCGCCTTCCTGCCCAGCGATCGTGCCGGTTCGACCCGCGTTGCCCTGCTCAACGACCGTGCAGCACGCGAGCTGTTCAATGGCGCTGACGCCGTAGGACAACAAATCATGGTGCCGCCCTACGGACAAAGCGGTGAACCGACCCGTTTTTGTGATCGTCGGCATCGTCGACAACCTCAAGATTGATCAGGTCGACGGTGACAACGCTGCAGCCGAGGTGTGGTTGCCTTTTACTCAGTACCCTTGCCTTTTGGTAGCTTCCTGCTGTCAGGACCGTTGCCTCCCAAATCACTGATACGGCAGGCAGAGGCCGCCATCTCGCAGGTGGAGCCGGGCCTCAGTATCTACCGCAGCTTTGCGCCAGCAGATGATCGAGACGAGCAACTGGCCAGCCCGATGTTCTTCGCGCGCAATGCCAGCGCCTTCGCGATCTTTGCCTTGGCGCTATCGATGGTCGGCGTCTACGGCGTACTGGCGTCGATCTGTCACGCCGGCGCCGCGAACTGGCGCTGCGCGCGGCGCTTGGCGCCACACCGATGCGGGCGCTGAGGTTCGTTGCTGCCAAGGGTTTGGTAATCGGCGTGCCCGGTCTGGCGCTGGGTTTGCTGTTGGCGGCGTTCATGGCCCAGGGTCTGAGCGGAATGCTGTTCGATGTCGATGCTGTTGCGCCCTGGGTGGTCGCCGGATCGGGACTGCCGCTGCTGCTGCTGACGGCCTTGGTCTGCTGGAGTCTGGCGCGACGAGCGGCGCGAATTCAGCCCAATCTGGCGTTGCGCGAGGAGTGAATGCAGCAGTGGCGTCATCGCGAGCGCAGCGAAGCAATCGATATGCAAAGTCGCTGACCGCTGGATTGCTTCGTTGCTGCGCGCCTCGCAATGACGCAGGGATGACCCCGACACCCCTACACGAAAAGGAACCCACATGATCCGCCTGGAAAAGCTGGAAAAATCCGTACCCGCCGGACAGGGCCGGTTGTGGTTGCTGCGGCAGATCAACCTGAGCGTGGCGCCTGGCGAATTCATCGCCATCACCGGTCCCTCGGGCGCCGGCAAGAGCACGCTGCTATCGATTCTTGGTCTGATGGACAGTGAGTTCGACGGTCACTACGAACTTGACGGCAAGGCAGTCGGCAAACTGGCACCGAAGGCGCGTCAGGCGTTGCAGCGTGAAGCCATCGGCTTCATCTTTCAGCAGTACCACTTGATCGACGATCTGACCGTGGCCGAGAATCTGGATCTGCCGCTGTCCTATCGCAATGTCGCCAGCGGTGAGCGCAAGGCGCGCGTCGCCGACATCCTTGACCGGTTCCAGATCGTCGGCAAGAAGGATCTCTATCCGCGCCAGTTGTCGGGTGGACAGCAGCAGTTGGTGGCCGTTGCCCGAGCCACGATCACCCGCCCGAAAGTGCTGCTGGCCGATGAACCCACCGGCGCGCTGCACACCAGTCAGGGCGAGATGATCATGGCCTTGCTGGAAGAGCTTCACCGTGATGGCGCCACGATCCTGATGGTGACCCACAATCAGGCCAATGCCGCCCGTGCCCAGCGCCGGGTGAACCTGCTGGATGGCTGGATCAGCGACAGCTGAACACCAGGGGCCGGTGTCGCCGGCCAGATCCTGCGCGCGCTCTTCGAGCCGGCCGTTCATCCGATCGATCAAATTCGGCAGCGATTGCTCGGAATAGTCGCGCTTGATCTCGCGCACGTCGCCGCGATGATCGATCAGGCATGGGGATGAAGGGCGAGTGGGCCGTGGCAAGTCGGCAAGACCAGCAGGCCAGCGTTGCATTGAGTCACTCTCTGGACATGCGGGTTCCGGGTTGCAGGCTGGCGCGGCTGGCATGGCTGCGCAATGATGCCCACCGCAAGCCCTTTTTCGCGGTATGGCTGAAATGCGTGTCTGGGTGGCGCTGGTGATTCTCCTGGTATTCGCGGCGTGGGCCCTTCAGGACACGCGCCGGTCATCGGTGACTGCGCCAACGACGTCGCTGTCGGAGTCAATGGTGGCAGCGCCTGCCACTGATCGTCCCAGTGCGTTCGCAGTCCTCCATGCCGATGATCCGGCGGCGGCGCTTCAGCGCCTGCAGGGTTCGGAAGCGCGGCGCTTGCGCGAGCAGATCGACGGTGCCTGCCGGGCTTTGGCCATCCTCGAACTGGATGGTCGGACCGAAGCCGATCCGCGACGCGATCCGGCGCGTCAGGAACTCCTGCGGCGCTGTGCCAAGCTGCCGGTGCCCTCGATGGATGTCCGAACCAGCGAGACGCCGCTGCCTCGCGAGCCTGAAGAAGGGGCAGATTCAGCCACCGCACAACAGGCATTGGTGCAACTGCACGGCTCGCGCAAGCCGCAGGAACTAGTCGATGCCTGGCTCGAGGCCTACAGGCTCGGAGCCCTGCCGCAAGCGCAGATCTTTTCCGATCGTCGGCTGCTGTTGCCGGGTGAGGCCGAGCAGCTGATCCGGGTGGTGGCAGATTGGCGTGAGTGCGCGCAGTGGAATGCCTGTGACAGCGACAGCCTGATGACCTTGCGGGTCTGCGCGCTGCACGGTTGCGATCCCGGCAGTGACATGCGCGCTGCCTGGCATCAGGCCCTGGCGCCGCGCGATATGGAATCGGCACTGGCCATCCACGCCTGGTTGGAGCGCTGGCAGGACGGTCCGCCGCCATGAGCGCGCGATGGCCCATGCTGCTGGCTCTGATCCTGACCGGACTGGCCGTGGTCTGGCATTTCGGTGGCTGGCAAACGCGTTCGTCCCCGGCGCTGGCGGGTGCCGAGGCGCCAAGTCGACAGAGCGCTGAAGCGCCCTTGCCGGACTGGCCGAAACCGCTGTCCAGCGAAGCCAGGCAGGCCAGTCAGGTGCGCAACGCCCGCGATCTGCGCAGCGCTCTTGAGGCCGCGCGCCGAAGCTTGTCCGACGACGCTCCCCAGCTGCATGCGCTGGCCGAGGAAGTGCGGGTGAGCTGTTCGGTGGTGCGCCGCCCTGATGCGTCCAGCCGTCGGGTCGAGGACGATCCCAACCGCGAGCCGTGGATCAGTGAACTGATGCGTCGCTGCGCGGGTCTGCTCGACAGCGATCTCGATCCGCCACCGGACTACGGTCCGCAGACGGCGAAGCGAAATGGCGAGCTGCCGGATTGGGTGGAGGCCTTTGTCTCGCGGCAGGCCGCCCTGGAACTGTCCTGGCGGCATCTGCGCGGCAGTGCCGATGCATCCCTGCTGGCCGCGGCCCTGCGCTTCCTGTTGGAGCACGATGTGCTGCCGATGGGCCGCATCTTTGAAGGAACGACAGCGCCGGCACGGGCCGATATCGACAATGCCTTGATTCCGGCGGCTGACTGGATCGCCTGCAGCCGCAGTGCCTCCTGCGGCAGCGAGGGAATCTGGACGCTCTATACCTGCGCTCAGTTCGGTTGTCCGCCGGGCACCGACCTGCCACGGGCGCTGTACCGCCTGTTGCCGCCGCAGCAGTTCGAGATTGCCCAGCGCATCATGCGCTGGGCGCAGCGCGGTGCGCCGGACTGATCCGGATCAGCTCTTGCGCCGTGATTTGTCGCTGTCGGCCGGATCGCGCGGCACACCTGGTGAGCCCGGCGGTGCCGGCGGCGGTGGCTTGCCAAAACCCTGCTGCAACTGCCGCCAGAGCTCCAGATTGCGCTCGGTCAGATCGTTCATCACGGCCCAGGGCGACTGCCCCAGCAGCGTGTTCAGTTGCTGCCGGAACTGTTGTTGCTGATCGAGGAAGATCTGCATGCTGCGTTCCAGATAGCTGCCCATGAATCCCTGCAGCGAATCCCCGTAGAACCGAATCAGCTGCGACAGCAGTTGGGTGGTCAGCAGCGGCTGCCCCTGTTCCTCGCGTTCGGTGATGATCTGCAGCAGCACCGAACGGGTGAGGTCCTGTTGGGTCTTTGCATCCTGGACTTCGAAGGCGTCACCGTCCTGAACCAACTGGCGGATATCCTCAAGCGTCACATACGACGAGATCTCGGTGTCGTAGAGCCGGCGGTTGGGGTACTTCTTGATGATGCGCGGACGGGACATCGTGGCCCTTTCTGGTATCGATCAGCATGCCTGCCGTTGGAAGACTGGTGGCCTTGGCGGCCACCAGCGACGATTACCAACCCATGTAGTGTCCACCGTTGATGGACAGATTGGCGCCGGTGATCCACGCGGCTTCCTCGTCGACCAGGAAGTTGACCGCATAAGCGATTTCGCTGGGATAACCCAATCGTCCGGTGGGAATCTGGGCCACGATCTTGGCGCGCACGTCTTCCGGGACGGCCATCACCATATCGGTGCCCACATAGCCGGGCGAGACCGTGTTCACCGTGATCCCGAACTTGGCATTCTCCTGCGCCAGCGAGATGGTGAAGCCATGCATGCCCGCCTTGGAGGCAGCGTAGTTGGCCTGACCATACTGGCCCTTCTGGCCGTTGATCGAGGAGATCTGGACGATGCGGCCCCACATGCGTGCACGCATGCCCTCGATGACATTGCGAGTCACGTTGTAGCAGCCGGTGAGATTGGTGGCGATGACATCCGACCACTGCATCTCGTTCATGCGGTGGAAAGTGGTGTCACGGGTAATGCCGGCATTGTTGACCAGAATGTCGATGCCCCCGAGCTTGGCTTCGATTTCCTTGATCATCTCCCGGCTCGACGAAAAATCGGCGACGTCACCCGGGACAATCAGGCAATCCACCCCATCGGCCTTCAGTTCTTCCTGCCAGGCCCTGGCCTTTTCTTCATTGCGGTAGTTGGTGGCGACACGATGGCCGGCCTTGGCCAGGCGTTTGATCATCGCTGTGCCAATACCACCGGTACCGCCGGTCACCAATGCGACACGACTCGTCATCACAGATTCTCCCTCCCGGAAAGTCCACAGATTCTACACACCGCAAACAAGCTTGCCCGCATTGATGCGTGAGCGGGCGCTGGTGTCCACCGGGTTGCGACATGCCCGAGCACTGGAAAGGCGAAGGATGCCGCGTACTTCGATCAAAGACCGCTGTCCGGCCGCAGCGCCAGCTGCCGGGGAACGCGATCCATACGCCATTGGCGGCTCAGCCCCTGCAGATCCAGGGAGCCCTCCGGAACGGGCTGTCCCAGCCAGGCCGCGATCCTGGGCAACTGCTGCCGAAATTCGTCCGGCGACAGTGCCGGCGCGAGATTCTGCTTGCTCAGCTTTTGCCCGTCGGCACCGAGCAGCACGGGCAAATGCGCGTAGCGCGGCGTCGGCAGGCCCAGACATTGCTGCAGATAAATCTGGCGCGGGGTCGAGTCGAGCAGATCGGCACCGCGGACAATGTCCGTGATCTGCTGGGCGGCGTCGTCGACGACCACGGCGAGTTGATAGGCATAGGGGCCATCGGCGCGGCGCAACACGAAATCACCGACATCGCGACACAGATTCTGCCGTTGGCGCCCTTGAATGCGGTCGTCGAATTCAATCTCGACATCAGGCACCCGCAGTCGGATCGCCGGTGTCCGTTCGGCATTGGCCGCCGACTCCCTGCAGGGGCCGCGGTGTAGGCCCTCGCTGGCGGCCAGGTCGCTGCGGCTGCAGCGGCACTCGAAAGCCATTCCGGCATCAAGTAGTTGCGCCACCGCTTGGGCGTAGGCCCCACTTCGATGGCTCTGGTAGAACACGGCGGTGTCGGAGCGCAGGCCGATCGCGTCCAGCAGGTCCAGAATCAGACGGTCAGCGCCTGGCTGCTCGCGCGGAGGATCCAGATCCTCCATGCGCACCAGCCACTGACCGCCGTGGGCCCTGGCATCCAGCCAGCTGGCGAGGGCGGCGAGCGCCGATCCCAGGTGCAGCGGGCCGGTGGGTGAGGGCGCGAAGCGCCCGCGATAGTGTCGCTGCTCGCTCATCCCGGGTCAGCAAGGACAGTCATTGGTGATTCCGGGTGACTCCAGCGCTTTCCTTGCGCTGCCTGAACGCGACTTTCGGCAGGGTTGAAAGCCGACTACGTCGGCCTCAATCCCATGCATCATGCGGTGCATGCCAGGCCGGTGATCCACCAGCAAGGCAAGATGAACGGATGATTCGGTCCTAGATCTGGTTTTCACACTGCTGCCCGCGATCATGCTCAGCCTCAGCTGAAGGAGTTTAGCGATGTCCCGAGTGATGTTGTTCCTGGGTACCAATCTCGCGGTACTGGTCATGCTGGGCCTGGTGACCAATCTGATGGGGCCGGCTCTGGGTATAGACCCGCGCAGCACGGTGGGCCTGCTCATCCTGGCCGGTGTGGTCGGGTTTACCGGCTCATTCATTTCGCTGGCCCTGTCCAAGTGGATGGCCAAGCGCTCTACGGGTGCCGTGGTGATCACCGAGCCGCGCAGCGCTGAAGAGCGTTGGCTGGTCGACACCGTGGCACGCCAGGCCCAGGCCGCTGGCATTCAGATGCCGGAAGTGGCCATCTACGACGCGCCCGATCTCAATGCCTTTGCCACCGGCATGAGTCGCAACAATGCGCTGGTGGCGGTGAGCACCGGCTTGCTGCGCAACATGACCCGTGACGAGGTCGAGGCGGTGCTCGCCCACGAAGTCGGCCATGTCGCCAATGGCGACATGGTCACCATGGCGCTGATTCAGGGTGTGCTCAATACCTTCGTGTTCTTTCTCTCCCGCGTCATCGGACAGATCATCGATCAGGCGATCTTCAAGCGCAGCGCCGACGAGGGTCGAGGAATCGGCTATTTCCTGACGGTCATGGTGCTCGAGATCGTCTTCGGCATCATCGCATCGGTGATTGCCATGTGGTTCTCGCGCCAGCGCGAATTCCGTGCCGATGCCGCCGGCGCCCGTTTTGCCGGTCGCGAGAAGATGATCGCGGCGTTGCAGCGGCTGATGCTGAATCACGGTCAGACCGCGCTGCCCAAGGATGTGCAGGCCTTTGGCATCTCCGGCGGCGTGGGCGCAGGCCTGAAGCGGCTGTTCATGACCCATCCGCCGCTGGAAGAGCGCATCGCGGTCTTGCGTCAGGGCTGAGGTCGGCCCCCGGCGCTTGGGGGATGGTCTTCTGGGACGACGACTTCGGCTTCAGCCGAAGTCGTAGGACATCACCTTCTCGGGTTCCTGCAGGAAATTGCCCTGGACGAAGTTGACGCCCACCGAGAACAGGATGGACATGCTGGCAGCGTCTTCGACGAACTCGGCCACGGTCATGCGTCCGAAAGCCCGTGATTGCTCGCAAAGGTCCTTGATCTTGGCCTGATTTTCGGCGCTCTTGGCAAGGTCAGCCATGAAGGTGCGATCCAGCTTCACGTAGTTGGCGCCGACATGCTTCAGCAACTGGAAGGAGTTGAGGCCGCTGCCGAACTGCTCCAGCGCAAAGCCGCACTTGAGCTGTTCCAGACCCTTCTGGAAGAACTTGGCCTGCTTCAGATGGGTCACGACCTTGCTTTCGGGCATCTCGAAGACCAGGCGGTCACCGGGCACCCGGGCGTTCTTCAGCTGTTGTGCGAGCCAGGGCAGCAGCGTGCCGTCGTCGATGGCTTGCGGCGTGAGCTTGATGAAGAAAGTGGTCAAACGACCCTGTTTCATGCGTTCCTGCAGGATCTGCAGCACGTGCTCGATGACCCAGCGGTCGATCTGCGGCAGCAGTCCGAAGCGCTCGGCGATGGGCAGGAACTGTCCGGGCATGATCTCGCCCTTGGGCCCTTGCATGCGCAGCAGTACCTCATAGAACTCACCCTCGTGGCCCTGCAGCGAGACGATGGGCTGATAGAACAGAATGAAACCGTCCTTCACCAGAGCGTTCTTGATGGTGTCCAGCCACTCGCGGTCCTTGGCCGCGTCGGCCTTGTCCTGGGCGGCCGGATCGAAAGTGGCAACGCGGTTGCCGCCCTCCGCCTCGGCCGTGCGACAGGCTTCATTGGCCTTCTCCAGCACCATCTGCGAGCCGGAAACCTTCTCGGTCAGCAGGCATACGCCCACACTGGCATTGAGACTCACCGAGCGCTTGCCCACGTCGAAGATGCGTTCTTCGAAGCGCTTGCGAATCTGTTCGGCCATCTGCACGCAGGCTTCGTGAGGGCGGCCCGACAACACGGCGGTAAAAGTATGGTCGGCAAAGCGGGCGACCAGATCGTTGGGCGGCGCAATCAGCTCCTTGAGCATGCTCGCGACGTCGCCCAGCAAGAGATCGGCACCACCGACGCCCACTTGATCGAGTACCTTGCGGTAGTTGTCGATCTCGATGTAAAGCACGGCCTGGTCAATCTTGCCGCTGTTGGCCGAGGCGATTGCCTTGTCCAGTTCGCCCATGAAGTACTGGCGGTTGTAGAGACCGGTCACCAGGTCCTGACGCTTCAGCGCATCCAGCTGCTCGGCCAGCTCGGTGCCGAGCGTTTGCTGGCGGAAAATGATCTGAGTGGCGGGCTCGCCCTCAATGCTCGCTTCCGACAACTCCATGATGGCCTCGAAGGTACTGCCATCGGCACGCTTGGCATGCACATCGAGCTTCTCGGGCGGCTTCTCGCCCTTGCTCTGCATGCGCAGCACATTGCGGAATTTCTCGGCATCACCGCTGGTGATCAGGTCGAGGATGGCCAGTCCCTCGATTTCGTCGAAGTCCTCGAAGCCGAACATCTCCAGATAGGCCTTGTTGGCATAGACGTGCATGCCTTCGTGCACGTAGGCAATCGGGTCTCTGGAGCTGCCCAGCAGGGAATGGGCTCGACGTTCGCTCTCGCGCCAGGCAGCCTCCATGCGGCGCAGCGCCCGGCGGGTACTGAGGTTCTCGAATTCACGCAGGACGACGGTCTGCAGATGGTCCGGCGTGGTTCGCAGCGCGATGTCGCGCGCGCCTTCGCGCATGGCCTTCAGTACCGCGTCCTGGGTGACCGAATCGACCAGCTGAATCAGCGACATGTCCTTGCCGCTGCGCTGCACAATGCCGGCGGTATCGGTCAGGTTGAGCTTCTTGGCGCGGGGACTGAGCAGGACGATGTCGGTGCTGCCGCTCTCCAGCGCCTCTTTCAGCTGCTCCGCGTCTTCCACCCGATTGGGGCGCACGGCGATTCCGGCGTTGCGCAGCAAGCTGATGACCTGCTCGGCATCCTCCACCGAATCCTCAACCAGCAGGACACGCAGGACCTTGTCGGCTTTTCCCATGGGCACAGAAAACTCTACGGACGAGCGCGGCATTTTGACCGAAATACGGTATGAATTGCCACAAACTCTGGTGAAAGAAACGCAATCCCTGACACTGTGCAGCAAAAACTGACTCAGGCAAGCACGGTCTTGCTGCTTCGTCCGGGGACTTCACGCGCCAGTCGTGGCACCAGATAGCCCGGCAGTTCGGCGCGCAAGGCCCGGATCAGCGCCCGAGCTTCGCGCAGATCGACCTCGAAATGCGCCGCGCCTGCGACCCGATCGAGCAGATGCAGGTAGTACGGGGTCACGCCGCCATCGGCCAGCGTCTCGCTGAGTTCACGCAGCGCCGGCGCCGTGTCGTTGACGCCCCGCAGCAAGACCGACTGGTTCAGCAGTACCGCCCCGGCACTGCGCAATCGCCGCAACGCGGCATGAACACTGCCATCGAACTCCCGGGCGTGATTGGCGTGCAGCACGATGGTCAGCGGCCACGGCAGCCCGGACAGCCATTGCAGCAATTCCGCGTCCACCCGTTCCGGCAGCGCGATCGGCCAGCGGGTGTGCAGCCGGAAACGGCGCAAGTGCTTGAATGCGCGCAGTGCGTCGGTGAGTTCCTGAAGCTTGGCCGTAGCCAGCGAGAGTGGATCGCCGCCGCTCAGGATGACTTCGTGGATGCTGTCATCGGCGCCGATCTGGGCCAGGGCGTCGCGCCACTGCTCACGTGCAGCCAGTTCTTCGGCATAGGGGAAGTGGCGCCTGAAGCAGTAGCGGCAATGCACCGCGCAGCTGCCGGTGGCGATCAACAGTACCCGGTGCGGATATTTGTGGATCAGCCCCGGGCCGCGGGTACGGGTCAGGTCGCCCACCGGATCGCTGACGAATCCGGTGGCTGGCTGGTCCTCTTCCGCCAGCGGGATGACCTGGCGCAGCAGCGGATCGGCTGCGTCGCCATGGCGCATGCGTTCGGCAAAGCCGCGCGGCACCAGCACCGGAAAGGCAGCGGACTCGCTCAGCGCCAGATCGGCCCGCGACAGGCCAAGAAAGGCCAGCAGCTGGTCGCCATCGCGAAAAGCCTCGCGCAGCAACAGTTTCCAGGGCCGCAAGGACAACGCCCGCGTTTCTGGTGGGAACAAGGCGCTAGCAGGTATCATTCCGGGTTTGTTCGTATTGATCCGCGTCGCTCGACGCGACTTTCAGGTTCCCAATCATAGCGGCGCAGCAGGCGCCGCTTGCGCATGGAGATGGTGATGGCCTCGTATGGCATGAATGATGTCAAGAATGGACTCAAGATTCTGGTGGACGGCGATCCGTACACGATCGTGGACACCGATTTCATCAAGCCCGGCAAGGGCCAGGCCTTCACCCGAATCAAGATTCGCAACCTGAAGAATGGCCGCACGGTCGAGCGCACCATGAAGGGCAGCGACTCGATCGAGGGTGCCGACGTGGTCGATACCGACATGCAGTACCTGTACTCCGATGGCGAATACTGGCACTTCATGCAGTCGGAAACCTACGAACAGTTCCAGGCCGACAAGGCTGCCGCGGGCGACGCCGCCCAGTGGTTGCGCGAGCAGGACATGTGCATCGTGACCCTGTGGAACAACTCGCCGCTGTCGGTGCAGCCGCCGAATTTTGTCGAGCTGAAGATTGTCGAGTGCGATCCGGGCGTGCGCGGCGACACCGCGCAGGGTGGCGGCAAGCCGGCCAAGCTGGAAACCGGTGCCGTCGTCCGCGTGCCCCTGTTCGTGGAGAACGGCGAAACCGTACGCGTGGACACGCGCAGCGGCGAGTACGTCGGCCGCGCCAACAAGTAAGCCTAGACGGAGCGCGGCGATGCAGGTCATTGACCATCTGATCGAAGCGCGCTGGGTGGTGCCGGTGCAGCCCAAGGGCGTGGTCCTGGAAGAGCACGCCGTGGCCATCGACGGTGGCGATATCGTCGGTCTGATGACGATCGATCAGGCCCGTGGCCAGTATCAGCCGCGCGAGCGCACCGTACTCGATCAGCATGTGCTGATGCCGGGGCTGGTGAACGCCCATTGTCATGCGGCGATGAGCCTGATGCGCGGCATTGCCGATGATCTGCCGCTGATGACCTGGCTCAACGAGCACATCTGGCCGGCCGAGGGCGCGCTGGTATCGGCCGCCTTCGTGGCCGATGGCGTCGAGTTGGCCGTGGCCGAGATGCTGGCCGGCGGCATCACCGCGGTCAACGACATGTACTTCTTCCCGGACGTGGCCGCCGAGGTCTACAGACGCCTGGGGATGCGCGCCGCTGTCGGCCTTATCGTGCTGGAATTCCCCACGCCCTATGCGCGCAACGCCGACGAATACCTCGCCAAAGGCCTGGTGCTGGCCGATCAGCTCAAGGGCGACCCGCTGGTGCATGCCTGTTTTGCCCCGCATGCGCCGTATACGGTCTCGGACGACAGCTTCAAGCGCATTCGTACCTACGCCGATCAGCTGGGTCTGCGCGTGCACGTGCATGTGCACGAGACCGCCTTCGAGGTGGAGGAGTCGCGCAAGCTCCACAATGAGCGACCCTTGGCGCGACTGAAGCGCCTCGGCTTCATCGGGCCGGATCTGACTGCGGTGCACATGACCCAGCTGACGCCGGGCGAGATCGAAGAGATCGCCCGGCATGGCGTGATCGTGGCCCATTGTCCGGAATCCAATCTCAAGCTTGCCAGCGGCTTCTGCCCGGTCGGCGATCTGCTGAAGGCCGGCGTCGGCCTCGCCATTGGTACTGATGGCGTCGCCAGCAACAACGATCTGGATCTGTTCGGCGAAATGCGCACCGCGGCCTTGCTGGCCAAGGGCGTGTCAGCGGATCCGGCGGTCATGGACGCGGCGACGGCGCTGGAGGCGGCGACGCTGGGCGGCGCCCGGGCCATCGGCCTGGAAGATCGCATCGGCAGCATCGAGCTCGGCAAGGCGGCGGACCTGGTCGCAGTCGATTTCAACCGGCTGCATCTGGCGCCGGTCTTCAATCCACTGTCGCATCTGGTGTACGCGGCATCGCGACACGACGTCAGCGACGTCTGGGTGGCCGGACAGCGGCGCGTGCGCGCCGGGCAGTTGCTCGGAGTGGATCGCGAGGCGCTCATGGCCACGGCCGCCCGCTGGGCGCTGAAGGCACAGGCAGCTGTGCGCGCCGGGCAGGCAAAGAGCGCATGAACCAGAACGCCGATGCCCGCGAGCTGGCCCGTTTCGACAGTGTCGCCGCGCGCTGGTGGGACAGCGACGGCCCCTTCCGGCCGCTGCATGAGCTCAATCCGCAGCGGCTGGCCTTCGTCAGCGAGCGGCAGTCCTTGCCGGGTGCCCATATCGTCGACATTGGCTGCGGCGGCGGCATCCTGAGCGAAGCCATGGCCCGCGCCGGCGCCGAGGTCATCGGCCTGGATCTGGCCGCAGACGCGCTCGACGTGGCCCGCCTGCATGCGCTGGAAGTCGGCATCAAGGTGGACTACCGCTTGCAGTCGGTCGAGCAGCTGGCGTCCGAGATGCCCGAATCCCAGGATGCGGTCACTTGCCTGGAGATGCTCGAACATGTGCCCGATCCGCTGTCGGTGCTGCGCGCCTGCGTGCAGTTGCTGAAGCCCGGCGGGCGCTTGTTCCTGTCGACACTGAACCGCACTCCCAAGGCTTTCGCCCTGGGCATCGTCGGCGCCGAATACGTGCTCGGCCTGCTGCCCCGAGGCACCCATCGCTACGAGCGCTTTCTGAAGCCGTCGGAATTGCGCCGGGCACTGGTGGACCTGGGGCTGGTCGAGCTGGAATTCGAAGGGCTGGCCTACGATCCCTTCACCCGACAGGCACGCCGCAGCGCGGATCTTTCGATCAATTATCTGGTGGCCGCACAGCGCCCATGGTGAGAGCGGTTCTGTTTGACCTTGATGGCACGCTGATCGACACCGCTGCGGATCTGATCGGTACGCTCGACGATGTGCGCGTCGAGCTTGGCTTGGATCCGTGCACGGCCGCTCTGCCGCCAGCTGTCGCGGCGCGCGGTGGTCGCGGGCTGCTGACGCTGGGTTTCCCCGATCAGCCGGAACTGGTCGAGCGCCTGTTGCCCCGCTATCTGCAGATCTATGCCGGCCGTCTGGCGCGCCTGAGTCGACCCTATGCGGGCATCGCCGAGGTGCTGGATCAGCTGCAGACGGCCGGAATCCCTGCCGCCATCGTGACCAACAAGCCCGAAGGGCTGGCCAGACAACTGCTCGCAGAACTGGGCTGGACCGAGCGCTTCGCCGCCCTGGTGGGCGGCGATACCCTGGATCGGCGCAAGCCGTATCCGGAGCCGATCTGGCATGCCTGCCAAGCACTGCGGCTGAAGCCCGAACAGACCGTCATGGTCGGTGATGACGAGCGCGATATTGCCGCCGGTCGGGCCGCCGGGTGCGCACTCAATATCGCCACGGCCTATGGTTATCTGGAAATGCCGGATCAGGTTGCTGGCTGGGGCGCCGACGAAATTGTCGATGACCCCAGGCAACTCGGTGCAGCGCTGCAGCGCTGCCTGTCGCTGTTGTCGCATCGAGCTCACTGATGCTGCCGGACGTCAATCCTGCCTTGCTGGAGTTCTGTCAGCCGTGGCTGGCGGGTGAACCACGGCTGCTGCTGGCCTGCCAGTTCGCTCCGGCGGGACGTGGCCGCGAGCAGTTCCTGGCCGTCAACGTGCTGATGCGCGAACTGGCCCAAAGCGTGATTGCGGTCAGCGAGCGGCGGGTCGCAGAGGCCCGTCTGGCATGGTGGGCCGAGGAGGCTCAAGCCTGGGCCGCAGGACATCCCCGGCACCCGCTGGCGCATGGTTTTGCCGATCTCGGGCAGGGCCAGCCGGTGGCAGGGTTGGTGGCGGCCAGCGTTGACTGGTTGATGGCGGCTGCGCCGGAACAATCGCAGGCCCTGAGTGAACGTCTGACCGCGCTCGCGGCTGCCAGCGACAGCCTGCATCCCGGGGCCGCGGCCTGGCGCCTGCCGTGGTTGGCGCTGGCGTTGCGACTGACCCTGGGCGCGACCACGCCGCTGACCAATGTGCTGCCGCTCGATCTCTGGGCCCGCCATGGCCTCAAACGCTCACAGTGGCCGGAGCTTGCGCACCTGCAGCGCCGTGAATTGATGGCCGAGGTGGCGCAGGGCCTGGATCTGGAGTCGGCAGCGACCGCAGATCCGGCGATGACAGTGCTGCAGTATCTTGAAGCTCGCTGGCTAGCGAGCGCGAAGCGCTGGCGCAGCGAGGGCGATCGCCTGAGTCCCTTGGATGTCTTCGGTGCCTGGCGGGCTGCGCGCCGCAGTCGCTGACGGGCTGAAGAACCGAGCTCTTGTGGGTCCGGACTTGTCCGGACGCTGTAGACGGGAAACCGGAACTTGCGGTCCGGCAAGAGGGCAAGAGGGCACGCAAAGGCAGGTTTGGCGCGAGATTCTGGCTCTTGCTGCCCTCGTACGCTCAATCAACGGAGAGTGGCATTTTGAGCCAGGGATTGCCTTCGCCGAACCAGCCATCGCGGACAGAGTCCGCTCCCACAGCGACGGCAATGCGCGCGCCCTGTGGGAGCGGCTTCAGCCGCGATGGGCCTTCCGGATCGACTGATCGCGGACAGAGTCCGCTCCCACAGCGACGGCGGTGCGCGTTCCCTGTGGGAGCGGCTTCAGCCGCGATGGCCGTTCCGGATCAACGGATCGCGGACAGAGTCCGCTCCCACGGAAGCCTGGTTGATCCAGCCTTTCTCCGCGACCTCCGCGACCTCCGCGTCTCCGCGTGATCCAGCTCCCTCCGACAACCAGCAACCAGCAACCGACAACCGACAACCGACAAACCAGCCCTCAGCTGCGGCCCTTCTTCTTCAGCACATCGCGCAGCGCGCGGGCCATGGCGGCGTCGTGCTGTTTGCGTTCGCGGCGCGCGATCGGGCTCTCGCCGGCGCGGCTGATCTCGCCGCCGAGCTTGCTCCAGCTGCTCAGGCGGCCTGGGTCCAGTTCTCCAGCCTCGATGGCAGTGCGCACGGCGCAGCCGGGTTCCTTCTCGTGCTTGCAGTCGCGGAAACGGCAGGACGCTGCCAGCGCTTCGATGTCGTCGAAGCCGGCTTCGGCGAGGTCCTCGTCGCCGGTGAGCTTGATCTCGCGCAGGCCCGGCGTGTCGATCAGGCAGGCGCCGCCCGGCAGCGGCTTGAGCGCCCGCGACACCGTGGTGTGGCGGCCACGGCCATCGCGCTCGCGCGTGGTGCCGGTGGCTTGCAGTTCGGCCCCCAGCAGGGTGTTGGTCAGCGTGCTCTTGCCGGCACCCGAGGATCCGATCAGCACCGCCGTCTGGCCCGGCAACAGCTCTGCCGCCAGCGCTGCGCAACTCTCCGCCGATTTGGCATTGATGGCATGCACCGTCGTGCCCGGCGCAATAGTCTCGACGGCCACGCGCAGCTCATCGACCTCGCTGCTCTTGTCGGCCTTGGTCAGCGCCAGGATCGGGTGCGCGTCGGAACTGCTGACGAGGGTGAGATAGCGCTCGATGCGGCGCAGATTGAAGTCGCGATCCATGCCGGTGACGATCAGCACGTGGTCGATATTGGCGGCGATGGCCTGACGCGCCTGGGTCTCGCCAGCGGCGCCGCGCACCAGCGTGGAGAAGCGCGGCAACAGCTCTTCGATGATCCACTCACCGCCATGACGAACCGCCGCGATGCACCAGTCGCCCACGCAGGGCCGCTCGCTGGCCTGTTCCACGCGATGGCGCAGACGCGGCAGTGATTTGGCGACATGGGTGTCGCAACCGTCATGGATGATGTAGCCGGAGCGATGCTGCTCGACGATACGCGCCAGGATGCTGTCGTCGGGAATGACCAGATCCGGCCAGCGCCTGGCGCAAAAGCCGATCCGGGACAGCAATTCCAATTGCGCGGGTGTGTGCATGCGGGGCGGAGTCTAGCCTGCATTTCCTGCAGCTGCGCGGGCTACCAGGGCAATTCGCGATTCCGGCGTTGCTGGAGCGAACGGCTGCCACATGGTCGAGATGTCCTGTCGGGGGCACCAAAGTTGACGTGCGACCGAGCCCGCGATTTGGACATCGTGCGATGATCCGGATTCACTCACAGGAGATCATCCGCATGAGCGCACTAGACGCGATGCTGAGTCAGCTCAATCCGCAGACGATTCAACAGATGGCCGGGCAATTGGGTGCCAGTCCGGAACAGACGCAGAGCGCCATCCAGGCTGCCTTGCCCATGCTGATGGGCGCGATGCAGCGCAATGCCGCGAGTCCGGATGGTGCCCAGGCCCTGTTTGGCGCGGTCAAGCGCGACCACCAGGGCGTGGATCTGGGGGGGCTGTTGGGTGGATTGCTCGGTGGTGGCGGCGGTACCAACGCCGGTGGAGGAATGGGCGGCCTGCTGGGGGCTGTGATGGGCATGATGGGTGGCGGTCAGCAAGCGCAAGCGGCACCGCAACGCTCGCCGCTGGAAAATGGTGTCGCGATTCTGGGTCATGTCTTCGGTCAGCAGCAGCCACGCGCTGCAGCGGGCGTCGCCAAGGCATCAGGCCTGGACATGGGCTCCGCAGCGCAGTTGCTGGCGATGTTGGCTCCGATGTTGATGGGCGCGCTGGGGCAGCAGACCCAAGCCAAGGGACTGGATGCGGGTGGCCTGGCCGGCATGTTGGGCAACGACGTGGAGCGCGCCACGGGTGGCAACGCGGGAGGTTTGCAGTCGATGCTGGGCAGCATGCTGGATACCGATGGCGACGGCGATGTCGATGCAGCCGACCTGCTCAAACACGGCAGCGGATTGCTGAGTTCCTTCATGCGACGCTGAACGAAATCTCGGTGAGTGAGGCCTGATTGCGGTCCTGCTCACCGCGCATTCATCGCGTCGGCGCAAACATCCGCCCCCTTTCTTCCTACAAGACAAGGGGGCTGTGATGCGCAAGGTATTGTTTCTGGCGCTGTTGGGCGCAAGCACGGGTGCTCTGGCCGAGAACGGCTGGACCGGAGCCGGCGAGTTGGGTCTGGCGCTGTCGCGCGGCAACTCGGAAACCGAAAGCCTCAACGCCAAGCTCGGGCTGACCCTCGAAGACGAAAAGTGGAAGCACAATGTCGGCTTCGCCGCACTGCGGCAAAAGGGCCAGGTGGCCGAGACCGGCGATCTGGACCTGACTGCCAATCGCTACGAGTTGACCGGTTCCAGCGCCTATGACCTCAGCGAACGCAGCTATGCGATCGGCTCGCTGCGCTACGAGAATGACGACTTCGCGCCCTACGACTATCAGACCATCGTGTCGCTGGGCTATGGCTGGTATGCCATCAAGAACGACGTGACCGAGTGGTTGTTCGAAGGTGGTCCGGGCTATCGCCGCGTGAAGGATTCCGCCACCCAGCGTACCGAGGGCCAGACCGTGTTTCGCGGTCGCATGAACTTCAAGCATGCCTTCAACGACAGCACCTCATTCGAGAACTCGCTGCTCGTGGAAGCGGGTTCCGATAATACCTTCGCTCAGAACGACAGCGGTCTGGTGGTCAAGATGAACGCCTCGCTGGCACTCAAGGCCGGCCTGCAGTTTCGCCACAATACCGACGTGGCGCCGGGTCTGAAGAAGACCGATTCGCTGTTCACGACCAATCTCGTTTACAGCTTCTGAGCTGGATGAGGGCGCGCGGCGAATCGGCAACCGTAGGAGCGCCCTTGCGGCGCGACCGGTGAAGCGACAATCCGGCCCTGAGGAACATCATCGCCAGAAGCCGGACGCAGAGTACGCAAAGGAAAAGCAGAGAGAACGCGAAGAAGGGCGATCAGATGTCGGAGATGCTCTGACGAGTTTGGATGCAATAGTGCCGGCAATCGCCCACTTGGCGTAGCCCGAGGCGCGCGTAGCGCTCTGTGGGCATTGACGCGAAAAGCCCCGGTGAGCCGCTGCGCGGCACATCGGGCTACGCGCCTTCAGGCAATAACCTGAGCGCGATTCGTGCCGTTGCTGTGGAGGGCGCCGCGCCGCGGCGCCGCTTTGCCTGGGTCGGACATCAAGAGCGGCCGCGCAGGCGCGCGTCCCTCCTCACAGCCGCTCCGATCCAGCCTCGTCGTACACCCGACTGGCGTCATTGAGAGTGTAGCGAAGCAATCCAGATGCACGGCTGTGGAAGCACTGGATTGCTTCGCTGCGCTCGCAATGACGCTTCCGATGAGCAATCCTGATCGCGCCCTCGCGCCCTCGCGCCCTCGCGCCCTCGCGCCCTCGCGCCCTCGTGCCTCAGCGTATCTTCGCGAGGATCCCGTCCAGCTCATCCAGGCTGTTGTAGCTGATCACCAGCTTGCCGCGGCCCCGGGGGCCTTGCTGGATGGCTACGCGCGCGGCGAGGCGTTCGGACAGCTCGGTTTCCAGGCTCTGGACATTGGCGTCGCGGCGGGGCGCGGCCTTGGGTTTGGGCTGGGTCTGGGCCTTGCGGGCCTCGGCTTCCAGCTCGCGTACGCTCCAGCCCTGCTCGGCGGCTTGATGGGCGAGGCGCACCTGCAACAGCGTGGGCAGCGTCAGCAGCGCGCGGGCGTGGCCCATGTCGATGCGTTTGGCTTCGAGCAGCTTGCGCGCTTCTGGTGCCAGTTCCAGCAGGCGCAACAGATTGCTGACCGCGGCGCGCGAGCGGCCGACAGCGTCGGCGGCGTCCTGGTGAGTCAGATCGAATTCATCGATCAGCCGCTTCAGCGCCTGCGCTTCTTCCAGCGGGTTCAGATCCTCGCGCTGGATGTTCTCGATCAGCGCGATGGCAATCGCGGCTTGATCGGGAATATCGCGCAGCACCACCGGAATCTCGCTGAGTCCGGCTTGCTGCGCCGCGCGCCAGCGGCGCTCGCCGGCGATGATCTCGTAGCGATCGGCGCTGATGCGGCGCACCACCACCGGTTGCACCACGCCATGGGCGCGGATCGAAGCGGCCAGTTCGGCCAGGCGCTCCGGGTCCATGCCGGTACGCGGCTGGTATTTGCCGGGCTGCAGGCTCTCGATGGGCAGCGTGCTCAGCGATTCCGCTGGCGGTGTTTCCAGCTGCGCGGCGTCGCCGAGCAGGGCGTCCAGTCCGCGGCCGAGTCCGCGCTTCTTGGCTGACATGAGTACGACTTATCCTTGGGTTCCGGCGCGTTGCGCCGCCTGTTCGCGTTCGTGGCGCAGGATTTCTCCGGCCAGGCCGAGGTAGGCCACGGCGCCACGCGAATCGCGATCGTATTGGGTGATGGGTTGCCCATGACTCGGCGCTTCGGCCACGCGCACATTGCGCGGCACGATGGTGCGGAAGACCTTGTCGCCGAAATGCTTGAGCAGTTGCCCTGAGACTTCATTGCCGAGGTTGTTGCGCACGTCGAACATGGTGCGCAACAGGCCTTCGATCTGCAAGGCCGGATTGACGCTGGCCTTGACCGCCTTGATGGTGTCTAGCAGCGCGGTCAGACCATCAAGCGCATAAAACTCGCACTGGATCGGGATCAGTACGCTGTCGGCAGCGGTCAGCGCGTTCAGCGTCAGCACGCCGAGCGAGGGCGGGCAATCGATCAGCACATAGTGATACTTGCTGCGGATCGGAGCCAGCAATTGCTTCAGGCGCATCTCCCGACCGGGCGCCGGCATCAGCCGCACTTCGGCCGCGGTCAGGTCGCCGTTGCCAGGCAGCAGATCGTAGCCGGCCTCGACGCGGCGGATGGCCTGCTCGATCGGCACCTCGTGCAGCAACACCTCGCAACCGGAGGGCTTGGATTCCTTCTTGGGGATGCCCGAACCCATGGTGGCATGGCCCTGCGGGTCGAAATCGATCAGCAGCACGCGCCGCCGCGCCTCGGCCAGCGCCGCTGCGAGGTTGACACAGGTGGTGGTCTTGCCGACTCCGCCCTTCTGATTGGTGACTGCGATGATCTTGGCCATAGGGGCGCGATGCTACCCCAGCGCAGGCGAGCCCGGGCTCGGGGCTTTGAAGCGGTTGTCGGTTGTGGGTTGTCGGTTGTCAGAGAAAAGCAGGCGGGGCGCGGTACGAGCGACCTTGTGTCGCGATCTGCTGGTTGTGGGTTGTCGGTTGTTGGAGCAAGCCGCCACCGTGCGGTAGGAGCGACCTTGCGTCGCGACCGCCGTTCCGCCTGCCGCGGCGAAAACCGGGAACCGCGGCGGTTCGTGGTCAGAAGCAGGACGCAGGGAACGCGAAGGAAAAGCAGAGAGAACGCGGAGAAAGGCAGAATCAGCTTCTCTCCGCGTTCTTTGCGGATCTCGGCGTTCTCTGCGTTGGCGCTTTTGCTGGCGGCGGATGCCGAGCCGGCGGTCGCGACACAAGGTCGCTCCTACAGGGCGCCGCGCCACTCTTGACCAGCAACCGACAACCGCCAACCCGCAACCCGCTCTACCGGGGCGGGCCGCGCAACACCCGTGCCGGCAGCATCAGGATCGAATGCAGCAGCTCGAAGACGCTGCCGACAGCAATCCCGACCAGCCGGAAGGGCAGGCTCAGCAGCCAGACGAAGGGATAGAGCACCAGCGCCAGAAGCGCCAGCGGCCAGCACACGATCAACAGCAACAGCCAGAGCAGAAATCCAGTCATGACCAGATCATGGGGGCGTGAGGACCAGATCTCAATCAGGCTGGAAGTCACGTGGCCCGCTGCGCGGACAACGTGACCAGCAACCAGCAACCAGCAACCAGCAACCAGCAACCAGCAACCGACAACCAACAACCAGCCCGAAGGGCTCAAGCGGCCAGGCCGTAGCTCTGCAGCAGCGCATCGACCTCGGGTTCGCGGCCGCGGAAGGCGGTGAAGGAACTCAGGGCCGGGCGCGAGCCGCCGACGGCCAGCACCTCGCGGCGGAAGCGCAGCCCGGTGTCGGCATCGAGGATGCCAGCGGCCTCGAAGGCCGCGTAGGCATCGGCCGAGAGCACCTCGGCCCACAGATAGCTGTAGTAGCCGGCGGCATAGCCACCGGCGAAGACATGGCCGAAGCTCATCGGAAAGCGATGCCAGCTCGGCGGGCGCAGCACGGAGACTTCGGCACGGATCTGCTCCAGCAGCTCCAGCACCCGGGCGCCCTGACCGGGTTCGAATTCCAGATGCAGACGGAAATCGAAAAGTCCGAATTCCAGCTGGCGCACCAGGAACAGCCCGGCATGGAAGTGGCGCGTGGCCAGCAGGCGCTGGTACAGATCCTCAGGCATCTGCGCGCCGGTGTCGACATGGGCGGTGATGCGATCCAGGCCCACGCGAGTCCAGCAAAAGTTCTCCATGAACTGGCTGGGCAGTTCCACCGCATCCCATTCCACGCCACTGATGCCGGAGACGCCGCGGGCTTCGACTTCGGTGAGCATGTGGTGCAGGCCATGACCGAACTCGTGGAACAGGGTGGTGACATCGTCGTGGGTCAGCAGAGCAGGTTTGCCGCCGACCGGCGGCGCAAAATTGCAGGTGAGATAGGCCACTGGCCGCTCCAGACCTTCGCCGTGGCGGAAGCGGGTGCGGCAGACATCCATCCAGGCGCCGCCGCGCTTCTTGGCGCGGGCGTAGGCATCGAGATAGAAGGCTGCCACCACACGCTCGTCGGCATCGACCAGCTCGTAGTAGCGCACATCGCCGTGCCACACCGGCACGCCGGCGCGCTCACGCGCGCGCACGCCGAAAAGACTCTCGGTCAGTTCGAATAGACCGGCCAGCACCCGCGGCAGCGGGAAATAGGGTTTGAGTTCCTCATCCGAAAGCTGGTAGCGCGCCAGCCGCAGCTTCTCGGACAAAAAAGGCACATCCCAGGGCTGCAGCTCGGCTATACCGTGCTCGCGACCGAATTCGGCCAGATCGGCCAGCTCACGTTCGGCGCCGGGTCGCGCGCGGGCGACGATGTCACGCAGGAAGCCGAGCACGCGATCCGGCGTCGGCGCCATCTTGGTAGCCAGTGACAGCAGCGCCGGATTGTCATAACCCAGCAGCTGCGCGGCCTCGTGGCGCAGCGCCATGATCTGCTCGATGCGTGGGCCGTTGTCGAACTGACCTGCCTGCGGGCCCTGATCCGAAGCCCGCGTGCCGAAAGCCTGATAGGCCTCGAAGCGTAGATTGCGATCCTCGGCATAGGTGATGACGGCGTTGTAGACGGGAAACTGCAGCGTCAGCGCATGGCCGTCCAGATCATGGTCCTTGGCGGCCTGCGCCAGCAGCGCGCGTTCGGACTCTGGAATGCCGATCAGCTCCTCGGCCTTGAGCGGACGCACATAGGCATCGGTGGCATCCATCACGGCCTGCTCGAAGGCGGTTTCCAGTTGCGCCAGCTCCCGCGAGATTTCACGGAATCGGGTGCGCGCAGGCTCTTCCAGGGCCACGCCGGAGAGCTCGAAGTCGCGCAATTCGTGCTCGATGACCGCTTTCTGATCGGCGCGCAGCGATTCAAATTCAGCGGAATCGCGCAGGCGCTTGAGCGCTTCGAACAGGCCGCGGTGCTGTCCCAACTCACTGCTGAAATCGGTGATCCGGTCCAGCGCCTGCTGATAGACCTCGCGCAGGGGCTCGGAATCGGCGACCGAATGCAGATGGGTCACCGGACCCCAGGCCTGTTCCAATGCGGCTTCCTCGGCCTCCAGCGGCGCCATCAGCGTATCCCACGTGGGCGCGTCGGTGGCAGCAGCCACCAGCTCTTCCACCCGTGCGCGATAGCGCGACAGGCAGGCGTCGACCGCGGGCAGTACCTGCTCGGGCTGGATACGGTCAAAAGCGGGGAGGGCGAGGTTTTCGAGCAGCGGGTTGGTCATGGGCGGCGTCAGGTCAGAAGATCGATCGAGTCTATCTGAGGGCGGTTGCAGCGGAGGGCAAGGGGGCTTTGGGTTGCTGGTGGTCGGTGTTGGAAATGCCGGGGCACGGGGAGGCGGGGCACGGGTGAGCGGGGGCAAGAGACAGCGGGGCGGCATTGCTCTTGTGAGTCCAGACTGGTCTGGACGATTCATGGGTAGTGGCCCCGGGTGCGCTGCGCTTACCCGGGCTACGTGCTTTTCCCGTGCCCCGTGCCCCGTGCCCCTTGCCCCGTGGCGCCCCCTTCCTCGTGCCCCGGCTCCAACGGCCTCACCGTGACCCGCTGCTCGCTGTGCTGCTCGCCGGCGCTGCGCAGGGCGCCCTTGATCGGCGAGACGTCGCTGTAATCGCGGCCGCGGGCAATCACGACGTGGTCGACGTCAGCGTACATGGCGTTGGTAGGGTCGTATTCGATCCAGCCCATCTGCAGTCCACACCAGAACTGCACCCAGGCGTGCATGGCGTCGGCGCCTTCCAGCCGTGGTTTGCCCGGGGGCGGGTTGGTGCGCAGGAAGCCGCTGACGTAGCCTGCCGGTATGCCGATGCTGCGCAGGGCGCCGATCATGATGTGGGCGTAGTCCTGGCAGACGCCGTGGCGCTGGCTGAAAGCCTCCAGCGCCGGGGTGTCCACGGTGGTGGCCTCCGGGTCGAAACGCATGTCGCGATGCAGCGCCCTGCCGATGGCGATCGCGCCATCGAGCACACTGCGGTCCGGTGCGCTGTGAGCCTGAGCGTAGCGTTGAAACTGCGGATGCGGTGCCACCCGGGCAGAAGCACCCAGAAAGTGATGGGGCGCCTCGGCAGCCAGCGAATCCACGGCGCTGATCTGGGCGGGCAGATCGGACAGCGTCGGCGAGCTATCCGGCGGCACCGCAAGCCCGCGGCGTTCGACCTGCGCCTTCAAGTCCATTCTCACTTCGCTTTCGCTGCTGGCATAAGCGATTTCCAGCACCCGATTGCCGAAGAAGTCGACAAACTCGCGGCGCTCGGCAGGCACTGGGGTCACGGTCACGTCGGCGGCGCTGACCGTCTGCCGGGGATCGAGATCCCGCGGGCACAGGCGCAGCAGATAGCGCGCATGGTCGGCGCAATGCGGATAGCGGTTGCGGATGCTGAGTTCGATGTCATAGCGCATGGCTGGCCGATGGACTCCTGCAAATGACCTGAACAGATCGGGTGTTGCGATGTCGTTGCTCCCGCCGGGGTCTGTCGTGCCGATCGGGGCTCAGCGCAGATAGGCGCTGGTCAGCGCGCTCGAGACCTGGCTGAGTTCCAGCCAGATGCCGCGCAAGGCGCCCGCATCGAGGGTGTGAGCATGATGTGCCCGCAGGCTGCGCCTCAGGCCCTGGGTCAGTGTGCGCAGCGGCGCATGGGCGATGGCCGCGGCGGCCGGCAGCAACTGCACCTGCTCATGAATCTGATCCAGCTGGCTGCGCAGTGAGCGCGGATTGAGTTCGTCCAGCGCCAGCAGATCGATGACCGACTCGCGACTGATGGCCACCCCGTAGTGACGCCGGTGCACCATGATGCTGTCGGCCACCTCCAGTGCCAGATGCAAACCGCCATGGCGTGCATCGGGCTCGGCGAACTCGGCCAGCAGGTTGGCGGCTCCCAGCGCCCGCTCCAGCGCCCTGCCCAGGCTCAGAAAACGCCAGCCGGTATAGCGGTACATGTTTTCGTGGATCAGGCCGGAGAGTCCGGAGATCTTGCGCAGCAGCACACCCATGGCGCGGGCACCATCCTCGCCGGGCTGGGCGGCGGGGCGCAGCTGTGCCACGGTCTTGCCCAGGTCTTTCAATGCCAGCCAGGCGTCCACCGACAGCCGATCGCGCACCTGGCCGGCGCAGTGCCTGGCCGAGTTCAGCGCCTGGCCCATGGCGTCGGGCACGGTTTCCTCCATGCGCATGCCCAGGCGTTCAACGAAACCCTCCAGCTGCGGTAGCAGCGGATGCGGTTCGCGTCCCGACTCTGCCAGGCGCAAATGATAGGCGCGGGCCAGACGCGCCGATCCCTCGAAGCGCTCGATGTAGCGTCCCAGCCAGTACAGGTTGTCAGCGGCCCGCGTCGGCAGGGCAATGGACTGCAGCCCCTGCGTCACCTCGGCACCGCCGCGGCTGTCGTCGAATTCAGCCGGATCGCGGCTCACGATCCAGACATCGGCGGCCGAACCGCCGCGCTGCATGGCGATCGAGGTGGCATCGGGGGAGTGCGCGATCCGGGCAAAGCCACCCGGCATCACCGTCCAGCCCTGCGCCGTGCGCGCCAGGAATACGCGCAGACTCATCGGCCGCGGCACCAGACGACCGTCTTCGAAGGCCGGCGTCGTCGACAGCGTCAGCGCCTCCTGGCCGACCAGCTGGGCCCCGTTCTGGTCGATCCACCGCTGCAGATCTGCTTCATTCGGTTCCACCCAGCGACCACCGATGGCGGTCTGCGCATCGACCTCGAAAGGCAGTCGTGTGGACCAGGCCGAACCGATGATCATGCGCTCTGCCTGGCGCTTGACCAGCTCCCGCTCGGGCGCATGCCCGCACCACCAGGTGGCGATATTGGGCAGGGTCAGCGGCGTGCCGTTGAGCTGCTCGGCGATGCGCGGAATGAAGGCCAGCAAGGCCCGGGCTTCGAGCACGCCGCTGCCCAGGGCATTGAGCAGATCGACGCCGCCGGCGCGCAGCGCGCCCAGCAGGCCGGTGGTGCCCAGCCGCGATTGCTCCTTGAGTTCCAGCGGATCGGCCCAGGCCGCATCCAGACGCCGCCACAGCACCTCGATCGGCTGCAGGCCGGCCACTGTCCGCACCAGCAGTCGGCCGTCGCGCACGGCCAGATCTTCACCTTCGAGCAGCAGGATGCCGAGGTAACGGGCGATGTAGGCCTGTTCGAAATAGGTGTCGTTGAGCGGACCCGGCGTGAGCATGCCGATCAGGCTCTGTGGATCCTGCCTCAGCCCTTCCAGCGCCGCTCGGAAATCGCGGAAGAAGGCCGACAGATGGCGCACTCGGGATTGATCATAGATGTCGGCGTAGACGCGCTTGGTCGCGATCCGGTTTTCCAGCGCGAAGCCGGCGCCCGATGGCGCCTGGGTGCGGTCACCGAGCACCCACCAGCGTCCCCGCGGGCCGCGGCCGATGTCAAAGGCGATGAAGTGCAGATAGTGGCCCGAACGCGGCCTGACACCCACCAGTGGCCGCAACCATTCCGGGTTGCCAGCGATCAACTCGGCCGGCAGATGGCCACCGCGCACGAGTTGCTGGTCGCCGTAGAGATCGGCAGCAATGCGCTCCAGCACATCAGCTCTTTCGATCAGGCCGGCGCAGATGCCGGCCCACTCCTGACTGTCGATGACCACCGGCATATGACTGAGCGGCCAGTCGCGTTCGGCATTGACCTGCTGGTCATACTGGCGGAAGAACACGCCCGCGTCCTGCAGATAGCGGTCGCCGCGCAGCATGCGTTCCTGCAGTTGCCCGGGCGACAGTTGCACGATCTGCGTCAGCAAACGATCCCAGGCAGGACGCATCTGACCCTGGCCGTCCAGCAGTTCGTCGGATACCCCCGCCGGAGGGCGATAAGCGGCCAGTAGTCTGGCCAGATCACTGCCGACCGGGACCTCAACCGTCATCAGCCGCGCTCAACCAGATGGCGTGTCGAGGACAGCGCTGCAGGTACTCGCCATGGATTCGCCATTCCTCCTCCTCGCGCTTCGGTACCCCGACAGGCCGCCGCCATCGACCGATGTCAAGGTCCTCAGACGCCGGCCGGACGCCTCAGGTCCAGCGTCATCGGAAACTCCGGATGCGGCAATTCCGGTATGTCCGCATACCAGCCCGGGGTGTGCCCATTGGCCTCGAACCGGGCCAGCCGCCGCGCCTCGGCTTCGTTGCTGTTGACCGGGAAGGTCTCGTAGTTGCGCCCGCCCGGATGGGCCACATGATAGACGCAGCCACCGATGGCGCGACCGCTCCAGGTGTCAAAGATGTCCAAGGTCAGTGGCGCGTGCACCGGCACCACCGGATGCAGCGACATGGCCGGCTGCCAGGCCTTGTAGCGCACCGCGCCCACTGACACGCCGCCGGTGCGGGTGCGGTTCAGCGGCACCTGACGGCGGTTGCAGTAGACCCGGTAGCGTTCGCTGTCCGTGGTGGTGAGCTTGACCTGCAGGCGCTCGACCGAGGAATCGGTGTAGCGCACCGTGCCGCCGATGGCCCCGGTTTCGCCGAGCACATGCCAGGGTTCGAGGGCCTGACGCAGTTCCAGGTGCACGCCCTGATAGTCGACCGCGCCGCAGAAGGGGAAGCGGAATTCGGCCTGGGCTTCGAACCAGTCCGGCTGAAAGGGAAAGCCGTGTGCGCGAAGATCATCGAGCACGTCGAGGAAATCCTCCCAGACGAAGTGCGGCAGCATGAAGCGATCGTGCAGCACCGTGCCCCAACGGGTCAGCCGTCCACCGAGGGGCGATTGCCACATGCGGGCAATCAGCGCCCGGATCAGCAACTGCTGGGCCAGACTCATGCGCGGATTGGGTGGCATCTCGAAACCGCGGAACTCGACCAGGCCCAGGCGCCCGGTGGGACCATCGGGCGAATACAGCTTGTCGATGCAGATCTCGGAGCGATGGGTGTTGCCAGTGACATCGGTCAGCAGATTGCGCAGCAGGCGGTCGACCAGCCACGGTGCCGGCGGCAGGCCTTCGCCAGGACGTGGAATCTGCGCCAGCGCGATTTCCAGCTCGTACAGCGAGTCGTGTCTGGCCTCGTCGATGCGCGGCGCCTGGCTGGTCGGACCGATGAACAGGCCGGAGAACAGGTAGGACAGGCTGGGGTGGCGCTGCCAGTGCAGGATCAGGCTGCGCAGCAGATCCGGACGACGCAGGAAGGGACTGTCCAGCGGCGTGGCGCCACCGACCACGACATGATTGCCGCCGCCGGTGCCGGTGTGGCGGCCGTCGATCATGAACTTGTCGGCGCCCATTCGGATCTGCCGGGCTTCCTCGTAGACGGCCTCGGTGGTGGACACGCACTCTTCCCAACTGGCGGCCGGGTGGATGTTGACCTCGATGACGCCGGGGTCGGGCGCCACCCGGATCACGTTCAGGCGCGGATCCTGCGGCGGACCGTATCCCTCGATATGTACGGGCACCCCAAGGCGGGCCGCCGACAGTTCGGCCGCGGCGACCAGTTCCAGATAGTCCTCCAGACGCTCGACCGGCGGCATGAACACACACAGCCGACCATCCCGTGGTTCAACTGTGAGCGCGGTGCGCACGGCGCCGCCGATCTCGGTATTCAGTTCCTGCTCGTTGCGGGTCTGGGTGACTTCGGACTCGGTGAACTGGGCGCGTGCCTGCGCCGGCTGCCCGTGCTGCAGCGGCACGACGCCGGGGGCGTTGGCGTACTCCGGCAGTTCGCCGCGCGGTACCGCCGGATCCAGGGTTTCGATGTGCGGATACTTCGACGGCGGCACATAGGGCAGAGCACCCAGCGGCAGCCGGTAGCCGACCGGGCTGTCGCCCGGCGCCAGAAACAGGTGGCCACGGCGCAGCGTCCAGCGCTGTGAGCGCCAGCGTCGGCCCTGACTGCGCGACTGCCAGCGCTGCACCGGCAACACATACCCGGCAGGATCATTGAGGCCGCGCTCGAACACCCGAGCCATGCGCTTGCGTTCCTCCGGATCCTTGAGTCTGGAGTTCTGCGGATCGACGTTTTCCGGCAGCTTGGCCTCCTTGAGCAGCCATTCGGCCGGATCTTCAAAAGCCGGCACCACGTATTCCTGTTCCAGCCCCAACTCATCGGCGATGCCGGTCAGCAGCGCCTGTGCCTGCGGCAAGCTTGCCTTGTGATCCTGCGTTTCCTCAGCGATCAATTCCGGGCGATGCCAGATCGGCTTGCCGTCGACGCGCCAGTACAGCGAAAAGGTCCAGCGTGGCAGCGTTTCTCCGGGATACCACTTGCCCTGTCCATAGTGCAGAAAACCACCGGGCGCGAAGCGCTGGCGCAGGCGCCGGATCATGCGGTCGGCAAAGCCGCGCTTGGTGGGACCCACCGCATCGATGTTCCACTCCGGCGATTCGAAATCGTCGATGGACACGAAGGTCGGTTCGCCACCCATGGTCAGGCGCACATCGCCGGCCTGCAAGGACTGGTCTACCTGCCGACCGAGCGCGTTCAGCCGCTCCCAGGACTCGTCGGAAAAGGGCTTGCTGATGCGCGGATGTTCGGCCACCCGGCGCACCTCCATGGCGAAGTCGAACTGGGTCTCGGCGAAGGTCATCGTGCCCGAGATCGGCGCGGCGTTGCGATAGTGCGGCGTGGCCGCCAGCGGAATGTGGCTCTCGCCGGCGAGCAGCCCGGAGGTGGGATCGAGCCCGATCCAGCCGGCGCCGGGCAGATAGACCTCACACCAGGCATGCAGATCGGTAAAGTCATGGTCGGTACCGGCCGGCCCGTCCAGCGCCACCAGATCCGGTTTGAGCTGAATCAGATAGCCCGAGACAAAACGCGCGGCAAAGCCATAGTGACGCAGGGCCTGCACCAGCAACCAGCTGGAGTCGCGGCAGGAGCCCTTGCCGGCGGTGAAGCTTTCCTCGGGCGTCTGCACGCCCGGTTCCATGCGGATCACATATTCCAGCATCCGCGACAGCGCGGCGTTCAGTCCGACCACGAAATCGACGCTGCGGATCTTGTCCCTGGGACGTTGTGCCTGGAGGAAGGCCTGGAACTGCGGCCCGGCCGCTTCGGGAGTGCGGTAGATCGACAGATCCGGCGCCAGATCCGCGGCATAGTCGAAAGGCCAGAACTCCGCCGCTTCCTCGACGAAGAAGTCAAAGGGGTTGTAGACCGTCATGTCGGCCAGCAGATCGACCTCGATCTTGAGTTCGGTCACCGGCTTGGGAAAGACAAAGCGCGCCAACCAGTTGCCGTAGGGGTCTTGCTGGTAGTTGACGAAGTGCTCGGCCGGCGACACCTTCAGCGAATGCGAGATCACCCGGGTGCGACTGTGCGGTGCCGGGCGCAGGCGGATGATCTGCGGGCCCAGGCTGACCGGACGGTCGTAGCGGTAGTGCGTGAGATGGTGGATCGCGGCTTGGATCGACATGGGGGGCGGGCTTCCCGAGGCAGTGCCGCACTGCAATCGGCGGCTTGGGCCCTAGGGTAGCAGGCGGCCTGCCGAGTCGATGGTCGAAGCTCGCTTGGCAGTCGCCTGCCGAAGGTCCTTGCCGGCAACAGCGGCATTCACCACACTTCGAGCATGGAAAGCCCTTCACGCCGATCCGAATTGCTGGCCCGCGTGGCCCATCTGCCGCTGTTCGCGGGGCTGGATCGGCGCTCGCTGGTACGCGTGGCTGACGAACTGGAATGGATAGCGCTGCCCGGCGGCGCCGAGCTCTTCCGCGAAAGCGATCCGCCCGATGCCGTCTATGTGTTGATCGCCGGTTGCCTCGGTGCCTTCCGGGGACTCGACGCGCGTCTGCAACTGGTCGGTCGTATCCATCCCGGCGAGACCGTCGGCGAGATGGCCTTGCTGTCGGGGCATCCGCGCACGGCCACGGTGCGGGCGCTGCGCGATTCCGAGATCGTGCGCTTCAGTCTGCAGGCTTTCGAGCGGCTGGCCCGGGCGCAGCCCGAAGCCATGCTGGCGGTGGCCCGGATCGCGGTGGAGCGCCTGGAGCGCACGCTGCAGGGGGGCCGCCAGGAAGCGCCTCCGCGCACGCTGGCCTTGTTGCCGGCCCATGACGGTATTGATCTGGATGCCATGGTGGAGCGCCTGGGCACCGCTCTCGGGCGCTTTGGCGAGGCGGTGGTGGTCGACGCCGAGCATTTCCTGGAGGCATCGATAGGCGAACTGCATGCGCTGGAGGCGGAACACGCCTTCGTCCTTTACGTGGGCAGCTATGGCCAATCGGCCTGGAACGAGCGCTGCCGCCGGCAGGCCGATCAGCTCTTGCTCATCGCCAATGCCACCCGCGCGTCCAGCTCGCTGAGCATCGACGTGCCGCAATGCGAAGGTGCCCAGACCGTAGCCCTGGCCTTGCTGCAGCCCGGGAGGATCATTCCTGGGGCGGCGCGCGCCTGGCGGCAGCGTCTGCAGGTGGAGCAGCATTTTCATCTGCGCGATCTCGCCGACATCGATCGCCTGGCACGGCAACTGGCGCGACGCTCGGTGGGCGTGGTGTTTTCCGGCGGCGGCGCCCGCGGATTCGCCCATATCGGCGTGATCCGCGCGCTGCGCGAGGCTGGCCTGAGCATCGATGCCGTCGGCGGCACCTCGATCGGCGCGCTGATGGCGGCCGCGGTGGCTCTGGAATGGGAAGACGAAACCCTGTACCAGACCTTCCACCGATCCTTCGTCAGCAGCAATCCGCTCAGCGACTACACCCTGCCACTGGTCGCGCTGGTGGCCGGACGCAAGGCCTCGCGCCTGCTGCGGCGTGAATTCGGCGAGGGCGATATCGAGGATCTGCCGCTCCCCTTCTATTGCGTTTCCGCTGATCTGGCCCGGGGCGGCGCGGTGATTCACGAGCAGGGTTCACTCTGGCATGCCCTGCGTGCGTCCATTGCCATTCCCGGTGTGCTGCCGCCGGTCAGCAGCGCCGGAAGGGTGCTGGTCGACGGCGGCGTCATCGACAATCTGCCGGTGGAAACCATGCGCAAGCGCAATGCCGGGCCGATCATCGGCATCGACATCGCCGGTGAGCACGCCCTGGTGTCCGAACTCGATGAGACCGATCTGCCGCCGCTGTGGCAGATGCTCACCCGGCGCTGGCGCGGCGGCCCCAGGCGCCCCGGCATCCTGCGCATTCTGCTGCGCGCCGGCATGGTCAACTCCGCCGGCGCCGCCGCCCAGAACGCCGCCATATCCGATTTGATGCTGAAGCCCCCGGTCGACAGCATCGATCTGCTGGCCTGGGACCGTTTCGCCGACGCCATCGAGTCCGGATACGCCTACACCCGCGATCGGCTGGCGCTCGGTTTGCCGTTTGGGTGAGAGGGGCGCGGGGCACGGGACACGGGGCACGGGACACGGGACTCGGGACTCGGGACTCGGGACTCGGGACTCGGGACTCGGGACTCGGGACTCGGGACTCGGGACTCGGGACTCGGGACTCGGGACTCGGGACTCGGGACTCGGGACTCGGGACTCGGGAAGGCCCGGCCGGGCGCGCCTGGATAGGTGCGGACGACCACCAAGCAAGCGTCATTGCGAGGAGCGCAGCGACGAAGCAATCCAGGGCAGCGACCGCCAAACAGCCCCGCTGAGCCGCTGCGCGGCACAACGGGCTACGCGCACCAGGCGGGTTCATGGCCAGCGTGCAGTGTCGGGCCGACACAAATGGCTCTCCATGAACCGCATTCCGGCGCATGCCTCCGGGGTTTCGGGTTGCTGTTGTGGAGGGCGCCGCGCTGCGGCGCCGCTTTGCGCTGAGCGGAGATCAAGAGCGGCCACGCAGGCGCGCGGCCCTCCTCAAAGCCGCTCCGTGCCTGCCAGGGTTCATGGCTCGTGGGCAGTGTCGGGCCGACACAGATGGCTCGCAATGACGCCAACTCAGGCCCATGCTGATCCCGTGCCCTCGTGCCCTCGTGCCCTCGTGCCCTCGTGCCCCGTGCCCTCGTGCCCTCGTGCCCTCGTGCCCTCGTGCCGTGTCAAATCCCTGCAACAAATCCAACATTGACATAGCCTGAACAAGTGCTCAGAGTTCGCGCACTTGGGGAACGGCTGGGGAGCTTGTTCATGATGGGTCTTCGTGCTTTGGCGCGATGCGTCTTGCTGTGCGCGTCTGCGGGAATGTGGAGTTCGGCTGCCGTGGCCGATGTCTTCATCAATGAGCTGCACTACGACAACAGCGGCACCGACGTGAACGAGCGGGTCGAGATTGCGGGAGTGGCGGGTACCAGTCTGGCCGGCTGGAGCATCGTGCTCTACAACGGCGGCAATGGCGCTGTCTACAGCACCATCAACCTCTCCGGCACTCTGGCCAGTCAGTGTGGCGGACATGGAACCAAGTATTTTGCGGTCGCCGGAATTCAGAACGGCGCTCCGGATGGTCTGGCATTGGTCAACGCCTCGGGGACGGTGGTCCAGTTCCTCAGCTACGAGGGCAGCTTTACCGCCACCAATGGCCCGGCATCCGGGCAGACCAGCAGCAATATCGGTGTCAGCGAGACGACATCCACCGCGTCCACGCATTCGTTGCAACTGCACGGCACCGGTACGAGCTATGCCGATTTCACCTGGGCATCGCCATCGACCTCGTCGTGGGGCGCCTGCAATAGCGGACAGACCTTCAGTGGCGGCACACCCGATGCTGCGCCCACTGTCAGCAGCACCTCGCCAGCGGCCAATGCCACCGGCGTGGCCGTGAGCAGCAACATCAGCATCAACTTCAGCGAAGCCGTGAGTCTTGCCAGCGGTTGGTATTCGATCAGCTGTCCCAGTGGCGCGCGCACGGCAGTACAGTCAGGCAGTGGCAGCAGCTACACGCTGAACCCCGGCACCGATTTCGCGGCCGGTGAGACCTGCAGTGTCAGCATCGTGGCGGCGAAGGTCACCGACATCGACGGCACGCCGACACCGATGGCCGCCAACTACAACTTCAGCTTCACCACGGCCGGTAGTTCCAGCACCGTGCTGCAGAACGGCGTGGCCGTGACCGGCATCGGTGGCGCTGCCAATGTCGAAAAGCGCTACACCATGAACGTGCCCAGCGGGGCCAGCAATCTGTTGTTCCAGACTGCCGGCGGCAGCGGCGATGCGGATCTGTATGTGCGTTTCGGTTCGGCGCCGACGACCACGGCCTACGATTGCCGGCCGTACACCGGAACCAGCAACGAGAGCTGCAGCTTTGCCGCGCCCAGTGCCGGCACCTGGCATGTGATGGTGCGCATGTACAACACGGTGTCGGGCGTGAGCCTGACCGGCAGCTACAGCAGCGGCACGCCGGATGCGGCGCCCACCGTGAGCTCGACGAGTCCGACGGCAGGCACCAGCAATCACCCGACCAATGGCAACGTCGGCGTCACCTTCAGTGAGGCGGTGACCCTGGCCTCGGGCTGGTACACGCTGGTGTGCACGGCCAGCGGCAGCAAGGCGGCGGCGGTCAGTGGCAGCGGCGCCAGCTACATCATCGACCCGAGCGTGGACTTCACCGCCAACGAAAGCTGCACGCTGACCATCCTCGCCAGCAAGGTCACCGACATCGACGGCACGCCGACGCCGATGGCGAGCAACTACACACTGAACTTCGGCGTCGCCGGGGTCGGCAGCGGTTATTACGCCAGCGTCAATGCCAGCACCAGCAGCACCCTGCGCGCCACCTTGCACCCGGTCATCGACGACCACACCAAGCTGCCGTATTCGGCCAGCGGCAGCATCGATACTTGGTATGTGCTCGACCGCGCCGATCAGGACCCGCTCAACACCAGCAATGTGCTCGACATCTACAAGAACGCCACCTATCCCAAGGCCGGCGCCGGCAACAACAACTACAACCGCGAGCACACCTGGCCGAAATCGCTGGGCTTCCCGAATGATGGCGCCACCAACTATCCGTACACCGATCTGCACATGCTGATGGTCTCGGACATCAGCCACAACTCGGCCCGCGGCAATCTGCCCTTCAGCAACTGCCCGGCCGGATCGGAGGCCTTCGCCACCATCGCCTATTACGGCCAGGGCGGCAGCGGGCAGAACAACTATCGTTGCGGCAACTACTGGCAAGTCTGGGACAAGCTCAAGGGTAATGTCGCCCGCGCCCTGTTCTACATGGACATCCGCTACGAGGGCGGCACCCACAGCATTACCGGCGCCGCCGAACCGAACCTGATCCTGACCGACAATGCCAGCCTGATCACCGCCAGCAACGGCAATGCCTCGGTGGCCTACATGGGTTTGCTGTCGGTGCTGCTGCAATGGCATGCAGCGGATCCTGTCGACGACCGCGAGCGTTTGCGCAACGAGGTGGTCTACACCTATCAGGGCAACCGCAATCCCTTCGTCGATCACCCCGAATGGGTGGCGTGTCTGTTCCAGAACGTCTGTCAGTAGGTCAGGGCAATCGCGGATGAATGCGCTCCCACAGGTATAGCGCTCTACTGTGGGAGCGGGCTCTGCCCGCGACAGTTCTTGATCCTGAAGCTGGTTGTCGCGGATGAATCCGCTCCCACAGGTGCAATGCTTCACTGTGGGAGCGTGCTCTGCCCGCGAAAGATTTTCACTTCGACCACTCCATGCCCACGGCATCCACCAAGGAGCCGCCACGCCAGCGCCAATCCGCCGCCCTGCTGACCAGTCCTGCCCGAACCGGGTTGTCCAGCAAATAGCGTCCGATTGTCAAAAAGTTCTCTTTGCGCCGCAGGGCATGGTCGTGGAAGGATGCTTGCCACAGGCCACCTGTCGGAATCGCTTTCAGACGACGACTGATCAAAGCCTTGACGCGGCCCACAGCAATCGACAGCGATTCGGTTTGCAGTTCCAGCAGCAGGTGCAGGTGATCGGGCATCAATACCCACAGCAGCGGATGGGATTTGGGCCAAGTCTGGGAGTCTTCCAGGACCGACTTCGCCAGATCGGCGCGGTTGCTGTCTGCAAAGTAGCGCTGGCGATGGTTGACGGCGGTCGTGATCGAATAGATCTGACCTGGAATTGACCGCCGTCCTTCCCTCAGAGACCTGCTGTTTGCTGTGTCGTCCATGACCGCCAGCTTGCCTGGCCAGATCGATGGCTGATGCCGCAAAGTTCCGATTTCGCTGTCGGAGATTTCCTACAAGCGATCGCGGATGAATCCGCTCCCACAGGTGCAGCGCCCTGCTGTGGGAGCGGGCTCTGCCCGCGACAGTGCTTGATCCTGAAGCCGGTTGTCGCGGATGAATCCGCTCCCACAGGTGCAATGCTCTGACTGTGGGAGCGGGCTCTGCCCGCGAAAGCTGTTGCTCCTGAAGCTTGTTGTCGCGGATGAATCCGCTCCCACAGGTGCAGCGCCTTACTGTGGGAGCGGGCTCTGCCCGCGAAAGCGTCAGAGCTTCAGCACCTGCTTGCCGAAATTCTTGCCGGCCAGCAAATGGCGCAGGGTGGCCGGAAAATTGGCGATGCCTTCCATGACGTCGACCTTGCCCTTGAGCTGGCCGGCGGCGACCAGTGGGGCCATCGCGGCGATCGCTTCATCGCCCCGGTGCAGATAGTCGATGACCACGAAGCCCTCCATGCGCGCCCGCGCCGAGATCAGCGACAGGTAGTTGGCCGGGCCGCGCACCTCGCCGGTGGCGTTGTACTGGGAAATACCGCCGCAGACGACGATGCGGGCGCGCAGCTTAAGGCGCTTCAGCACTGAGTCCAGGATCTCGCCGCCGACATTGTCGAAATAGACGTCGATGCCATCGGGGCAGGTCTCGAACAGGCGCTTGCCGACCTTCTCATTCTTGTAGTCGATGACTTCGTCGGCGCCGAGTTCGTCCTTCACATAGGCGCACTTGTCGGCGCCACCGGCAATGCCAATGACGCGACAGCCCCAGGCCTTGGCCAGCTGCACCACGGTCGAACCGACGGCGCCGGCAGCGGCGGACACCACCACGGTTTCGCCGGCCTTGGGCTCACCGATTTCCTTGAGACCGAAATAGGCGGTGAAACCGGTGGCGCCGAACACGTGCAGCGCCCAGGTGGGATCAGGCAGGGCGCGGGCATCGAATACGCGATAGCCCTTGCCGTTGGTGATGAACTCCTCGGTGATGCCGGTCATGCCGCCGACCCAGGCGCCGACCGGCAGCTTGGGATTCTTCGACTCGACCACTTCACCGATGCCGCCGGCGCGCATGACTTCGCCCAGACCGATCGGCGGCCAGTAGGACTTCTGCTCGGTCATCCAGATGCGCATGGCCGGATCCACCGAGGCGTAGCGCACTGCCACCCGCGCCTCCCCGTCGACCAGTTCGCGGCGCTCGACCGGGCGCAGTTCAAAATCCGAATCCTTGGGTTCGCCTTCCGGGCGGGCAACGAGGTGCAGGGCTTGGGGCATGGGGTAGGGCTCCAGTGGGTTTGGGACTAGGCGGTGTCAGCGTTACGGTTTGTCGCCGAGCGTAATGGGCGTGGTATCGGTAAAACGTCAAACGTAAAACGTCAATTGGAAACACGAGCCTGCAATTCGCTGATTGACGTTTTACGTTTCACGTTTTACCGCTTCACTCAGGGGTGCAATCGCTTCGCCGACACCAGCATCCCGTCGGCATCGGCATAGAGCCAGTCGCCGGGGGCGATCTGCACATCGGCGAATTGAAGCACACGGCCAGCATGGCCGGTGTGCAGTCCTTTCTCGCTCTTGCGGGGATGCGGGGCCAAGGCCTTGATGCCGATGGCCTGGGCCCGGAGTTCGGCAACATCGCGGACGCAACCGTAAACCACGATGCCGGCCCAGTGGTTGCGGCGTCCGAGTTCGGCGAGCAGTCCGCCGACCAGGGCGCAGCGCAGCGAGCCACCGCCATCCACGACCAGCACACGCCCCTCGCCCGGCGTTTCCAGGGTGGCGCGCACCAGAGCGTTGTCCTCGAACACCTTGAGCGTGACCACCTGACCGTGGAAGCCGGTCACGCCGCCGAAGTCGCGGAAGATCGGCGCCAGCGCGGCGGCTTCGGGGTGGGCATCGGACAGATCGGTGGTGGCCAGGGACATGGGCGGGGCTCCGTAGCGTGAGGCTTCTATTGTGGCATGCAGGCCTTCGCACCTGTGGGAGCGGACTCTGTCCGCGATCACCGTTTCCAGGATCAACAGCCGTCGCGGACCGAGTGCGTTCTCACCAAACATGCCGCAAGTGCCTGAACAAAAGACATTTTCCGCAAAGGACGCAAAGGACGCAAAGTAGAGCGATTCCAAGTTGTCAGCCGGTTGTGTCGCCAGAGATAGCCACTCAGCCGACCATCCTTTGAATTCTTCGCGTCCTTAGCGTCCTTTGCGGACAAAAAATGCCCCCCCCCGAGATCGCCTTCAGTTTGATGCGCGAATAAGCGCGCCGACCGGGGCGACCGGGACTTCCGCAGAATGCCAACAACCAACAAGCAACAACCAGCAACCAACAATCAACAACCAACAATCAACAACCAACAACCAACAACCAACAACCCGCCATTCCCCCCGCGTTTAGCCCAAATCTGCTATGAATCGCGGCCTGTGTTCTTCATGCATCAGGAGCCCCCGAAATGACTCGTTTCGCTCTCGCCATCCTGGCTTTCGGCTTTGCCGTCAGCGCCAGCGCCCAAACCGCCAATCCGCGCGTCACCTTCAAGACCAATCAGGGTGACTTCGTGATCGAGCTGGATGCGGCCAAGGCCCCCAAGACGGTCGAGAACTTCGTGCAGTACGTCAAGGCCGGTCAGTACGATGGCACCATCTTCCATCGTGTGATCGACAATTTCATGGTTCAGGGCGGCGGCTACACCACCGAACTCGCGCCCAAGGGTGGTCTGCGGGCGCCGATCCAGAACGAGGCCGACAACGGCTTGTCGAACGTGCGTGGCTCGGTGGCGATGGCCCGCACCATGGATCCGCATTCGGCTACCGCGCAGTTCTTCATCAACGTCAATGACAACAAGGCGCTGGACCACGTCTCCAAGGCCGATGGCCGCACCTGGGGCTACGCGGTGTTCGGCAAGGTCGTGTCGGGCATGGACGTGATCGACAAGATCAAGGTGCTGCCGACCAGCGCCTTCTCGGCCGAGTTCCAGAATCTGCCGCGTCCCTATGTGGTGGTCGAGAAGGCCACGCTGGAAGAAGCGGCGCCGGCTGCCAAAGCGGCGGGCCAGTAACGCCGGGTATGGGCGCGATCTACTTCGCGTCCGACCTGCATCTGACCGCGGTCGAAGACCCGATCTTCGACCGCTTCAGCGCCTTTTGCCGCCGTGTGGCGGTCGATGGTCAGGCGCTGTATCTGCTGGGCGATGTGTTCGAGGCCTATCTGGGTGACGATGACGACGATCCGCTGGTCGCGGCGGTGGGCGTCCAGTTGCGGGCACTGGCTGATGCCGGCATCGCGCTCGGCTTCACCCACGGCAATCGCGATTTCCTGCTTGGTCAGGCCTTTTCGGCGCGTGCCGGGCTGCGCCTGCTGGACACGCAGGCGGTGATCGAGCTGGGATCGCGGCGGGCGCTGTTGCTGCACGGCGATACCCTGTGCACCGACGATGTGGAGTACCAGAGCATCCGGCGCCAGCTGCGTGATCGGCAATGGCAGGCGCAATTTCTGGCCCAGCCGTTGGCTGCGCGGCGCGCATTCGCGGCCCAGGCCCGCGCCCAGAGCAGTGCTCACACCGCCAGCGCGGCTGCCGAGATCATGGATGTGAATGCTGCGGCGGTCGCGGAGCTTTTCGAGCAATCCGGCGCCGAATGGATCATCCATGGCCACACCCATCGACCGGCGCTGCATCAACTGGAGGGCTCGCGGCGGCGCATCGTCCTTGGCGATTGGCCGCGAGCCGCGTCCTGGTTGCGGGTGGCTGAGGACGGGTCCGCCGAATTGTTTTTCGAAGGCTGGCGGGTGGTGGTCGACTAGGCGCGGAAAAGCCGCCGGGGAGCGCGCCAGGCGCGCACCCTGGCCTACGGGCGTTTGATCGGGCGCTTCCAGCCGCTGACGGTGCTCTGACGGGCGCGGGCGACGGTCAGCTCGCCGGCAGGCACGGGTTTGGTGATGACCGAGCCGGCACCGATGGTGGCGCCAGCACCAATGTTCAGCGGCGCCACCAGCGAGGAATTGGAGCCGACGAAGACGCCATCCTCGATTCGGGTTTCGAACTTGTTGATGCCGTCATAGTTGCAGGTGATCGTGCCGGCGCCGATATTGACCCCGGCGCCGATCTGGGCATCGCCCAGATAGCTCAGATGATTGGCTTTCGACCCAGGGCCCAGTCGGGTCTTCTTGGTTTCGACGAAGTTGCCGACATGGCTGCCGGCACCCAGTTCTGTGCCCGGACGCAGGCGCGCGTAGGGGCCAATGCGACAGGCGCCAAGGGTGACCACACCGTCCAGATCGCAGTGGCCCAGCACTTCGGTTCCGGCGGCCAGCTGGCAATCGCGCAGACGCACAAAGGGGCCGATGCTGACCCCGTCACCCAGCTCAACCTGGCCCTCGACGATGACATTGATGTCGAAGCTGACATCGCGCCCGACGTGTAGTTCGCCGCGAATATCCACGCGCGCCGGATCGGCCACCCGCAGGCCGGCCTGACACAGCGCGCGCAGCCGACGGTGCTGGTAATGCCGTTCCAGCTCGGCCAGCTGCCAGGGATCGTTGGCACCAAAGGCCTCATGCGCATTCGCGCAAGGCACTGCCAGCGCCGGCAGCCCGTCGGCGGCGGCCAGGGCGAAGACATCGGTCAGGTAGAACTCGCCCTGGGCATTGTCGGGTCGCACCCGCGCCAGCCATGCACGCAGCTCGTCAGCGCGTCCGGCCACCACGCCGGTGTTGACCACGCGCACCCGGCGCTGCTCAGGCGTGGCATCACGTTCTTCGACGATGCCTGTCACTCGACCGTTCTCATCGGTGAGCACGCGGCCGTAGCCGTGCGGGTCGGGGAGATAGGCGCTGAGCACGGCCAGACTGCTGGCGGCATCCGTCAGCGGTCTCAGGGTGTCGGCGGTGAGCAAGGGCACATCGCCATACAGCACCAGCACGCGGGCGTCGTCATCGATGTCGCCGAGCGCCAGCGACACGGCATGCCCGGTGCCGCGCTGCTCGGCCTGCAGTACCCAGGCAAGATCGCTGGCGTCGGCGTAGGCAGCCTTCAGCTGCTCACCGCGGTGGCCGTAGACCACATGGATGCGTTGCGGCGCCAGCGCGCGGGCTGAGGCCAGCACGTGATCGAGCATGGGCCGGCCGGCCAGTGGCAACAGCACCTTGGGCAGATTCGAGCGCATGCGCTTGCCCTCGCCGGCGGCAAGGACGATCACATGCAGAGCAGGACTGGTAGGCATGACGGGGCTGATTCGTGAAGGCTCCCGAAGAGACTAGCGAAATCGACGGGGACTGGGCAGGGCAGCTGCGTTCGGCCGGCGCCGGCTGCCGCTTTGGAGGGCGCCGCGCCGCGGCGCCGCTCGCCACAACTTCGCGTCATTGCGAGGAGCGCAGCGACGAAGCAATCCAGGGTAGCGCCGCACATCCCTGGATTGCTTCCCCCGGATTAAGTCCGGGGTCGCAATGACGCCGGGGGGTTCAGGGCCCGTGGGCAGTTTCAGGCCGGAACAGGTGGCTCGCAACGACGTATCACCGACTGTGATGCCGGTTCACGAAGAGACCTGAGCCTTGCCGTCGACGACCTCGAAACGAAAACGCATGTCGAAACGAAAGGGGCGGGTCTCCTCGCCGACCACCGATTCGCTGTCGCCCTCACCGTCACCGTCCAGATCCGGGCCCTCAGCCCAGTGGACGACGCGGAAGGGCTCGAAGCGCCATTGCATCACCGCGGCATGCACGGCGTCGAAGAAGGGCTGGTAGCCCGGGACCTGGTCATCCGAATCCGGCAGAGGCATCACCCGCGCCACGCTGCCATCGGCGTTGACGACAATGCGTACGCTGACCGTGTGTGGCGCCAGTCCGGCCGTCAGCAGCGCCGCCGGATAGATGGGCATGGCGTTGCCCGGCAATTGCTCCGGCGCTTCGAAGACCTCACGCTCGGGTGCTTCGGTGGGCGGCGATGCCGGATCAAGCAGCACTTCACCGACTACCCGTGCCTGGCTCGTCGGCGCTGGTGCCACTTGCGGCGGGACACTGCTGCAGGCGCCGAGCAGCAGCAGCGTCAGCGTCAACAGGCGATTCCGGTCGCGCCGGGCCTCACGAGACCTATCGTAAGTCACTGATCAATAGCCATTTGTCCGCCAAGGACGCAAAGGGCGCAAAGGAAAACCGCTATCGAAGTTGGAACTGGAATCCGGGGGTGATCCACCATTGCAGCCGCTGCCTTCTTGGCGTCCTTTGCGTCCTTGGCGGACAGAAAGTCGGTGTCGCCGCCGTATGGGCCAGGCCTCTACCGCAAGTACCCGCCCTGCGCTCACGCCGCCAGTTGCCAGCTATCGCCGGCCAGCCACTGCGCGGTGTAATCGTATTGGGCCTGGGCACTGTCAAAGCGCACGACTTCGCGCCGGAAGGATTCGCCATCGGCGCGGGTTTTCGCGTACCAGCCGAGATGCTTGCGGGCGATGCGGGTGCCCTGATGCTCGCCGTAGAAGGCGTACAGTGCCTGCAGATGGCCGAGCATGATGGTGGCGATTTCACGGTCGCCAGGTGCCGGCAGATGTACGCCAGTGGCCAGAAAATGCGCGATTTCCCGGAAGATCCAGGGGCGTCCCTGCGCTGCGCGGCCGACCAGCACGCCGTCACAGCCGGTCAGGCGCAGTACCTCACGGGCCTTCTCCGGACTGTCGACATCGCCATTGGCCAGCACCGGTATCGACAGCCGCGACTTGATCTCGGCGATGGTCTGGTACTCGGCTTCGCCCTCGTACATCTGCTCGCGGGTACGCCCGTGCACGGCCAGTGCGGCTATGCCGGCGCTCTGCGCGATCTGCGCAATGACCGGGCCGTTCTTCACCGCCTGACACCAGCCGGTACGGATCTTCAGCGTGACCGGGACTGGCACCGCGGCGACCACGGCTTCGAGGATGCGGGCTACCAGTGCCTCGTCGCGCATCAGCGCCGAACCGGCATCGACCTTGCAGACCTTCTTGGCCGGGCAGCCCATGTTGATGTCGATGATGTCGGCGCCATGATCGACGTTGAAACGAGCGGCGTCAGCCAGTTGCTGCGGATCGTAGCCGGCGATCTGCACGCTGATCGGCGCCGGTTCACCGACATGGTCCATGCGCCAGCGGCTCTTCGGTGTGTCCCACAGCCGCGCATCCGAAGTGGTCATCTCGGACACCGCCAGACCCGCCCCCAGGCGCTTGCACAGCTGCCGGAAGGGCTTGTCGGTGACCCCGGCCATGGGCGCGAGGATCACGGGCGGGTCGATCAGATGAGGGCCGATGTGCATGGGGGGATGCTAGCGTGGTTGTCGGTTGTCGGTTGTCGGTTGTCAGTCAGTGAAGCCGTCCCCTGTGGGAGCGGCTTCAGCCGCGATCAAGGTTTCCCGGGGCCCGGTCGCGGATGAATCCGCTCCCACAGGGGGCGGGTCTGTCTTTACTTCAGCGCAGCCACGATGGCCGCCGTCATCGCTTCCGTCCCCAGCGCCGTTCCGCCTGCGGCGATGTCGGCGGTGCGCAGCCCTGCGCTCAGCACCGAGGCCACGGCCTTTTCGATCGCTGCCGCTTCGGCTTCCAGTTTCAGGCTCCAGCGCAGCATCATCGCCACGCTGAGGATGGTGCCGATGGGATTGGCCTTGTCCTGACCGGCGATGTCCGGGGCGCTGCCGTGGATGGGCTCGTACAGGCCGGGTCCGCCATCGCCCAGCGAAGCCGAGGGCAACAAACCCAGCGACCCGGCCAGCAGCGCGGCCTCGTCGGTGAGGATGTCGCCAAACAGGTTCTCGGTGACGATCACATCGTAGGCTGACGGTTTGGCGATCAGATGCATGGCCATCGAATCGACCAGCTGATGTTCGAGCGCGATCTCCGGAAATTCCTCGGCCAGCACGCGCGTGGTGACCTGGCGCCACAGGCGCGAGGTTTCCAGCACATTGGCCTTGTCGACCTGGGTCAGGCGCTTGCTGCGCTGGCCGGCCAGCCGCGCCGCCAGGCGCACCACGCGTTCGATTTCCTGCACGCTGTAGCTGCAGCCGTCGAAGGCGACATCGCCGTCGCGGCGCTTCTCGCCAAAATAGATGCCGCCGGTCAGCTCACGCACCACCAGCAGATTCACGCCGATCAGTCGATCCGATTTGACTGGCGCCAGATCCATCAGGTCGGGGTGCACGGTGACCGGGCGCAGATTGGCGAACAGGCCGAGTTCGCGACGCAGTCTCAGCAGGCCCTGTTCGGGACGCACCGGCGCATTCGGATCACTCCACTTCGGACCCCCGACGGCGCCCAGCAGGATGGCGTCGGCCGATCGACACCGGGCCAGCGATTCATCCGGCAGCGGATTGCCGGTGGCATCGATGGCGGCGCCGCCGATCAGCGCGTCGTGGTAGTCGAAGCTGTGCTCGAAGCGGGTGGCGATCTGGTTCAGGACAGCCAGGCCGGCGGCGACCACTTCAGGGCCGATGCCGTCGCCGGGGAGCAGGGTGATGTTTGCGTGCATGGGGTCTTGTCGGTCTTGATGGTGAGGTAGGTCAGGTTGGCCTTGCAGGAGCGACCTCGTGTCGCGACCAGGTTCGATGTGCCTCGGGAACCGGTCGCGCCGCAAGGGCGCTCCTGCGAAGAGCCGGCTTTCGCGGTGGTCGCGATCGCGACCTTACTGCCTGGCTTCGAACTGGCTGATCGCCGCGTCCTGCGCGAGGATATAGCCGAGCTGATCGACGCCCATCATCAGGCAGCGGCGCGCGAAGGCATCGAGTTCGAACTCAGCCTGCCAGCCATCCGGGCCCTGGATGCGCAGGGTCTCCAGATCGATGCTCAGCGCGATGCCGGGGCGGGCCAGCAGCTCGGCGTGGCGCTCGGGGGCGATGACGATGGCCACCAGTCCGTTCTTCAGCGCGTTGGAGCGGAAGATGTCGGCAATCTCGCTGGAAATCACGGCCTTGAAGCCGTAATCGAGCAGCGCCCAGGGCGCATGCTCGCGCGAGGAGCCGCAGGCAAAATTGCGGCCGGCCACGAGGATGGCGTGCTGGCGCGCATCCGGCTGGTTGAGCAGGCTGTCGGTGCGCTCACTGCCATCGCTGTGGTATCGCCAGTCGTAGAACACCGCGCGGCCCAGACCCGTGCGCTCGGTGGTGGTCAGAAAGCGCGCCGGGATGATCTGGTCGGTGTCGATGTTCTCTTGCGGCAATACCAGCGTGGTCGATTGGATTTGGGTGATTGGTCGCATGCTAGACCCTCGTAAAGAGCGGTTTTTTGTCCGCAAAGGGCGCCAAGGACGCAAAGTAGAGCATCAAGATCCGACTGAGATCGAAAGTCGGCATCCCGACAACTTGATTCACTTTTGCTTCTCTTGGCGTCCTTTGCGTCCTTTGCGGAAAAATGTTCTTTCGCCTCTACGCCAGCGCCCGCGGATCGGCGATGGCGCCGGCGATGGCGCTGGCGGCGGCCGTGGCCGGGCTCGCCAGTACCGTGCGTGCGCCCTTGCCCTGGCGGCCTTCGAAATTGCGGTTACTGGTGCTGACCGCGGTCTGCCCGGGGCCGACCAGATCGCCGTTCATGGCGATGCACATCGAGCAGCCGGGCTGGCGCCATTCGGCACCGGCGGCGACGAAGATCTGGTCCAGGCCTTCGGCTTCGGCGTCGCGCTTGACCGCATCGGAGCCCGGCACCACCAGCATGCGCACGCGCGGATGCACCTTGCGCCCGCGCAGCACGGCGGCGGTGGTGCGCAGATCCGACAAGCGCCCATTGGTGCACGAACCCACGAACACCACGTCGATGGGATGGCCGATCAAGGCTTCGCCGGCCTCGAATCCCATGTAGGCGCGAGCCTTGCTGAGCTGGGCATCGCTACCGGCCGGCACCGACTCGTCGATGGCCGCGCCCATGCCCGGATGCGTGCCCCAGGTGATGGTGGGCTTGATGTCGGCGGCGTCGATGCGCACAACGCGATCGAAGCGTGCACCTTCATCCGTCACCAGAGTGCTCCAGCGCGCGACCGCGGCGTCGAAATCCGCACCCTGCGGTGTCATCGGCCGTCCGCGCAGATAGTCGAAGGTGGTCTGATCGGGGGCCACCATGCCGCAGCGGGCACCGGCCTCGATCGACATATTGCACAAGGTCATGCGGCCTTCCATATCCAGACCGCGAATCGCGCTGCCGCGGTACTCGATGGCATAGCCGGTACCGCCCTCGACCCCGATCTCGCGGATGATGTGCAGGATCACGTCCTTGGCACTGATGCCCGCTGCCAGTGTGCCTTCGACCTCTATGGCCATGGACCTGGGCTTGCGCTGCAGCAGGCACTGGCTGGCCAGCACATAGCCGACCTCGCTGGTGCCGATGCCGAAGGCGATGGCGCCGAATGCCCCATGCGTGCTGGTATGGCTGTCGCCGCAGACGATGGTCATGCCCGGCTGGGTGGCGCCGAGTTCCGGCCCGATCACGTGAACGATGCCACGCTGACCGGAGTCGAAGTCCAGCAGTTTCACGCCGAATTCGGCGGCATTGCGACGCAGGGTTTCCACCTGCGAACGGGCCTCGGCGGTGTAGTAGGGCAGCTCACCGTTGGCGTCTGCCGGCAACGTCGGTGTCGAATGATCCAGCGTCGCCAGCGTGCGATCGGTGCGCCGCACCGGCAATCCGCGCGAGCGCAGCTCGGTGAAGGCCTGCGGCGAAGTCACCTCGTGCACCAGATGCAGATCCACATACAGCACCGCCGGCGCCTCAGGCGTCTCGGCGACCACCACATGCGCGTCCCAGAGTTTGTCGAAGAGGGTGCGTGGTGTCACTGGCGGGTCTCCGTAAATGCCGAAAGAGCCATTCTTGTCCGCAAAGGACGCAAAGGACGCAAAGGACGCGAAGACAGCAAAGGCAGCGCAGAGATATTCATGAGCAGCTCGCTACCCGAGCGCGGCGGCAAGGCCTGCGAAAACTTCACAGTGGACGAAGGATCAACGATGAATTTGCTCTTCTTCGCGTCCTTTGCGTCCTTTGCGGACAAATGCTCCTGAATCGAGCCCCTCATACCCCCGCCACCTCTTCAACACTGGCCGCCGCCGCGCGGGCGCGGGCCTTGAGCAATCGGTTGGCGACGTCGAGCCAGGCCAGGGCGCTGGATTCGAGGATGTCGGTGCTGGTGCCGCGGCCGATGTGTTCCTTGCCGTCCCACTCGGCTTCGACCGTGGCTTGGCCCATGGCGTCACTGCCGTAGGAAATGCTGCGGATATGGAAGCTGCGCAACACGATTTCGGCGCCGATGGCGCGGGCCAGGGCGCGGAACAGGGCGTCGACCGGGCCGTCGCCGACGGCAGCTTCGCAGACTTCGCCACCATCCGGCGTGCTCAGGCGCACGCTGGCGGTCGGCATGCGCGACTCACCGGTGGCGCTCTGGATCGACAGGCTCAGCAGCTGGTAGCTGGAGGCATTGCCGCCGGTGACCGCCAGTACCAGGGCTTCGAGGTCAGCGTCGTAGATTTCTTTCTTCTTGTCGGCCAGGGCCTTGAAGGAGGCAAAGACCTTGTCGGTCTCGGCTTCGTCCAGGCTGTAGCCCATGCGTGTCAGCCGGTCCTTCAGCGCATGGCGGCCACTGTGCTTGCCCAGCACCAGTTCCGATTTGGTGATGCCCACATCCTCGGGATGCATGATCTCGTAGGTAGCGCGGTGCTTGAGCATGCCGTGCTGATGGATGCCGGCCTCATGGGCAAAGGCGTTCTCGCCGATGATGGCCTTGTTGCGCTGCACTTCCTGGCCGGTGATGCTCTGCAGCAGCCGCGAGGTGGGATAGAGCTTCTGCGTGTTGATGCCGGTGCTCAGGCCGTAGCGTTCCTGGCGGGTGCGCAGCACCATGACCAGTTCTTCCAGCGCGGCGTTGCCGGCGCGTTCGCCGATGCCGTTGATGGTGCATTCCACCTGCCGCGCGCCGCCTTCCAGCGCCGCCAGCGAGTTGGCCACGGCCAGACCCAGATCGTTATGGCAGTGGCAGCTGAAGATCACGCTGTCGGCGCCGACCACCTCGCGCTTCAGGCGTGCGAACAGCTCGCGGACTTCGGTCGGCGTGCTGTAGCCGACGGTATCGGGCACATTCACGGTGCGGGCACCGGCGGCGATCACGGCGCTGAAGATCTCGATCAGATACTCGGGCTCGGTGCGGATCGCATCCTCGGCCGAGAACTCGACGTCATCAACGTAACGTTTGGCCAATTCGACGGCAGCGACGGCCGATTCCAGCACCTGAGCCTTGTCCATGTTCAGCTTGTGCAGCCGGTGCAGCGGGCTGGTCGAGATAAAGGTGTGGATGCGCGGGCGTTCGGCATGCTCGACCGCGCGGGCGCAAGCCTCGATATCGCCACGGGTGGCGCGGGCCAGGCCGGCAATGGAGGCGCCGCGCACTTCGCGGGCAATGCCGGCCACTGCCGAGAAATCATCCGGACTGGCGGAAGGGAAGCCGGCCTCGATCACGTCCACGCCGAGCTCAGCCAGAGCATGCGCCAGGCGGCGCTTGCCGCGCGGATTCATCGAAAATCCGGGCGCCTGCTCGCCATCACGCAGGCTGGTGTCAAAGACGATGACGCGATTGGGGTCTATAGCTGTCATGTGCTTCTCCAGTGCCAATAAAGCAAAAGCCCCGCCCTCATGACGAGGTGCGGGGCTTTCAGGTTTGTCGCTTCCTGTTGCCTGAGGGCTCTAGCCCCGTTGGCAGCCGCACACCTCGCGTGAGCGCAGTAGAAGTCGAAGCGCCAGTAGCGCTGCGGCTGCGTTCATGTTGCGGTGCGGCAAGAATGTCATGGACGCGAGAGTGCATGCGCCGGGCTGGAGCTGTCAACCCTGATGGCGAGCTGAATCGGGGCAAGGCGCGTGCAGGCGAGGCGTCGCTGGGATCGCCGAGTGCAACTCGGCGATCCGGACGGGCGTCCTGCCTTCTGGCACTGCGATCGGCGGGGCCGCGCTCGTACAATCGCGCGCCCAGCGTTTCTTCCCTGCACATGTCTCCAGCAAATCCTGCCCGCGCGCGCCTCGGTCTCGCCCTGATGCTGTCTTGCGCCGGTGCCCTGGCGGCGCCGCCCGAGATCAAGATCGACGGTCATCTGGACGACGCCGCCTGGGCTGGCGCGCAGGTGTTTCGCGATTTTGTGGTGGTGGAGCCCTACACACTGACTCAACCTTCCTACGAAACGGAAGCGCTGTTGCTGTCCACGCCGGCCGGCATCGTCATCGGTTTCCGCTGCAGGCAGCCCGAGGGCGTGCCGCGGTTACGCGCACGCACGCCGCGGGACGCGGACATTCCAGGGGATCGGGTCAATGTCTTCATTGATTTCAATGCCGACGGCGAAACCGGGTACAACTTCACCATCGCCCTGTCCGGCTCGACCCAGGACGCCACCATCACCAACGAGAACAACTTCAGTCCGGACTGGGATGGCGACTGGAAACACCGGGTGGCCGAGACTGACGAGGGCTGGAGCGCCGAATTCCTGCTGCCGTGGACGGTGGCGCCGATGCGCGACAGTTCGGCGCCGCGACGCACGATCGCAATCATGTTCGATCGCGTGCTCGGCAGCACCAAGGAACGCAGTGGTTATCCGGCGGCCAGTTTCAGGCGGCCGCGCTTCATCTCCGAATTCGCCAAGGTGGGCATAGACCAGTATCAGGCATCGGTCTTCCATGTCTTCCCTTATGCCACGGCGAGTCGTGACTTCGTCGATACGCGCAACGAGGTCAAGGGCGGTGCCGATCTGTACTGGAAGCCCTCCGGCGATCTGCAGCTCACGGCGGCGCTGAATCCGGATTTTGGCCAGGTCGAGGCTGACGAATTGGTGGTGAATTTCGACGCTATCGAGACCTTTTTCTCGGATCGCCGGCCCTTCTTCACCGAGAACCAGAGTCTGTTCGATGTGCGCAGCACCGACGGTGGGCAGCTGATCTACACGCGCCGTATCGGTGGGCCTCGTGACGACAACTCGGGGCTGGCGGCTGACATCGATGTGGCGCTGAAGCTCAATGGCTCCGCGCTGGGCTTCAACTACGGCGTGCTGGCGGCCCAGGAAAGCGATTACGCCGACGATCTGGGCAGTCTGTTCCTGGCACAGCGGCTGTTGCGCCCGGGCGATCAGTTCAGCATCGGCTATCTAGGCACTTATGCCGATCGGCCCTTTCTGACCCGAGAATCCAGCGTGCACGCCATCGATGCCAGCTGGCGACCGGATCCTCGATGGACCGTCGCCGGTCAGGTCATCGTCAGCCAGATTGATCTGCCGGGCGTCAATCAAAGTGGAAGCGGCGCGTGGGCGCGTGTCGACTTCGCCGCCGATGCTGCCACTCGGCAGCAACTGGAGCTGACCCACTTTGATCGGCAGCTGGATTTCAACGACGTCGGTTTTCAGCGCCGCCCAAGTCTCAATGAGGCGCGCTGGTTGTGGGAAAGGCAGCAGCAGGTGGAAGACCCGGAGTCCAGCCTGCGCGGCAGACTGCAGCGCGCGCGCGTCACCAATCGGCACAACGATTCCGGGGACAATCTGCAATCGACTCTCTCGCTCGACTACATCCTGCAGTTCCGAAACGGCGGCGAGTTTCTGGCCAATGCCTATCTCCAGAGTGCCGGTTTCGACGATCTGATATCCCGCGGCAACGGTCTGGTGCGACTGCCCGCGCGCCAGCAGTACTACGCCGAGTACAGTGCGCCCCGAGTGGGTCGCTGGCAGCTGTATCTGTCCGGGCGCAGTTTTCAGGAGAGCCAGGGTGGATACGGCCTCGAGGCCGGAGGCCAGCTCAGCTTCTTTGCCAGCAACACGCTGACGGCGCAGATCAGCGGCTACGCATTGGATAGCAAGGACTGGTTGCTGTGGGAGTCCGACAGCCTGTTCGGCCTGTATCAGCGCCAGCAGGTCAGCAGCGCTCTGAATCTGGACTGGTTCCCCGCGGCGCAGCACGAACTCCGGCTGAAACTGCAGTGGCTGGCGATCGCCGCCCAGGATCCGCGCGCGGCCCGAATCGGCGCTAGCGGTCAGCTGCGGGCCTCCAACGACGCGCTCTCCGATTTTTCGGTCAACAACTTCGGCGTGCAGATCCGCTACCGCTGGGAATTCGCGCCACAGTCCGACCTGTATGTGGTCTACGGACGCGGAGGCTTCATCGAAGAACAGGGTGATCGCAATCTGGGAGATCTGCTCGATGACGCCTTTTCCCTGCGAGATGCCGACCAGTTGCTGGTCAAGCTGCGGCGGCGGTTCTGAAGAGGCGGGAAAAGGGGAAACGGAAAAAGGGGAAAGGGAAGGGCGTGGAGCGCCGCCGCAAGGGTGATGCTTGCGCCCTGTGGGAGCGGGCTCTGCCCGCGAAAGAGGCTGCGGTGTGCCGTAGAGCCTGATCGCGGCTGAAGCCGCTCCCACAGGGGTGTCCGGACTGCGCGGCTTTAGCGGCCCGCCTTGCCGCGCGCACTCAGATAGCCGCGACCGCGTTCCATCAGGGCCACGAAGCCGATCTCGTCGCCTTCCTCGATGCAGCGCGTGAGTTCCTCCACCGAGCGCTTGAGCGCGCCCAGGGCCTCGCCGCGATGCGCGTTCAGGCTCTGGATCTCGTAGTACAGGCGGGGATTCTCGTTGGCCACACCCATGGCTATCTTCAGCTGATTGTCGAAGGTCGTACTCGACATCTGCGCCAGTTTCGGCGCGGCTTCGCCCGAATTGGCCAACGCGCTGAAGAAGGCGATGTTCAGTGCATGGCTCAGGCCGAGTACGTAGGCGATCAGATGATCGTGATCGGCCAGGGGCATCTCCACCGCCTGGGCCATGGTTTCGGTAAACAGCGCGCGCGCGTCCTTGACCACTTCGGGCGCGCCGACCGGCATGAAGATGACGTGGCGATCCGACAGCAACTCGGTGTCCGGACCGAACATCGGATGCACCGAGCACACCCGCAGTCCGGCAGCGGCGCAGGCTTTCAGGCCTTCGGTCAGCGGCGTCTTCAGCGAGCCGATGTCGAAGATGAGGCCTGCGGGCTTGCGCTCGGCCAGACCCAGCAGTACCTCGTTGCTGCGGCGCAAAGGCGCGGCGACCACGATGAGGTCGTGATCCAGCGCACCGTCCTTCCAGTCCGGCCGCGACAGCGCACCCACGGGTGCACCACTGGGATCGGCGACTTCGACATCGAAACCCTGCGCCGCCAGAAAACGCACAAACCAGCGACCCATGCGGCCATTGCCGCCAATGATCAGTGCCCGGCGTCCGCCGCCTTGCCCGGCCAGGCGCACGCGATCCTGCTCCTGCGTGGTCAGTGAGGATTCGATCAGCAGTTTCAGCACCTGCTCGGCGATATCTGGATCGAGGCCGACCTTCTGCGCCCGACCACGCACGTGTGCCAGCACTTCGCGCTCGCGCTGGAAATCGCGCAGCTGCTTGCCCTGAGCATGTTTCCAGCGCCCGATCTCGGCCACCAGTGCCTGGCGTTTGGCGATCGCGGCAATCAGGTCGGCATCGACGCTGTCGAGTTCAGCACGGAGTTCGGAGAGGGGGCGCATGGGGGGTAGGGAAAGGGAAAAGGGAAAAGGGAAAAGGGAAAAGGGAAAAGGGAAAAGGGAAAAGGAAGAGCTAGCGCTAGCGCGAGGTTAGAGTGAAGGTGGTGCCGTGTGCAATCAACCCAGAGCGGGAAGATGGCAAAGCGCGCTGGGATCGCCGAGTTGTACTCGGCGCTTTGGCCTCATACGGAGGCCTGATGACACGGCGCACAGGCGATGAACGCGACGCGAGCTGCTTTCGCAGGTCCAGACTTGCTTGGACCTGTGAAAATCTCGATTCGAAAGGGATATCGGAGCAGGCTCAAAGGCGCCGAGTGCAACTCGGCGATCCCAGCAAGCGCCGAGTGCATCTCGGCGATCCCGGCGGTCGATCGCAATCAGGCGCCGGTCTGCTCTTCCCTTTCCTTTCTCCCTTTCCCTTTTTCCAGCCCTAACCGGCGATGTACTGCGTCAGCTGCTGAATCTCGGCGTCCTGCTCCTGGATGATGGCGCGGACGATATCGCCGATGGACAGCACGCCCATGACCTTGTCGCCTTCAACGACGGGCAGGTGGCGGATGCGCCGACTGTGCATCAGGCGCATGCATTCGCGCACATTGTTGGAGGGTTTGACCGTGACCAGCGGCGTCGGGGTCATGATGGCCGAGACTGGGGTGTCCTTGGATGAGCGCCCCAGCAGGATGACCTTTCGTGCGTAGTCACGCTCGCTGAGGATGCCGAGCAGCTGCTCGCCCTCCATGACCAACAAGGCGCCGACGCTCTTTTCCGCCATCAGGCGGATGCCGTCGATCACCGGGTCCGAAGGCTTCAGGCTGTAGATATCCGAGCCCTTTTCGGCAAGCAGCTGGCTGACCGGTGTCATCGGATGCCTCCTTCGCGCGCTTCGGTGCCTCCATTATTTTCACGTTGCGGGCAAAGGTGCAAACGATTTGGCGCGGCCGAGCATCGATGTCATCGCCCGCGTGCGGCTGCGGGCAGCTCGGCGGGTTTGCTCCGCCGGATCCGGCAGGCCGTGACTATGGCGTCCCGGGTGCGGATGAGCTCGGATTTCCGGATTCGCCCGCAATCTCCACCCAATCGGCTCGATGCGCGTCCGGGAAGTACTGCTCGCGCAGACGCTGGGCCTCACTCTCGGCGCGTTCGCGTTCGGCGCCATCAAGGCTGCCGCGCAGGCGCTCGATCAGGGCAGTGGCTGCGCTGCGTTGCAGGTCCGGGCAGACGCGTTCGCACAGCTGGGCGTAGCGGTAGGCGGCTTGGGCATCATTGCCGGCCAGCTGGCGCAGCGGTGGCGGGGGAAACCCGTCGGCGAGCATCGCCCGCATGCCGGGCGGAATGGATTTTCCTTCCTGGGGGCGCAGCGGCGGCGGAATCCACTCGGGGTCGAAGGCTTCCATCAGCTGGGCCACGGCCTGGGCGCTGTGCAGTGCCATGGCCTGGGTGAGGAAGGACAGGGCGCGTTCACGATAGCGTTCGATACGGTCGCCCTGTTCGATGGCCCGCTCAAGCTTGATCGCAGGGCTGACCGAGAACAGGATCAGGCCCTCCAGCTCGCCCATCAGCGCAGCGCGCCATTGCGCTTCGAAGCGCAGTTGGTCATCCGGATCGGTGAAGCCCGCACACTGTAGCTCGTGCTTGGCCATCAGCTCGGCGGCGCCTTCCGTCATTTTTTCGAGCTGCGATTTCTCACCATCCTTGTTGTTGAAGAGGATGGCGACCGAACCTTCCTGGGCCTCGGGGTTCTGTGCGGCCTCACTCAACCCCAGCGCCATGTCCAGGCCTTGTCGCCCCTTGCGATACAAGTCGCACTGTTCTGTCTGCCGCAGCAGACGCAGGGTCGCCTCGCGCGAACCGCTGCGCATCAGTTCGGTCAGCTGTGCCGCGCTCTGCGTCAGCGGTAGCGATTCGGGCGGCAGGGTGGGCGTCGCGCTCATGGTCGCGGTATTCGGGACGTCCGCCACAAAGGACGCGCGGGCGCCGGCTTCGGTGGTCGGCTTGTCGTCCGTGCTCCGGGTGCCCGTTCCAGCCGTGGCCGGGGTTTCCGGAGTTCCTGCTGTACTCTGTCCAGCGTCGATCTTTGCCGCAGCTGGCGGGCCCTGCAGTCGCGACACCGCGTATCCGCCAAGGCCAGCCAGCAGAACCAATCCCAGAATCACGCCTGCTCGCATCGTGCTCACCCTCTGCTCAGTCGGGGCGTGAGCATAGGGCGCGCCAGATGCAAATGCTACTGAACGTAAATCCGCGGATGGTCAGCCGTAACGCTGCTGCAGATAGGCAAAGGCCGCGCGCAGGCCCTGGCAATCTCCGCCCGCAGGTCGGCCGGGCTTGCCTTCGCTCCAGCAGTAGGTATCGAGGTGTGCCCAGGGGATGCTGTCGGGCACAAAGCGCTTCAAGTAAAGCGCCGCTGTGATGGCCCCGCCCATGCGCGAGCTGCCGGAATTGTTCATGTCGGCAATCTTGCTGTCGATCAGGCTGTAATAGTCCTCCCACAGCGGCATGGCCCAGAGCGGATCGCCGACCTCGCGGCCAGCGGCGATCAGATCCAGCGACAGCTCGTCGCGGTTGGCGAACAGCGCCGGCAGATCCGGGCCCAGCGCGATGCGGGCAGCACCGGTCAGCGTGGCGAAATCCAGGATCAGCTCGGGCTGGCTTTCGCCGGCATAGGTCAGCGCGTCACAGAGCACGACCCGGCCTTCGGCGTCGGTATTGCCGATCTCCACCGACAGACCGGCGCGGGTGGCGATGACTTCGCCGGGTCGGTAGGCATCCGGTCCCACCGCGTTCTCGACCGCGCCGACCAGCAGTTGCAGGCAGACTGGCAGGCGCGCCTGCATGATCAACTGCGCCAATTGAATGGCCACGGCGGCCCCGCCCATGTCCTTTTTCATGGCGGCCATGCCATCGGCCGACTTGAGGTCCAGCCCGCCGGTGTCGAAACACACGCCCTTGCCGACAATGGCGATGCGCGGTGCCTTCGGGTCACCCCAGAGCAGCTCGATCAGACGCGGCGCACGGTGACTGGCGCGGCCAACGGCGTGGATCGCCGGAAAATTCTCGACCAGCAGTTGTTCGCCGACGACTGCCCGGAAATCGGCCTGGTGGCGGCTGGACAGCTCGGCGACGTACTGCTGCATCTGCTCCGGGCCCAGATCCTCGGTCGGCGTGTTGACCAGATCGCGGGCGCCGTGCGCTGCAGCCGCAATCCGTTCCAGTTCGACGCGGGCGTCGTCGTTCTGAACCAGCAGCTGGGCGGGCGCACGCGCGGCTCGCGGCCGGTAGCGCAGGAACTGATAGGCACCGAGGGCGAAGCCGAGCGCCAGACGCAGCCGGGTGCCCGCGGGCAGTTCGGGATCGAGCGCATAGGCCTGAGGTGGCAGACTCAGTGCGGCATTGCCCAGGGTCCAGATGTCCTCCTGCGCACGGGCACCGACAACGGCGCGCACGACCTTGCCGGCCGCGTCGAAACACAGGGCCTGGGTGTAGCGCTTGCCTTCGAAGCGCTGCGCCGTCAGCTGAGCTTGCGTCGCGCTGTCCTGCGCTGCGAACCAGGCTGAGAAGTCGGCTTCGAACACCACTGTCAGAGGCGTGGCCTGTGGCGCATCGGCAAGCAGGATCGGATCGGTGGACAAAGGCGGACTCCAGTATTGGCGTAGCGCGGATTCTACAGGCTGGATCCACGAGTCAGCCGTGATTCGATTCGGATCAGAACTCGCCCCAGAGGGCTGCCCAGCAAGCCCCAGCCGATGGCCATGCCGACGAGGTTGGCGCCCAGATCCGCCAGTTCGGCGGTGCGGGGCGGCAGCATCGATTGCAGCAACTCGATGGTGACGCCATAGGCGATCAATGCAGCGATCACCAGCAGCCTGCGACGCACTGCCGTGCCCGCCAGTTGCCCGAAGTACAGGGTGAGTACGATGTAGGCCAGCGCATGATTGAGCTTGTCGCCGCTGGGGATGTCCAGATCCGGGCCACGGATGGGCAGCAGCGACAAGGCTGTGATCAGGGCGATCAGCAAGAATCCCAGGGACCACCAGAGTGTGCGCATTTTCATTCTGGAAAAAGGAAAAAGGAAAAAGGAAAAGGGGAGAGCCGGCAGCCGGCAGCCAGGCTCGGCATTGCCGTTTGCACTCGGCGCTCTTGATTCTTGCTCTATACCGGGTCAGGAGGTGTTGGTGGCAGCGCTTTGGTGGCTCTGTGGTGGCATTGGCGAGACCAGAGTGGTCGTGCGATGCCGGCAAAGGCGCCGACTGCAAACGGCGATCCGGCCATTCAGTCAGAGCCGCAGGCAGGCTGGTCATGTTCGTCATTGCGAGCAGGCTGTTTCGGGCCGAAACAGGTGGCTCTCCGTGAACCCATATCGTAGGTCGTTGATGCGTCATTGCGAGGAGCACAGAGACGAAGCAATCCAGGGTATCGCGGCACGCCCCTGGATTGCTTCGCTACGATCTCCATGAACCGCATTCCAGCGCCGGGCACCGGGGGTATCGGGTCGCTGTTGTGGAGGGCGCCGCGCTGCGGCGCCGCTTTGCGCTGAGCGGAGATCAAGAGCGGCCGCGCAGGCGCGCGTCCCTCCTCAAGGCCGCTTCGTACCTGCCAGGGTTCATGGCCCGTGCGCAGTGTCGGGCCGATACAGGTGGCTTTCCATGAACCCATATCGCAAATTGTTGATTTGATTTGTTCATTTGAGCGCCCTTGCGGCGCGACCGCTGCTTCGGAAGTGCGGCTTGGCGGTCGCGACGCGAGGTCGCTCCTACAGGCGAGTTTGTGGTTCATGGCCGGTGCGCAGTGTCGGGCCGAGACAGCTGGCTCGCAACGACGCCGATACGGCCTCGGCCCCGTGCTTTTCCTTTTTCCTTTTTCCTTTTCCCCTTTCCCCTTTCCCCTTTCCCTTTTCCCGCTCCTAGAGCATCTGCCGCTGACCCATGCCGCGCAGTCCCTCAGGCAACAGCGCCGGGTCAAGCCCTCGCCCCAGCAGCATCAGCTTGAAGCGTTCGCCCATCTCGCCGGGCAGCATCAGGCGCTTGATTTCGCCTGCCAGGCGCAGCCGTTGGCGGTCGTCCAGTTCGGCCAGATGGGCGTAGATCTGCTCGATGCCGGCACCGATCAGGAAGCCGGACTGGTTGTCATAGCCCAGCAGCGCCAATCCGGCGCCGTGACCGGCTTCTGCCAATGCGGTGAAATCGACCGAGGCGGTGATGTCGTTGAGGCCCGGATACCAATAGGGATCATCGTGCACGCGCTGGCGGTAGTGGCAGATCAAGGTGCCGCGGCTGCGCTGGGGATGGTAGTACTCGCGGCGACCGTAGCCGTAGTCGGCCAGCAGCACCAGGCCGCTGCGCAGGCAGGCGCTGACGCTGGCCAGCCAGGGGCTCAGTTCCGGCACCAGTTCGCTCTGGTAGCCGATGGCCAGCGGCGCATCCAGCTCGCGCTGCAAGTGTTCGAAAGCAACGGCGAGGCTGGCCGGCGGTGCTGCCAGGCAATCCTGGAAACGGCCGTCCTTGAGCTGCACGCAGACTTCGCGCAGGCCATCCGCGCCGACTTCGAAGCGGGCGCAGGCCAGCGCGTCGACGACTTCGTTGCCGATGATGGCGCCGTCGAAGGCGGATTCCGGCGGGCAGTCGAGCCAGCTGACCCGGTCCACGACGCCCGGCGTCTGCTCGGCCAGACGCTGTTGCTGGCGCTGCCGCAGATCGGCGCTGCGTTCCAGGATCAGATAGCGATCGGGCAGGGCACGCCGACGTGACAGAGCACCGAGCAGATCGGCGGCCAGCGCGCCACTGCCGGCGCCCAGCTCCAGGATCGTGGGCTGGGCCTGGGTGCGCAGCAGCGGCGCCAGCGTCTCGGCGATGACCTCGGCCATGACGCCACCGAGTTCGGGCGCGGTGACGAAGTCACCGGCGGCACCGAATTTGTGGGCACCGGCGGCGTAATAGCCCAGCCCCGGCGCGTACAGAGCCAGTTCCATGTAGCGCTGGAAGGGCATGGGGCCGAGGTGCTCGATCTCGTCAGCGATAAGCGCGCACAGCTGCGCCGACACCGCCTTGGCGTCGGCATCAGGCTCGGGCAGGTCCAGGCTGTGCATGGAATCGGTCGTTCCGGGGGTTCGGCCCCGGAGGATACGGCGCCGCGCAGGGCTGCGCGACACGCGACGGCGGCTCGCCTTGATCCCCCGTGGCAAGCATGAGACGCGCGATCAGCGGGTCAGTTGCTGGAGTTCGGCGCTGCCGGTCTCGATCCCCTGGGCGCTCTCGGCAGCCAGTCGCCAGGCCAGCAGGGCGCGATCGGGTTCGGAGCGAGCCTCGGCCAGGCGCGCAGCTTCGATCAGGGCAATGGGCCTGGGTTTCAGGCTCAGCGACAGCCGCAGGTACTCCTGGGCCTTGCCGAAGATCTGCTCGATCCGGCACCAGCGAGCCAGCGCCAGCAACAGCCCGGGGCTCTGCGCGTATTTCGCCAGCATCTTCTCGGCACGCTTGATCCGCGGCGAGGCTTGTTCGACCGGGGCCTGGGCGTACAACTCGGCCAGTTCCTCCGACCATTCCTTGGTCAGCGCTGCCTCGATCGCCACCGCCGCCAGATCGCGGCTGCCCAGACGGGATTCGGCCTGGATCAACGCGGCCAGCACCGTGCGGTCGCGCCGCTCCTGCTTGCCGAAGCGTTGCCACAGGGCATCGAGCGCCTCGCGATCAGGTGCGCGCTCCAGAGCCTGCGCCAGTACCCGACGCTCCAGCAAGGCAAATTCGCGATCGCCGATCTGGCGCGCCTCGGCCAGCCGCTGCAGCGGCGCCAAGGCCTCCTCGGCGCGGCCGCGGGCCAGCAGTCCTTCGACCAGCGTGCGCAGCACCAGCGGCGGCGCATCGGACTGGGCGGCGCGGCTGACCACCGCCTCGAAAGCGGATTCGTCGCCGCGCTCGGCACGCCAGGCGTCGGCCAGCAGCGGCGCAATCTGGCGCCCGCGCTCCAGTTCCGAGGCATTGCGCAGGATGTCGTCAACCAGGCCGGTCTCGCCGCGTCGATGGGCGACTTCGGCGGCACTCAGCAGGGCACTCAGCCGTTGCAGCGGCTCGGTACTGGCGGCCAGCAAGGAGCGCTGGGCATCGTGCAGCTTGCCTTCAAAGGCCAGCACCAGTCCCTGATCCAGTCGGGCCGTGGCCCGGGCACGCCGGCGCCAGCCAAAACGCCGCGGCCAGCGCACCACCATCGTGTAGAGCGCGAGTGCCAACAGCCCCAGCAGAAGCACCGCCACACCCAGAAAGACCACGGTGGTTTCCACTTCCCAGCCGTGGAAACGCAGATAGACCATGCCGGCATCGCGGCGCAGGTAAAAGCCGGCGACAGCCGCCACCAGCGCCAGCGCCAGAAAGATGCCCAGACGCAGTATCCATCTCACGGCTCAGGCGTCCTGCATGCCGGCGTCGGCGTCGTCAGGCACGGCGTCGTCGCCGGAGCCTGACTCGGTTCCGACTTCTGTGGCAGTACCGTCACCTGCGTCCAGATCCGAATCGAGCGTGGCATCGCCCGAGCTGGCCGGTGCTTCTGCCCGCGGCGGGATGGCTGACTCGTCCACCGCGGCCGCCGGCACGTCCGAACTGGCATCGGAAGCGTCATTGCTGGCCGGCTGAGCCTGATCCGCCGCCGGGCGCAGATTGACGCCGCGCAGTCGAGCCAGTTCGCGGCGAGACTCGCCGAGCGTCGGCAGACTGGGTGACAGCGGGGCTGCCAGCAACTCGCCAAGAACGACCAGCGCCTGGGCGACTGCCTGATCGGTCAGATCGAAGTTAGCCTGCAGATCGGATCGAGCCGCGGCCAAGGCATTGCGCGTGGCCTCGCCTTCGCCGCGCAGCAACAGCAGACGGGCGCGACTGAAGTCCAGCTGCAGACGCTCGCGCAGCAGTGGGCCGCCGCCTGCGCGTTCGCCCGGATCGGTGCGACGCACGCGGAAATAGTGATCAAGCGCACTCAAGGCCCGGTTCCACCAGCCACCGGAGCTCTCGCCAGCAGCCGTCGCGGGCGACGGCGCGTCACGGCCCTTGAGCGGCCAGGAATTGGTCTGCGCAGCCAGCCGATCAATGCGCCCGAGTATCACCGGGACATCGGCGATGGCGATGGCCGCCAGGGCATCGCGCTCCAGTGCCAGGGTCTGGCGTACCGAGGTGGCCCGAGGATCGCTGACCTGCGACAGCTGATCATCGGCCAGTTCGAAACTGGTGCGGGCACCCATGACATCACCGAACAGGCGCAGGCGCTCCTCGCCCAGACGCAGCAGGAAATCGGCTTCCGCCAGACGCACGGCATCCATGCCCGGCGCCGCGCCGCGCTCGGTGGCGGCGAGCCCATCTTCCAGCAGACCCACCCGCTGGGTGAGGCCCAGTACCTGCTGGCGCAAGGCCCGATTGACGCTGGCAGCGTCGTCCAGACTGCGCTGCAGGGCGGCGATATTGCTGGCCATCGCCGGCGACAGGGTTGGTGCCGGTTCGCTCAGGGGTATCGGCGACACGCTGGGGGTGCCAAAGCCCGGTGCCAGCCGGTACCAGCCATAACCCAGTGCCGCCAGCACCAGCAGCAACAAGATCAGCCATCGGACGCCCGAGCCCTTCCTGAGGGCCGCGGCCTGCGGCGCTTGTGCGCTGGCGGCGTCAGGCGATCGGGACACCGCTTCTGAGGATGAATCGACAGTATCGGCCATGGTTAAGAATTCGTTTTCAGCCATGGTAGCGGATCGTTACCATGGGCGCACTCTAGCGGGTCAGGCCTCGGCTCGCCATGCGATCCAATGCGGCCAGCAAGGCCTGATTGCTGGCGCCCGCGGCGACCTCAACCTGGGGATAGCCGCGTTGCCGCGCCAGCTCGGCAATGCGTGGGCTGGCCACGATCAGCGGTCGTGCCCGAAGTTCGGATAGTCCCGCCTTCATCAATACCCGGTCGAGTTCCGCCAGCAGCGCGCCGCTGGTGGCGGTCAACACCAGGCGCTCCGGGCTGCGCTGCAACTGCTGCAGCACCCGCGCTGGCGGCCGTAACGGAATTCGTCGATAAATGAAGATGACCCGGACATCAGCGCCGCGTTCGCTCAGGGTTGTCGCCAGCTGGTCGCGGCCTCCCGGGGCAGCCCACAGCACGATGCGCTCGCCGCGGACCGACTGCAATGAGGGCAGCCCGAGCAGGCCCTCGCTGTCTTCCGCACCGGTGGGCGCCACTTCGCAGGCGTGTCCACGATCGCGCAGTGCGGCGGCGGTGGCCGATCCGACCGCCAGTCGCAGCCTGGCGGCGCGCACTGCCGGAGCGGCACGGGCGCAGGCCGCGGCCACGGCAGCACGGCTGACGAAGATCTGGATGCCGGCACCGCCGGCCCAGGCCAGATCGGCGTCCAGTGCCTTGGCGGGTGCTGCCGCGCGGGTGAACTGCAGAGGTGCCCGCAGCACCTCAAAGCCGGCCGCGTGCAACTCCCTCGTCGCCAGTCGGGACTCGCGACGCGGCCGGGTCAGCAGGATCAGTGCCTTGCCCACGGCTCAGGCCGCCGCGCTCTCATTCAGGCGTCGGCCGAACACCAGCTCGGCCAGTTCCACGCCCGGGATCTGCAACAGCATGGACGGCAGCGCCGGATCGGCACGCACGCGCCAGCTGTCCGCCAGTTCCAGCTCTACACTGGCCGGACCGCGCTGGTAGCGCAGACGCACCGGTGTGCCGCCGCCCTTCCAGGCGCTGAGCACGCGCTTGAGATCGGCGGCAAAGTCCGCCGCCGGATTGCGCACCCGCAGATTGAGCCCGCGCACATGGTGTTGGCAGGCATCGACCAGCGGCCAGGCGCGACGCACACGCAGCTGCGGGCCGCCGTTGAATTCGTCCCAACTGGCGCTGCCCTCGACCACGATGATCTCGCCGGCCTGGATCAGCCCGCCAAATTCGGCATAGGCTTCGGTGAAGAAGGCGGTTTCCAGGCGCCCGCTGGCGTCCTGCAGCTGGGCAAAGGCGATGTTGTCGCCGCGCTTGCGGATCGGGCCGATCTGGCCGGCGAGGGTCAGATTCAGTTCCTGCCCACGTTGGCGACGTCCCTGTGGCACGCGGGCCGCGGCCTCGCCGAGCGAGCAGCTGACGATCTCGCGCAACCACGGCGCCAGGGCATCGACCGGATGGCCGGAGAGATACCAGCCCAGCACCGCGTACTCGGCCTTGAGCTTGTCGATCAACGCCAACTCGGGGAGCTTGGGCATGGGTGGCGGGGGTGCCGCCACCTGGCTGCCGATGCCGAACAGATCGACCTGGCCGGCGGCGCCGTCGCGGCTGCGCTGATCGGCCGCTTTGAGCGCATCAGGCAGGGCGGCGAGCAGACTGGCGCGATTGGCGCCGAAGACGTCCATGGCGCCGGCTGAAACCAATGCTTCCAGCACCCGCTTGTTGAGTCGCGACAGATCGACGCGCTGGGCGAAGTCGTAAAGATCACGGTAGGGGCCGCCGCGCTCGCGCTCGCGAACGATGGCCTCGGTGGCCGGGCCACCGACCCCCTTGATGGCGCCCAGGCCATAGCGAATCGTCATCGCATCAGTGGCGCGGAAGGCGTAGATCGAATGATTGATGCACGGCGGCAGCACGCTGATGCCGCGGTTGCGGGCATCCTCCAGGAAGTCCACCACCGATTCGGTCTTGTCCATGTCGGCGGACAGGGTGGCGGCGGTGAATTCGGCCGGGTAGTGGGCCTTGAGGTAGGCGGTCTGGTAGGCCACCAGCGCGTAGGCCGCGGCGTGTGACTTGTTGAAGCCGTAGCCAGCGAACTTTTCCATCAGATCGAAGATGGCATCGGCCTTGGCCTGATCGACGCCATCCTTGGCTGCACCCTCGCGGAAGATGCCGCGATGCTTGACCATTTCTTCGGGCTTCTTCTTGCCCATGGCCCGACGCAGCAGATCGGCGCCGCCGAGCGAATAGCCGCCGACAATCTGCGCCATCTGCATGACCTGCTCCTGATAGACCATGATGCCGTAGGTCTCTTTCAGGATCGGTTCGACGCGCGGGTCGGGATAGGCGATCTCCTCGCGACCGTGCTTGCGGGCGCAGAAACTGGGGATCAGCTCCATCGGGCCGGGACGGTAGAGCGAGACCAGCGCAATCAGGTCTTCAAATCGATCGGGCTTGGCGTCCTTGAGCAGGCGCTGCATGCCGGCCGATTCGAACTGGAACACGGCCACGGTATCGCCGCGCGCGAACAACTGGTAGCTGGGGGCGTCGTCCAGCGGCAGCAGATCAATGTCCAGTGCCGGCTTGCCTTCCGCGGCGCGCCGCTCATTGATGGCCGCCACTGCCCATTGAATGATGGTCAGCGTGCGCAGGCCGAGAAAATCGAACTTGACCAGGCCGATGGCCTCGACATCGTCCTTGTCGAACTGGGTGACCGGCAGATCGACCGCGGCGTCAGCCTTGGCTTCCACGTACAGCGCGGTGAAATCGGTCAGCGGCGTGGGTGCGATGACCACGCCGCCAGCGTGCTTGCCGGCATTGCGCGACAGGCCTTCCAAACTGAGGGCCAGTTCCAGCACCGGGCGCGCTTCGTCGTCCTCGTTCTCGTATCGGGCCTTGAGCTCGGAGGAGATGCGGTCGGGCTCCTTCTGCGACTTCGCCGACAGCCCGAGCGCGTCCTCCAGCGTCAGATCCAGCGGTCGGGCCGGAATCAGCTTGGCAATGCCGTCGACGGCCGGATAGGGCAATCCGAGCACTCGGCCGCAGTCACGCACGCAGGCCTTTGCTGCCATCGACCCGTAGGTGATGATCTGCGCGACCTTGTCGGCACCGTAGCGCTGGCGCACGTAGCGGATCACCTCGTCGCGCCGTTCCATGCAGAAATCGATGTCGAAATCGGGCATGGACACGCGTTCGGGATTCAGAAAGCGCTCGAACAGCAGGTCATAACGCAGCGGATCGAGATCGGTGATGCCGAGCGCATAGGCGACCAGCGAGCCGGCGCCGGAGCCGCGTCCCGGTCCCACCGGAATCCCGTGGCGCTTGGCCCAGCCGATGAAGTCGGCGACGATCAGGAAGTAGCCCGGGAAGCCCATCTGGTCGATGACCCCGGCTTCCAGATCGAGCCGGTCCAGATAGTCCTGGCGCGGCCGGGCCAGAGCCTTGGCCGTCTCCAGCTTGGCCAGTCGAAGCGCCAGGCCTTCGTGGGCCTCGCGGGTCAGGCGGGCGCCGGCGGTCTCGCCTTCGCGGGTGGGTACCTCGGGCAGGTAGTAGGTACCGGTCTTCAGACTCAGTGTCAGTCGACGCGCCAGATCGACCGTGTTTTCCAGTGCTTCGGGCATGTCGGCAAACAGCAATGCCATCTCTGCCGGTGACTTCAGATATTGCTCGGCGCTGTAGTTGCGCGGCCGCCGCGAGTCATTGAGGGTGTAGCCGTTGGCGATGGCCACGCGGGCCTCGTGCGCGTCGAAATCTTCGCGATCGATGAAACGCACGTCGTTGCTGGCGATGGCCGGACAGCCGATCGCAGCGGCCAGTTCGGCGGTGGCGATGGTCAGTGCTTCCTCGTGGCTGCGACCGCAGCGCGAGAGCTCAAGGTAGTAGGCATCGGGGAACAGTCGCATCCAGCGGCGCAGCTGCAGCGCGGCCGTCTCGGCGCGCCCGGCCAGCAGCAGGCGGCCGATGTCGCCATTCATGCCGCCGGACAGCGCCACCAGGCCTTCGGTGTGGCCGCTGATCCAGTCGCGCTGGATCACCGGGCGATCCAGCTGTCGGCCTTCGGCATAGGCGCGGCTGAGCAGAATGCACAGATTGCGATAGCCGGCCCGGTTTTCACACAGCAGCGTCAGCCGGGTCGGATCTTCGTCTTCCTGAACCCAGACATCGGCGCCGGCGATGGGCTGCAGGCCGGCGGCCTCGGCCTTCTTGAAGAACTTCAGCAGCGCGAACACATTGCTGTCGTCGGTCAACGCCAGTGCCGGCATGCCGCGCTTGACGCAGGCCTTGACCAGTTCGTCGATGCGAACGGTCGAATCGGTCAGCGAGTACTCGCTGTGCAGTCGCAGATGGACGAATCGGGCGGTCATCCGCTGCTGGGTGGCTGGGGAGCCTTGCAGTATAGGTGAGCCGGGCGCCCGGGCGGGATCGAACCTTGGCGACGGCCCGATGGCACTGGCGGTGCGTATTTGGCGGGCCACGCCCCCGGAGTCGCTCGGCGGCTGTCCCCTGCTCAGGTGAAATCGCGTTTCTCCCAGTTGCGCTTCTTACAGATGCGGCCTACGGTAAAGCCGGCCTCTGGTCGTCGTGGGTCCATCGGTTTCGTGACGACGTCACTGCATTGAGCAACTCGCTGATGTCGTTCTTGCCTCAGGCTTTGCATCTGACCGGAGCGGCCAAAACCTAAACCAACAGTTGTAGTTGGACCCGGGGATACACAGACGCAGTCCAGGAACCTCGGCCCCGGGGCCAGACGGACGTTCCCATGACCCAGTTGAGGAAAATTCCATGAACCAGATTGCGAATCGCCAAGTCCCCTTGGTTGCAGCCTTGTTGCTCGCCCTGTCGGCAAGCCCGGTCTTCGCTGGCCAGACCTGCGAACAAAGTCCGGGCAACGATGGCGGTGCCAGCGCCTCCGGCGTCGATGCTTTCGCCTGTGGCAGCAATGCCAATGCATCGGGTGTGCGCTCCACTGCCGTGGGCACCCGCGCCCGGGCCAGTGATGAGGAAACCGTGGCCCTCGGTGCCGACAGCGTGGCCTCGGGCTTCCATTCCTCGGCGCTCGGCCAGCAGTCGCTGGCCTCCGGCCGCGGCGCTACCGCCGTGGGCTGGCGCGCGGTTGCCAGCGGTGATCTGTCGACGGCCACCGGCAACGACGCCATCGCCAGCGGCGCCAACAGCACCGCCAACGGCCGATCCTCTCGCGCCACCGGCGACAACAGCACGGCCGTGGGTCAGGACGCGCAGGCCACCGGCGTCAACAGCACCGCCGTAGGCCAGGGATCGCGCGCGACCGGTGAAGACGCGACTGCCCTGGGTCAGGGCGCCGTGGCCAGCGGTTTCCATTCCAGCGCCCTGGGTGCGCAGTCGGTCGCCAGCGGCCGCGGCGCCACCGCGACTGGTTGGCAGGCACAGGCGACGGGCGAGCTGTCGACGGCGACCGGTAATGCCGCAGTTGCCAGCGGCACCAACAGCACGGCCACCGGGCGCGCGGCGCAGGCCACCAATGTCAACACCACGGCCACCGGCCAGGGCGCCGTTGCTTCTGGTGAAGACGCCACGGCCACCGGTCAGGGCGCGGTCTCCAGCGGCTTCCATTCCACCGCCACCGGCGCGCTGGCATCGGCTTCCGGTCGCGGTGCCACTGCCACCGGCTGGCAGTCGATCGCCTCGGGCGAACTGTCGACCGCCACCGGCAACGCTGCGGTCGCCAGCGGCGCCAATAGCACCGCCACCGGTCGCGCCGCCAGCGCCACGGGCGCGAACTCGACCGCGACCGGTCAGGGCGCTGCGGCCAGCAGCATCAACTCGACTGCGCTGGGTCAGGGCGCCGTGGCTTCCGACGAAGACGCACTGGCCGTGGGTCAGGGCGCGCAGGCGACGGGCTTCCATTCGACCGCCAGTGGCACGCAAGCGGTGGCTTCCGGTCGCGGCGGCACGGCCAGCGGCTGGCAGGCCCAAGCCACCGGTTCGCTGTCGACAGCGATGGGTAATTCGGCGATCGCCAGTGGCGCCAACAGCACGGCTGTCGGTCGCGCTGCCAGCGCCAGCGGTTCCGACAGCGTGGCGCTAGGCGCCGGCGCCAGTGCGACCGCCAGCGGTAGTGTGGCCCTGGGCAATGGCTCCACCAATGACCGTGCCAACACGGTGTCGGTGGGTTCGGCCAGCAACCAGCGCCAGATCACCAACGTCGCCAACGGCACGGCGCGCACCGATGCCGCCAACTTCGGGCAGCTGACCGATGGCCTCGACGATCTGCGTGGCTATGTGGACACCCGCTTTGACGAAACAGATCAACGCATCGACAAGTTCGGCGCCATGAATGCGGCGATGTCGACCATGCTGGCGAGCGCCTCAGGCGTCCAGAGTGACAATCGCATTGCCGCAGGCGTGGGCTTCTCCGGCGGCGAGTCGGCCTTCGCCGTCGGCTACCAGCGCAAGCTCAGCGAGCGCGCCACGTTCACGCTCGGCGGCTCGTTCACCAATGACGAGAGCAGTGCCGGCCTGGGCTTTGGCTACGGCTGGTAAGATCCGCCAGGCAAGTTCGGCCTGGTCAGAAGGATGAGCGGCAGGTGAAATCCCGGTCTTGGCCGGGATTTCACGTTTGCGGAAATGCAAGGGTTGTTGTGCGGTCAGGGCGTGGCGCTCGTTTTATGCTTTTGACTCCACAACCTCGCTGAGCCGCGCCATGAACAACTCCATTCGCTTTGTTTCCGTCGCTGTCGTATTGCTTGGGCTGTGCACCGATCTGGCCCAGGCGGGACAAACTTGCGGCGATGTTTCGGGCCAGTCCACCGGCGCCAGGGCATCCGGTGACGATGCATTTGCCTGCGGTACTGATGCCCAGGCTGACGGGACCCGCTCCTTGGCGCTCGGGACCAGGTCCCGTGCCACGGATGCCGACACCGTGGCGGTAGGCACCGACGCGCAGGCGTCCGGACTGGGTGGGCTTGCGGTGGGCTCGCAGTCCGCTGCTTCCGGTCGGCGCTCCACCGCCATCGGCACCGGTTCCGCGGCCAGCGGTGACTTGTCGACTGCCATCGGCGGCAATTCGATCGCCAGCGGCGCCAACAGCACGGCCAACGGCTACCAGGCGCGCGCCACCAGACAGGGAGCTACTGCGCTTGGAAATCAGGCGCTCGCCAGCGCCGAATCGACGACGGCTGTCGGTCAACTCGCCGCGGCAACAGCGGTCCAGAGCACTGCGGTTGGCACTGCCGCGCAGGCAACCGGTACGCGCAGTTCGGCGCTGGGGACGCGTGCGGAGGCGTCCGGCGACGACTCGACGGCCATCGGCGAAGAAGCCGACGCCAGCGGGTTGAACGCGAGTGCCTTCGGCGCCCAGGCTGTGGCGAGTGGCGAGAACAGTACGGCAGCGGGCCAGGGGGCTCGGGCCAGCGGGGCGAATTCCACCGCCAACGGCCAGGGTGCCGTTGCATCTGCACAAGCTACCACCGCCGTTGGCCAGGGCGCGGTGGCCAGCAGTGCCAACGCCGTGGCTTTGGGAAGCAATGCCAGTGCATCCGCTGCCAACAGTGTGGCGCTCGGTGGTGGATCGACCAACGACCGCGCCAACACCGTGTCGGTGGGGTCAGCCAGCAACCAGCGTCAGATCACCAATGTCGCCAATGGTACTCAGCGTAACGACGCGGTGAACTTCGGCCAATTCACCGACGGGCTCACCGATCTGCGCGGCTACGTCGATCGGCGATTCTTCGAGCAGGATGAGCGCATCGACAGGTTCGGCGCCATGAATGCGGCGATGTCGACCATGCTGGCCAGTGCCTCGGGGATCCCGAGTGACAACCGGGTTGCCGCAGGCGTGGGCTTCTCCGGCGGCGAGTCGGCCTTCGCCGTGGGCTACCAGCGCAAGCTCAGCGAGCGCGCCACGTTCACGCTCGGCGGTTCTTTCACCAATGACGAGAGCAGCGCCGGCCTCGGCTTTGGCTTCGGCTGGTAGGCGTAAGGCCGTCTGCAAGGCAATGCTCGCGGACGGCATTTCTGAATCCGCCGCGCCCGGACTTGTCCGGGCGTTTTTTCTGCCTTCGAGCCTCCGCAGTCGCCGCTTTCGCAGGTCCGGACGCTGTTGATGCTCCAGGTCGGACGCAGAGCGCCCGGACAAGTTAGGAAAACCGCGTGTTCAGGCGGCCTCCGCCATCGGCGCTCGGCCCGCCTCCAGTGCCTGCGCCAGATCGGACCACAGGTCTTCGGCATCCTCGATACCCACGGACATCCTCAGCAGACCATCGCTGATGCCATGCTCAGCGCGCGCCTGCGCATCGACGATGCGATGGGTCAGGGCGGCCGGGCGCTGGATCAGGGAGTCGACCGACCCCAGGCTGACGGCCGGCGTGATCAGTTGCAGCGACCGCAGCATGCGATCGGCCTCGGCGCCCGAGTGCATCTCGAAGGCCAGCACCGAGCCCGGCCCCGCCATCTGCCGATTGAGGATGGCGTTCTGCCGCTGGCCGCCCATGCCCGGGTAGTGCACCTTGGCGATCTGCGGATGGCGTGAAAGGCGCAATGCCAGTTGCTGGGCATTTTCCTGGGCCGCCAGCACCCTCAGGCGCAGCGTAGATAGACCGCGCAGCAGGAGAAAAGCCGCCAGCGGGTGCAGGATGGCGCCGGTCAGGATGCGTACCTGGCGCAGTTTTCCTGCGAATTCGGCACCGCAGGCGACTACGCCTGCGACCACATCACCATGGCCGCCCAGGAACTTGGTGGCGCTGTGCAGCACCATGGCGGCACCATGGTCCAGCGGGCGCTGCAGGATGGGTGTGGCAAAGGTCGAGTCGACCAATACCGGCACCGAACCTGCCTGCCGAACGATCGCCTCGATATCGACCAGTTCCACGGTCGGATTGGCGGGCGTCTCGATCATCACCAGGGCCGTGTCCGGCCGGATCGCCGCGCCCACCGCGTCGGCATCGACAAAGCTGACCTCGGTGCCGAGCAGGCCGGTGGCCAGCAGATGGTCGGTGCCGCCGTACAAGGGACGCACCGCCACCACATGCCGCCCCTGATCCCCAAGCGCCAGCAGCACGCCCGTCAGCGCGGCCATGCCGGAGCCGAAGGCCACCGCTTGCTGCGCTCCTTCCAGGGTAGCCAGCGCCCGTTCGAAGCGCGCAACGGTGGGATTGTGCAGGCGGGCGTAGACCGGATTGACGGCATTCTCGGCTCCACCGACGAAGGCTTCCAGGCTGGCGGCGGCCGCATCCGGATCCGGCGTGGGATAGGTGCTGGACAGATCAATGGGGGTCACGTGTACGCCGAGCGAACAGAGGTCCTCGCGACCGGCATGTACCACTTGTGTGGCGATGCGCTGTTTCATGACCATCCCTCCCGATTTGCATTTCCAGTCACTAGCGTAGACTTTGGGCGTGCGCCTGGCGGGACCGCCGACGATCATTCGGAGAAAAGCCATGAAGATCGATCTGGACCGAATCGATATCGAATTGGTGCGGCTTCTGCGGAAGCATGCTCGGCTGAGCAACAAGGATCTGGCCGAGGCCGTTGGCGTGGCGCCGTCGACGGCGCTGGAGCGCGTGCGCCGTTTGCGCGAAACCGGGGTCATCCAGGGCTTTCACGCCGAGCTCGATGCCGAGGCCCTGGGCATCGCCCTGCAGGCCATGGTGGCGGTGCGCCTGGCCCGGCATTCACGCGAGATGGTCGATGCTTTCCATGATCATCTGCTTGGCCTGACCGAAGTCCTGGCCTTCTATCACGTCGCCGGCGCTGACGACTTCCTGGTGCACGTCGCCGTGCGCGACAGCGCCCACCTGCGCGGGTTTCTGCTGGCGGCATTCACCCAGCGCGAAGAAGTGGCGCACATCGAGACCCATCTGATCTTCGAGTTCCGGCGCAATCCGGACGTGCCGGTCTATGTGCGGCCGGAGTAGCGCGCATCAGGGTGCGCCCATGGTCTCGGCGAAGAAATTGTCCATCATCAGATAGGCGCGGCGGGCGCTGTCGGGGTTGTACTGGGCCTGACCGGTTGCATTGGCGTCGGGGTCGGTGAAGGAATGCACCGAGTTGCCGAATTTGACCAACTGCCAGTCGGCCTTGGCGGCGCGCATTTCGGCTTCAAAGGCACTCACTTCGTCTGCAGGTACGTAGGGATCGTCGGCACCGTGCAGGACCAGCACCTTGGTCTTCAGTGTGCCGGGCTGGGTCGGGGCCGTTGTCGCCAGGCCACCGTGGAATGAGACCACACCCGCCAGCGGCGTGCCGATGCGCGCCAGTTCCAGTACCACGGTGCCGCCGAAGCAGAAGCCGATGGCGCCGATCCGATCGCGATCGATCGGCGCCGAGTCCTGCTCGATCAGCGTCTTCAGTGCCGTCGTGATGCGCCGGTGCATCAGGTCCAGATCGCCCTTGACGGCGCCAGCGGCCTTGCCGGCTTCGCCACCATTCGCCGGGCGGATGTCCTTGCCATACATGTCTACCACATAGACCGTGTAACCGCGTTCGGCGATGAGATGCGCCTGAGCCATATTGGCCTCGTTGATGCCCATCCAGTTAGGCACCATCAGGATCGAGCGCTTCGCCGGCTGCGCATCATCGTGTACCAGCGTCCCTGCGAACTCGGTGCCGTCGAGAGTGAAGGACAGCGGCGTGTCGGTCAGCGCGGCCGACGCCGAGCTTGAAACCAGGCAGGCGGCAGCAATCAATGGCATAGACCAGCGCATGGCGAACTCCAGTGTGCGAGCAGTCGCCAGATTATCAGTTGCCTCGCTGGACTCCGTGAAGATCGGGCGCGTGAATCCATCCGGTCGGGGGGCGTTGACCTGCATGCCTCCGGATTGCGAAACTCTGACCCAACGCCCTCGTGGCGACCTCCTTTGCCAACGCTGCTGCGGTAACGCGCTGGGCGGGCCGACTGCCGGTCCGTGGGCGCCTGCATCAGCACCGGTCACTGCAGGAGGTCGGATGGAAACTCGAGAGACTATCGTTGCTGAAGGCACGGCCACAGCCTTGTGGCAGGGTCTGGTGAAGGACGCAGAGGCGCGGGCGTCTCGACAGTTGGGCGATGATCTTGAAAGTTATCTGGTGTTTACCTTGATCCGGCACCAGGCCGATGGGCGCCTTGCCGGTCGCACCATGGCCCTGGAATGGCTGGAAACCCTGCTCTCCAGCGGGCGTCGACGCGAACACGGTCTGCGTGACGTGGGTGACGGCTGTTTGCTGATTGCCGGGCTGTACCCGGAACAGGCCGAACGTCGCCGAGTGTCGCTGAGCTATTTTCAGGACATCGGCAGCGATGCCTATCGGCATCTGGGCGCCGTGGCCAGCGACGGGCTCAATCGATTGTTCGAGCAACTGGCACAGGCCTTTGCCGAATTGGTGCGGGTGCTGTTCGAGTTGCGTCGGCTGGCCAGCGCAGAGGGCCGCCTGGATCCCGCCCTCGCTTACGCCTGGTGCGAGTCACGCGGACGGATTCGCCAGGATCGCGCGGCCGATGTCTTCCCCGGCGCCATCGTCATCGATGCACCCACGTCGAAGCATTGATGGATCTGGCCGACTGCCGGGGCTGACTGCAAGCTTGCCGAGTCGCAGACATTGTTTGGTGACTCGGCCCGCTCGGGATACAATCGGCGATTAACCCGCATTTGACCGGCTCAGGAGCTCACCATGGCCCGCATTACCGTCCAGGACTGCCTCAAGGTAGTCGACAACCGATTCGAACTGGTGCTGATGGCCAGCAAGCGTGCCCGTCAGGTGGCCCGCGGTGCCGACACTCTGGTGCCCGAAGACGATGACAAGCCCACCGTCATTGCCCTGCGCGAGATTGCGACCGGGCAGGTGACCAATCAGTTGCTGGCCGATGTCGAGAAGCGCGAGCGCGAGGCGGCCGAACGTCAGGCCATGGAATGGGCTGCTGCCGAACTCGACGATGGTCTGGGCAAGGGCGACGACGATCTTTGATCGAAGACACGGGCGGGGTTGAGACGCGTGAGCACCGAAGCGCCCTCTGCCCCGCTTGCTGCTGCCTCCGCGCAGCAGGACTTGCTGCCGCATTTCATGCTGGAACTGCGGCAGCTGCTGCAGACCTATCTGAGCGCTGAGCAGGTACGGCAGGTCGAGAAGGCCTTTGCCATTGGCGAACACGCTCATCGCGGCCAGAATCGCAAGAGCGGCGAGCCCTACATCACCCATCCGGTGGCGGTGGCGCGCATTCTTGCCGAGATGCACCTGGATGCCGAGACCTTGATGGCCGGCATCCTGCACGACACCATCGAGGATACCCAGGTCACCAAGGATGCGCTGGTGGCGGAGTTCGGCGAAACCGTGGCCGATCTGGTCGATGGCGTCACCAAGCTCGACAAGGTGCAGTTCGCCTCGCGCGAGGCAGCCACGGCGGAAAGCTTCCGCAAGATGTTGCTGGCCATGGCCCGCGATCTGCGGGTGATCCTGATCAAGCTGGCTGACCGGCTGCACAATATGCGCACGCTCGATTCGATGAGCGACGAGGGGCGTCGTCGCGTCGCCCGCGAAACCCTCGATGTGTACGCGCCGATTGCCCAGCGACTGGGCATGAACAAGCTCAAGAGCGAGTTGCAGGAACTGGGATTCAAGTCTCTGTACCCGCGTCGTCATGCGGTGATTGCTGCCCGTATCAAGGCGATGATCGGCAATCGCCGGGAAATCATGAGCAAGATCGAATCTGCCCTGGCGCAGCGTCTCAAGGAAGACGGGATGCCGGCGCGCATCGTCAGCCGGATCAAGTCTCCCTACAGCATCTATCGCAAGATGCGTGGCGATCACAAGAGCTTTGCCGAGGTCGTCGACGTCTATGGCGTGCGCGTGATCGTGGCCAATGTGTCGCAGTGCTACCAGGTGCTGGGTACGGCGCACGGCCTGTACAAGCCGCTGGAAAATCGGTTCAAGGACTACATCGCCATTCCCAAGGCCAACGGCTACCAGTCCTTGCATACCGTGCTGTTCGGGCCCGGCGGTGCGCCGATCGAGGTCCAGATCCGCACCGAGGACATGGATATCGTTGCCGAGCGCGGCGTGGCGGCGCACTGGATCTACAAGTCTGACTCCAGTCCCGCCAACAATGCCCAGATGCGTGCCCGCGAGTGGCTGCAGGGACTGGTCGACACCCAGCGTCAGGCGGGTAGCTCGATCGAGTTTCTGGAGAACGTCAAGGTCGACCTGTTTCCCGATGAGGTCTATCTGTTCACGCCCAAGGGCAAGATCCTGGCGCTGCCGCGCAACGCCTGTGCCATCGACTTTGCCTATGCCGTGCACACCAATGTCGGTGACCATGCCGTTGCTGCGCGTATCGACCGCCAGTTGCGGCCGCTGCGCACGCGTCTGCTCAGCGGTCAGACGGTGGAGATCGTCACCGCCGCCAGCGCGGCACCGCAGCCGCAGTGGCTGGAGTTTGTGGTCACCAGCAAGGCCCGCACCTCGATCCGTCATTATCTGAAGCAGCTGCAGCACGAGGATGCGGTGTCGCTGGGACATCGCATGTTGGGTCGGGCGCTGGCGGAACTGGGCGGCAACCTGGACGCCGTTCCGGACGACCTGCTGCACGCCTATCTGGAAGAGAATCGCATGCGTCGGCTGGAGGAGTTGTTGGCCGACATTGCCCTGGGCGCGCGGATGCCGGCACTGGTGGCGCGGCAACTCTGGCGTGGCGACGCACTTCCGGGCGAGTCGCAGCGCGATGATGTCGTGCGTATCTCCGGCAGCGAGCGCGGAGTGCTCACCTTCGGCCAGTGCTGCATGCCGATACCGGGCGATCCGATTATCGGATTTCTCAGTGCCGGCAAGGGGTTGGTGGTGCACCAGACCACCTGTCCGAACGTGGTCGAGATGCGCAAGCAGCCCGAGCGTGTGGTCCGCGTGGACTGGGAGCCGGAAGTAACCGGCGACTATCGCGTGCAGCTGCGTATTGATGTCGCCAACCGGCCCGGCGTGCTGGCCACGGTGGCCGCGGCAATCGCCGACGCCAATTCCAACATCGAGAACGTGGAATACTTGGATCGCGATGCCCACAGTGCGTCCTTGCTGTTCACCATCGAGGTGCGTCATCGCGAGCATCTGGCCGAAGTGATGAAGCGCGTGCGTCGCGCCGATGTGGTGCTGGTGGTCCACCGTCAACAGATCTGACCGAGAGCCTGGTCCCATGAGAGAACGCAGCATCATCCGCACCGATCTGGCACCGCAGGCGATCGGCACTTATTCCCAGGCCGTGCGTGTGGGCCAGACAGTTTATCTCTCGGGCCAGATTCCGCTGGATCCGGCGACCATGCAGATGGACAACGCCGACATCGAGTCCGAAGTGCATCGCGTTTTCCGCAACCTGCGGGCGGTCGCCGAAGCGGCCGGTGGCGGCCTCAAGGACGTGGTCAAGTTGAATGTGTTCCTGACCGACATGGGCTGCTTTCCGGTGATCAACGAGATCATGGGCAAGTATTTCAACGAACCGTTCCCGGCGCGCGCTGCCATTGGCGTGCGCGAGTTGCCGCGTGGAGCCCGCGTCGAAATGGACGCGATTCTCGAGCTGCCCTGAGTGGCGGCGCCCGCCAGCGCCACTCTGCAGCTCCCGGAGGATGCCTTTGCGCTGCGTGCGGCCCAGCCGCTGTCCGTACTCGGCAGCTTGGGCAAGTCGCTCCTGGCGGATCTGCAGAGTGCCGGATTCCTGACGCTGGGCGATCTATGGTTCCATTTCCCCCTGCGTTTCGAGGACCGAACCGAGGTCCACGCCATCGGCACCCTGCGACCCGGATTGGCAGCGCAGTTCAGTGGTACGGTCGAGCACGCCGAGATCAGTGTCCGGCGCCGGCGCATGCTGCTGGTTGCCCTCGCCGATGGCACCGGCCGGATCGTGCTTCGCTTCTTCCATTTCAAGCAGGCCCAGGCCGAGCAGATGAAGACCGGCACTCGTCTGCTGGTCTACGGCGAGCCGCGCGCCGGCAACTACTCGCTGGAAGTAGTGCACCCCAAATACCGGATACTGGGCGCCGACGAGACCATCGCCGTCGAGGGCGCCATGCGCCCGGTGTACCCCAAGGCCGAAGGCTTGGGGCATGTGCGTCTGCAGCGAGCCATCGAGCGTGCCTTGGAGCTGCTGCCGGAAGATGCTGATGGCCCGCTGGCCAAGCTCTTGCCCGGCGACTGGCCGCCGTTGAGCGTTGCCGTGCGCACGCTGCACCGGCCCCGCGATCGCGCCGAAGTGGAGGCCATCGCCAACGGGCCGCACCCGGCGCGCCAGCGCCTCGCTTTCGAGGAACTGCTGGCACACCATCTGAGCATGCGTCTCGTGCGTGCGCGCGTGCGCAGCGAGCGTTCGCCGGTGTTGCGTACCTCGGGTCGCTTGCGACAGCGGCTGTTGGCCGATCTGCCTTTTGCGCTCACCTCAGCTCAGCAGAGAGTGCTGGCCGAGATCGATGCCGATCTCGCCCGCAGCGCGCCGATGTTGCGGCTGCTGCAGGGCGATGTGGGCTCCGGCAAGACCATCGTTTCGGCGCTGGCGGCGCTGGCGGCGATCGAGAGCGGCTTGCAGGCCGCGGTGATGGCGCCCACCGAGTTGCTCGCCGAACAGCACCGACGCAGCTTCGAGCGCTGGTTCGCGCCGCTCGGGCTGTCCGGCGTCTGGCTCAGCTCACGGGTCAAGGGCAAGGCCCGCGAGGCCGCGCTGACGGCCATTGCCGAGGGCGCTCCCTGGGCGGTGGGAACCCATGCACTGATGCAGGAGTCGGTACAGTTCCAGGCGCTCGGTTTGGCGATCATCGACGAACAGCATCGATTCGGCGTCGACCAGCGGCTGGCGCTGGCGCAGAAAGGACGGGTCGGCGAGTTGCGTCCGCACCAACTGGTGATGACCGCCACGCCGATACCACGGACGCTGGCGATGACCCAGTTTGCCGATCTGGATGTCTCGGTGATCGATCAGATGCCGCCGGGGCGCAAGCCGATCCAGACGGTGGCCGTGAGCCGATTGCGACGTGACGAAGTGACCCAGCGTATCGCCGATGCCTGTGCGGCCGGGCGCCAGGCCTACTGGGTGTGTACGCTGATCGAGGAGTCCGACGAGGTCGAGGCTGAAGCCGCAGAGAAGACCGCCGCCGACCTGACCGCAGCACTGCCGCAGCTGCGCGTGGGACTGGTGCACGGACGGCTCAAGGCGGTCGATCGCGCCGCGGTGATGCAGGCCTTCGCCGCCGGCAACATCGATCTGCTGGTGGCGACCACCGTCATCGAAGTGGGCGTCGATGTGCCCAAGGCCAGCCTGATGATCATCGAAAATCCGGAACGTCTGGGCCTGGCGCAGCTGCACCAGTTGCGGGGGCGGGTGGGGCGCGGTTCGCTGGAATCGAGTTGCGTGTTGCTCTACCAACCACCGCTGTCGGACACTGCCCGGCAGCGACTGGCGGTGTTGCGCGACAGTACCGACGGCTTCGTCATTGCCGAACGTGATCTGGAACTGCGCGGCCCCGGTGAAGTCCTGGGTACCCGGCAGACCGGTGAGGCGCTGTTCAAAGTGGCTGATCTGCAGCGCGACGCCGGTTTGCTCGACCGCGCGCGACAGCTTGCCGACACCTTGCTCAGTCGCGACACGGCAGCTGCGGAACAACTGGTGCGGCGCTGGGTGGGCGCAGCCGCACGCTATGCCAAGGCCTGAGGGTGGGTGAAGGCAGAGCTGGAGGCAGGGGCAGGGGACCAACCGTGCCGCATGTCCTCAGCGTGATGCAGACGCTGGCAATCTGCGGGACTTGAATCATCGAAGCGAAAGAGATCGAGCTTCGCTTCGCGGCCTGACAGCGACGCGAGCCTCGTCCCCTGCCCCCTGCCCCCTCTTGTTGTGTCACTTCAATGTCATGATTCGCGGCATTCTGGGAGAGAGGTAAGCGCTGATGGAACACTGGTGGGTGGATACCGATCCGGGCGTCGATGACGCCTGGGCCTTGCTGATGATGATGGGCTGCGACCACATCAAAGTGCCCGGCATCAGCGTCGTCGGTGGCAACGTCGGCCTCACGCACACATTGGCCAATGCGCTGCGGGTGGTGGATCGGGCACCCTATGCAGTGCCGGTGTATTCCGGCGCTGCCCGGCCACTGATCGGTGGATTGCCCGATGCCGGTTTCGTCCACGGCAGTGACGGTTTTGGCGATGCCCGGCTTGCGCCCGCCGTCGCCACCGCCGAGGCGCTGCCGGCGGCGCTCGCCTTGATCGAGGCCTCAAGGCAGCATGTCGGCCAGCTCAACGTGCTGGCGCTGGGCCCATTGACCAATCTGGCGCTGGCTTGCGCGCTGGACCCGCAGTTGCCCTCGCGCTGCCGGCGACTGGTGGTCATGGGCGGCGCCATCGGTGCCTTCGGCAATACCCGCGTGCCCAGTGCTGAATTCAATATTGGCTTCGATCCCGAGGCTGCGGCCATGGTCTTTGCGCGATGGCCGGGCATGGAACTGGTGGACTGGGAACTGACCATGGCTGCCGCGCCACTCAGCACCGAGGTCGATGCCTGGCTGGCTCGACGCAGCAGTACTGCCCAATGGCTGCAGAGCATTACCCGCAGCACTGCCGCCTTTGTGCATGGCAATGGCTACGAGCGCTGGTCCTGGGCCGATCCGCTGGCGGCACTGGTGGCGATCTCGCCGACGGCGGTTACCGAATGGCGCCGTGCGCCGGTGGAAATCGCGCTGGCCCAGGGGCCTACGCGCGGCCAGACCGTCGTCGACTGGCATGGGCTGGGTGAGTTCACGGGTCCCCCCGTGGCCATTGCCAAGGCCGTGGATGTGGCGGCATTCCATGCCGCGATGCAGAAAGTGCTTTGATTCCACTGTGCAAGCCATGCTATTGTTCTGGGCTCGCTGCATTTTGTGCCGCCAGGAGAGGCGTAGCCATGAAGCCAGATATCCACCCGAAATATTTCGATGTCGTGTTCCAGGACGTGACCACCGACTTCGCCTTTCTGACGCGCTCGACCAAGGGCTCGAAGGAAACCATCACCTGGACCGATGGCAAGGAATATCCCTTGATCAAGGTCGACGTGTCGAGTCAGTCGCACCCGTTCTACACGGGCAAGCACAAGGCCATCGACACCGGCGGCCGCGTCGACAAGTTCCGCAAGCGCTACGGCCAGAAGTAAGCCGGGTTCTTCGTCGAATTCAAACCCCTGGTGCCTTGCGGTGCCGGGGGTTTTTTCGTTGCCGGCAAAGGCTGGATGTCACGCTTGTTGACGGCCGAGTCAGGGTCAAGGGATCAGCGAGACGCTGTGCCATAATTTGCCCTGCAGTGTCCGCCCGAAGATTGCCGTGATCGGCGCAGCGTTCGTGTCTGGTACGCCGTGTCGACGCTGTTTAGATTAGTCTTGCGTCAGACCCAGTCCTCGATGTCCGCCATCGCCGCCTGCTGCGGCAGGGATGTCGACCCATCCTTGGAGTAGCCCTATGTCCAATACCGTTGCTTTTACCGACTCGCGCACCGGCAAGACCGCTGAAATGCCGCTGGTGGAGGGTGTCCTGGGTGATCCGGCCATCGATATTGCCAAGCTCAACAAGGATCTGGGCCTGTTCACCTTCGATCCGGGCTTCGTCTCGACTTGTTCAACCAAGAGCGCCATTACCTACATCGATGGCGATCAGGGCATCCTGCTGTATCGCGGCTATCCGATCGAGCAGCTGGCGCAACAGTCCAGCTTTCTGGAGGTGGCCTATCTGCTGATCCATGGCGAGTTGCCGAATCCGGCCGAGCACAGCGAGTTCGTGCACCATGTGACCCAGCACACGATGATTCATGAATCGCTGAAGCTGTTCATGAACGGCTTCCACTATAACGCCCACCCGATGGCGATGATGGTGGGAATTGCCGGATCACTGGCGGCCTTCTACCACGACTCGCTGGATCCGGAGAATCCGGCTCACCGCATGATCACGGCGATCCGCCTGATCGCGAAGCTGCCGACGCTGGCCGCAGCCTGCTACAAGCACTCAGTCGGTCAGCCCTATGTCTATCCGAAGAACAATCTGGACTACACCGCGCGCTTCCTGGACATGATGTTCGGCGTACCGGCCGAGCCCTACCAGGTGAATCCGATTGCTGCCAAGGCGCTGGATCTGCTGTTCATCCTGCACGCCGATCACGAGCAGAACGCGTCGACCTCGACGGTGCGTCTGGTCGGTTCTACCGGAGCCAATCCGATTGCCTGCATCGCCGCGGGCATTGCCGCGCTCTGGGGGCCGGCGCATGGCGGCGCCAACGAGGCCGTGCTCAAGCAGCTGCATGAGATCGGCGACAAGAAGAACGTCGCCAAGGCCGTGCTGCGCGCGAAGGACAAGAATGATTCCTTCCGCCTGATGGGCTTCGGCCATCGCGTTTACAAGAATTTCGACCCGCGCGCCAAGATCATTCGCGAGATGTGCTACCAGGTGCTCAACGAGCTGGGCATTCACGATCCGCTGCTGGAAGTGGCGATGGCGCTGGAAGACGTCGCGCTCAAGGACGATTACTTCATCGAGCGCAAGCTGTACCCGAACGTCGATTTCTACTCGGGCATCATCTACAAGGCGCTCAACATCCCGGTGGAGATGTTCACGGTCATGTTTGCCATCGCCCGCACCGCCGGCTGGATTGCACATTGGCTGGAACAGAACCAGGGTGGTGACGTCAAGATCGGTCGGCCGCGGCAGATCTATGTCGGCCCGACGGCCCGCGACTACGTGCCGCTGAGCCAGCGCGGCTGAGCTTCGCCCTGGGACGACGGCAGTCCGGTGCTGTATCGGGCTGCCGCGCTCCCGCGATCGACGGCGATTCCTTGACGACTGTCGGCACCGCTGGCGCCTGCATCCGCAATCCGTCGAATCAGGCCTGCTGTTGCAGCGATTCCAGCTGTTTGCGCACGCTCTGCAGATTGAGTCGCTGTGAGGGCGCGCTTTCGCTCCCCACCCTCAGGCGCTGCCGAAACTGAGCGGGGGTGAAGATCCAGACCAGGATCTCCTGGGCGCCGGCGATGAAGCCCAGTCCTGGCAGGTTTTGGCTGGCGCTGCGCGGAATGTGCAAGCGCGTTTCCATTGAGCGCGTGGGAATCTGCTGCTCGTCCAGATACATGTGCACATCGTCGGAGTGATCGGCCTGCACGTGAAGCACGATGGGTAGCCGGGGGTCTGCTGTCCACTCCGCCAGTGGGCCGGTCAGGCGCGGCTCGAAGCGAGCCAGCATCTGCATCGCCTCAAGTGCTGTCTGCAATTGCCCGGCAAGCAGTCCCCGCCCGGCTTCGTGCGCCGGACTAGCCCGCATTTCTCACACCTGCGCGTGCAGATGCCCAGAGTTCTTTGTGGCGTGCGTTCGATTCATCGCTTGCGGCAATCGCAGGGTGTACGCCTGCATCCGCCCGCTTTGCGGCCCTCGCTGGTTCTTTGCACCGATGGCTGCGTTGCTCGTCGTCGCAATGGAACAACCATTCCTTCTCCTCGCGCCTTGCCCTCGGTGCAAAGCCCTGCGCGATCTTCCGCAACAGGTGTGAAAAATGCGGGCTAGAAGACCTCATAGGGATCCTGGCGGCCGGTGCTGGCATTACCGCGGCCGATCTGATCCAGATCCTCGACGCGGAAGATCTCCATGATTGCCTCGGGATCGGAGGCCGAGGTCAGACGCCCGGTGCCGCTGTTGATTCGCGCCGTGGTGATGCCGGTTGGCATCTGTGGCAATGTTTGCGGGGTGTCCTTCAAGGCTGCGCCCATGAAGCGGATCCACATGGGCAGCGCGGTCTTGGACGCAAACTCGCCGTTGCCGAGCGTGCTGAAATCGTCGAAGCCCATCCAGGCGGTAGCGACCAGGCTCTGGTTGAAGCCCGAGAACCAGGCATCCCGGTGCTCGTTGGTGGTGCCGGTCTTGCCAGCCAGGTCGCTGCGGCCCAGTTCCATGGCCTTGCGGCCGGTGCCGCGCTTGATCACGTCCATCATCAAGGAGGTGATCAGATAGGCATTGCGAGCATCGATGACTCGCGGCGCCAGGTTGGGGCCGTTGGGCGGCGTGCTCTCGTCTGGACCCGCATCGGCCTCGGTTTCACTGGTTTCGGTCGGCAGATCGAGCGCAAATTCCTGGGCCAGTCGCTCTGGGCAGGCCCCGCAAACCACGGTCGGATTGGCGGTGTAGGTGGTGTTTCCCCGGCTGTCGACGATGTGATCAATCAGGTAGGTGTCGACCAGATAGCCGCCGTTGGCAAATACCGCGTAGCCACGGGCCATCGTCAGTGGCGGCGCCGATGCGGTGCCCAGCGCCAGCGACAGATTCTCCGGCAGTTGCTTGGGCGAGAAGCCGAAACGCTGGATGTAACGGCGCGCAAAGGGCACGCCGATGGCATCCAGCAGTCGGATCGAGACCAGATTCTTCGAACGCACCATGGCCTCGCGCAGGCGTATCGGGCCACTGAAGGTCTCGTTGTCATTCTGAGGGCGCCAGGCCTTCTCGACGCCAGGGATGTCAAAGACGATCGGCGCGTCATTGACGATCGAGGCGGCGGTGAAGCCCTTCTCGAAGGCTGACGAGTACACGAACGGCTTGAAGCTCGATCCCGGGTTGCGCTCGCTCTGCGTGGCCCGATTGAACTTGCTGCGGCTGAAGCTGTACCCCCCGACCAGACTGCGAATGGCGCCGTTTTCCGGATCCAGCGCCACCAGCGCGCCCTGGACCGCCGGAATCTGTGCGAGTCGCCAGCTGCCGGTCTCTGTCTGGCGGGCCCGGATCAGATCGCCTACCTTGAGTACCTCGGTCAGCGCCTTGGGTGTTGCTCCGCGCGAGTCCGGGCTCAGATAGCGCCTGGCCCACTGTGCTTCCTTCAGTTCCAGCGTTTGTGTACTTCCGTCCTTCATCAGCAGCGTCGCGGACTCTGCGCCCAGCTCCGTGACCAGAGCTGGCTCCAGGCCACCCACGGGCGACGCGGATTTGAGTATCCGCAGTGCCGCCTCATCCGCTGTCCCGGCCTCAAGGGCGATGTGTGCTTCGGGGCCGCGATAGCCATGGCGCTCCTCGTAATCGATCAAGGCCCCGCGAAGGGCCTCGTTGGCCGCGTTCTGGAGGCCCGAGTCGATGCTGGTGTACACCGAATAGCCGCCCGTCACCGCTTCTTCCGTGCCCAGCATGCGCTCGGTCTCGATGCGCGCCATCTCGGCCACATAAGGGGCTTCGAGTTCGATCGGCAACTCATGGATGCGGGCGATTTCAGGCGTCGCGACTGCCTGCGCATAACTGGCCGCATCAATGAACCCCACCTCCTGCATGCGTGAGAGCACGTAGTCGCGCCTTTCCAGCGCGCGCTGGGGGTTCTGTATCGGATTGAGGTCGGAAGGTGCCTTGGGCAGTCCGGCAATCATGGCGGCTTCCGGCAAAGTCAGTTCTGACAGAGTCTTGCCGTAGTACACCTGTGCCGCCGCGGCAACGCCGTAAGCGCGGTTGCCGAGGAAGATCTTGTTGAGATACAGGCCGAGAATTTCATCCTTGCTGAGTTCGCGCTCGATCTTCAGCGCCAGCAGAATCTCCTTCAACTTGCGCTCGAGCTTGCGTTCCGGCGAGAGAAAGAAGTTGCGCGCCAACTGCATCGTGATGGTGCTGCCGCCGGAGCCGAACTCGCCGCCCGCGCGCACGAATTCCCAGCCAACGCGGGCCATGCCCTGATAGTCGACGCCCGGATGCTGATAGAAGCGCTCGTCTTCGGTGGCGATGAACGCCTGCTTCAGCACCTCCGGAACTTCTTCGATCGTGCTCGGAAATCGCCGTGCTTCGCCGAAATTCGCGATCAGCTTGCCGTCCCGGGAATAGATCTTCAGCGGCACCTGGAAGCGTACATCGCGTAGTGTGGCGACTTCAGGCAGTTCAGGTTCGTAGTGCCGATAGACCAGGTAGATGGCCAGTGCGGCGAGCAGCGCCCCGGCCAGCGACAACACCAGCAGCCAGCGCAACAGGCGTTTCCAACGTTTCATTCGGCGCGGTGTCCAGCTCTACTCGGGGGCGCAGATTCTAAGGCACCCGTCGTCCCCGATGTCGGGCGCGGAAATGATCGTTCAGAACGCGTGTTCAATAGTGTGAGCGTTCCGGCAAAGTTCATGTTGCCAAGCATTTGACTTTGGGATTTAATGTAGAAGCACACGTATAGCTCGTAAGGGCTCGTCGGAAGGGGAAAAATCCGTGGGTCTGTTCACTCCGAAGACACCGCCGCTGGTAGGAGTCGACATTAGTTCGACGGCCGTCAAGCTGTTGCAACTCAGTCAATCTGGGGGGCGATACCGTGTGGAACATTACGCGGTGGAACCTCTGCCGCCCAACGCAGTGGTCGAAAAGAACATCGTCGAGGTCGAGGCGGTGGGCGAGGCGATCAAGCGCGCTGTTCAGCGATCAGGTCTCAAGACCAAGTTCGCGGCAGCCGCCGTCGCAGGCTCATCGGTCATCACCAAGGTGATCCAGATGCCGGCTGACCTGACCGAGGAGGATCTGGAAGATCAGATCCAGGTCGAGGCCAACCAGTACATTCCCTATCCGATCGAGGAAGTCAGTCTGGACTTCGAGGTACTCGGTCCGGTCAAGGACAATCCTGAAAGCGTCAACGTCCTGCTGTCGGCGTCTCGAACTGAAAACGTCGACTTGCGCGTCGCTGCCCTGGAAATGGGAGGGCTCAGCGCCAAGATCGTCGACGTCGAAGCCTTCGCCATGGAGAACGCCTACCAGTTGGTCGCCGACCAGATGCCGGCCGGGCGTGACGGGCTGGTAGCGATCGTTGACGTCGGCGCCACAATGACGGCGCTCAATGTGCTCCGGAATCAGCGCTCCATTTATACCCGCGAGCAGGTTTTCGGCGGCAAGCAGCTGACCGACGAGGTCATGCGCCGTTACGGGCTGTCCTACGAGGAGGCCGGGCTTGCCAAGCGTCAGGGCGGCTTGCCCGAGAGCTACGAGATCGAGGTGCTCGAGCCCTTCAAGGAGGCCATGGTTCAGCAGGTCAGTCGACTGCTCCAGTTCTTCTTCGCCGGTAGCGAGTTCAATCGCGTCGATCAAATCATCCTCGCCGGTGGCTGCGCCTCGATCAACGGTGTCCAGGAACTGGTGGAAGAGCAACTTGGGGTTCCGACCCTGATCGCGTCGCCGGTAGCCAACATGGCTGTCTCGTCAAAGATTCAGGCCTCGTCCTTGGCTGCCGATGCACCGGCGCTGATGATCGTCTGCGGTCTGGCGTTGAGGAGCTTCGACTAATGGCCAGAATCAACCTACTCCCCTGGCGCGAAGAGCGCCGAAAGCAACGCCAGCAGGAATTCTATGTGTTGCTGGGCGTTGCCGCCGTTGCCGCGGTGCTTACCGTCCTTGCCGCGCTCTGGTTCATTGGCACTCAGGTTGATGCACAGACCGAGCGCAACGAGATCCTGACCCGGGAAATCACGGCGCTGGATGCGCAGATCAAGGAAATCGAAGAGCTCGACCGGCAAAGGGATCGGCTGATCGCGCGCAAGGAAATCATCGAGCAATTGCAGGCAACACGCTCGCAGATGGTTCACCTGTTTGATGAACTGGTGCGCACGCTGCCCGACGGCGTCCAGCTGAGCTCCATCAAGCAGAGTGGGGCCACGTTGACGCTGGAGGGTGTCGCGCAGTCGAACGCCCGGGTGTCGGCGTATATGCGAAACCTTGATGCCTCGGCCTGGCTGAAGGAGTCCGAGATCATCAAGATCGAAGCCCGCGGTGATGACAAGAATGTGCCCTACGTCTTCTCCTTGAAGGTGAACCTGGAAGATCCGAACAAGAAGGACGACGGTGCCGAAATGCCGATGACCACGGCTGTCGGAGGTCTGCAGCGATGAGCCTATTTGACGATCTCCGCAAAGCTGACATCAACAATCTGGGGTCTTCCCCAGTCACGGTGCAGGCTGTATTCGCCGGCATCCTGTTCCTCCTGATCTGTGGTCTGGGGTGGTACCTGTACTTCAACCCGCGGCACGAAGAATTCGACGGGCTCGTGGCAAAAGAACGCGAACTGCGCCAGGACTTCGAGCACAAGCAGGAGCGGGCCGCCAACCTGCAGGCTTACCGCGAGCAATTGCAACAGATAGAACTGGTTCTGCAGCAGATGCTGCGACAGCTGCCGGGCAAGACCGAAATGCCCGATCTGCTGGTGGACATCTCGCAGACCGCGCTGGCATCGGGTATCGCCAACGAGTTGTTCGAACCGCAGCCCGAAATTTCGAAGGACTTCTACGCCGAAAAGCCGATTTCCCTGCGAATGGTGGGTTCCTACCATCAGTTCGGGGAATTCGTCAGCGGGGTAGCCTCATTGCCGCGGGTCGTGATTCTAACCATGCACGATATTTCGCTGAAGCAGAACACGCGCGACGCCAATGCCCCGGCGGGTCAGCTCATTCTCGAGGGCACGGTCAAGACATACCGGTACCTTGATGACGATGAGCAGTCGATATCCCAGTCAGCAAGCGGTCGGAGGTGAACATGAATCGTACTCCTCTTATTCTGGGAATCTGCGCCGTTGTAGTCATGATCGGCGGGTGCGCTGACAGTCGCGATGAGTTGGAGTCGTATATCGCATCGGTCAAGCAGAGGCCAGGCAAGCCCTTGCCGCCATTGCCTAAGATGCAGGAATTCGAATCCTTCGAATACGCAGCACAGGGCATGCGCGATCCGTTCACGCGGGTCAGCGCCGATCGTCGGGACGAGCCCGATGCAGTCGCTGCAGGCAGCGGACCTCGTCCGGACCGCGGCCGGCGCAAGGATGAGCTGGAATCATTTCCCCTCGATAGCCTGGATATGGTGGGCACGATGGGCGCCGGCGACAATATCTTCGGATTGATCAAAGATCCGTCCGGCGTGGTACACCGCGTCAAACCGAGCAACTATTTGGGCCAAAATGATGGAAAGATCGTCGGTGTATACGAGGACCGAATTGAACTGGTCGAGCTGTTTCCGAACGGACTCGGGGGATGGGAAGAGCGCCGTTCCGCGATTGCGCTTGATGATGAATGATGCCTTTTGGGGGTTGACGACATGAATGAGAAGAGCCTCTCGCGCATGCTCGGAAGTTATTTCGGGCCGAAGCTCCAGCAACAGTTCCGGAAGGCAGCCGGATTGGCCGTTGTGGCACTGGGACTTTTGTCCACGGCAGGTGTCGCAAGCGCCGCTGACGTGCTCAAGAACGTCAGTTTCCAGCCGCTGCCTGGCGGCGTTGTCGACGTGGCGCTGGAACTGGAAAGCGGCAGCGCGGACCCGAAGATTTTCGCCACCAGCGATCCGCCGCGCATTGCGATTGACCTTGCCGACACCAGCAACCAGTTCGAGGCGAGGATGCTGTCCATCGCCACTGGCGCTGCGAAGGCCGTCACTGCCGTTGAGGCCGGTGGTCGCACGCGCGTGGTCATTGATCTGTTCCGCTCGGCGCCCTATGAATCGCGACGCGAGGGCAAAGTCCTCGTTGTCCGCGTTCAGAACGGGTTCGCTGATGTCGTGGCCAGCAAGGCGCCGACCGATCCGGCCAAATCCGTCGTCGCAAGCAATGCGGTCGAGCTCAGCTCGATCGACTTTCGGCGCGGAAAGGCGGGAGAGGGGAGGCTGATCCTCGGCTTCTCGGGCGATGGCGCCAATGCCAATCTGCGAGAGGAAGGCGGACGTCTGGTCCTTGATCTGCCCAATGTCGCCTTACCGGCGAAATTCCAGAAACGTCTGGACGTGGTCGACTTCGCCACGCCGGTCGAATCGATCGACGCCAAGGTTCAGGGCGCCGGCACCCGGATGACTTTTGCAACCAGTGCCGACTATGACAAGCTTGCCTATCAGGCCGGTTCTGAATATGTCGTCGAGATTTCGCCAAAACGGGTCGAACCGAAAAAGCGCCTGGCTACGGACCCGCCCGTATACAGCGGAAATCGCGTCACTTTCAATTTCCAGGACATACCCGTTCGATCGGTGCTGCAGTTGGTTGCGGACGTCTCGGAACTGAATATCGTCGTGGCCGACTCCGTGCAGGGCAATGTGACGCTCCGCCTGGTCAATGTGCCTTGGGATCAGGCTCTCGACATCATTCTCCAGGCAAAAGGGTTGGACAAGCGCCGCAACGGCTCGGTGATCTGGGTCGCGCCGACCAAGGAAATTGCGGAGCGCGAGCAGGCACTCGAAGACGCACGCATCGCCATGGAGGATCGTGCTGAGGTCATCGTCGACTACATCCCGATCAGCTATGGCAAGGCCGAGGATCTGGCCAAGTTGATGACCACGGACACGCTGCAGTCGCAGGGCGCAGGCGGAACAACGCAACCGACGGGCCAATCGCGAGGGGTTCTTTCGCCGCGTGGTTCCGTGAGTTTCGACGAGCGCACCAACACCCTGATCGTGACCGACATCCCGGAACGCGTCGAGAAAGTGCGTACGCTGGTCTCCATCCTCGACAAGCCGGTACGTCAGGTGCTGATCGAATCGCGTATCGTGATTGCCCAGGAAGGCTTCCGCAAACAGCTGGGTGCGCGCTTTGGCATCACCGGCGCCAATGAAGACGGTGACGGCAATCTGATCACCATTGGTGGCAGCCTTGGAGCCACTGATCAGATGGTGGGGGTTGGTCTGGCGAACCGTCTCAGCGGTTCGTCCAGCGCACTGCCGGTGGGTCTTGGTGAAGCCAGCGGCAACGGCGTGATCGCACCCAGCGCGCTCAACCGGCTCAACTTCAACTTGCCCGTTGCATCCGCCGGGGCGGGATCCTTCGCAACGACGATACTTGGCGCGGACTATCTGCTGGATCTCGAACTTTCCGCACTGGAAAGCGAGAACCGAGGTGAGCTTATTTCCAGCCCCAAAGTCATCACCGCCGACCAACAGGAGGCTGTGATCACGCAGGGTCAGGAGGTCGCGTTCAACCAGCTCAGCGTTTCGAGCACCGGCCAGTCAACCGTTACAACGACCTTCAAGAAGGTTGTTCTTGAACTGAACGTCACGCCGCGAATCACGGCCGACGGCAGAGTCTTCCTTGCCCTCAAGGTTAAGAAGGACAATATCGCGAGCTTCCTGGATACGCCACAGGGACCAGTTCCGGTGATCGATACACGCGATGTGCAAACCGGTGCTTTGGTCGATAATGGTCAGACCGTCGTGCTCGGTGGCATCTACGAAATCACACGGAACGATTCACTCACCAAGGTTCCGGTTTTGGGGGACTTGCCAGGTATCGGTAATCTGTTCCGAAACAAGGACCGGCAGAACAACAAGGTGGAACTGCTGATTTTTGTTACGCCCAGGATTCTCGTCGACTCCAAGTGAGATCGGACATTAAAAGCCAACGGATTATCAAGATGAGTATCAGGAGAGCGACGATGAGCGCTTGGAAGAAATTATTGGCCGTCGGATTTGCAACCACGCTGTTGGCAGGTTGCGGCGGCGGTGGATCCGGCAACGGAGGCGGTGGTTTCACGCCACCCTCGTCAGGCTCGATGCGATACGACATCGTCGGTGGATTGACCTCGCTGCCGTCAAACCGAAGTCAGATCCCACCCGAGACCAACTCACCCTACTGGGTACAGCTGAATGTGCGGGTGTTGAGGTCAAACGGCCTGCCCGCAGCAGACGGTACGGTCGTGAATCTGAGTACCAACAATGTGCGCTCGTTGGCGTTATCCATCCTGGACGATCCCGAGACCACCGACGTCAATGAGTTTGCGACGTATTTCGGCGTTATTTTCACGGAAACGACCGGCGGCCTGGCGACCTTTTTCCTCCATTCGCAGCTCGACCCCGGTACAGTTGTGGTCACGGCATCCACGCCTGATCCCGATCAACCTGGGCGCACGCTCGCCCTGGAAATTCCGTTCACCGTGACCCAGGGGCCGCCCCCGTTCGAGCGTATCGAGATTGCTCCGGAGCGCACGGTACTGCCGGCCAATGTCTTTGGAATCGAGCCCTTCTGGGGTTCTCCCTTCGTCACCGAGGTCACGATCACACGCCGTGATATCCGCGGTCAGCTGCTGCCGGCGGGTGCCATCCAGATCTCGTTGAATCCGATCACCAACACGGCCTTCTCGCAACTGGATGATCCAAGTACCGAGGAGAACGAATTCCTCGTCCTGATCGGCGCCGGTCCTGCCGACGTAGTCGCGGGCAAGAAGACCATCTTCGTGCACTCGTACAACATCACCGGACAGGCCACGCAGCCAGGCCCGTTCACACTGACCGTGACAGCACAGGATCCTGACACCGGAGCCAATCTGTCGAAACAGCAGCAGTTCACGATCGTGGCGCAGGCACCGCAGTTGCCAGCCAATATCGATCTGATCCGGCCTTCGACCAGCCTTTACGTGCAGGGCTCGGGCGGCAACAACACACTGCTGCTGCAGGCCCGAGTGACCGACGGCGCCGCGGCCCTGGTTCCGGATCCGCCGACCACGGCGACGTTCAACAATGTGCAGTTCGAGATTGTCGATCAGGGCGCCAACGGCGGTGAGGTTTTCCGCGGCGTCAACGCCGCGGGTCAGAACGTACAGGGTCGGTCGATCAAGGTGGGTACGCAACAGGGTATCGCCGGCGCGACGCTCGTTTCGGGCAACCGTCAGGGTACTTTCCTGATCCGGGTCTCGGCTGACGCAGCGGACAACAACGTCGACAATGGCATCACCTCGCCGGTCACTCGCGACGAGACGGTCATCATCTCCGACGGCAAGTTGTTCTCGCTGAAGATCACCTCTCCCGATGTGAACGCACTGCGCGTCAATCGGGTGACCGGCGGCGTTGCGCCGGTCGGTGGAGCAACCACCATTCCGACGGACCCGAATGGCACCTACAGCCTGACGATCAGCGTGCTGGCTACCGACCGGCAGGGCAACCCGGTGCTGCCGAATACGCCGATCGACTTCGGTCTGATTGACGCGCCGGTGGCCGGGTTCCCGACGTCGGGTCCGGGCAACTTCCTGATCAGCGGCGGTGACGGCGATCCTCAGGAAGGTGGCACGCTGTTCACGGCACCCGGTGGGGCGTTCACCTCAGCGGGCGGCGGCGCCGGACCTGGCGACACGCTGCTGGTGTTTGGCGAACAGTCCAACGCCAACCGCGATCTGGAAAGTGCGCGAAGAATCGAGCGCATCAACAGCGCCGGCAGCCTGAACGTGACCCAGCGCTTCAACTTCAACAATGACACCGGTGTGGTCGTCAACAGTGGGCCGGTACTGCCCTATGTGATCGGTCGTGCCACCGTGGCCAACATCACTCCGAACGTGCCGACCAACGACATTGGCGTGGCTACCACGACGATGAACTACCCCGTGAATCAGTTGGGGCGTCTGGCGGCCATCTGGGCTCGCGGTGCCGGTGAACTGGTGCAGGGCAGCACGGAGCTGGTGACGGATGCGGAACTGGTGCTGTTCCCCGGTGCTGCACCTGGATCGCTGGTGGCATCGCCTGCGCAGATCCCGGCCAACCTGACCACTACGGTCACGGTCTGCGTGGCAGACGCTCTCGGTGCTCCGATTCAGGGTGTGCCGATCGGCTTCAATGTCGCCAACGCCTCCTCGACCACCACCGTTGATGGCCAATCCAACAGCGGTGTGCTGTCGGCATTGACCGGACCCAGCGGCTGTACAACGGCCAGCGTCACGACCGCAGGCGTGGCCAATCAGGTGCAGGCGCCTTCGATCACCTTCTTCGGAGTTGGTGATTCCAAGGTGGTCAATGTGGTTCCACCCACCGTGTCGATCCTGCAGGCCTTCCCCTCGTCCTTCTTCGGCGGCAACGGCGGACCGGTGAACCTGCGCCTGATCAACGGCAATGGCCAGCCGATTCCGGGCGTGTTGATCACGGGTGTTTGTACCGCTGAAGGAGGCGCTCAGATCCAGCTGCCACAACCGCCGGGGATCACCAATGCCAATGGCGAGACCACGGCCCGGATCACGGCGATCAATCTGGACCAGGCCCAGGGAGCGGCCAGCGGCCAGTGTGTGTTCACAGCTGCTGGCGGCTCGCCCAGCACCACCGTAACGATGCAGGGTGTGAACCTGTGTTCGATCTTCTTCTCACCGCTTTGCGGCTAAATCACCAAGCCTGAGCAGACGAAAAAGGGGCCGAAAGGCCCCTTTTTTGTGTCAACGCGCCGGCCCTTGTACCTGCCGCGCAACGTTCACTCCGTTATCCTAGTTTGCTTAGGCAGTTCGGTATCCGCACATGAGCTCGGCCAGCGCCAAACGAGTATTTGCGCCCGGTGAACGCATCTTCACCGAGGGTGACGTGCCGGATGTGGCCTACCTCATTGAAACAGGCCGAATCGAGGTCTGGGCTACTCAGGGCAGCAAGCGGCTCACGCTGAGCTACCTGGGCGCAGGCGAGATTCTGGGTGAGATGGCAGTGATCGACCGCGCGCCGCGCAGCGCCAGTGCCGACGCCATCACCGAAGTGTCGGTCACTGAAATTCGCGCGGATCAGTTGCGTGAGCGCCTCGACGAGGCCGATCCCGTGCTGCGTGGATTGTTGATCGGCCTGCTGTCGCGATACCGGCGGGGATTGCGTGCCGCGCGGGTGGGTGTGCTGGACGAGCCGGAGAGTGATGACCTGGCCGTGGTCGACCAGAAGCGGCGGGTTGCCGACAAGATCAGACTGGAAAGAGAGCTGCTGGAGGCATTGGACGGTGACCAGTTGCGGGTCGTGTTCCAGCCCATCTTCGACCTTCACGAGAGCAGGATCGCGGGCTTTGAAGCCCTGGTTCGATGGGATCATCCCGTTCGAGGGCCGGTTTCACCCAACGAGTTCATCGCGCTGGCCGAGGAAACCTCCCTGATTGTGCCCGTTGGGCACTACGCGCTGATGCGCTCTTGTGCATTGCTGGCCGAACTGGACCAGCGCCTGAATTCGGATTTCCGTCCATGGGTTGCGGTGAACATTTCCGCACGGCAGTCGCTGGTGCCGGACTTCGCCGACCTGCTGGCCAGCACCGCGAGGGATTCGGGCCTGGATCCTGTTCGACTGAAGGCAGAGATCACCGAAAGCCTGGCACTGGACTATGAGCGAGTGCAGGCTTTGATCGCGCGCTGCCGCTGGCATGGAATTGGCGTGTCGCTGGATGACTTCGGTACCGGTCATTCGGGCCTGGGCCATCTGCACCGGCTCGAGTTCGACACCATCAAGCTCGATCAGAGCTTCGTGAGACCCTTGCCGGGTGATCTCAAGGCCGCCGCGCTGGTGCGGGGAATCGTGACCATGCTGCACGGCATGGGCGCCGAGATGGTGGCGGAAGGCGTGGAGACCATCGAACAGGCGCGCGCGTTGAAGAGCCAGGGCGTGCGCTATTTGCAGGGATGGTTGATCGGGAAGCCGCAGGATCCGGCGGTCCTGGATCCTCTGCACGTCAACCCTCTGCTGCTGGAACTGCAATCCGCCCAGCCTGGGCATGGCCGGCGCGGGGCGCGCGCTTAGCCCGCAGTTTGCCGGTTACCGAGAAAATGCCGTATCTGAGATCGGGGCCGCCATCCTGGCGTGGTAGCGAAGCTCTTTCGATCCACCAGACGGAAGTCCGCGGCGCGCGACGGAGTGATCAGTTCATCCGCGCCGCACCGGCCAGGGTCAGTCGGTTGCGGCCACGCTGCTTGGAGCGATACAGCGCCTTGTCCGCTGCATCGACCACGGCGCTGCAGGTGCGTCGCTCAGGGTCACGTTCCGCCAGGCCTATGCTGATGGTGACTCCGACCTCACCCGCCGTCTGGCCCCGCCGCACGGCCTGGGCGCGTGTTCTGGATGCGTCCTTGCGCAAGCGCACGCGCAGACTTTCCACCGCGGTACGCACGTCTTCCAGCGCTTCGCCCGCGTGCTCAACTCGACGGCCATCGAAGACGATGGCGAACTCCTCGCCGCCATAGCGGTAGGCCGAACCGCCAGCGCAGCGTCGCAACTGCCCGGCCACAGACTTGAGGACGCGATCGCCGGCCTCATGGCCGTAACGGTCGTTGAAGCGCTTGAAGAAATCGATGTCGACCATGGCCACCGCCATACGCCCGGTACTGCGCGACAGGCGCTCGTCCAGGGCCCGGCGGTTGGGCAGGCCCGTCAGCGCATCGATGAAGGCCATGCGGTAGGCACCGTAGAGTACGGCAATGACGATGGCGCCGGCGAAAGCCGCCAACCAGGCCCGCATGGACAGCGGTGGCGCCGGCGACAGCGCCACCATCGCCGGCACCAAGGCCAGAGACAGATGCAGATCCAGCGGCCATCCCCGACGCAACCAGCGCAACAGCGCCCATGCCGCAGCCGCCCCAAGCGCCCAGGCAGCCAGACCGAGCGGCGCGGCTGACACCCAGCCAGCCCACTCGTCGAGCACCTGGGAAACTCGCGGCATGGACGCCGGAAGGGTGCTCAACCCCGCTGCAGCCAGAACCAGACCCAGACTTCGCAGCGATCGCAGAGGTGGTTCTGGCAATACGACGATGAGCAGCACCAGACCGGCGCTGGCGAGGCTGAGGCCCGCTGTGCTGGACGGCGCGTACATGGGCACGCTCAGTGCGGCAAGCACCAGCGCATATCGATTGCGGCCGAAACCAAGCGCAAGCAGAAGCCCGCATAGCCAAACTGCGTCGGCATTCTTCTCAAGCACGCTCAAGAGGTTGACCAGCATTATTCAAGTACTTTCGAGGCAGAGGCATTCTACGGCAGGGGCGTGAGCCCACAAGCGTCAAAGTCGAGCTTTGTGACCAATGTCCCGGCGAATCCCGGCAGCGGCTACCCAAACGTCGCAGGCCCAAAGCCCAGCAGTGCTGACCAATGCCCGGCATTTCAGTTCGGGCCGGGACAGACGCGGCGCATTGCGGCAGAATCCTCCGCCTCTTTGCCCGCCGGGAGCACCCCCAATGTCCAGCCGCCGCAATCTGGCCAATGCCATCCGCGCATTGGCAATGGATGCCGTCCAGCAAGCCAATTCCGGACATCCCGGCATGCCAATGGGAATGGCGGATATCGCCGAAGTGTTGTGGAACGACTTCCTGCGCCACAACCCCAGCGATCCACACTGGTTCAACCGCGACCGATTTGTGCTCAGCAACGGTCATGGCTCGATGCTGCATTACGCGCTGCTGCATCTGTCCGGATACGACTTGCCGATCGAGGAACTGAAGCGCTTTCGTCAGTTGCACTCGAAGACACCAGGCCATCCCGAAGTGCACGAGACCCCGGGTGTTGAAACCACGACCGGTCCCCTCGGGCAGGGTCTGGCCAACGCTGTAGGCATGGCCTTGGCGGAGAAGATCCTGGCCAAGCGCTTCAATCGACCTGGCTTCGAGCTCGTCGATCACTACACCTACGTGTTCCTGGGTGATGGCTGCCTGATGGAGGGCATCTCCCACGAAGTCGCCTCTTTGGCCGGAACGCTGAAGCTGGGCAAGCTGATTGTCATCTATGACGACAACGGCATTTCCATTGACGGCAAGGTCCAGGGTTGGTTCACCGACGACACCCCCAAGCGCTTCGAATCCTATGGCTGGGAGGTCATTCCCGATATCGACGGGCACAATGCCGAGGCCATCAAGGCAGCTCTGGTCACCGCCGCCGCCGATCCGGACAAGCCGACCCTGATTTGTTGCAAGACCGTGATCGGCTTCGGTTCACCGGCCAAGCAAGGTTCCGAATCCAGCCACGGCGCACCGCTGGGGCGCGATGAAGTGGCTGCCGCCCGCGCACAGCTGGGCTGGCACCACGAGCCCTTCCAGATTCCGGAAGAGATCTACAGTGCCTTTGACGCTCGTGTGGCCGGCGCTGGCTGGCAGCGTGACTGGGAAAGCCTGCACGCTCGCTACCAGGAACAATTTCCGGAGCTGGCGGCAGAACTGGACCGCCGTCTGGCCGGCGAGCTGCCAGCCGAGTTTGCGCCGACCATTGATGCCTTGATTGCCGACTTCGACCGCGATGCCAGCAGCATCGCCTCGCGCAAGGCCAGCCAGCGCGCCCTGGAAGTGCTGGTGCCGGTGTTGCCGGAGTTGATCGGCGGATCGGCCGATCTGGCGCACTCCAACTACTCCATCGTCAAGGCCAGCAGCGATGTGCAGACGGCCGAGGATGGTGGCAATTACGTCTATTTCGGCGTGCGCGAATTCGGTATGAGCGCCATTGCCAATGGCATGGCCTTGCACGGTGGCATCCTGCCTTTCACCGCCACCTTCCTGGTGTTTTCCGACTACGCCCGCAACGCCGTGCGCATGAGCGCGCTGATGGGTGCCCGCGTGGTCCATGTCTACACGCACGATTCCATTGGCCTGGGTGAAGATGGCCCCACCCACCAACCGATCGAGCACCTGGCAAGCCTGCGCTACATCCCCAACAACCGGGTCTGGCGCCCCGCCGATGCGGTGGAATCGGCCGTGGCCTGGAAATGCGCGATCGAACGTCGCGATGGACCGAGCTGCCTGGCCTTCTCACGCCAGAATCTGAAGGCTCAGCCGCGCACAGCGGAACAGATTGCGGCCATTGCCCGCGGTGGCTATGTGCTGCTCGATACCATGCCCGGCAAGATCGATCTGATCTTCATCGGCACCGGATCGGAGCTGGATCTGGCGGTGCAGGCCGCACATGCGTTGGCGGGCGAGGGTTTTGCCATTCGCGTGGTCTCCATGCCCTGCGCCGAGGTGTTCGATGCACAGCCCGCGGCCTATCGCGAAACCGTGCTGCCCAAGGCCAGCCGCAGACGCGTGGCCGTCGAAGCGGCCATCGGTGACTATTGGCGCAAATATGTCGGTCTGGATGGTGCCGTGATCGGCATGCAGAGCTTTGGGGCCTCGGCCCCGGACAAGGTGCTGTACGCGCATTTCGGCTTCGGCCTGGAGCGCGTGATCCAGACCGGGCGGGATCTGCTGAACGGCTGATGGTTCAGGGCGCGCCGGATCGGGCAGGTGCGAACTCGTTCGCATGCACCTGCCCGGTCGCCCCTGAGTGGCGCTTCTGCGGGTCCTCGCCCAGCAGGCGGTTGAGCAAGGCTGCCAAGCGTGCCCCGGCCAGTTTCAGGCGTTGATCTGCCAACGGCCGTTTGGCATGCAGATAGCGGGAACTGATCTTGTGTTTGGGCGGGTAGAAATCATCCGCCTGGACGATGCGGCAGGATTCTTCTGCCCAGGTTCCGGGGCTGGCTGCCGGCAGCTGCGATCGCGAAACCCGCCACAGCGGCTTTGCGGCCACCCGCGCCCGATACTGGCGCCAGTCCAGCTTGAGGCTTTCGATCAGCAGTGAGTCCCACACCGAATGCAGATTCCAGCCCTCGCGCCGGATGCTGATCTGGAAGTCGTTGCCGCCCCTGTCGGCGGCGAATCCCGCGTGCAGCGGCTGGTGCACATCACCGACGAAATGGACGATGAACTTGAGCGCATCGCGCCGGCGCTCGCGCGGCAGTTCGGGGTCGACCAGTTCCTGGCTGAAGCGCTGGATGGCCGCGACCACGCACAGACCCTCGGAGCACAGCCGGTCGCCGTCGTAGTGGCAGTCGCCGGGCGTGAAGTTGACCCAGTGCAGCGGCACGGTCCAGCGATATTCGGGTACTGAGTCGCGCACCTCGTCGGCCCAGATCGATACGCCCGCAAGCGTCGGATCGGGCTCGCCCTGCAGCAGTTCGGCCACCGCGGCACTGGCTCTTGCATTGAGCTTGGCCTGCGCCAGTTCGCCGACGATGCGGTGACCGTCCCGGCCCCACGCATATGCCTTGGCGGCCGCGCCTGCCAGCATCAAGCCGAGCAGCATCAGGGTCCAGGTTTTTCGCATGTGGAGATGGCATCTGCCGAGCGGAGGGGGGAGCATATCGTCAGACGATGGACAGAATGAGCACATCCCGGTGAACGAAGGAGATTTGCGCACGGAACGGGTCACCTGGTCGCAGTTCTTGCGTCAGGCTCAGGCAGCTGCGCCTGCTGATGTCGACAGCATCGATGCCGAATATCTGCTGGCCCACGTGCTCGGTCGCAACCGCGCCGGCCTCTATGCCCGACTGGGCGATGCCGTCACGGCAGCCGAGGCAGCTCGATTTCGAGCGCTGTGGCAGCGCCGCTGCGCTGGCGAGCCACATGCCTACCTGATCGGTGAGCGTGAGTTCTATGGTCGCCCCTTCCTGGTCAACCCTGCGGTACTGATTCCACGCCCCGACACCGAGATACTGCTCGAAGCCGGCTTGGCGCGATGGCCCATTGGGCGCGCCGGCATCGTGCTTGATGCCGGTACCGGCTCGGGGGCGCTGGCAATCAGTTTTCAGCTGGAGCGAGCGCGGAGCAGCGTTATTGCCGTAGACCGCAGCCCTGCGGCGCTGGCAGTGGCGCAGGCCAACGCCCGCCGATTGGCGGCTCGAATCGGCTACTGGTGCGGCGACTGGTTGCAGGCAGTGAGCGCGGGCAGTGTCGACCTGATTCTCTCCAACCCGCCCTATCTGGATGCTGCTGATCCGCACCTGCCGGCATTGATCGCCAGCGGCGAACCTGAAGCGGCACTGCGGGCACCGGAATCGGGACTCGGTGATCTGCTGACGCTGATACGCGAGGCCAAAGGCGTACTGCGCACCGGTGGCTGGCTGCTGCTGGAGCACGGTTGGACGCAGGCGCCGGCCGTGCGCGAGGCCCTGTTGGACCAGGGCTATGTCGAGGTGAGCAGCGAACGTGATCTGGCCGGCCACGAGCGGGTGAGCGGGGGACGAGTGCCGTGAAGCCTTGCGAGGAGGTCCAGCATCTATCGCCCGGCGATGGCAATTCGATCCTTGCTCTGGAGGGCGCCGCACTGCAGCGCCACCTTTTGCAGACGGCAGATCAACAGCGGCCGCGCAGGCACCCGTCGATGAACCCGATCAGGAATTAGCCATGCGTGACCTCCTCAAGCTGGGCTTCGTCGTAGGCGTGATGACCCTCATCGCGATGATCGTCGCGCCGATCGTGGAACGAGAGCATGAGGAAGCAAACATTGCCGCTCAGGCGGCTCAGGCGGCACAGGAGGCGGCCGAGCAAGCCTATCTCCAGCCCTTCCAGGCGGTCTTCGCCAGCGGCGACTGGCAGCAGATTCTGAGGCATTGCCTCAACGCCGCGGACGCAGGCTTCAGCTACTACCATCCCCCGCAGGCGCTGGCGATCAGCCCGGATCGCCTGGATGTCTATGTCTACGAGGGCGCCAGCGTGGACAGCCTGCTGCGCGTGAGTTGCTCGGATCAGGGTCTGAACCAGACGCGCATTGAGCATCCACTGAAACAGCTGCTGGCTGTGGAAGCAGACGATCGCGAACGCAGTGCTCCTGATCTATCGGGCGAAATGAACAGGCTGCTGCGGACGCTGCCGATGCCGGTCGCGAGTATCGAACTGCTGCGCAAGCCTGACGACGACACGATCGTCAGCAGGATCATCCGCCGAAACGACCAGGGCTGGCAGATCCAGACCGAACCGGCCGATGCGCCGGCATTTGCGCGCTTGTCGACCAGCGACAGCCTGCTCGCCGGACAGGCCGAACTGGGCGCGTCGAACGCGCCCCTGCCCACTGTGGCGCAGGAGTATCCGCGGCGCCGCTGGGCCGCCGCGAGCACCGAGGCTTTCGACTTTCTGGATCAAGCATTGCCGGCGGCGATCAAGGCTCGAATCGCCGGACTGCAGATCGACGATGACAAGCTCAACCTCGTGGTCGCCGGGCCGGTGCCGGGATTTTCCTTCGCCTACGCCTCCATCGAATACGACGCCTGGGGCAGCGCCACGACCTGGCTCTATCCCTACGACTCGCCGCCGTCCTTCGGTTGTGCGACCGGCATTCCCCTGGCCGAGGTGCGCCAGCGATTCGATCAGGCCTGTGCGGCGCGGTCTGGCTGCGGGCCTGACGGACACTTCTCCATTGCTTTCTATTCCTGTGCAGGCGGGGACGATCGACCGGGCTATTGGCAACTGCATTTGCAGTAGAGGGGCAGGGGCGCGCGTTCGATTCGGCTGGCGACCTCGCGGCGCCCGGCAGCCCAGGTCGCGGCCGCCGGCGCGAGCGATCCTGGTGCACATCCCGATCCGCCGCGCGCCGGAGCCGTGCTCCCTCACAACGACTTGCGATGTGCTCAGCGCCAGGGGTTGTTGAAGGTCCAGACAAGTCTGGACCTGCCAAAGCCAGCACAGCCAACCCAGGTGGCTCTCCATGAACCCATATCCCAAGTTGTTGATTTGCCCTTGTAGGTCACGTTGCTCGCGTAGCGAGCTACGTGACGCAAATGGATGTCACGTAGTCCGCTGACGCGGACAACATGACCTACGACGGCGGGTTCATGGGCCGTGGGCAGTTTCAGGCCAACCCAGGTGGCTCGCAATGACGCCTTTGCCCGACTTGGTCCCCGGCCTCAGTCTTCCTTGTCAGCGGCATTCAGTTGCCCATACAGCCGCCAGCTCATGAAACCGAGCAGGATCACCCCGAAACCGAGCACGCTCCAGAGGAGGAAACGTCGCCAGCGTGTCGGATTGAGCGCCTCCTGGCCGTCGCTGGCGGGTGCTTCCAGGACCAGCGCGGCGGTCATCGGCGGGCCAGGCCTGGCGCGCTCCAGTTGCTCGATTTCGGTGGCGTTGTAGCCGGGGGCGACCTGCGCCATCGGCGATGGGCCTCCGCTCCATCGGCGATGGATCTCGGGTGCGGCGCCCACCGCCAACAGGAAGTCCTGGCCCTGCGCGTTGAACACCAGCGTCTGCGGCTGCCATTCCAGCACCAGCTTCGGTGCGGCGTGTCCGGGGGTATGTGGGCGCAGGATCCACTCCGGGCCGGACATCGGGGCGATGCTGATGCGCCCGGATCGGCGCTCGCGTCCGTTCTGATTGAGACGGTAGAAGGTGCTCTCCACCCGGGTCTGCAGCCACCAGCGCGGCTGCCGCTGCCCCTGGTCGCGGTAGAAGCCGATCGACACCGGCAGCACGGTGTTGGGCTCAGGTAGCACCAGGCCGAGCGCGGTGGCGACGATGGCCGGGCTGGCGGCGTAGCTGAAATCGCCCTCGACCTTGGCGGGTATGCCTTCGATCTCAAGCTCCAGCGTCGGGTCCAGGGTGATCGTGGAACTGCGCCAACGGGCGCGGATGGCAGCGAAATTGATGGGTTCGCCGTCGGTCCATCGCAGCTTCAGATAGCGGCCGTTACCCACAGGCACGTCGATGCCGTCGCTGATCAGCCGCTGTGAGGCATCCACCGAACTGATCCAGTCGACACTGCCATTGGCAATGCCGTCCCAGAGCTTCAGATCATCGCTGCGCTCGATGGCGAGGCGGGCGCGATAATCCGGGGCCGATTCCGGCAGCTCGAAGCGCAGGCTCTCCAGCACCTCTCCGCGCTCGCTGGCACCCAGGTCGACGATCAGCGCGCTCAGCTTCGCGCCGCTGGCGACGACACCGGCCTTGCTGGTCACCGAGACCACCGCGCCATCGGCGCCAGTCCGCAGCTCCAGTTGCAGATCGCCGTTGCCGCCGCTGATGGGCGCGTTCTGGTAGATCGGGAACAGACGGGTGCCGGATTCGCGCGCCTGCGTGCGTGTGCGGTAGCTGGGCCGATAGAGCGCGTACGGCAGCAGTTGTCCGGCCCCGTTGTAGACCCGCAGGTCGGCCAGTTCCGGACTGCGTGAGTATTGGTACACCGTCAACGGCAGCTGCAACTGGACCACGCCGTTGTCGCCGCTGACCGCGAGTGGCAAGCGCAGCGCGAACTCGTCCGGCGTCGGCGCATGCACGGGCAGCGGCTGGGCGGACGCCAGCACAGGCAGGAACAGTGCAAGCCAGCTCAGCGCTCTCATCGGAAATCTCCGTAGTTCATGCACTCCGGTCTCACCAAACATGTCGTGACCCATTGATGTATCCAACCAAAAAAGGGGCAAGGGGCAGGGGGCAGGGGGAGGGGCTCAACCTCGACGCATGATCTGACCGTGCCGCGACGTGGGTCCCCTGCCCCCTGCCCCCCGCCCCCTGTTTGATGCGCGAACAAGCGCACCGCCAGGGGCGAGCCGGGCTAGGAATGGTTGATCAAGGGTCATCGGCATCCTTCGCGGCTTCTCGCGGCAGCGGCGCCAGATAGCCGATCAGCAGCATCAAGCCGCCCACGCCCATGAAGGAGACGATCCGGGCGACGCTGCCGACGTTGCGCAGGTCGATCAGGAACAGCTTGCCGACGACCACGCCGAGCAGTACGGCGCCGACCATCCACAAGGGCTTGGACAGCTTGCGTACGGCGAAGCGCATCAATCCGAAAGCACACAGCGTCCACACCAGCGACAGCATGGCCTGGACGAACTGCGACTGGTACAGCGGGTCGAAGCGATAGGGCAGGCCCAGATATTGCGCCGCCGTGCGTAGCAGCATCAGATTGAGCCAGCCGAAGGCCAGTGCCATTGCAGTGCGGGTGATGTCGCGGCGGCGCTCGTCGTCAATCTGATGGCGGTACATGCGCCACAGATCGGCCCACAGCAGGGCGACGAAGCCGGTGGTCAGATCCAGCGGATTGAGGACGGGCAGGTAGGGCAGGGGCTGCATGCTGCCGTCCTGACGCAGATTCCAGTAGATCGCCAGCAGCGTGGCCCAGAAGGCAGCGATCGGAATGACCACCTCGCCGTACCATGAGCCGAGCGGACGCAGGGGCCAGCCCAGAGTGCGCACCTGCCGCAGCCCCACGAACAGCACGCCCAGCGATACCCAGGCCGCCAGGTAGTCGGGCCACATGCCGGCGACCACCCATTCGGCGTCTTCCAGGCTCACATCAGCCGCGGGCGCGGCCAGCCAGGGCATCAGATTCAGCGACACCGTCGGCGGCAGCATCAGCCAGGGGGCAATGACCCGACCAAAATGCAGCCACTTGAGCGTGCGTTCCCCGAGGGGCTGAGTGCGCTGCCACAGGCGTGCGCTGACGGCGATGGCCGCCCAGGTCAGCAGCAGCGCTGCCACGGTACCGAGCGTCGGCAGCTGGGCGCGCTGATAGAGCCCGGCGAGTACGGCCAGACTGGCCAGTGCCTGCATTGCGGCGGCCGGGGCGGCGAGCCAGCGCAATGCGCTGAAACCGGTACTCAGCATCAGCTGCAGCGCCAGCAGCGCTGCGGCGCAGGTCCACAACAGACGCAGATCGGCGTAGCTCAGCCAGGCCAGGGGATGCTGGCTGCTGGCGCCCAGCGCGGACAAGGCCTGGGTGCTGGCCACGGCCAATCCGTCCACCAGCAGGAGCTGAACGGCCAAGGTCAGCCCGATCAGCCAGATGGCGATCGCGCTGCTGCGTTGCGCTGGACTCAGGTTTGGATGACGGCGCTCGTCGCGCACGCGCCGCAAGGCGATCCAGCACAGGGCCATGAAGATCAGCGTACCGAGCAGCGGTCCGCCCAGCCAGGCCTTCAGCACGTCGGCCAGCCCACCGTCTCCGGGCAAGTCACTCGCCCATGAGAAATCGAGCAGGTGCTCGATCGGCAGACTCGGTGACACCTGAATCATGAAGGCCCACAGCGCGGCAGCGGTGAGGGTGGGCCAGATCAGGCGCAGCACGCTGTCGCGTTGCGGGAAAGCATGGCGCTGAGCCAGCGCCATCGCGCCCCAGGCCGACAACGCCAGACCCACGCTGTAGCCGGCCCAGAAGGGAATGCGATACCAGAGTGCCGTTTCGCCAGCGGCGGGCGTGGTCAGCCAGGCCAGTGCATGGGCTGCACCATGCAATCCGAATCCGCACCACCAGAACAGGGCCAACAGGAACCACAGGGAGGTAGCGCGCAGGGCGCTGCTGGCGTCCAGCACCTCGGCCTCCAGTTCCCGCACCTGACGTTTGAAGGCAAAGGCCGACACCAGCGCACCGCCGCCGAGCAGCGCGCCGCCCAGCAGGGCGCTGTTGGCCAGCACCGCGCCAAAGCTGGTTTCGGCGTAGGCGCCGATGTTGCGCCACTCCATGTAGCGGGCCATCAGCGACAGGAAGGTCAGCCCGGCCACCGCGGTTACCGCGCCGGCGAGCAGGTTCGGTACCCGCCATACGGCGCGCTTGCCCAGCCACTGCAAGCCGAAGACCAGGGCAATGGCGGTCAGAACGAACAGGCTGGCGCGATGCACGCCATGCACGCGCAGCCAGACTTCCACCCACAGGCCAGCCAGCAGCCAGACCACGGCGATGCTGATGAAGGCGCTGGCATAGGCGCCAAAGCGCGTGCGCACGCTGTGTTCATCATCCGTCGCCTGAGCGCCGTGGCTGCGGAAGACCAAGGCCAGAAACACACCCGTGGCACCGAGCAGGATGAAGCCCAGACTGATGTGATCGGCCAGCGCCTGGATCGGATCGAGCCCGGTCAGGGCGCGGATGAAGGCCGCCCAGCTCAGGAACTGCACGAGCATGCCGAAGCGCCAGACCAGTTGCTGGCGCTGCTTCAAGCCGACCCAGATCACGCCGGCACCTTCCAGCGCCCAGGCGGCGGAGGTCCAGCGTCCATCAAAGGCCAGCGGAATCGCGAGCGTGCCGAAGACCATCGCCAGCGCAAAGAAGCACTCCACCAGCAGGCGCAGATGGCCCCGGCGCCAGCGCCACAGCGTCGATGCCAGTGCCGCATACAACAGGCCGAAGCAGAGCGCCGACAGCGCGCTGCCGAACTCCATGTCCTTGACCAGACCATATTGCAGCGCCATGGCCACGGTGGGCACGCCGAAGACCAGCGTGGCATCGACATAGAGCTTGAGTTGTGTGGACTGGCGCCAGGCGTAGAGCACGGCGATGGCCACGTAGAACAACACGAACAGAATCAGGAAGAACTGGGCGCTGGCGTAGTGCTCAGGCTCGTAGCGCTGTACGCCCCAGGCGGTGCCGATGATGAAGGTGAACAGGAAGCCGAGCAGATTCAGCGAGCGCCAGGAGCGTTGCCAGGCGATGGCCAGGATGCCGGCGTTCAGCAACGCGTAGTAGCTGAACAGGGCAACGTGGCTGCCGCCGCCGCTGGAGGTCAGGATCGGCACCGCAAACCCGCCGACGATACCGAACACCGCCAGCCACAGCGCGTTCTGCAGCACTGCCAGAATGCAGGTGAAGGCCACCAGCACCAGCAGCAGGCCGAAGGTCGGTCCGGAGGGCAGCAGATGGTAGATCTTGAAGGCGCCGAAGGTGACCAGCATCAGCGTCGCCAGGGCCGCGCCCTGGGTGGGCAGGGCAATTCCCGGCCTGGTGCTGCGGATATGCCAGCCCCAGCCGAGCAGGGCGATGGCGCCTGCGGCGATGCCCGCCAGTCGCAGCTCGATCGGCACGGTGACATAACTGGAGGCGAGGCGCAGCAGGAAGGCCACGCCGATGAACAGGATCATCAGGCCGATCTTGGCCACCAGATTGCCGCCGAACAGCCAGCCTCTGGCCTGGCGCAGCCACAGAGAGATCGGGGTATCGACGTTCCTCGGCGGGCGCGGGCTGCGCGGTGGCGACGACCTTGGCTGCTCTTGCGCTGGTGGCGGTGCGGCAACCCCTGGCGGCTTGGGCTTCCACACTCGCGGTTTGTCCGCTGGCGCAGCCGTCGTCGCCTCTGCTGATGGCGTTTCGGTCCAGGCCGAGCGCGGCGGTGCGGGTGGCTCCTCGGCCGGCGGACTCTCCATCGGCTGCAGATCCCAGCGCTGATGCGTGCGGTCGGCCGGGACGGCCGGCGCCTCAGGCGCGGCGGTGCTGGCTTGTGCCGGCTCGGCAGGTGTGACTGGCGGCGCGGCGTTCGCCGGGGCCGGCACGGAGAATTCATCCGGATCAAACCGGAACTCCCCCGGGGCGCTGCGCTGGGGCGTCTGTGGAGTACGTGCCGCCTGGGCGAGGTCGCGATCAGGCACCGTGGGTATCGGGGGCGCAGCTGCTTCCGGCTCGACCTCAGCCTCGGCCGCCGTGGCTCCCGCAGCCTTCACCCGCGCCTGCAGCAGCAGATGTTGCTTGCGCAGATCGCCCAGTTGTTCTGACAGGCGACGCAGCTCCGTGGCCTGGCTCTCGGCCAGTTTTTCCGCCTGCGCGGCGCGGGCGCTGGCGCGGTTGGCTATCGCCCAGGCCAGGCCTGGCGCAATCAGCAGGTACAGCAACAGCAGGACCGCCAACAGGCCGAGCAATTCCATGGGATGCCGATGCGAAACCCTTGTGAACGATCATGCTAGCAGCAGCAACCAGCTCCCGGTGACTACCGTCGACGCAGTTGCTGCGCGCCTTCAGACAGAGGTAGCAGTGCCCCGCCTTGGGCTGGGATCGCGAAACCAGTCGGTCATGACCGGTGCCGCCAGCGGCGGCGCATACAGATAGCCTTGCACCAGATCGCAGCCCAACTGGGCCAGCAGATTGGCCTGGCTCTCGTTCTCTACGCCTTCGGCGACCAGGCTCAGGTCCAGATCGCGGGCGAACTGGGTGATGGTACGGACGATGGCGCGGTGGCGCTGGTTGTGCTCCAGGTCATGAACAAAGCCGCGGTCGATCTTCAGACCGTCGAATGCTGCTTCCGAGAACGACACCAGCGAGGAATAGCCGGTGCCGAAATCGTCGACCACCAGGCCCACGCCCAACGATTTCAGCGCCGCCAGGGTGCCGCGCAATCGGTCTGGCGCGCCCCGGAACACGGTTTCGGTGATCTCCAGCTGGAGGTGCGCCGGATCGGCCCCGCTGGCTTCCAGCAGTTGCTGCAGTTCGGTGGGGAAGCTCAGGGAGGCGAACAAGCGATCGGAAACATTGACACTGAGCCGGCTTGGTGCGCGCTCACCGAAGGTGCTCTGCCAACTACGCAGCTGCCGCAGCGACATCTCCAGCATCTGCAGGTCTATGGCCGAGAGCAATCCGGTTTCCTCGGCCATGTCCAGAAACTCAGGCGGCGCCAGCACGCCGCGCAGTGGATGCTGCCAGCGCACCAGGGCTTCGACCCCGACCACGCATTGTTTGCGCAAACTCCACATGGGCTGGAAATAGGGCACCAGTTCACCGCGATTGACGGCAAAACGCAGATCCGTTTCCAGCGCCAGGCGCTCGCGGGCCGCGGCATGCATCTGTTGGTCGAACAAGGCATAGCCGGAGCCCAGCGATTTGGCACGGAACATGGCGGTATCGGCATCGCGCAGGATGCTTTCGGGATTCTGGTCGGCGTGATTGACCAGGACGATGCCGATGGAAGCAGCACTGAACACCTGATGGCCGCGCACCTGGAACGGTGTGCGGGCCACGCTCTGCACCCGTTCTGCAAGCGCTGTTGCCGAACTCTGGTCGAGCGCAGTCCGACAGAGCAAGGCAAATTCGTCGCCACCGTAGCGGGCCACCAGCGTGCGCCCGTCCATCGCCGAGCGCAGGCGTTCGCTGAACTGCACCAGCAATTCGTCGCCGGCGGCGTGACCGAGGCTGTCGTTGACCACCTTGAAGCGATCGAGATCGAGCAGGAGCACGCCGTAAGGGCCGTCGTCCTGGAGCCGCAGTCGCTCCAGCGCAGCCACCAGCTGCAGCTCGAAGCTGCGCCGATTCGACAGACCAGTCAGGCTGTCGTGATGGGCCAGGAACTTGAGTTCCTGTTCGGCCGCGCGGCGGGCGCTGATGTCCAGTAAACTGCCTTCCAGGTGACCCGGATCATCGGCGTGGTGACGAACGATCCGGGCACTGGAAAGCACCCAGAAATGCTCGCCGTTGCGGCGCAGCATCTCGAATTCCCAGCCCAGTATCTGGCCGTCGCGCAATATCGCCTTCACCGCGCGATCGCGCATCTCGGGACTGGCGTAGCGGCGGTGGATACTCGGCGCCTCCGCGCGCATCGCAGTGGGCGACGCATAGCCGAACATCCGCGCCATGGCATCGTTGACCTCGATCAGATCGCCCGCGAGCGTGCTCTGGAACATCCCCAGTACGGCGTGCTGGAACAGCAGTCGGTAGCGTTCTTCCGCGGCTTGCAATCGGGCCTGTTGGGCCCGTGCCTCGGTGACATCGCGCAGAGTGCCTATCGATGCCGGTTCGCCGCGGAAATTCACGGCACCGGCGCGCACGGCACACAGGCACCGGGAGCCATCGCGGCGCAGCAGATGGATCTCGTATTCCTGGGTCTCGCGAGAGCCTGATTCGCGGGCATCCTTGCGCGCGGCTTGTGCTGCAAGGTCTTCCGGGGCGACCCAGTCAAAGTAGCTGGCGCCGATCATCTCCTCGCTGCGATAGCCGAGAATGTCGCCCAGCGCGTCGTTTGCGAAAAGCACACGGCCGTGCTGCATCAGGAACACGCCGTCACGAGAATTCTCGACCAGATTGCGGTACAGCGCCTCGGATTGCGACAGCGCCTGCTCGGCGCGTACCTGCACGGTGATGTCGACGACCGTGCCATCAACCTGCAATATGCTGCCATCGGAGCCGCGAAGCGCTGTTGCACTCTCACTGACCCAAAGGCTGCTGCCGTCCTTGCGGCGCAATTCTGCACGCAGATCGGTGATGCGACCGGTTTTCTCCAGGCGCGTGGCGACTGCCTGCGCGTGGTCCCCATCGACATAGTCAAAGGCGGGCGCTCCAACGCTGGCGGCCAGCAACTCCTCAGGCGTTGCATGACCGAGCATCTTGGCCAGCGCCGGGTTGGCCTCGATGATCCGAGGTGGGTCCATCAGCCGGCGATACACGCCCACTTGCGATTCCATGATCAGCGTGCGGAAACTGGCGGCCTGACGAACTTGCGCCTGAGCTTCGGAGCCGTGCGCGTGAATGTCCTGAATCAATGAGAAGATGTAGCGCTCATCGTCGACGGTGATCAGCGAGCAGGTCATGAGGCCGTCGTAGTTTCGGCCCGGGGGAGTCTGGATGGCCACCGCCTCGCCGACGGCCAGGCCACGCTCGCGGAGCAGATTGAGCAGACTGTCTCGCTGCTCGGTGCCTGGCCAGAATCCCAGTTCCAAGGCGGTTCGCCCGAGCATCCGCGATCGCGGCGCACCGAACAGCGATTCCACCCCTGGACTCAGCGCTACGATCAATCCATCAGACAGCCGGCTGATCACCGCCACCGTCTCCGTGCCGGCGAAGACTTCGGTCAGGTGCTCCAACGCCGACAACTGGTGGGCCGATGCGGACATGTGTGCAGTGTAGCCAAAGCAGCGGCTGATGGTGCAACAGCAGCCCGTTCCGTCGTAAAGCGATCGCTTGCATGTGCCTGGTGAATGCGTGCCCGGTCCTGGCCAATCCAGGGGCGTGCGGCGCTACCCTGGATTGCTTCGTCGCTGCGCTCCTCGCAATGACGCATCATCAACTTGCGATATGGGTAGATGGAGAGCCACCTGTTTCGCCCCGACACTGCGCACGGGCCATGAACCACAAACCCGCCTGCAGGAGCGACCTCGCGTCGCGACCGGCAAGCCGCAGGTCTGCCGCAGCGGTCGCGCCGCAAGGGGGCTCCGGCAATTGAACACATCAAATCAACAATTTGCGATATGGGTTCATGGAGAGTCGCGTGCGCAATCCCGACCTGTCAGGCCGCGGCGCGCACGCTGCGACCCTGGGGGAATCGGTTGCGGATCGCCGTGGTGATGCCGTCGGCATCCAGACCGTTGAGCGCCAGCAGTCGCGCCGGATCACCATGCTCGATGAACTCGTCCGGCAGTCCCAGTTGCAGCGCCGGCAATGCCAGACCGTGGGCCGCCAGCGCTTCCAGGCAGGCGGTGCCGGCGCCGCCCATGATGCAGCCTTCTTCCACGGTCACGATGGCATCGTGGCTGCGCGCCAGGTCCAGCAGCAGCTCTTCATCCAGCGGTTTGACGAAGCGCATGTTGGCCACGCTGGCGTCGACCCGCTCCGCCGCCACCAGCGCCGCGTACAGGGGCGAGCCGAAGACCAGCAGGGCAATGCGCTGACCGGCCACGGCCTGACTGCGCCGTCGCCATTCGCCCTTGCCGAAAGGCAGTTTGTCGAGAGTGCGCTTGACCTCCACACCGGGACCACTGCCTCGCGGATAGCGCACTGCAGCCGGACCGTCATGGGCGAAGGCAGTCGACAACAGCTGCCTGCATTCGTTCTCATCCGCCGGCGTCAGCACGGCCATGTTCGGGATGCAGCGCAAATAGGCGAGGTCATAGGCGCCACAGTGGGTGGGGCCGTCGGCGCCGACAATGCCGGCGCGATCCAGCGCGAAGGTGACCGGCAGATTCTGCAGGGCCACGTCATGGATCAGCTGGTCATAGCCGCGCTGGAGGAAGGTGGAATAGATCGCCACCACCGGCTTCATGCCCTCGCAGGCCAGGCCGCCGGCAAAGGTCACCGCATGTTGTTCAGCAATGCCGACGTCGAAATAGCGCGCCTTGAAGCGCTGTTCGAACTCGACCATGCCCGAGCCCTCGCGCATGGCTGGGGTGATCCCGACCAGGCGCGGATCGGCGGCTGCCATATCGCACAACCATTCGCCGAAGACCTGGGTGTAGGTCTGCTTGCCGGGCTTGGCGGGGCGTATGCCCTCGACCGGATTGAAGCGTCCGGGGCCGTGGTAGAGCACCGGGTCGGCCTCGGCCAGCTTGTAGCCTTGTCCCTTGCGGGTGACCACGTGCAGGAACTGCGGGCCATCGCCCTCATCGATGCGGGCGATGATGTTGCGCAGCGTCGGTACCAGGGAGTCCAGATCATGGCCGTCGATGGGACCGATGTAGTTGAAACCGAATTCCTCGAACATGGTCGCTGGCACCACCATGCCCTTGGCGTGTTCCTCGAAGCGCCGCGCCAGCTCCAGCACCGGCGGCGCCATCGACAGCACCCGGCCGATGCCCTTCTTGGTGTGGGCGTAGAACTGGCCACTCATCAGCCGTGCCAGATAGCGGTTCAGCGCACCCACTGGCGGTGAGATCGACATGTCGTTGTCGTTGAGGATGACGATCAGCGGCAGGTCCTTTTCGATGCCGGCATTGTTCATGGCTTCGAAAGCCATGCCGGCAGTCATCGCGCCGTCGCCGATCACCGCGACCGCGTGGCGTTTCTCGCCCTTGATGACAGCCGCGCGGGCCATGCCGGCGGCGGCCGAGATCGAGGTGCTCGAATGGGCGGTGCCAAAGGCGTCGTAGGGGCTTTCCTCGCGGCGCGGGAAGCCGCTGATGCCACCCAGCTGGCGCAGCGTGGACATCGCTTCGCGGCGACCGGTCAGGATCTTGTGCGGATAGCTCTGATGGCCCACATCCCAGATCAGGCGGTCGTCCGGGGTGTCGAAGACATAGTGCAGCGCAATGGCCAGCTCCACGGTGCCGAGGTTCGACGACAGATGCCCACCCGTCTCCGAGACCGACGCCAGCACGAAGGCGCGCAGTTCGTCGGCGACCGCGACGAGCTTCTCACGGGGCAAACGCCGCAGATCCTTCGGATCGTTGATGGTCGAGAGCAGCGGGTAGGTGGACAAACTCTGAAACCTCGCAGACATGCGGTGGCAGGAATTGTCAGGCAGCCGCATGGCGCCCGTCCAGAAAGAATGCGGCAGTGAGCGGGCAGCTGGATCGCCACCGGCCCGCGGCTGCCGCACATTATTCCGTAGCCTGCCTGCAGCGCTTACTCAAATCCGTTGGCGAACATCAGGTTGGGCGTCCCGCCACAGATGCTACCGCTACCCTCGATGACAAGATTGTCGATGCTCCAGCCATCTCGGGTGAGATTGGAATCGGAGGTGAGGCGGAATCGGATGTGGGCGCTGGATTGGTCGTCCAGCATCGACAGGTCCAGATCCACGGCAGTCCAGGTGGCGCTGCCGTTGCAACTCCAGATCTCCGACCAACTGTTGCCGTCGGTGGACACGTCCACGCGGCCATAGTCGAAGCCTGATTCGGTATCACACCAGGACTGGAACTTGAGGCGGGTGCCGGCGACGCCACGCAAATCCAGCGGCACCAGTGTCAGCGAGGTGTTGACGTTGTTGCCGTAATTGCCGGCCGGAGAGTCGCTGAAGGATGCCGGTGCGCTGACGTACAGATTGGTGTTCAGGCCCCAGGGCGATTGGGCCGTGAAGTTTCCTAGGCCGGCGCTGGCGTCATCGCTGAAGACGTTGCAGAGCGGGAACAGGGCCAGGTCCTGATTCGTCGTCTGACCGGCTGCCAGACTGATGCCTGAGAACGTCTTGCTGGCGTACCCGGGCGCGCTCGCCGTGATCGAATAGGTGCCCGGCGGAGCCCGCAAACCATAGCTGCCGGCCGCCGCTGGCGAACTGGTGCTGCCGAATTCGCCCAGTTGCAGCTGCGCCGCAACCGCCAACGGCTGCGCGGTGACCGCATCGCGCACGCTGCCTTCCAGCCTGCCGGTGGTGCCTGCTGCCACCACATCGACGAAGCGGGCGTAGCTCGGTCCCGTGCTCGCGCTGTCACTGCCGCGCAGGTAGAGCGTGTATCGGCCCGGACTGAGTCCCGTGGACGGCAATTCGGCGACAAAGGCTTCCGTGGGGCTGCCGAAACTGCCGTTCAGCGCGGTTCCGAACGCGGTCGGCGTGGCCCCGGGCTGCCAGGGTGGCTGATCCAGGTACACGGCCACTGCGCTGATGTTCTGGGTGGGCTCGATCCCGTTGCCCTGCTGGAAGGCGTCGTCATCGGCCGTGCCCAGCAAGCGGATGGTCTCACCCGCTTCGACCGGCGCCGTCAGCAGGCCGGAGATCGACGGCCCCGAGGGCTCCAGATAGGGTCGGCGCGCGGTCCGCAGCAGGTATTCCAGGGAGGCCAGATTATCGGCCAGTTCCTGGCTTTCAAAGCTTGCACAGGACTGAAAGAAGGCAGTGCCGATCTCGTAGCTCATCCCCGGAATGCCCAGATCGCCGTAGGCGAAGTCCTTGGTGCCGCCATCGGTGACGTAAAGCTCCACCGCCTGTTGCGGGTTGTAGCTGTTGAACCAGGCCAGACGTCGACCCAGGGCAGCCATGGCCGGGCCATTGGGCGCCACATTGTTGGTGAATCCCCACGGCCACATCACCAGCCGGCCATAGCTGTGGACATCCATGAACACGCCGCTGGTGTCATCGGGCGCCGCCACATTGGGATCGGGCGGCCGCACATCTGCAAAGATGCTGCGCAGGAAATTGATCACCGCCGTCGATTCCGGCTCGGATCCGGCACTGGCTCCGCGATAGGTTTCATCGCAGCCGGCGCCGCTGGAACCGCCATGGGCACCCCACTCGAAGGGAAAGTTGCGGTTGAGATCGGCGCCGCGCGAAGAGCTGGTAGCGCCACAATAGTTCTCGTTGAGATTCTTGCGCCAACCCATGCCGAGTTCGGCTTTCTTGCGGCCGTCGGGGTTGGCCTGAGTGAGGATGTACAACTCGTGATGGTCGAGCATCCAGTGAACGTCGGCATCGCTGTCATAGCGCGCCAGCAGGCTTTCCGCGAAACGCATCAGGGTCTCGGCGGTGGCGTACTCGCGGGCGTGGATCGCGCCCATGATGAAGGCCCGCGGCTTGGGTCCTTCCACCGCCGTATTGCTGAGCTTGAGCACGCGCAAGTCATAGCCGGTGCCCGGATGGTTGATCTTGTCCCAGGAGTCGCCGATGTCGATGACCGTCGCCAGTGTGGGGTGCGCTGCGACCAGCGCATCCTGGCTGGCAAAGGTCTCTTCGACTGTGCGATAGCAGGCGTAACCCGGAACGCTGCGCAGACTGCGCTGCGGCTGGCGCACGATCTGGGTCAGATCATCGTCGATGGCGACCCGGAAGCCGGCCGAAATCAACAAGGAATATTCGTAGCGATTGGGCACTTCGACCACCAGGTAGCCCTGGTCGTGATGCACTTCCCAAGGTTCCACCCGTCGCGCCAGCGCGTTCACCTGGGCCTTGCTGTCGAAATAGGCGCGCACCACCCAGGGGCCGGAGTCGGCTGGCAGATCGGTACTCGGCCCCGGGCCGGCCCAGGCACTGGTCTGGGCCCACAGGGCGATGATGACTAGGCAGAGAAATCGGCGCATGGGCGGCCAGAATGCGAGTGTGAACACAGCCTAAGGTGTGGCAGCCCGAGTCGGCAAGCCGAGTCGGTCGTACGCGCACATTTCCCCGACACACGCAGCAAGGCAGAATGCGGGACATGTCACTGACCGACGTCTATCGCACCGTAGTGCTCGAACATAACCGCGCACCGCGCCGTCGCGGCCGCCTGGCCGCACCTGATGTGAGCGCAGAAGGCGTCAACAAGCTCTGTGGCGACAGTCTGACGCTGGATCTGCGCATCGTGGACGAGCGTATCGCGGCCTTCGGCTTCGACGCCGAAGCCAGCGCACTGACGCTGGCGGCGACCTCGATCATGGGCGACCTGATCGAGGGCCGGACCGTCGATGAAGCCACCGAACTCGCCAACGCGGCGCTCGATCTGGTCACGCGCAATCCGGAGCGTGCAGCCGACCCGCGCCTGGGCGATTTCAACTGTTTCCTTGGCGTGCTCGGCTACCCCAACCGGGTCAAGACCGTGACCCTGCCGTGGGCGACGTTGGCCGGTGCGTTGGCGGGACGGCTTCGAACTTCTACTGATATCGATGTGCGTGGCGCCGACCCAGCTCGGCCGCCACGCCAAGGAGTACATCATGAGTGATTGGGTCAAGGTCGGCGCCGCCGCAGAGATCGTGCCGGGCAGCTGGCGCGTCATAGATGTCGACGGCGCCCAGGTGGCGGTGGTGAATGTCGAAGGCCACTACTACGCCATCGAGGACGTCTGCACCCACGACGGCGGCGAACTCACGGGTGGCCGAGTCTGTGGCTACGAGATCGAATGCCCCCGCCACGGCGCCCGTTTCGACCTGCGCACCGGACAGGCCCTGTGCGCACCCGCCTACGAACCCACCGCGGTGTTCCCCATCCGGATCGAGGACGGCGTGGTTTACGTGCGCGATGATCGCTGGGACTAGAGCGGTTGTTGGTTGTCGGTTGTCGGTTGTCGGAAGAGGCTGGCTCACGCGGAGACGCGGAGGTCGCGGAGGAAGGCTGGATCGACCGGGCTTCTGTGGGAGCGGACTCTGTCCGCGATGGCAAGCCTGCATCGCGGACGACAGGTGTCGGTTGCTGGTGTCGGTGTCGGAAAGAGCCTACTCACGCGGAGGCCGCGGAGGAATGCTGGATCGACCAGGCTTCTGTGGGAGCGGACTCTGTCCGCGATGGCAGGCCGGCATCGCGGACGACAGGTGTCGGTTGCTGGTGTCGGTGTCGGAAAGAGCCTACTCACGCGGAGACGCGGAAGTCGCGGAGAGGAGCACGAGCTGCCTTGGCTTCCTGTGGGAGTCCCGGTCGCCCCTGGCGGTGCGCTTATTCGCGCATCAAACAGGGGGCGGGGCAGGGGGGCGGGAAACCCACGTCGCGGCACGGTCAGATCATGCGTCGAGGTTGGACCTCTTTCCCTTTTTGGTTGCGTATATCAATGGGTTACGACATGTTTGGTGAGAGCGGACTCTGTCCGTGAAGGCGGCTCCACGCGTCACGTAGCCCGCTGCGCGGCCAACGTGACCTACGAAAGCAGGCTGATCCAGCCTTTCTCCGCGGCCTCCGCGTGAGTAAGCTCCGATCGACAACCGACAACCGACAACCGACAACCGACAACCGACAACCGACAACCGACAACCGACAACCCCCGCTTCACCGCCACACGGCCTAGAATCGGCCTCCCTTTGACGGAGTCACAGCCATGACCATTCAAGTTGGTGATCGTATTCCGAGTGCGACGCTCAGTTATCTCAAAGACGGTGTGCAGCAGATCAGCACCGACGAGTTGTTCGGCGGCAAGACCGTGGTGCTGTTCTCAGTGCCGGGCGCATTCACGCCGACCTGCTCGGCGCGGCATCTGCCGGGCTATGTTGATCAGCTCGACGCGCTCAAAGCCAAGGGCGTGGACACGGTGGCCTGCATGGCGGTCAACGATGCCTTCGTCATGGACGCCTGGCGTCACAGCCAGGGCGTGCCGGAAGAAATCCTGATGCTGGCCGATGGCAATGGCGTTTTTGCCAAGGCCATGGGTCTGGAGATGGATGCGAGCAAGTTCGGCATGGGTGTGCGCGGCCAGCGTTTTGCACTGGTGGCGAAGAATGGCGTAGTGACGCACCTGCACGTTGAAGCGCCGGGCGAGTTCAAGGTGTCTGGCGCCGAAGCGGTGCTGGCGGCACTGTAGTCCTCAGAGCATCGCGCAACTTGTCGGTATCGGGGTGCCATGGGCGATGTTGCTCATGCCACTCCAGCAGTTGTCGTAGGTCGGCGCGCTGACTCGCGCCGGCGTTCTCGCGGAAACGGGCCAGCGCCAGCAGCGCGCTGGCCTCGGCAATCTCCCAGTGGCCGTCCTCGAACTCGCTGCGGATCAGCTTCAGCGCGGCTTCCGCCGCCGTGCGCGCCGTGGCCCAGTCCGAGCGTGCCAGCGCCAGTCGCGCTTCGGTCTGCAGCAGCTGCGCCCGATCGGCGACTGCGCCGTCCTCGGACCCGGCACCGGTGGCTCGGGCTTGTTCAATCTGTTCGCGGGCGGCGGACAGCTGGCCGGTATCGATCAGCCCCAAGGCCCATTCCAGATGTGTGCGGGCGCGCGCTGCAGGCGAGACCTTGAGCCCGGGATCGTCCAGCCAGCCGGCACTGTCCTCCAGAATCTGATTGGCTTCAGCGGTGCGGCCCTGCCAGCGCAGGGCCCGGGCCAGATAGCGCCGGGTTGCCAGTCGCTGACTGATGCCGCCGCGTTCCTGGTTGTCCTCGATGGCGCTGATCAGTCGCAGCTCGCGTTCAGCCTCGATCAGTTCGCCACGATAGATCTGGACCAGCGCCAGATAGCTGCGCGCGGAGAGCACTCGGGCGTGCTCGGCGCCCAGTTGCGGTTGCAGCCGTTCGATGGCCTCGCGCAGATCACGGGCGGCGCTGTCGAGATCTGCCAGGCGATAGTCGTCAACGCCCTGGTTGGTCAGTTCCTGGCCGAGCAGCAGCTGATCCGGCGATTTCTGAGCCCGCAGCATGTCGATGCCCTCGCGGCGCAGAGCGCGGGCTTCCTCAAGTTCGCCGAGGCTGGACTCGATGGTGGCCAGAGAACCCAGACTGCGCGCCAGGTCACGATGATTGGGGGGCAGGATGCGTCGCCGCAGTTCGACCACCGCACGTGCTTCGACCAGGGCCTCATCGATGCGACGCAGCCGGAACAGCGCCAGCTGACGGTTGTGCATGGCCGTCGCCATCTCCGGATGGTCCGGCGTTGACGATGCCCGGCGCCCGGCAATGACCCGGTCAAAAATCGACAGGGCCTGGGCCGCGTCGCCGCTCTCCAATGTCCAGGTGCCAAGATCGTTCAGCGCCTGCAAGGTCTCTTCGGCGTCGGCGCCCAGCAAGCTCTGCAGCGTGTCATGTACCTGTCGTGCCAGTGCCAGCGCCTGATCGTAGCGGCCTTCGGCGCCGTAGACGCTCTTCGACACGGAGAGCACGCGTGCCTGTTGCAACTCACTGTCCGCGGCTCCGGGGTCGACCACGCTCAGGGCCTGATCGACGTGAGTGCGGGCAAGGTCGATCTTGCCGGCGGCCAGTTCAGCCTGGGCCAGATCGCGAAGCAGAGCGGTCTGAGTGCGCCAGTCCTGGGGATCGACCCGCGCTCGACCGGCCTCCAGCAGGGCTGCAGCGCGGGCGGAATCACCGATGTAGAACCAGGCCCGTCCCAGGGTGGCATACAAGCGCGCCTGTACCGCCGGTTGCCCGGCCAGTTCGAGCTCGATGCGTTGCCCGCCACGTTCCAGCAGCGAGCGCGCGGTGATGTCACTCCCGGCCGCGCCCTCGGGAGTGGCACTCTGGAACACACTGGAGAGAAAGGCACTCACCGCCTCCGCCCGCAGAGCTTCCTCACGTGCGATCCGGGCTTGCCAAAGCGCCAGTCCGCTGCCCACCAGGATGGCAACCAGCACTGCGGTGGAAGCGAGCACGCCGATCCAGTGGCGGCGCAGGAAGCGGCGGCTGCGATAGCCCAGCGAATCCGGTCGCGCCCGCACCGGGCGTCCGTCCAGATAGGCGCGGATATCGTCGGCCAGCGCCTCGACGCTGGCGTAGCGCCGATTTGGCTCATCGCGCACGGCCTTGGTCAGGACCAGCGCCAGATCGCCTGCCAGCATCCGCGGGGTGATCGCGGCCGGGCCGTCTTCGCCCGCTTGCCGGCGCGCACGCACCAGCAGTTCGCGGGTTTCCTGCACCAGCGCGCGGGCGCGGTGCAGGGCCATGCCGGTGAGTAACTCGAAGAGGACAGCACCCAGGGCGTAGACATCGGTGGCGGTGCTGACCGGCTCGCCCCGTATCTGCTCGGGTGCCGCATAGGCGCGGGTGAAGAAGCGTGCGCCGGTGGCCGAGGTGTCCTTGTCGGTGTCGCTCTGCAGCAGCTTGGCAATGCCGAAATCCAGCAGCTTGGGTTCGCCGCGGGAGTTGACCAGAATGTTCCCGGGTTTCAGGTCGCGATGAACCACCAATTGCCGATGGGCGTGGCTGACCGCCTCGCACAATTTGAGGAACAGCCGCAGTCGCGCCCGGACATCCAGTTGCTGCTGGTCGGCATATTCGATCAGCGGTGGGCCATCGACCCATTCCATGACGAAATAGGGTCGCCCGCGGGCATCGACGCCACCGTCGATCAGTCGGGCGATGTTGGGATGCTCCAGGCGGGCGAGGATGCGCCGCTCGCTGACGAAGCGGCGTTGGATTTCTTCCGAATCCATGCCCAGCTTGATCAGCTTCAGCGCTGCCCGCTGCTGGAAGTCGTGCTCCACACGCTCGGCCAGGTAGACCGCACCCATGCCTCCGCGACCGAGCAGCCGCAGCAGTTGCCAGGGGCCGGCGCGCCAGCCGATCTCCGGCTCGTCCGCACTCGCCGCTTGCGGCAGCGGGCCATCCCGCTGTTCAGTCGCGCCTTCGGTGCGCAGGACAGCGGCTGTATAGGCCGGATCGTTCGGGCCGGGCATCACGGAATCCCTGTACGGGGTGCTCAGTCTAGCGGCAGACCAACACCAGCGCAGTCGAACCGCGCGGGTTCACCCTCAGTCCGACGGTGGGAGCGGATTCATCCGCGACAGACCGCTTCACGACCCGTTGGCGATCGCGGGCAGAGCCTGCCCTCACCAAACATACGCTAAAGCATTGATTCATAGGCCTGAAATAAAAGGGGCAAGGGGCAGGGGTCCAACCTCGACGCACGATCTGACCGTGCCGCGGCCTGGGTCCCCCGCCCCCTGCCCCCTGTTTGATGCGCGAACAAGCGCACCGCGAGGGGTGGCCGGGGCGGCTCAGCTCTTGCCCGCCGCCACCAGCTGGGCCAGACGCCGTACCGCCACCGAGATGGTCGGATAGTCGAGGGAGACCTGGTTGCGGATCTCCTTGAACATGCCCAGCGTATAGGCCAGTGACCCATCCGCGGCATCGATCCAGTTCTGCACGCGGCCACCCTTCTTCGGCGCTGGCCCGCGCAGCAACTGGGCGGCGAGGGCGCGGCGCTGGGCATAGAGTTCGTCGCGCAGCACGCCGCGGGCATGGGCGTGCCAGCGGCCCTGCACCGGCAGCGATTCGATCGAATCCTGGAACCATTTCAGGTGCAGCGCTTCGCCGATGTCGTAATAGACGCGGGCAGCCTCGGCCACCTCGACCTTCTGCTCGTGCGCCAGATCGATCACGTCGAAGGCCGCGTTCAAGGCACCCAGAGCACTGATGCGCTGGGCCATGGCCTTGGGATAGCCATGCCCGACCAGCTCGTTTTCCTGCTCGCTGTAGCGCAGCTTGTAGCTCTCCGGCAGCACCTCATCCAGGGCCGCTATCAACTGTTCGAAGCCCGGCGCGAAGCGCTCGACGCTGGCGGCAATCTCCAGTTTGGTCACCGGCAACTGCAGCAGCCAGCGGGTCAGATTGCGCAACAGGTTCCAGATGCCCTGAGTCACATCGATATTGACCCGTTCGGGGGCATCGGTGGTCTGATCCATCTCCGCCCACCATTCACGGGCGCGGACCACCTCGCGGGCGATGGTGAAGGCCTTGGCGATCTCCCCCGAGCTCTTGCCGGTGTCTTCGGTCATGCGCAGGATGAAGGTGGAACCCATGCGGTTGACGATGGAGTTGGTGACCTGGGTGGCGATGATCTCGCGACGCAGGCGGTGCTTCTCCATGGTTTCGGAAAACCGCTCGCGCAGCGGCGTCGGGAAATAGATCTGCAGCTCCTTCGACAGGTACGGGTCTTCCGGTACGTCGGAATCCAGCAGCTGCTGGTAAAGCACGATCTTGGAATAGGACAGCAGGATCGACAGCTCCGGGCGGGTCAGGCCCTGACCCTTGAGCTTGCGATCTTCGAACTCGGCGTCTGTCGGCAGGAACTCCAGCCCGCGGTCGAGCAGTCCCTGCTGCTCCAGGGTGCGCACGAAATGCTGCTTGGAGCCGAGGCGCGGGATCGACAGCGCCTGCATCAGGCTGATCGCCAGGTTCTGGCGGTAATTGTCGAACAGCACCAGGCGCTCGACCTCGTCGGTCATGTCGACCAGCAGTTCATCGCGCTGTTCCAGGGTGAGCTGGCCCTGCTGGATGGCAGTGTTCAGCAGGATCTTGATGTTGACCTCGTGATCGGAGGTGTCGACGCCGGCCGAGTTGTCGATGAAGTCGGTGTTGAGCAAGCCGCCGGCCTGGGCAAACTCGATGCGCCCGCGCTGGGTGAGACCCAGATTTCCACCTTCGCCGACGATCCGGCAGCGCAACTCCCGGCCATTGACGCGCAGCGCGTTGTTGCTGCGATCGCCGCATTCGCTGTGGCTTTCCGTGGTGGCCTTGACATAGACGCCGATGCCGCCGTTCCAGAGCAGCTCCGCCGGTGCCTTGAGAATGGCGCGCATCAGCTCGTTCGGCGTCAGTTGCTCCACCCCCTCGTCCATGCCCAGGGCCAGACGCATTTCCGGGGTGATGGTGATGGTCTTGGCGCTGCGCGGAAACACGCCGCCACCGGCGCTGATCAGGCCGGTGTCGTAATCGGCCCAGGACGAGCGCGGCAGCGCGAACATGCGCTCGCGTTCCACGTAACTGGTTTCTGCGTCGGGATTCGGATCGACGAAGATATGGCGGTGGTCGAAGGCGGCCAGCAGTCGGATCTTGCGTGACAGCAGCATGCCGTTGCCAAACACGTCACCAGACATGTCGCCGATGCCGACGCAAGTGAAATCCTCGCTCTGGCAATCCTTGCCGATGGCGCGGAAGTGGCGCTTGACGCTTTCCCAGGCGCCCTTGGCAGTGATGCCCATCTTCTTGTGGTCGTAACCCTTCGACCCACCGGAGGCGAAGCCGTCATCCAGCCAGAACCCGTATTCCTGACTGAGCGCGTTGGCGATGTCGGAGAAGGTGGCCGTGCCCTTGTCGGCCGCCACCACCAGATACGGATCATCCGGATCGTGGCGTACCACGCGTTCCGGCGGGGCAATCGCGCCATCGACGATGTTGTCGGTCACGTCCAGCAGTCCGCGGATGAAGGTGCGATAGCAGGCCACGCCTTCTGCGAGGATGGCATCGCGATCATTGCCGGCTGGCGGCTGCTTGACGTAGAAGCCGCCCTTGGCGCCCACCGGCACGATCACCGTGTTCTTGACCTGCTGCGCCTTCATCAGGCCCAGCACTTCGGTGCGGAAATCCTCGCGGCGGTCAGACCAGCGCAAGCCGCCGCGCGCGACCATGCCCATGCGCAGGTGCACGCCTTCCACCCGTGGTGAGTAGACGAAGATCTCGCGGAAGGGTACGGGTTTGGGCAGCCCCGGCACCTTGCTCGAATCGAGCTTGAAACTGATGTAATCCTTGGCCTTGCCGTCCACTCGCTGGTAGTGATTGGTGCGCAGCGTGGCCCGCATGCAGTCGCGGAATGCCCGCAGAATGCGGTCTTCGTCCAGACTGGAGACTTGCTCCAGCAGCGCGCCCAGCGTCTGGTGCAGCACCTGCAGTTGTTCACTGCGCGGCTTGATGTAGGAGTCCAGAACCGCCCCGGCCAAGGTCGGCAGAGAGCTGCGCATCTCGTCGGTCAACAACACTCCGAATTCACGCTCCATGCGCCGACGGGCGGCATCGGCGGAGCTGCGCTGCTCGCGGTCCGGGTCGAAGCGGGCGGCGAACATCTCCACCAGCAGGCGCGTGACCAGCGGGTGTGCCGCCAGCGTGCGCTCCATGTAGGCCTGGGAATAGGTGACGCCGGTCTGCAGCAGGTATTTGCAGTAGCCGCGCAGCATTGCCACTTCGCGCACTTCCAGCTCGGCCGCCAGCACCAGGCGGTTGAAGCCGTCGTTCTCGACGCGACCGCGCCAGATCTGCTCGAAACCCTGCTGGAAGCGCTCGCGGGCCTGGTCCAGATTCTCGCCCAGCGGGACCAGCGGCTCGACCTCGAAGTCCTGGATGTGGATCGCCATTCCCGGCGTCTCCATCTCGTAGGGATGCTCCGAGAACACTCGCAGCCCCATGTTCTCCAGCATCGGCAGCGCATCGGACAGGGTGATCGGCGCGCCCATCTTGAAGACCTTGAAGCGCAGTGCGCCGTCGCTCTTGCGCCGCGGGCGGTACAGCTGCAGGCGCACGTCCTGGCTGTCCTTCAGTTGTGCCGCGGCTTCCACATCGGCCGCCGCAATCCAAGGCGTCACGGCCTCGATGTAGCCCATCGGCAAGGCCTTGCCAAAGCGATTGCTGAGCTTGATGCCGCGCTCTTCGCCATGCTTCTGGATCAGGATGTCACGCAGCTCGTCCTGCCAGTTGCGCACGATCTGGGCCAGCTTGGCCTCGATCTCGCGGACATCGTAGTCAGGCTTCTCGCCGGGCTTGGGTCGCACCACCACATGCAGTCGCGCCAGCACCGATTCGGAGACCGCCACCGAGGAGTCATAGCGCTCGCCATTGAAGGCGCGCTTCAGTGATTGCTCGATGCGTTCGCGGATCTCGCTGGTGAAGCGCTCACGCGGAATGTAGACCAGGCAGGAGAAGTAGCGGCCGAAGCGATCGCGGCGCACGAACAGCCGGGTGCGCTGGCGTTCCTGCAGGTTGAGAATGCCGACTGAAGTCTCGAACAACTCCTCGATGCTGGACTGGAACAGCTCGTCGCGCGGCAGGGTTTCCAGGATGTGCTGCAGGCGCTTGGCGGCATGGCCGGTGCGATGGAGCTTGCTGCGCTGGAACACGCCGTCGACCTTGGTCCGGATCAGCGGGATGTCCTTGGGTCGGGTGGTGTAGGCGGTGGAGGTGTACAGACCGAGGAAACGGTCTTCGCCCACGGCATTGCCATTGGCGTCGAAGCGCAGCACGCCGATGTAGTCCATGTATCCCGGATGGTGCACGGTCGAGCGCGCATTGGTCTTGGACAGGATGATCAGATCGGGCAGCGTGTCCGGTGGCAGATCGCGTGCCGCCAGCGTGGCCAGCGGACGCACCGGCAACTGCGACTCATCGCCACGCAGCAGGCCGAGCCCGCTGCCGGGAACAGCGCGCAGCACATTGGTGCCATCAACCTGGGCGGTTTCGTAGGCGCGGTAGCCAAGCAGCGTGAAGTGGTTGTCCGCCACCCAGCGCAGATAATCGGCACACTCGGCCACGTACTCCGGGTCATGCAGCAACTCGCGGGCACTCAGGCCTTCGGCCAGGGCCAGGGCGCGATGATGCATGGCGGTGAAGTCGCGCACACAGGCGCGGACATCGGCCAGCGCCCGCTCGATGCGTTCGCACAGGGCTTCGATTCGGCCGGGCTCGGTCTGGCGATCGACCTCCACGTGCATGATCGATTCCGACTGCTCGCCGTCCTCAGCCCCGAAGCCCAGAATGTGGCCGCCCGGATCGCGCTGCACCTTGAACACCGGATGCATGATCAGGTGGGTGAGGGTGTGGTCCTGGGCAATGGCCATGCTGACCGTGTCGACCAGGAAGGGCATGTCGTCATTGACGATCTGGATCGCGGTGTGGGTGCTTTCCCAGCCGTTCTCGTCCTGAGTCGGGTTGTAGACGCGGACCTTGGCCGAATGCGCTGGACGGTGCCGGAAATAGCGCAGCAGATCCAGCGTCAATCCGGCCCATTCACCGGCCTTGCGCTCATCGAATTCATCCTGCGGAAGGTGCTCGAACAATCGAGTCGCGAAGGCCGTGGCCTCCTTCAGCTTGGGGCCACTGACCAGCGACTTCAGGGCTTCGAGAACATGCGCCAGCGTTTGGCCGGCGTCAGCAGTGCGAACGGCGCTCATGATGGGTGTGTGGGTCGCGCAAATGCGAAGGAAGCGTAAAGATAGCGCTCGTCGAGCTCGGGCTCTACCCGCGCTGCAGCATTCCGGCCAGCCGCGCTTCAGGGAGACGGGAGTTGGATCCGGCCGGTTCGGCCTTGTTCGGGGGCTTTCGCGGTTTTCGCCGAGCCAGAAGCAGCTGTCCGCAAAGGGCGCAAAGGGCGCAAAGAAGAGCAACGCTGGTAAAGGCCGGATTGCGGCCGTCGCCCCGGGATTGCGGCGGGGCATTGGCGCCGCAAATCCCGAGCTGGTGCTTGGGATTCTGTAGGTCCGGACTTGTCCGGACGCTTTTCCCGGCAGAGACCGGCAGTGTCCAGACAAGTCTGGACCCTATCCAAGGCAAGGTGCCCGCCTGCATCCTCGCATTCACCTTCCGCAATCGCAGCGCTCAGGCATCCTGTAGGGCTACAGTTCCTTTGAGTAAGTCGGAAATCGTCATTCCCGCGAATGCGGGAATCCAGTTCTTCAGGCACCTGCGTAAGCCTGGATTACCGCATCCGCGGGAACGACGACTTGTGCAGAGGATCCCTGGTTGATTCCCTTTTGACGGAGTGCATTCATGATCAATCTGTTCAGCCCGCTGAAGTCGGGCGATCTGCAGCTGCCCAACCGCATCCTGATGTCGGCGCTGACTCGCGCCCGCGCCGGACGCAGCCACATTCCCAACCCGATGATGGCCGAGTACTACGCGCAGCGGGCTACCTCCGGTCTGATCTTCACCGAGGCGACCATGGTCGCAGCCGACGGCTGTGCGTTTACCGGCGAAGGTGGGCTGTACGATGACGAGTGCGTGGCCGGTTGGCGACGGGTGACCGAGGCCGTGCACGCCCGCGGCGGACGCATCGCCGTGCAGCTGTGGCATCCGGGCAGAGCCGCGCATTCCGTGCTCAATGGCGGCGTGCAGCCGGTCTCCAGTACCGATCGCGCCATCAGCGACAGCAGCATCCAGACGCCCGAGGGTGAAAAGGCCTACGAGGTCCCGCGGCGCCTGGCGCTGGACGAGCTGCCCGGCATCATCGAGTTGTTCCGCAGGGCGGCCGAGCGGGCCATGGCTGCCGGCTTCGATGGTGTGCAGCTGCATGGGGCGCACGGCTATCTGCTCGATCAGTTCCTGCGCGACAGCGTCAATGACCGCGATGATGCCTATGGCGGCAGCATTGCCAATCGAGCCCGCTTGCTGCTGGAAGCGGTGGATGCAGCCGTATCGGTCTGCGGGGCCGGACGGGTCTCGGTGCGGATTTCGCCGCTGGTGCCCTTCAACGACATCCGCGATTCCGACCCGGAGGCGCTGGTGGCTTATCTTGCCCGCGAGCTTAACGCACGGCAGATCGGGGCCCTGGAACTGCGCCACGGCGATTTCCGCGAGGCCGCCGAGCAGCGCCTGGCGGTGATTGCGCGCGAGCACTTCAAGGGTACGCTGCTGGCCAACGGCGGCTACGACTACGCCAGCGGGCAAGCGGCGGTCGCCTCGGGCGCTGTCGATGCCGTGGTCTACGGCAAGGCCTACCTGTCCAATCCCGATCTGGTCGAACGCTTCCGCGCCGGCGCCGACCTGAATCCGGTGGACTTCAGCAAGCTGTACACGCCGGGACCGGCCGGGTACACCGACTACCCGACGATGGCCTGAAACTCGCAGCGTCCCGCGAGCTCGTCGCAACCAGCTTCGCGCTGTGCAAGGCTCTTGTAGTGCCGAGCTTGCTCGGCAGGGGTTGCGGCTCGTCGGCCGGGATGGGAGAGCACAAGCCCAGCCAAAGCAGCGGAGCAAGCTCCGCTCTACGGGCGTTTCGGTGTACGAGGTTGTTGTAGTGCCGAGCTTGCTCGGCAGGAGTTGCGGCTCTTTGGCGGGGGCGCAGGAGCACAAGCCCAGCCAGAGCAGCGGAGCAAGCTCCGCTCTACCAAAGCTGCGGTGTACGAGGCTGTGGTAGTGCCGAGCTTGCTCGGCAGGGTGTGCGGCGCTCTGGCTGTGTGCGATCCGCCCAGGCCGCTCAGCGCAGTTGCAGCTTGAACTGCACCTCGACCTCGTCGGCGATGGTTTCCGGATCGGCCCAGTCGCCGCTGCCAATCCCGAACTGCGTCCTTGAGAATCGGGCCTTGCCTTCGATGATGTGACCGTCGGCGCTGGCGCTGATGTCCAGTGGCACAGGATGGGTCTGGCCCTTGAGCGTCAAGCTGCCGGGGCAGCTGAGCCGCGTGCCGGTGGCGTCGCAATCACCCGCGGAAGCCCAGCGTGCATTGGGAAATTGTTCGCTGTCGAAGAAATCCGGCCCGCGCAGGGTGTCATCGCGGTCGGGGTAGTCGGTGTCCAGGCTGCCGACCTCAATCTCGGTGACAAAGCGCGTGGCCAGCGGCTGCGCCAGATCGAAGCTGGCCTTGCCGGAAAACTGCTTGAAGATGCCGGGCACGGCCTCGCCGCCGTAGTCTCCGGTGAATCCGAGCTGGCTGTTGCTGGCATCGAAGCTGAATTCGGCGGCATCGGCCAGCCTGATGCTGGTCAGCGCGATCAGCGCGATCAGCGCGAGCATGGACAGTCTCATGGTTGATCCTTGTGGTCCTGGGTACGCAGACCCGAACGGAAGCTTGGAAGCATCCGCGTCAAGGTGCTGTCGCGGTCAATGAAGTGGTGTTTGACGGTGGCCGCCAGATGCAGCGCGATCATCAGCATCAAGGTCCATGCCAGCCATTCATGCACTTGCTGCCAGAAGACGAATGCCTCGCGGTCACGGGCGATCAGTGCCGGCACCTTGAACAGCCCGAACCAGCTGAGCGGAAACCCGGACGCGGAATTCTGCAGCCAGCCGGTGATCGGCATCGCCAGCATCAGCAGGTACATCAACCCATGCGTGCCGGCTGCGGCGCGCAACTGCCAGGTGGGCGCCGACAGCGGCGGCGGTGGTCTGCGGTAAAGGCGCCAGAACAAGCGGAACGCCGCCAGGCCCAGTACCGTCAGACCCACCCATTTGTGCCAGGTGTAGACCTCGATCTTGGTTGGCGAGTTCTTCAGTTCGGTCATCCACAATCCGACACCGAGCAGGGCCAGGATTGCCAATGCGATGAACCAGTGCAGGGCGACGGCGACCAGGCCGTAACGCTGCGCTTGCTGGGGAGTGCCATCGATGGATTCCGGCATGGACTTGCCCTCGCGCATCCGATGAATGCTGCCGCGGCACCTGGCAGCTGCAGGCGCCGCGGGAAGATCCGTAGCGATGATCAGCCGGCCGAAGCCTCGACTTCGATGCGCACGCTGACCTCGTCACTGACCGCCGGCACGTACTCGGCCAGACCAAACTCGGAGCGCTTGAAGCGCGTAGTGGCGGAGAAGCCGACGGCCGGCTTCTTGCTGAAGGGATGCGGGCCGGCCTGATTCAGGGTGGCCTCCAGGGTCACGGGCAGGGTCTTGCCCTTGAGCGTGAGGTCGCCGGTGATGGTCAGCGTCTTCTCGCCCGTCTTGACCACCTGGGTAGAGACGAAACGCGCTTCCGGATAGATGGCGGTGTTGAACCACTTCTCTGCCGACACGTGCTCGCGCCAGGTGGCATCACCGAGGTCAATGCCGGCGACGTCCAGGCTGACGTCCACTTTGGCACCGCTCCAGTCAGACGCATCCAGCGACAGGCTGCCGTCCTTGATGTGAAAGCGCGCGGTGCTGTTGGAGAAGCCCAGATGATTGACGCTGGCGTGCACCTGCGAATGCACTTTGTCGAAGCTGTAGTTCAGGGTTTCGGCGTGGGCGCCGGCGGCAAAGGCGAGACTGGCAAGAGCGATCAGGGTACGCATGGAATCATTCCTCTGGACAGTTGGAGTGCAAGGCGCACTGACCGCTCGAAGCTACGCTGCAGCGGCCGGTGCCAGTGTGAAGACAGCTTGCGCGAGCGCGCGAAGCCGTCCAATCTCCTGCATTGCGCGACAGCGTTCAAAATCCTTGAATGCACGACGAAGTCACACTGGATCTGCAGGCGATCGAACTGCTGACCGCCATTGAGGCCGAGGGCTCGATGGCCGCTGCCGCGCGTCGGTTGGGCAAGGTGCCGTCGGCGCTGAGCTACCAGGTCCGGCGCCTGGAGGAATCGCTGGACCTGTTGCTGGTCGATCGCCGCAGCGGGCGTGCGCTGCTGACGGAATCAGCCCAGTTGCTCGTGCGCGAGGGCCGGGATCTGCGGGCAGCGCTGGACGGCGCCCTGACGCGGGCGCGACGGGCCGCGCTGGACGGCGCCCTGACGCGGGCGCGACGGGCCGCGCTGGGTTTCGAGTCGGAACTGGTCATTGCCGTGGATGCCGTAGTGCCCATCGATGTGCTCTGGCCGCTGCTCCGTGGATTCGATCAGCTCAAGGCGCCCACCCAGCTGCGCTTCTGGCATGAGGTCCTGTCGGGCAGTTGGGAGGCGCTGCTCAGTGGGCGAGCCGATCTGGTGGTCGGGGCGCCAGGCGAAGCCCCCGCCAATCGCGAGATCCGGATGCAGCCCCTGGGACGTATCGAGTTCGTGTTCTGCGTGGCGCCGCAGCATCCGTTGGCGACCGTGGCCGAGCCTCTGCTCCCTGCGCAGATCGCCCGCCATCGGGCCATCGCCGTGGCCGATTCGGCGCGCTCGATGCCGCGGCGCACGGCCGGGCTGCTGCCAGGCCAGCGGGTGATGACAGTCCCCGATTTCAACTACAAGGTGGCGGCGCTCTGTGCCGGCCTTGGCTGTGGCTATCTGCCTCGACATGTGGCAGCAGCGCCGCTGCGCAGCGGCGCGCTCGTGCAGCGGGCGACGGCACAGACCGAACTGGTGGCGCCGGTGCATCTGGCCTGGCGCGAGCCCATCCGCGGCAAGGCGCTGGCCTGGTTTGTTCAGGCCTTCACCCGCGTCAACTTTGATTCTCCGCGATGACTACGAAGCGGCCCGCCCTGGCTGCGCCTGTCGCCGCCCTCAGTTGGCCACCCCCACTGGACTGGCCGCAGCACTTGCGGACTGCTGGGGCCTTGCGCATTCGCGATGTGCCCCTGCACCCGGAGAACCAGGCGCTGCGAGCACTGGCCGCCGAGTTGGGCCCGGTCTCGACGCGCGGACTGTCGCATCGCGCAGGACTGGTTGAAAGCGGTGCGGTACAGCGGGTTGAGGCGCTCCCGGGTCCGGTGCTCGATCAATACGCGAAGAGTCTGCGGTCGGCGGGCAGTGATGCCTTCGCCCTGCACAGCGACGAGAGCTTCTGCCTGCGGCCAGCGCGCTGGGTGCTGCTGCATTGCTGGCAGCCGGCCGAGCGGGGTGGCGACACCCTGCTGCTGGCCGTCGAGGAAATCCTCGAACCAGCCACCCGGGAGGTACGAATTGCCCTGGAGCAGCTGCGGCTGCCCTATCCCTGCGGCGATCGGGTCACGATCGAGACCTCGGGTGTGCTGCGATTCAACGCCGAAGAAATCGAATCCGCCGCACTGCGCCGTGGCGTGCCGCTGTCACTGCCGCAGCGCGCCTGGCTGGCGCGCTTCGAGCAGCGCTTCGCCAGACAAGCGAGCCGCCTGCGGATGGATGCCGGAGACTTGCTGATCATTGACAACTGGCGAATGCTGCATGGACGCACCGCCTTTGACGCCAGCTCCGGGCGACTGCTGAAGCGGCTGCGGGTGCTTTGACGAGGGCACGAGGGCCTTGATGAGGGCACGAGGGCACGAGGGCACGTCAAAGCTACAGCGCCGAGGGCCCGATTGCGCGCTCAGCCACAATCTCGCCATGTACCCGCTCTTGCATGCCCTCGTGCCCTCGCGCCCTCGTGCCCTCGTGCCCTCGTCTCAGGTGCGCCGTCGCAGATAGTTCAGCACATCCATACGGGTGACCAGGCCGATGAAGTGCTCACCATCCATGACGATGGCGACGTGGCCCTTCTCGAACAGGGGCATCAGGCTTTCGATGTCGGTACGCACATCGACCATGTCCAGGTTGGTGATCATGGCCTCCGACACCGGGCACTGGAACTGGCAGGGGTTGTTGTAGACCTTCATCAGCACATCGGATTCGTCGACGATGCCGACGATGCGGTCGCCGTCCATGACCGGCAGTTGTGAGACGTCGTAGAGCTTCATGCGCTGGTAGGCGACCGTCAGTGACTCGTTCGGACGCACCACGATGGTGTCGCGATCGGAATAGGGGCGATTGATCAGATCGCGCAAATCGCCGGTGGATTCGCGGGTGATGTAGCCGTTGTCGCGCATCCAGTAGTCGTTGTACATCTTCGACAGGTACTTGTTGCCGGTGTCGCAGACAAAGGCGACCACCTTCTTCGGCGTGGTCTGCTCGCGGCAGTAGCGCAGCGCAGCGGCGATCACGGTGCCGGTGGAACTGCCGCCGAGGATGCCTTCGGAGCGCAGCAACTCGCGCGCCACGTCGAAGCTCTCGCGATCGCTGATGGCGTAGCTCTTCCTGACGTGTTCGAAGTCGGCGATGGCGGTCAGATAGTCGCCGCCGATGCCTTCGACCGTCCAACTGCCGCCGCTGGCCTCGAGCACACCCTCATTGACGTACTTGGTCAGGACCGAGCCGACCGGATCGGCCAGGATCAGGTCCACATGTGGCGCCGCCCGGGTGAAGAAGTTCGACAATCCGGTGACAGTGCCGCCAGATCCCACGCCAAAGACCATGGCATCCATGTCGTGGCCCATCTGCTGCCAGATTTCCGGACCCGTGCCGAATTCGTGGGCGTAGGGGTTGGACGGATTGCCGAACTGGTTGATGTAGAAGGCGCCTGGGGTCTCCTCGGCGATGCGGCGCGCCATGTCCTGGTAATACTCGGGATGGCCCTTGGTCACGTCCGACCGTGTCAGCACCACCTCGGCGCCCATGGCCTTGAGGTTGAAGATCTTCTCGCGGCTCATCTTGTCCGGCACGACCAGCAGCAAGCGATAGCCTTTCTGCTGGGCGACCAGGGCCAGCGCCAACCCGGTGTTGCCAGCAGTGCCCTCGACGATGGTAGCGCCGGGCTGCAACAAGCCCTTGCGTTCGGCGTCCTCGATCATCGACAGACCGATGCGGTCCTTTATCGAACCGCCCGGATTCATCGATTCCATCTTGAAATAGAGCTCGCACGGCCCGGTATCCATGTGCTGGCAGCGCACGATCGGCGTATTGCCGATCAGTTCGAGGACATTGTTGTAAACCGCCATGGCTGTCTCCTGCGCCGACACGCCGCCTGGGCGCGCCCGCTTCGATTCGTGAAGGGGCGCAAGACTGCACCAGGACGGCGCAAGAGGCCAGCTTCAACGGGCAATTACATGGAAGGGCTGAGCTTCCGCCAGGGTGAGGGAGCCATCCAGTGCTTCTGAAGCGGCTCCACTGGACGGCTTGCCCCGAATCAAGTCGGGTGTCGCAATGACGCCGGGCCCAGGCTCTGGTAGGTCCGTCCAAGTCTGGACCTACAGAAGCCCTCAAGCCCGTAGCCTTTCCCGAGTCCCGAGTCCCGAGTCCCGAGTCCCGAGTCCCGAGTCCCGAGTCCCGAACCAACAACCGACAACCACAACGCCCTTGGCGATGGCCCGTGAATGGCGCAATCATGTAGCCAAGTTCCCGAACAGGTGCCGGCGATGAACCGAAATCTGATCATTCCGCTGATCGCGCTGGATGCGCTGGCGGCCCTGTTGCTGGCCGTAGGGCTGCTCACCCGATTCAGTCCGGAGATCGAATTTCTGCGGCCGCTGGTCGAGAGAAATCTGGGCGTTCCGATGATGGCGGCAGGTGCGGTATTGATGGTGATCTGCGGGCCGCTGATGATCCGTTGGTTCATCGCCTCGATGCGCGAACGCGGGCGTTGAGCCATGGCCCGTCGTCGCACTTCGGTATTCCTTCGGGCAGCGGAACAGGATGACGCGGCCGCCGTTTCGGCGCTGTACGAATCGCCGAAGGTGTTCGGGAACCTGTTGCAGCTGCCATTTCCGCGGGAATCGATGTGGCGCGAAAGACTCGCCAATCCTGATCCGGACACGCTCAATCTGCTCGCGCTGATCGATGGCGAGGTCGTCGGTCATGGCTTCCTCGGTCGCCCCAATGCGAATGCGCGCCGCCGCCATGTCGGCGTGATCGGCCTCGCCGTGCATCCGGATAATCAGGGACACGGCATCGGCAGCGCGCTGCTGGCGGCCATGATCGAACGCGCCGAGCGCTGGATGCAGATGATCCGTCTGGAACTGGAGGTTTATCCCGACAATCTGGCCGCCATTGCCCTCTATCGAAAGCATGGATTTGTCGAGGAAGGGCGCTTGCGCAGCTACGCCTTCCGCGACGGTCAGCTCGTGGACGTGTTGGCGATGGCGCGGGTCGGCGAGTGGCCCGGCGAAGGGAAGCGGGTGCTGCAGTCGACTTAGCGGCGATCTTGCGTCGCGACCGCGAAGACCGGAACTTGCGGTGAGCTGATGCCAACAGCAGGACGCAGAGAACGCAAAGGAAAAGCAGAAAGAACGCCGAGAAAGGCAAAGGCGGTCCTGGATCGGCTTCTCTTGGCGTTCTCAGCGACTCTCTGCGTTCTCCGCGTTGATGATTCCGCCACCACATGGGTCGGAGCGACCTTGCGTCGCGACCGGCGAGCTATTGCGAATCCTGGCTCGGCTTGCGCGGCAGTTCATCACCCAGGGTCACCCAGGGCACGTGGGTGTCGAAATTCACATGCGCCATCGGCGCCTGCGCAATCGGGTCGATGAACAGGGCACGGGCGATGTGCAGCTCGCCTGCCCAGCGCAATGACTTGAAGAACATGGGGCTGCCGCACAGCCCGCAGAAAGCGCGGTGTCCGCCTTCGGCAGCAACATGCCAACGCAGACTGGATTCAGGATCGTTTACGTCAACCGCCGCTTCCTCGAAGCCCACCCAGGTCACGAAGGCCGCCCCGTGCGCGCGCTGGCAGCGCGAACAATGGCAATGCGCCACCCATTTGGGTGGCAATTCGGCGGCGAAGGTTACTGCTCCGCACAGGCAACTACCCCGGGACTTGTCCACACTCATGATCGGTTCCCCCTGCGCTTGTTGCATCACCTCCCGGTGAGCGCTGCGCGCACTTCCGCGTTACGTAAGCCGGCCATTGTCGAACGGTCGAGATTCAACATCTTGAGACATAGGTTCATGGGGAGAAGCGAGCCCCGGGCAGGCCGGGTCCGCGCGCCCGGACTCCGGGATCAGGCGCGACGACGGCAAGCGCGCGGCGCCCGGCATGCGCTGCCGCGGCCGCCGGCGCGAACCAAGCTGGCGCACCTTCAGCGCCGCCGCGCGCCGTAGCGGCCCTACCCCAAGACCGGGTGAATGTCGGTTTGCCATGACCACGTTGACCACCGTGCTCGCCGGCCCCGTTCACTGCTCCCCCTACCTCACCTTGTACGGAAACAGCTTGCGCTCAAGGAACTCCAGGCCATGATCGATGGCCCAGGCGATCAGTCCGATGATCGCCAGGATCAGGAAGATGTGTTCGGTCAGACCGCGGCGCTGACTGATGTTGAGCATGGCGCCGAGGCCATGCGGTGCATTGATCAGCTCGGCCAGCATGATGTAGCCGAAGGACAACCCGAAGAGGCCGCGCAGGCCGCGGAACATCTCCGGCAGGGCGGTAGGGACCAGTACCTTGAGCACGATCTGGCGATCGCTGGCGCCCAGCGTGCGGGCGGTGTCGACGTAACGATCGGGTACGGCCAGGATCGACGATGCTGCCGTGGCAAAGACGAAAGGTACGGCGGCCACGAAGATGAACATGATCTTCTGTGACTCACCGATGCCAAACCACAGGATGGTCAGCGGTATCAGCGCAGCCACCGGCACATTGCTCATCGGAATCACGATGGGCTTCAGGAAGGCTTCGAGCGTGCGCCAGGAGGCCGCCAGCACGCCGAAGGGAACGCCGACGATCAGCGCCAGCGAAAATCCCGCCAGTACCCGGCCGAGCGTTGCTGCGATGCTCTGGCCCAGGTTGCGCTCGAACAGCAGATTGGGGATGGCCGCGATCACTTCAGCGGGGCTCGGCAGGATCGCCGGCGAGATGAATCTCTCTTCAGCGATGCCCAGCGTCATCACGAACCAGAAGAAAGCCACCAGCACCAGACAGGTCGCGGCCAGCAGCTTGCCGGTTGCCGGCGCCGGGCTCTTGCGCAGCTCCAGATTGAGCCAAGATTTTGCCATCAGCATGCTCCCGGTGCGCGGAATGCGTGCAGGCTAGCAAGAAACCCCGGTTTGGGGCAGCGGAGAGGGGAAAGGGGCGGGGGCAGGGGGCAGGGGGCAGGGGGCAGGGGACCAGCCTCGCGGCACGGTCAGACGGTGCGTCGAGATTGGATGCTTGCCCCCAGCGCCTGCTTGTTGCCCGAACGGGCGTACCGCCGAAGCGATCGGACTCTCACGAGAAAGCGGCAACCCATTGATTATCGAAATCAGAAAAAAGTGTGGGGGAAGGGTCAGGCGTACAATCACACCGCAGGGATCGTCTGTGTCGCGACGTCGGTCGCCTGCCCCCTGCCCCCTGCCCCCGCCCTGTTTGAGGCGCGAATAAACGCACCGCCAGGGGCGACCCAGACTCGCACCGGCAGCCCTGACTAGTGCTCGGCGGGCTGATCGAGCAGTGCCGCCAGTGCCCGCCGGGCTTCGGCCAGGCCGGCCTTGGAATGCGCCGAGAACAGCACGGCCTCGGTGAGCACGCCCATGTCCTCGATCTCGCGCAGCACCTTGCGCCGGGTTTCCATCGCCGGTCCGCGGTTGAGCTTGTCGGATTTGCTCAGCAGCAGCACGCAGCGCAGCTGCCGGGCACGGCAGTAGGCCAGCATCTGCCGGTCGAAATCGGTGAGCGCGTGGCGGATGTCGGACACTACCACCATGCCCGACAGCGACTCCCGCTCGCGTACGTAGTTGTCGATCAATGCGTGCCAGTCGCGCTTGAGATCCTGCGGTACCTTGGCGTAGCCATAGCCCGGCAGATCGATCAGGCGTTCGCTGTCTCCCAGCGAGAACACCACCAGTTGCTGGGTGCGTCCGGGAGTCTTGCTGGTGCGGGCCAGGCCATTCTGGTCGGTGATGGCATTGATCGCGCTGGATTTTCCCGCGTTGGAGCGTCCGGCGAAAGCCACTTCGCGACCCTGATCCTCCGGCAGCTTGTGGTGGTCGGGCGTGCTCATCAGAAACCGGGCCCGGCGAAAGCGGCGTTCCAGTTCGGTATCCAGGGACTCGGAATCAGACATCGGCGCGTGATCAAGACGTTGGAAGATGGAATCTACGTCATCGGGGGCACGCTGCGAGCCTGAATCCCGGATCAAAGCTACGATTCATCGCCGCCCAGGGGCAGCCGAAGGTCTCACTCCCGTGTAGAATCCTTCGGCTTTGGCGCTGCCGCGTACCATCGGTGCCGGCACAGTGCATCAATTCCCGAAATTGCCGTTCGAGGTCGAGGACGATGAAGTTCACAACTGTTGTTGCTTATGCGGCGCTGCTGGCCGCGACACCCGGCTGGGCTGCCGGCAGTGATGCCACCGCGGGCGAGGCCAAGGCCGCTGTCTGTGCCGCCTGCCATGGCGTCGACGGCAACAGCGTCGATCCGCAATATCCGAAGATCGCCGGACAGCACGAACAGTACATCGCCCAGCAGTTGGCGCTGTTCAAGAGTGGCAAGCGCGAAAACGCCATCATGCTGGGTTTCGCGACACTGCTGTCCGAGCAGGACATGGCCGATCTCGGTGCCTATTTCTCGGCGCAGCAGGCCAAGCCGGATATTGCCGACGAGGCCTTTGTCGCTGTCGCCGAGCCCATCTACCGCGGTGGCGATGCCAAGCGCGGGATTCCGGCATGCATGGCCTGTCATGGTCCCGACGGCCGCGGCAACCCGATGTCGCGCTATCCCTCGATTGCGGCCCAGCATGCGCAATACAGCGCCGACATGTTGCGTCGTTATCGTGACGGTGCGGTCTACGGCGAAGCCGACGATGCCCATGCCAAGATCATGTCGCAGGTGGCTGCCAAGCTCAGCGACAACGAGATCGAGGCCCTGGCCTCGTATCTCCAGGGACTCCACTCGGCGACTCCCTGAGTCCTCTTGTCGAACGCTAAGGCTTTCTTCATCCGCGATCTGAGAGTCTGCGTTCACCGTATAGCTGATTGAGGAAGAACTCGATGCGTCTAGCCATTGGCTCCCTGTTTGCGTTTGCCATGCTGCTGGCCCTGCCGGCCTGCGCCCAGCCGCTGGAGAAATTCCAGGAAGGCAAGCATTACTTCGCCATCGATCCGCCGCAGCCGACCAGCTCAGGCAACAAGATCGAAGTGCTGGAAGTGTTCATGTACACCTGTCCGCACTGCTACGACCTCGAGCCCTATCTGGAGAAGTGGAAAGCCACCAAGGCCGATGACGTGGCCTACTCGGCATTCCCGGCCGCCTGGAACGAGCCGGTGGAGGCCTTTGCCCGCGCGTTCTACGCGGCTGAAACCCTCGGCATTCTCGAGGCTTCTCATGAGAAGTTCTTCGCCGCGATCCACAAGGAGCACAAGCCCTTCCGTTCGATCGAGGACGTGGCCGAGTGGTACACGCAGTTCGGCGTGACCAAGGAGCAGTTCCTGAGCGCTGCCAACTCCTTCGCGGTCAACACCAAGATCAATCGTTCCAAGGCCATGGTGCCGCGCTGGGGCGTGGCCGGTACGCCGACCGTGATCGTCGATGGCAAGTATCGCTTCGATGTGTCCAGCGCCGGCGGTCATCAGAACGTCGGCGAGCTGATCGACTTCCTGGTAGCCAAGGAGCGCGCGGCCAAGAAGGCGGGCAGCTGAGCCTGACGATCAACCGGTGACCGTAGTCCGGGAACACGACAAGAAGGAGGCGCGCTCTGATCGGGCGCGCCTTCGTCTTTTCTGCTTCAACATTCACGCCGGCAACTCGCAGGGCAAGTTTCGCGAGTACCTGACCCGCGGCTGGCGACACATCCTCCCGGATACCGGCAAGCACAAGAATCTGTCGGAACTGGCCAAACTGCTGGGGCAGGTGGATATCGCCGCGCTGCAGGAAGTGGATGGCGGCAGCCTGCGCTCAGGATTCATGAACCAGGCCTCCTATCTGGCCGAGTTGTCGGCTTTCCCCTACTGGTGGCAGCAACGCAACCGTCGCATCGGCCGTATCGCCGAGTCCAGCAACTGTCTGTTCAGTCGGGCGCAGCCGACGCTGGTCGAAGACCATCCCTTGCCGGGGCGCATTCCCGGTCGAGGTGCCTTGCTGGCGGTCTTCGGCGAGGGCCGGGAGTCGTTGGCGGTAGCGATTTCGCATCTGTCACTGGGCTCGCAGGCGCGCGCTCGCCAGTTCGATTTCCTGCATGACTTGCTGTCGCCCTATCGCCACAGTGTGGTGATGGGCGATTTCAACTGCCAGCCCAACAGTCCGGGATTCCGTCGCTTCATGGAACGCAGCGGCCTGGCCGTTCCCGGCCCTCATGCGCTGCCCACCTATCCGGCCTGGCAACCGGACCGCGCCATCGATCACATCCTGATTTCGCACGATATCCATCCGCTGCGTTACGAAGCGCCCAGCTTTCAGCTGTCTGACCACCTGCCCGTTGCAGTGGACATCGAGCTGCCCGAGGGCGTGCAGATTCATCGGCTATAGTGCGGAAGAGCGTGTGTCCGCAAAGGACGCAAAGGAGAGCGAAGTCGTTAGGGATGCGCTTTCGCGTACGGAGTCCTCTTTCGAAAGCCGAAGCTCTCTGCAAAAGCAGCATGACCCTGGGCAATGCTGCTTTCCGCGAGAATCTCCGGGCACCTGTTTGCAGAGGTCAATCAGCCGCCCGTAAAGGCCGTTTCTGCCTCTGCTTTCTTTGCGCCCTTTGCGTCCTTTGCGGATCAGGAAGTTCTTTTGCCGTCCTGGCGATTGGGGAGAGGCGGGCCCTCACGCGCGGGCGCGAAGGCGGAAGCGCTCGCGGTAGTCGGCCGGGGTCAGGGTTGTGGCACGCTTGAACAGCTTGCGGAAGCTGGAGACGTCGCTGTAGCCGCAGCGCTCCACGACTTCGTCAAAGCTGAGGTGGGTGGTCTCGAGCAGGGCCTTGGCGCGCTCTACCCGAAGGCGTTGGATGTGCTCCAGTGGCGTCACCCCATAATGCGACTTGAAGTGGCGCAGCAAGCTGCGTTCACTGGTACCGCAATGGTCGGCCAGGGCGCTGACGCTGATGTCGGCGTCCACCGATTGTCGCAGATAGCGCTCGGCCTTCTCGGCCAGAGAGGTGCGCGGGCGCTCCAGCATGGCCATGCTGACATAGGGTGCCTGGCTCTGACGTTCGGTATCGATGGCCAGCATGCGCCCCACCTGCTGTGCCAGATCGTCTCCGGCCACTTCCCCGATCAGGCGCAACACCAGATTCAGGATGGCAGTGGCGGCGCCGGTGGTCAGTACGCCCTCGTCTTCGACCAGCATCTGCTCGATATCCAGATTCACCGCCGGAAAGAACTTGCGGAAGGTGGCGCCCAGCCACCAGCTGGTGGTGGCCCGTCGACCGTCGAGCAATCCGCTCTTGGCCAGCAGCAGTGTGCCGCTACAGGAAGCCGCCACGCGCACGCCAGCGGCCCGACGTTGCTGCAGATAGTCGATCTCGGGACCAAAATCGTCGGCGCGGGCGCAGAAGGCATGTGGCTGGTCGGCCATGATGCCGGGCACCAGCAGCACGTCCAGCGGCACGTCCGCCGTCTCAATGCCTTCCAGCACCAGGCCATGACTGGTGCGCACGCGGGTCTGACCCCGGGCGCTGAGCACATGGCTGACAAAGCGTGGCGACATGGAGGGTTGTCGCAGATTGGCGATCTTCTCGGCAATCTGCAGCGCGTCGATGGGCCCGGCGACGCTCGACAGCAGGCAGCCGTCGAGCGCCAGAATGCCCAGTCTCAGCAGCGGGGGCGTTGCCGGCTCCATGGACATCACTCGTCGACCAGGACGGCGCCGACGTTGTCGCTGAGCCAGTCGATCAGACTGGCCGGCGCGCGCAGGGCGCTGGGATGGGCGCCTGCGGCTTCGCAGGACACCAGGGCAATGCGCTCGCGATGACCGGGCGGCAATGCGGTGCCGGATGTGGCAATCAGCTCAGCCTGACCCTGGCGGTTGCGATTGATCAGCCACAGGCCGCGCGGCAGATAGACCTGCTGGGCGCAATCGCTGACCACTTCGCGATCCTGAGCGTCAGCCGGCAGCAGCCGCCAGTGACCGGTGTGTTGTTCCAGCGCAGCGGTGTACTGCCCGCCGGCCATGAAGACCGGGTCTGCGTCCTGGATAGCGTCTTCGGCGCGCGCAGAGCCGCTCAATGCGATCAGCGTGGCAGCGATGAAGGGAATGGCGTTCATGGTGATGCTCCTTGCTGTACTTGCGGGGCTCGGCCCGCGGTGAGTACAGATTGCGCCACTGACCGATCGGTCGGGAGTGGCGGAAACGCAATTATAGAGGCGGAATCGGACACGGGACACGGGGAGCGGGGCACGGGACACGGGGCACGGGGAACGGGGCAAGGGGCAAGGGGCAAGGGGCAAGAGGCAAGGGGACAGGGGACAGGGGACAGGGGACAGGGGACAGGGGACAGGGGACAGGGGACAGGCGCTGAGACGGCTGTGCGGGGTGGCGCAGGGTTGAGCTCTGCGGCTTCGAATTCCGCCAGTGGCTGGATTTCGCTGGAACAGCGCTCACGGCAGTCTCATCAATGTCAATGCCCGCCTCACCAAGGTCAAGGCCGATTGCACAAGGAACAGACGCGCTGCGCATGTGCGCCCGTTCAATCTGTATCTGCGCCGCTTTGATGCGCTCCCTTTTTCCTACAAGGCTGATCCCATGAAACTACTTCCGATCCTTGGTACCTGCGCTGCTCTCGTGTTTGCTCCGCTGGCCATTGCCGGCCATCACGAGGAAGGCGGTGCGATGAAGCAGCAGACCCTTGTCGATATCGCCGTCGGCAATCCGGATTTCTCTACCTTGGTGGCGGCGCTCAAGGCAGCGGGACTGGTCGATACCCTGAGCGGCGAGGGTCCGTTCACGGTGTTCGCGCCCACCAATGCCGCCTTCGAGAAGCTGCCTGCTGGCACCGTCGAGAGCCTGCTGAAGCCCGAGAACAAGGACAAGTTGACCGCGATCCTCACCTACCACGTGGTGGCCGGCAAGGTGATGGCAGCGGATGTGGTCAAGTTGAGCAGCGCCAAGACCGTGCAGGGCGGTGAGGTCACGATCAAGGTTGACGGTGGTCAGGTCATGGTCGACGGCGCCAACGTCACCGCCACCGATATCGCCGGCAGCAATGGCGTCATCCATGTCATCGACAGCGTGATCATGCCCTGAGAAGGCCGGGGCATGAAAAATCCCTCGGCGATCCAGCTCATCCTGGGCCGTCGAGGGACATTGGATCCGAAAGACCCGGTATCGCTGCTACAGCTTCCTATCCCGGACGCCAGCGGGAAAGCGCAGACCTGCCAGGCGTGGAGCACTTCCGCCTCCGACCCAGAGTGTTAGACTAATAACATTGACCGCTCGGCGGTCTTTTCTGGAGCCTATGATGTGTAAAAAAACACAGTTTACGGTTGGACCGTCGCTGGCCGGCCGACTGGCAGCAACGGGATTGGCCTTGTGCGTCTGGGGATCGGCCGGTGCGGGAAACATCACCACCATTTCGGTGGAGGAGGTCCGAAACGAACTCAGCGTCACCAACGCCAGCGGTCAAGGCGCCATGCTGATTCCCTTCGATCGGTCCGCCGTTGTGCCCAAACAGCTGCTGGTAGGTGCACCCACCACGACCAACGGCCTCTCCTTCGTCGGGCGCGTGGTCCGTCAGCTCTCCAATCCTGATGGCAGCTTCACCGCCGCCGCCACATTGGTGACGCCTCCCGGTGGCGATGTGACCCAAGGCTACTTCGGAATTTCGGGTGATCGTTTCGGCGATCGCCACATGATCGGTCAGGTCAATCCGGCAGCGGGAACGGTCTATCAGGCGCTGGCCGTGCAGCAGACGCTGACCCCAACGCTGACGTCTCCCGGCACTCAGGAGGGTGTGGTTTCGGTGGCTACCTACGGCGATTTCGCGGCGGTAGGTGTGCCCTTTGACGACGGCGATCGCGGCCGCCTGCATCTCTGGCGCTTCAACGGGACCAACTGGGTGGCTGGCCAGATACTCTCCTCAGGTGCGAATGCCGAAGTGGGTGGGCGCTTCGCAGCCGCCGTCGACATGAGTGCGGACATGCTCCTGGTCGGCGCGCCGGGAGAGAACGTGCGTGGCCGCGTCTATGTCTATCGCCTCAACGACGTGACCCAACAGTGGGAAAGCTCGGGTCAGCTGCCCGTGCCTTCCATCTACGATTCCGCCGTGGCAGCCAAGTTCGGATTCAGTCTGGTGATCGACCGTACCCGCGGCAACAAGGCTCTGGTTGGCGCGCCTGGCGCCAAGTGGACCAATCGTTCGCAGGTCACCGGCGGTGTGTCCAGTTTCGACTACGATCCTGACAGCGCTTCAGGTTGGCAGGCCGGATCGCTGTACTTGCCGGATGATCCCCAGAATGCCCACCAGTTCGGCTTTGATGTCGATCTGCGCGATGGGGATGCCTTGATGACCGACATCGCCTACATGCAAGGGGGCGGACTCCCTTCCACGCTGGGCGCCGTGTTTGGTTTCGACCTCGATGTGCCGTTGAACGCCCCGGTGGTTCGGGTCTATCGCTATGCCCGTCCGCTGCCTGCGCCCAACAATCTGTTTGGTTATACCGCGCGTTACTTCGGCGAGAATGTTCTGGTGGGGGCGCCCGTCAATCTGAATGCTTCCGGTGGTGCCACCAATCGGGGCGTGGTCTACGAATTCCCGGGTCCCGCGGTGTTCCGGGATGGCTTCGAGTAGCTGATACGCGCCTTGGTCGGGCGGCATCCGGGCTGCAGTTCAGATCTGATGCAGCCCGTCGGCCACGATGTCTGCCCCGCAGAGCAAGCGATAGAGCGTGTCCATTTCCCACTTCGGTGTGGAAATGGACAGCGCTTCAATGCGCTCGGAACTGAAGGCCAGCGGCCAGGAACACACGGTTTTCGGTATTTGCCCATTGCCGGTGTCTCTGGATCGTCGGACATCCAGCAGGCCTTTGGCATTGAGCTGGGCCATCGCCACCGCTATGCCATCAACCATGCCGTCGGGTTGCACGCCGCTGACCCGAAAGCGGCCACTGGCCACGACTCCGGGGCGCAACTGCACTTGTCGCCGGGCCAGGCTGTGGTCGAACTTCTCCAGGGGACCGATCTCCAGCCAGGCATTGCGTGAGCCTGAACCATCGAGCAGTTCCACTTCCACCCGGGCAGCGCCGGTCGCCGCCCCATCGTAGAAAGTGGCGATCTGCAGTTGATCGCTGGACAGCACCCGGAAGCGATGGGGTGTCAAGACGGGTTGAATTCCCGCCACCAGATCTTCCACCGGCACCGTCGTCTGCGGAACGGCCTGCGCCGCCCAAGCGACGAGTCCGAACAGGCCGGCGGCAAACCCCAGGGCGACGCGACTGCGACGGCTCCACATGACGCTGGCGGGTTTCAGCAGTTGCCGAATGCGCAAACGCAAACCGCCACCGAGATGCGCAAATCCGACCCCACGCGCAGCCGCCGGACCTCGGCGGGCCAGCTGCAGCAGTGCGCTGGCGTAGTTTTCTCGGGTGATCGCATCGGTTCCTGCTGCCGCATCGTCACAGGCCAGTTCGGCACACTGCCGGGACAGGCTCTCGACCCACCAGGCCAGCGGATGGAACCACAGCAGCAGCGTCACGGCGCGCGCCAGCAGGAAGCGAAAGCTGTCCCCGCGCTGCAAGTGCGTCAGCTCATGGGCGATGAGCGAGCGCAGTTCCTCCGGACTGGCGGCCAACAACCGCTGTGGAATGATCACCGCAGCGCGTCGCCCGGGCCAAAGGAAGGTGCAATCCGCGACCTTGCTGACTCGAATGTCGAGCTGGCCCTCGGTGCAGACTCCCAGTCGCCGCTGTGCAGTCGTCGACAGCAGACGAGCCTGGCGTACGATCACGGCACTGCGCCACAGTGCCAGCAGCCAGGCCAGGGCGAGCAGGGCCGTTCCACTCATCCAGAGCCAGAACCATATGGTCTGCTTCCCGGCGGGCGCAGTCGCAGGCGCGGTCAGCTCGGGCGCTGCAGGAATCCTGATCAGCAAATCGTCGGGTGGTGAAACATTCGTGGTGTCCCGCGCTACCGACTGCGAGGGTACTGGCCTGGACGGCAACTCCGCCGGGATCACCCAGTACAGCGGCTGGAACCGCGGCAGCGTGGGTCCAGCGAAGATCAGGGCTGCTGCGCACAGCAACAACATCAGCAGTGTGTGCCCCAAGGCCGGTTGGCGCCGACGCAGGAACAGGCCAAGGCCCACAGCCAGGCCCAGCAACAAGCTCAACTTGACCAGAATCATGGTCATTTCTCACTGCGCCGCTGGCGCTGCTCTTCGATCAACCGGGCCAGTTGGTCGAATTCCTGATCGCTCATGCGTTCGGCATCGCGGTCGAGCAGGTGCGCGAAGGCGGTCGACAGCGAGCCGCTGAAGAAAGTCGACACGATCCGGTCGAAAGCCTTGCGAGCCGCCGCTGTCGGCGACTGTCGGGGTGTGTACACATGACGATTGCCGTCGACCACATGGCCCACATAGCCCTTGACCTCCAGAGCACGCAGGATGGTCCGAATCGTGGCATTGGTCAGGGGCGGGTCCATCGCCTCCTGGACTTCTGCTGCGGTTGCCGGCGCCATTCGATACAACAGGTCAAGAATCTGTCGTTCGCGCTGGGCCAGGCCTGGGATGGGGCCGGGTCTGCGTCCTCTGGCCATGAGGATCATCCGTAGAGGGGTGCGTGCATGTTAAAGCAAAAACACTCCGCGGGAAGGCAGTTCAGTCCCGCGTAGCGACGCCGGTAGCCGGGCCTCTGCCCCGGTACCGGCCGCTGAGGTTCAGCGGGCGCCTATCCGCGACCTCACCAAACAAGACTTACCCCATTGATTCGCTGAACCAGGAAGAAGGGGGAAAGGGGCAGGGGCCAGGGGGGCAAGGGTCCAACCTCGTCGCATGATCCGCCGGTGCCGCAACGTGGGTCCCTTGCCCCCTGCCCCTCGCCCCCAGTTTGATGCGCGAACAAGCGCACCGCCAGGGGCGACCGGGACTCGCACGCACTCATGCTGCCTGCCGCGCAGTCCCTATTCCTCGAGTTTGCCCAGCTGTTCGCGCAAGCCCTTGATCGCGGTTGTGAAATCTGCGATCCGCTGCTTTTCCTGCTCAACCACAGCGGCCGGGGCGTTGGCCACGAAACTGGCGTTGCCGAGCTTGCCTTCGCACTTCCTGATTTCGCCCTCCAGACGGGCGATTTCCTTGGCCAGGCGCTTCCGTTCGGCATCTACATCGATCAGACCGAGGAGAGGAATCAGCAACTTGAGCTCTCCAACGACGGCCGAGGCGGAGGCCGGCGCGACTTCCTCGGTACCCAGCCAACGCATCGCGGCGCTGTCGAGGCGGGCGATGAAGGCGATGGCAGCCGCAAATCGTGCGTATCGCTCCCGATCACTGGCCCCACCGTCGCTGAAGATCAGCGGCAGCAGTTTGCCGGGCGCGATGTTCATTTCGCCGCGGATCTTGCGCACGCCACTCAGCACGGCCTTTAGCCACTCGATATCAGAGACCGCCGCGGCATCGCGCGGGAAATCGGCCGCCTGTGGTAGTGTCTGGGTGGCGATGGTGGCGCCGGACACCCCCTGGCGCGGCGCCAGCTGCTGCCAGATTTCCTCGGTGATGAAAGGGATGATCGGGTGCAGCAAGCGCAGCACCGCATCCAGCACCCGCAGCAGCGTGGCCTGGGTGCCCGCCCGCACGGCCGCGTCATCGCCCGCCAGCGCCGGCTTGCACAGTTCCAGGAACCAGTCGCAGTACTCGTTCCAGACGAAGTCATACAGCGCCTGCGCCGCCAGATCGAAACGATAGGCCGCAATCTGGGCGTGGAATTCCTCGGTGGCTTTCGAGAGTTCGGTGAGGATCCAGCGTTCGGGGATGCTCAGGGGCCCAGAAGAGCCGGGACCGGGGACCGGGGACCCAGAAAAGCCGGGACCGGGGACCCGGGACCCGGGACCCGGGGAAAGGCCCGCTTCGACGGCACGCTGCTCAATGGCGGCAATTCCGGCTTCCATTCGATCCAGCGCGCTATCGATAGAGTTTGCTACTGACTGCTCTGTCCCGGGTCCCGGGTCCCGGGTCCCGCGTCCCGGCTCCATAGGGTCCCGAGTCCCGAGTCCCGGCTCCTCCGAGGCATTCATCAACACAAAGCGCGCCGCATTCCACAGCTTGTTGCAGAAATTCTTGTAGCCCTCGCAGCGCTTCAGGTCGAAATTGATGGTGCGGCCGTGAGTGGCCAGTGCGGCAAAGGTGAAGCGCAGGGCGTCGGCGCCGACGGCGTTGATACCCTCGGGATATTCCTTGCGCAGACGCTTCTCGACCTTCTCGCGCACCTGCGGGATCAGCAGGCTGGCGGTGGATTTCTGCACCAGCTCTTCCAGGCTGATGCCATCGATCAGATCCAGCGGATCGATGGTATTGCCCTTGGACTTGCTCATCTTCTGACCTTCGGCATCACGCACGATGGCGTTGATGTAGACGGTCTTGAACGGCACCCGATCCTTCAGCTGCGCATAGCGCTCCTCGTAGCTGCCATCCGCCTGGCGCCCGACGAAATAAGTCGTGGCCATGACCATGCGCGCCACCCAGAAGAAGATGATGTCGAAGCCGGTGACGAGGACGTCGGAGGGCAGGAAGATCTGGTCGGTTTGCCAGTTGGCCTGGGACGGGGGCACGGGGCAGGGGGCACGGGGCACGGGAGAAGCGGGCTCCTCGCTACGATCTATTCCTTCGGCACCGGTCTGGGCAGAACTTCTGACGCTAGCGGCGGCCAGCTCTTCCCCTGCCCCGTGCCCCGTTTCCCGTGCACCCGCTTCACCAGGCCACCCCAAGGTCGAAAACGGCCACAAGGCCGAGCTGAACCAGGTGTCCAGCACATCCTCGTCCTGGCGGAGGGCGCCGACCGGGGCGGTGTCTCCGAAGGCGCGGGCGTCGGCTTCGTCTTCGCCGACGAAGATATTGCCGGCATCATCGAACCATGCCGGTATGCGGTGACCCCACCAGAGCTGGCGGCTGACGCACCAGTCCTGGATGTTGGTCAGCCACTGCACATAGGTGGTCTTCCAGTTTTCCGGCACAAACTTGATATGGCCTTCGGTCACCGCTGCCAGCGCCGGGTCAGTGATGGCGCGCTTGCCGCCGGGGCGGCCGTCGGGCAGTTCATCGCGGGTCAGGTCGAGGAACCACTGATCGGTCAGCATCGGTTCGATCACTGCATCAGAGCGCTGGCTGATCGGCAGTGACAGCTTGTGCGGTTTGATCTCCACCAGCAATCCCTGCGCTTCGAGGTCGGCCACGATCTGCTTGCGGGCGGCAAATCGATCCATGCCTTGATAAGCGGCCGGCGCGTTGTCGTTGACCTTGGCGTCCAGCGTGAAAATCGTCAGCGGCGCAATGTGATGGCGTTGACCGATCTGGTAATCGTTGAAATCGTGCGCCGGCGTGATCTTGACGCAGCCGGTGCCGAATTCGCGGTCCACGTACTCGTCGGCGATCACCGGAATCTCACGGTCGGTCAGCGGCAGCTTCAGCCTCTGGCCGATCAGGTGCTGGTAGCGCTCGTCGTCCGGGTGTACGGCCACGGCGACGTCGCCGAGCATCGTTTCCGGGCGCGTGGTGGCGACCACCACGCTGTCGCTGCCTTCGGCGGCAGGGTAGCGGATGGACCACATATGGCCGTCTTTCTCGATGTTCTCGACTTCCAGGTCCGAGACTGCCGTGCCAAGCACCGGATCCCAATGCACCAGACGCTTGCCGCGATACAGCAGGCCGGCGCGATACCACTCGATAAACACCCGTTTGACCGCAGCCGACAGGCCTTCGTCCATGGTGAAGCGTTCGCGCGACCAGTCGCAGGAAGCGCCCAGGCGCCGCATCTGCCTGGTAATGGTCGAGCCGGATTCTTCCTTCCAGTCCCAGACCTTGGCGATGAAGGCCTCGCGGCCGAGGTCATGCTTGCTCTTGCCCTGAGCAGCCAGCTGGTTTTCGACGATCTTCTGGGTGGCGATGCCAGCATGATCGGTGCCGCACTGCCACAGCGTGTTCTTGCCGCTCATGCGCTGGTAGCGGATCAGCAGATCCATCACCGTTTGCTGAAAGGCGTGGCCCATGTGCAGCGTGCCGGTGACATTGGGCGGCGGCAGCTGGATGCAATAGGGCTCACCGGCCCCGTTGGGCGCGAAATAGCCGGACTGTTCCCAGGCCGGATACCAGCGGGCCTCGATCGGCTTGGGTTCGAAACTCTTGTCCATGGGCTGGGGCTACGCGCAAAAGTGAGCCGGGAAGGATAGCCCGCCAGGCCCGGCGAGGCACTCTAGCCCGCATTTCTCACACCTGCGCGTGCAGATGCCGCGATTCCGTTGTGGCGCAAGGCGAATCGGTGGCGACACAGCACGCAGAGTGTACGGCTGCACTTGCCCGCGCAGGTGTGAGAAATGCGGGCAAGCCCGCTGCGTCGATGCGCTCCCCGCGTGGAAGCATGAACAGCCGGGGTCTCTGCGCACCGCAGATCGGCCCAGGTGCGGTCCGGGGGCGACCTCCAGACCCGACGCATCCGGGTCCGGAGGCCAGCAGGCTCAGTTGATCTTCAGCAGTTCGACTTCGAAGATCAGCGTCGCGTTCGGCGGAATCACGCCGCCGGCACCGGCGGCGCCATAGCCGAGCTCGGAGGGAATGGTAAGTCGGTACTTGGAGCCCACCGACATCAGCTGCAGACCTTCGGTCCAGCCCTTGATGACGCGGTTCAGCGGGAAGCTCAGCGGCTGACCGCGGTCGTAGGAGCTGTCGAAGACCTTGCCGTCGGTGAGCGTGCCCTTGTAGTGCACGGTGACGGTATCGGTAGCAGCGGGCTTCGGACCGCTGCCTTCGGTCAGCACTTCGTACTTGAGGCCACTGGCGGTGGTGATCATGGCGTTGTTCTCCTGTTTGGCAACGGCAGCCGCCGCTGGCGTGGTGTCGCCGGCTTGGGCGCCGGCACTGAAAGTGGTCGCCAGGGCAAGGCCCAGGGCAATGGAAATGACATGGATCTTCATGGAGTGATTCCGATGAGTTCGCTGGGTGGGTTCGAGTCCCGCGCCGCCGCCGCCCTTCGGCGGTCCTCGGCTGCAGCGCAAAACGGCCGGCGATACTAGCCGATGCAACTTGAAGCCGATGCGATGCCCTCGCTGCGGCATGGGTCTGTCGCCGTGCCGCTCATCGGATGCAGCCGTGCGCCGTCGCCGGCTCTTGGGTAGGATCGGCGTGAAACTGACCGTCGAACAGCGAGGCTGCGATGAGGAATCTGATTGACCTGGCTTGGCGCAGCGCCGGACTCGCTCTGCTGGTGTGCGCCAATGTCGCCGGTGCCATGCCAGTGCTCAACATCACGGTCGACCGCGCCATCGCCACCGAGGGCACGCTGCAACCGGTACGTATCGAGCTCAGGCTGAATGAGCCGGCTCCGGCAGGCGGTGTCTGCATCGATCTGGATCTCGCTGGCGGCAGCGCCCGACCGGACGAAGATTTCCGTCTGGCGATGTCGGTGCCGCGCATCCCCGAGGGCGGGATGATGGCCAGCGTGCCGATCATGATCATCGACGATCAACTCTCGGAGCCCGACGAGACGGTGCTGATCGTGCTGCGCCCGAGTGACTGTTATCAGCCCGGTCCTTCGCGCGAGTTCAGCCTGCTCATCCGCGATGACGATGACGATCCATCTTCGCTCGGTGATCGATTGCAGCAGATCGTCGCCACCGTGCCGGATCCGCTGGTGGCCTCGCAGCTGAGCAATCTGGGACAGCTCTGCGCCACCAATCGACCGCCGCCGGGCAGCGAGCTGGACCGGCGCTGCCAGCTGCTGCGGCTGGCACTGCGCGATCCCGGCGCTGCGCAACAGCTCATTCAGAGCCTGCGTGGCGTATTGGGGGAGGAGTTCTCCAGTCAGCGCCGTGGCTTTCGCATGCTCGCCGGTACCCAGATGGGCGCGCTGGGGCGGCGCCTTGAAGCGGTACGCCACGGCGGCGGCGCCGGCGTGGCGCTGGTTGATTCGCAGTTGCTGGGTGGCAACGGCGCGCTACCCCTGTCTGCCCAACTGGCCGGGGACAATGAATTGCTGGGCAGCGGCATCGGGCTGTTTGCCACCGTGACCCTGGGTGATGGAAAGCGCCAGTCGAACGCCCTCGAAAGCGGCTACAGCAACGATTCCTCGGCCTTCATGCTCGGCGTTGACAAGCGTGTAGGCCTCGATTGGGTGTTCGGGCTGGCCTATACCCGCAACCGCTTCGATGCCGATCTCAGCGGCGACAGCGGCGAACTGGGCCTGCGCAGCAATGCCCTGAATCTGTATTTCAGCCGGGCCTTCGCCCAAGGCTGGGTCGACGGCAGCCTGGGCTACGGCAAGGGCAGCTTGAAACAGACTCGCATCGCGACCTTTTCCGGCCAGACCGACGAAGAGAGCTTCACCACGGTAGACGTCCTGCGCGGATCACCCGACACAACGCTGCTGATGGCCACCCTCTCTGCCGGTTTCGACTGGCAGCGCGGCAACTGGAATTTCGGTCCGCGAGCGGCACTGGAGTATTCGCGCTTCGACGTCGACGCCTTTGCCGAAACCGCAGTCGAGGGTAGCGATGCCTTTGCCGTGGCTCTTCAGGAGCAGCGAGTGCAGTCCAGACTGGCACGACTGGGGTTCGGTTCGCAGTGGGCGGTCTCCACGCGTCATGGCGTGCTGTTGCCGCAGTTTGACGCCTACTGGGTGGCCCAGTTCGAGAACGAGGCCGGCGTGATCCGCGGCAGTTTCGTCAATGACCCGCAGAGCCAGGAATTCCTGCTGCCTACCGCCGGTGTCGACGCCCGCTACGGCGAAGCCTCGCTGTCACTGGCCATGCAGTTCGCTGGAGGTCAGAGTGGTTTCCTCAGCTACCGGCGCCTGTTCGGATTCGCCGACACCGAGCAGGACTACTGGAGCCTGGGGTTTCGTTGGGAGCTGTAGACGAGGGCACGAGGGCACGAGGGCACGCAAGGGCAGCCCTGCGGTGAGCTCTTGATCTTGCGTGCCTTCGTGCCCTCGCGCCCTCGTGCTCTCCCCCTCTTGCCCTCGTGCCCTCATTCAATGCGTTACGACATGTTTGGCACGGCCCTGTTGACGCTGCGAAGCCGACACCCGCTGCCCTTTCAGCCCCGTTTTCCGATGTGATGCTAATGTGCCGGGGCCCGACCGTTTCTGGGGCTTGGCTGCGTGCCGTCCTGGGCCGCGCGCCGATCCATTTCATTTGAATCCGAGGTTGCATCATGAATAGCCGTTGGCATGGGTTGTGTCTGGCACTGCTGCTCGCGCCTGCTGCAGGCTTTGCCGAGGATGGGCCTCCGGCACGATGCGAGCCGCGGGAGTCCTTCCCTGCCTTTGTCACGCACTTCAAGCAGGATGCTGAATTCCGCCAGTCCCGCATCGTGTTTCCACTGGCGGTGGGCAATGGCTCGGCCTTCGGAAAACCGGACATGGTGCTGCGCTCGGCCTATGTCGATCTGGAGTCCTTTCCGCTGATCACGCCCGAGCGCGAGGCGGAACTGGCCGGCAGCGAGGGTGAACTTTGCGAAACGACCTCCGCGCGCCTGGACAGCCGTGACTTCTTCCAGTCTTCCTGCGATACCGATGTCTACGGCCATCGCTATCACTTCGAGCGCGTGCAGGGCTGTTGGGCCTTGACCAAGGTTGAGCTCAGCGGGTCCTGAGTCGACGTCGCGGCTGGTCCTGCGCTTCTGTAGGTCCAGACTTGTCTGGACGCTCTCGGCGGGGTTTTGGGTCCAGCCAGTGCCCCAGGTAAGCGCAGCGCACCCCGGGCTTATTGCGAGGCATCCCCCGGTGCGCTGCGCTTACCCGGGCTACGTTCTGGCGAGGTGCTGAAAAAGGGTCCAGACGAGTCTGGACCCACAAGAGCCCGAAGCCCGTAGCCTTTCCCGTGCCCCGTGCCCCGTGCCCCGTGCCCCGTGCCCCGTGCCCCGTGCCCCGTGCCCCGTGCCCCGTGCCCCGTGCCCCGTGCCCCGTGCCCCGTGCCCCGTGGGTCAAGCTGCCAGCCTGATATCCCCATTCACCGCGCCCACGCAAGTCAGCACATAGCCATCAGCCAGTTCATCTGCGGACAGCCCGTCAGTCACCACCATGCTGACCGCGCCCGACAGGCAGCGCACCTTGCACTCGCCGCAATGGCCGGTGCGGCAGGCTGAAGCGACGGCGATGCCGCTGGCTTCGGCCAATTCCAGCAGGGATTCACTGCCGCTGGCCTGGATGGTCTTGCCGGAGGCGCTGAACTCGACGCGGCCACCGCTGCCGGAGACGCCCGAGCTGACATCGAAGCTTTCTTCGTGCAGCTGAGCCGGCGGCAGCCCGGCATCCCCGAGTAGCATGCGGGCGCTGGCCATGAAGCCTTCGGGGCCGCACAGGTAGACCTCGCGCTCGGCCAGATCGGGCGCAGCGCGCTTGAGCATGGCCGCGCTCAGGCGCCCGCGGGCGCCGCGCCAGCTGCTGCCCTCGGCTTCCTGGCTGAGTGAGATGCGCACCCGGGTGCCGGTGTGCTGCTTGCCCAACTGCTTGAGCTCGCGGGCGAAGATCAGTTCGGACTGGCGTCGGGCGACATGCAGGAAGACCACGTCCACTTCGGATTGCTTGTCGGCGATCCAGCGCGCCATCGACAGCATCGGCGTGATGCCGCTGCCGGCCGAGAGCAACAGCAGCTTCGGTCGCGGCCGGGGTGCGCAGCTGAATTCGCCGAAGGGGCCGCTCATGCGCACATCGTCGCCCACCTGCAGTTGATCGCAGATCCAGTTGGAAAACGGACCGGCGGCCACCCGCTTGACCGTGACTTCGAAGGTGTCGGGGCGGGTGGGGCTGGAGGACAGCGTGTAGGAACGGCACAGGCGCTGGCCGCCGATCTCGGCTTCGATGGTCACGAACTGGCCTGGACGATAGCGGCGCATATCGGCGCGATCGCAGCGGAAGCGGAAGGCCTTGCAGTCGTCTGTGAGGGTTTCGATCTCTACACAGCGGGCTTCGAACCACAGCGGTTGCGCCTCGGGCACTGGGAGATGGCGAGTCGGTGTCGTCGGTGTCTTCGGCACCAGGCGCTTGAGCGCGCTGGCCAGACCCGCCGAGCGCCCCGCCAGCAGATCGGGCACCACCCGCAATAGTTTGGGGCCCAGCAGCGTGGCGGCGGTGAGCACGCCCGACATCAGCGCCGAACCGACACCGCAGAACAAGATGTCCTGGCCGGTCAGATGCAGGCCCTTGATCGGCGTTTTCGGGGTCAGCCAACGCTGCGCAAAGCGATACGGACTGTGTTCCAGTCCATACAGCTCGCCGGCCGCGTAGTTGCTGAAATGCGCGGTGGACAGCGGTGTGGACAGCTCGAAGTGATCGACCTGCCCGCGCGCACCGGGGGCACGGCGGTAGATCTCGTCCAGCAGGCGCTCGGACAGCTGCGCCTTGAAATCCTCGTAATCGGCGCCGCGTTTCTTCCACGGCTGATCCTGCCAGTGCGAGAACCAGCTCCACGGGGCCGGGGCGATCACATCGATGGTGGAACGCCCCGGATAGTGACTATCCCAGGCCGGATCCTTGGCGCTGGGAAAGGAGAGGTACATCAGCGGGAAATCGCGGCTGGGCTTGGCCAGAAAGCGCGCGATCGAGGCATCGTGATCGTAGTCGCGATAGACCCAGAGGTTGGCCTGTTCCAGTCCCAGTTGCTGCCGCGTGCCCTTGAGACCCACATACAGACCCAGATGTCCGACCGAGCGCGGCAGTGCCTGTACCTTTTCCAGCATGTCGTTCTGCGCCGCCGCCTCTGGCGGCAACAGCCGTGACCAGGTGGTGTGCACACCCGCAGCACTGATCACCTGCGGACACAGGATATCGTCGCCGTTCAGCATGCGTACGCCCACGGCTCGGCCGCGCTGCACCAGAATCTGATCAACTTCGGCCCCCACCAGCACGGCGCCGCCGCTGGCTTCGATGGTGGGAATGATCTCGGCCGCGATTCGCGATGCGCCGCCGACCGGGAAGTTGGCGCCATCCAGATAGTGTTGGGCCACCAGCGCGTGCATGGCAAAACTCGATTGCTTCGGCGGCGCGCCGTAGTCGCCCCACTGACCCGCCAGCACCGCGGCGAGCTTGGGGTTGCGGGTGCAGCTGCTCAGCACTTCATGGGTGGTGCGGCCAAAGTAATCGCCACTCAATCGCCTGACCGCCGCGCCGGCGGCGCCCTGCAGCATGCCGGGCAGCAGGCGCTGACCGAAATGCCCGGCCACCGTGCCGCTGGCGCGGCGCACATGGGCCAGATAGGCATCGATGTCGGGGCCGGCCTCGGGAAAGTGCTGCAAGAGGCCGATCCGGAAGTTGCGCACGCCCGAGTGAAAATCGTAGGTGGCGTCCGGAAACACCATGCGATCGTAGACCGGGTCCATCTTCGCCCACTGCAATCGGCCGTCGGTGATGGTGTCGAAGACCCGGCGCATGGGCGAGTGCGGCTTGTGCACATCGCCGATGTAGTGCACGCCCACATCCCACTCATAGCCGCGACGCTTGAAGGAATGAGTGAAGCCGCCGGCGGTGTAATGACGCTCCAGCACCAGCACGCGCTTGCCGGTCTTGGCCAGCAGCGCGGCGCAGGTCAATCCGCCCAGGCCCGAGCCGATGACGACGGCATCAAAGGGCTGGGCGGCGATGTCAGGGTGGTAGCGGGTGCCGTTGATCATGGTCGGGTCCGGTTCGGGTGTAGTGGTGATGGTTCGTGCAGGCACTGGGTAGCGCATCAAGGTTCGCGGCTTTCTGTGGGAGCGGGCTCTGCCCGCGATAGGCGTGCTTGCCGACAGCGATCGCGGCTGAAGTCGCTCCCACAGTTACCGCCAACCGCGTTTCGCGGCTGAAGCCGCTCCCACAGCGGCAGCTCATGGCGGTGTGCGGGCTCATCGCCCCGATTCCGCCGGGTCGGGGTGGCGCATGCCCTCGCGGATCACCTGCATGGCGAGTTCCAGACGCGACTCGGCGCTGTGTGAGCCGGGGGCATAGCCGAACAGTTCCAGGCTGATCAGGCCGTGCAGCGTGCCCCACAGCACATGCGCCACCTGGGCGGCATCGCCGGCCGGAATCGCACCTTCGTCCATGCAGCGTCTGACACCGGCAACCAGCATCAGAAAAGCCTGCTTGCTGACCTCGCGACTGCGTGGCGCGGGATCGAATCCGGGTACGCAGCGGGTGAACATCAGCTGGTAGTAGGTGGGGTTGGCCACCGCCGACGCATGGTAGGCGCGGCCCAGCGCCATCACTTGTTGCATCGGATCGGCGTGCCTGGGCACGCGGGCCAGATCGGCGCGCAGCCGTTCGAAACCCTCGATGTAGAGCTCGTCGAGGATGGCCTGCTTGTCGCGGAAATGGGTGTACAGCACGATCGTCGAAGCGCCGATGCGCTGTGACAGCTTGCGCATCGACAGCGCATCCGGGCCGGATTCGGCCAGCAGCTGGCTGGCCTGGTCGAGGATGCTGCGGCGGGTCTCGCTGGCGGCAACGGTTTTCGGCAAAGGCGTGCTCATGGAATCTCAATAACACCGTTATGGCGGCAATATAACAGTGTTATGTTCCTTTGCACAGAGTCGGTGGCCGAGTGTGGTGTCGTGTTGCTGAGTGGAGGGCGCGGCGCTGCGGCGCCGGCTTGTGCCCCCTGCAAATCAAGAGCGGCCGCGCGGCCCTCCTCAAAGTCCGCAGCCCGCGCGTACCTTCGTGCGCGGGGCCACCGTGACGCTGATCCAGCTAGCCCGCATTTCTCACACCTGTTGCGGAAGATCGCGCAGGGCTTTGCGACTAGCGCAAGGCGCGACGACGAGGAATGGTGATTCCATGGCGAGGAGGAGCAACGCAGCGATAGTCGCAAAGAACCAGCGAGGTCCGCAAAGCGGGCAGATGCAGCCAAACACTCTGTGACTGGCGCGTGCCTCGGAATCGCCTTGTGCCACTAGAAGATTGGGGGCATCTGCTCGCGCAGGTGTGAGAAATGCGGGCTAGCGCTAATCGAAGCCGCTGATGTACATCCGGTCCGGCTGAAAGTCGATGCCGCCAGCGCCGCGTCCCTCGAAACCGGTCGGGACAATGGGTACCGCTACCATCGAAGGTGCCAATTCATCAATGGGCGCGCGCAGCAGGAAGGCTCGGGCGCGGTTGCCGGACAGATCAGGCGGGACCATGGTCACCTGGCAATGGTGAAGGAGTGGGGTCATTCGAAACCGTTGCCGAAGACAGCGTCACCGCCGGCGGTGCAGCTGCCGCCGCCAAGGGTTTTCAACGCAAAGCGAGAGGGCTCGGCGTCAGATGGCAGAGCCATCCATCGCGCCTGGGCCGCTACCGTGAACCGAGGCTCGACGGCTTCATCGTGCTCGGCGAGCTCGATCCTGGCGCCGTGAAGAGCGAAGCGCGCCGATGGTGGATCCGCCGCAAGACACATGGGCGCGATCAGCACGGCCATCAGCAAGGCCCTGGTGTGCTGCATTTCAGCGCTCCCGCACCGACGCGCCATGTACCTCAGCCCGGAGTTCGGCCAGCTTTTGCCGCAAGTCCTCGATGTCTGCCTGTTGCACCCGCTCGCGCGCGGAAAGTTCCTGCACCGCGCCGGCGAGCACAGCGCTCAGCCGATCGTATCTGACGCCCTCGACCTCGCCCTCGTCATTGCGGGTGATCAGGCGTTCATCCAGCGCCGCAACGTCCTCGGCGACAAAGCCGATGTCCGCCATTCCGCTGTCCTTCCAGGTGTAGGCCACGGGTCGCAAGCGGGCCACGGCATCCAGCCCCAGGTGCAGATCGTCGATGTCGTTCTTGTAGCGTGCACTGGAAGAGCAACTGGCGATCTGGTTGCTGGCATTGCGGCATAGCGTGGTGCTGCCGGCGCTGCCCAGCGTGTTCAGCGTGAGCTGACCGGTGCCAGCCAGGGTCATGCGCACCGAGTTGCCGGACAGGAACTGCAATCCGCTGGCTGAACTGGCGTACACCAGACCGGCCTCGTTGTTGTTGACCGTGCTCCGAAACACCAGTCCACGGCTGCTGCCGGCTGGCGTGGTCAGCACCAGAAAGGCATCGCCGTCGCTTTCGAAGCTGCCGATCACGTTGGCCGAGGGCGTGCTGCTGGGGGCCAGCCCGGAGTCGCCCCGGACCACATTGAAATAGCCGCGAGGAGACCTTGCACTGGTCTCGCTGCCGATCAGGCGCTGGAAAGTGGCGCCCTCGTCAACGCGAACAATGAAGCGGTTCGGGCCATTCGAATTGAACTGCGTGGCTTGTGCATCTGCCCACAGGAATGTGCCCTCATCGCCATCGGCGTCGCCGGACGACGGCGGCGGTCCGGCAACACACTCACCGGCGCCCGTTCCCCGTCGCACGCCTGCACGCATGCCGCCGGCCCAGCTGCCCGTGCCACCCGCGCAGTTGCCTTCGCCGCCACTGACGGTGCTGCTGACGCCCACCGCCGAATTGAAGATGCCACCGCCGACGCTGCCACTACTGGCCGAACTGCGATTGAAAGATCCACCCGCCACCACGCTGCTGTTCCCCGTCGCCTCGTTGTTCTGGCCGCCGCCGATGGTGCTGGTGGTCCCAGTCGCATCGTTACCCTCGCCGCCGGGAACGGTCGCCGACCTGCCACTGGCGACATTGGATTGGCCGCCGCCGATGGCGCTGGAGGCGCCGCTCGCGGTATTTCCCAGGCCGCCGGCCACGGTGGCATTGGGGCGGTCGATGGCGGTGCCGGCATTGTCTCCGGCCTGGTTCGAGTAGCCGCCGCCGACGCTGCCATAGGCGTCGGACACTCGATTGGGGCCCTCCTGAAAGAAGTCAGGGTCGCTGTTGCCGCTCGGTAGCCCACCGCCGGCGATGACCGCACCACGGGTGCCCGCAGTGATGGAGTTCGCCACACTCCCAGCCAGTGTGTTGGTGGTAATCGGCGCGCCGCCGAACAACACGGTGCTGGGTTCGATGCGCAGGCTCGGTACATTGCGGGTGCGCAGCACCAGCGGCTGGGCATCCGTGGTGCCGAGGAAGTCAGTGGCCCCGTTGGTACCGGCATTGCCCTGGGTATCCCAGCACACGCCCACCAGCGCCGACGAAGCATCAATACGCACGGGTTCTCCGATGGCGACAAAGCCGGCGCCGCCCGCGGCGACTTCCGTCTTCAGCTTCAGCGGCGCGGCCTGCTGCAATTCCGCAGCGAACTCCACCTCGACCGAGATCTGGCCTTGGCGGATATCCACACCGTAGAGCGTGACGGGTGCGACATGGATGCTGCCGTTCTCGCGCAACAGACTGAATCGAAGGTCGTACTGACCTTCGGCAGGCAGCCCGCGATCCCGGAGTTCGCCGCGGTAGCTGAGCTTCGATCCGGCGCAGGAATCGGAGGAAAAGCCCAGCGCGAGCGCGCAGATCAGGGCCGGTAGCAGGCGTGGAAACATGAGTTGCGCTCCTCTGCTGGCTTATTCGAAGCCGCTGCGGCCGAAGTACTCGACCACCGGAAAGGCAGCCAGGGATTGGCGGTTGGCGCCGGCGATGCTGCTGAAATTGCCGTGCGCAAGAAGGCGGTCGCCAAACACGGTCAGACCCAGAGACAGCGGCGGATTGGCAATCACCCAGTCCGGGTCGGCGCTGCCGCCGGCGCTGCGGACGAAGCGACTGATCGCATTGCTGCCTTTGATGTAGACCGAGTCGCGCGCCAGCGCCATGCTGTTGCCACCGACGAAGCCACGGTTGCAGGAAAAGTCCGGGTCCAGGCCACCCTGGGTGGCGATCAGCAGGCGCGCCGGGCCGCGGCACGTCTGGCCGTTGATGGTGCTGAAGCTGCCGTGCAGCCACAGGCCGCCCAACTCGTCGCTGAGCATGGCGCTGGGGATGACCGGCACGGTCGGGGCAAAGTCGCTGTCGATAGCCAGGGTATTGCTGTCGATGCGAACCACTCGGTTCACCGTGATGCCATTCAGAGTGCTGAAGTTCCCAGTCAGGAACAGGCTGTTGCTGGCGGCATCGCGGGCCATGAACAGGATCGATGCCCCCGCATTGGGCGTGAAGCGGAACGTCTGATCAATGCTGTCGGTGGCAAGATCCAGACGAGCGATGCTAGTCAGCTGTGGGGTAATTCCAGTGAGCACGAAATTGCCGAGCAGATAGGCATGATCGCCCTCGATGCGGATCTGCGCGATGCTGTTGCTGTAGGCAACAGGCGAGTAGCCGGGCACCGGATCGCCGGTCAGTCGATCCAGCTTGCGCAGCAAGCCAGCGTCGTCATCGGCGGCATAGACGGCGTCATTGGCGTAGGCCACCGCACTGTAACGGGTCGGGGCAGGCCGGAAGCCGCCATCGACGGCGCCGCTGGCCAGCAGCCGGATCAGACCCTGGCGCGAGACGCCATTGACCTTGAGGAAGGTGCCCTGCACATAGGTGCTGCCGGTGGCTGGATCGAAGGCCAGGTTGGCCACGTTTGCCGGCACCAGCGCTTCCGTCAACGCACTCAGGCCGTCGACGCTGCCATCGGCGTTGAGCGCTGCCAGACCCAGACGAATGGCCCCGAGCGACAGCTGCGATATCTGTCCGCCGACAAACAATCGACCGCCGCCGTCGCCGCTGATGAGGCTGAGCGGACCGCCGCTGCTGGTGCCTGTGACGTCGGCAAGGGGATTGAAGCTGAGGTCCAGCGTTGCGGTGCCGCCACTGGCTACCCTGCGCAAGCGACCCGTCGCGAAGTCGCCATTGCTGCTCACGTTCATGCCACCGCCGGTCACTCCCAGATAGACATGATTGCCGATGACCTTGATCAGTCGCGGCCCCGACGGATCAGGCGCGCTCACAATCTGCGGTGCCCAGTCCGCATCCACCGTTGCAGCGGCATCCAGTCCCAACTTGGCGAGGCGTGCGCGCGGCAGACCTTGAACCGCCGTGAACGCCCCGGACAGGTACAGGTGGTTGCCGTCGGTATCCATCCCCGTGATCGGAAAGACACCGCCAGTGCCGGTGATCAGCGGGTGCCAGGCATCAACCACAGCCGTCGCCGGCAGCAATCGGGCCAACCCGTCGCGCTCGCTGCCGTTGATGTTGGTGAAGCCGCCAGAGAGGTACAGAAACCCGTCGCCCGGCGCCAGCAGACGGGACACCGTGTTATCGGCGGTCGGAGTCCAAGCGGAATCCAGGCTGCCATCCAGATCCAGTCTCGCCAGCCGGGCGCGTGGCTGGCCATTGATGGCACTGAAGGTGCCAGCCAGATAAATCACATCGTCGAGGATCAGGATGTCGAGGATGCTGCCGGTCGGGTTGGATGTGGCGAAAGACGGATCAAGAGTGCCACCGGCCTGCAGTCGCACCAGCGCGTCGTTGACACCGGCGCTGCGCAGCGCATAGACACGGCCACTGCTGTCCTGGGCAAATCGGTCCGCATTGGGCCGGGCGCACTGGAAACTGCCATCAGCGGAGCCGTCAGGCAGCAGTCGCCCGCAGCCATTCGCGACGATTTCACCCAGGCGCTGGAAACTGCCGCCGACCAGGATGCGCCCATCGCTCATGCGCGACAGCACATTCACGGTGCCGCCCACCACCGGATCGATATTCGGCGTGGCCAGGGCCGGGATATTGGTTTGCGCCTGCAACAGGGAGCCGCCCAGCACTGCCGCGCTCACAGCCAGCGTTCGAACCCACCTGAGATTGCGAGTCATGCCATGTCTCCGTCGGTGCTGCCGTCATTGATCGGATCGACCATCGCCTCAGCTCCCCGAGGGCGTGCAAACCACGCTGAGATCGTCGACGACGAAATTGGAGGTGCCGCTGCCGCCGGGGTTGATGTATTCGAACTCGATCAGATGGCTTTGGCCGTTGGCGAAGCTGCTGAGATCGACGGTGCGCGCGATGTAGTCGGCCTCGGCGCTGCTGGGCTCGTTGAAGGTACGCACCGTGCTGCCGTCGATCTTGACCCGCAGCTCGGCGTCGAAGGGCGCGGTGACGCGGCCGCGACGCAGGAAGAAGTTCAGATGTCGTGGGGCGCCCACAGGCAGCACCACGCTCTGGCTCAAGGTCGAGGTCTCGGCGCCGTTGAAGCCGCCGAACCAGGCCCAGAAGGCGCCGCTGCGCGGCAGCGCGGTGTTGCCGTCGTTGGGGCAGAAGTTGCTGTGGCAGATGGCGGTACCGAAATTGGTCGAGGTCGAGATCCAGATGGTGCTGGCGCCGGTATTGGGATTGCTGGCTTCCAGCCCGCCATCGGCCAGGGCGTCGGCCGGCGTGCAGGTGGGCGGCGCGTTGCCCTCGAAGCCGTTGGCAAAGATGGCATCGGGAGCCACGGTGGCAGCCGGGCAGCTGAGCGACCAGACGCGGGCTACGGCAGCGCCTCCCAGCGGCGTTTCATCGCAGCTGAGCACGGCCTGCGAACTGGAAGCGCCGCGCTGACAGCTCAGCGCCAGATTGCCGCTGCTGGTGCCCACATTGAACACGCCCCCGGCCGGCGTGATCTGCACCGCGCCGAAGGCGCTGGCACCGCTGCCACTGATCTGGCAATTGCCGATGCTGGTGCTGCCGGAGCCGCTGGCACCCGTGGCACTGATGCTGATCGCCGCATTGGCGCTGCCCGCGCCGCCGCCCGGAAAGACCGGGCCGCTGCCCGGCGTCGCCAGGGTGCCGGCGGCCGGCGTGTAGCTCAGTGTGGGATTGCTGTTGCCGCCACCGGTGCTCTGGGTACAGTTGGGCCAATGGCAGGGAAAGGCGGCGCTGTGATCGAGCAGCGCCTGGTATTTGGGCGCGGTGAGGACATCCTGATCCTGGAACTCCAGCAAACCCCAGCGACCGAAGGGTCCGTAGCGACCGGTGGTGTAGAAATGCGCGAACTCATCGCCGTTCTGGCGCCAGTTCGACCAGTAGGTCTCATAGATGGCTTCCATGCGCGAGCTGCGATTGGCGGCATCGAAGATCGTGTTGCAGGTGTTGTTGAAGGTGAATCCAGCGATGCCCGCCAGATGCTGGCCGCCTTCGTAGGCCACATGGCGCATTCCCGGGAAGTTGCTGTTGACCATGGCCCGGCTGGCGCTCATGAAGCCCACGGCGCGGGTCATGCCCTCGGTCGAAAAATGATCCAGGAAGGCATCGACATTGGCATAGACCGCAGGGCTGGTGTCCGGATTGATGCCATTGTCCGGCGTGCAGTATTCGGTGCCGATGTAGGGCGCGCTGGCGTAGACATCGGTGCGGCTGGCCACGGTGAAGCTCTGGCCGCTGACGTTGCGGGCCATCACCTGGCGGCCCAGATCCGGGTTGGCCGCCTGCGCGGCGATGACCCGCACCAATCGAGTACCGGCCGAGGCGCCGAATACGGTCGCAAAGCGGTCGAAGATCTCGATCGAGCGATCGCCCCAGGCCCGCACCAGGGCCTCGAAACAGGGCGCCTGCGCCGCGCCCAGCGAGAAGGTGTTGGGATCGCGCTCGCAGGCAATGCCATTGCCGGGAATGCCATCGTTCTGGCAGCCGGCGGCAATATCGGGAAAGCCCGGGCAGAACTGGCGCGGGATCTCGACATTCTGCGAGAAGATGCCGTTCCAGTTCTCGTTGCCGTACTCCAGATAGATCTTGCGATCGCTGGCGAAGTTGTCGCGCAGCACCGTGGCGAAGTTGTCGATGAAGGCGTCGCTGGCCAGATGTGGCAGATTGATCCAGATATCGCTGCGCAAGCGATTGCCCAGCGCTGCCAGGATCTGCGGTGGCACCCGGTGCCAGAAAGCGCTGGTCGGCGTCGGATAGTCGGAGACGTTCACCACTGGCGAACTGTTGGTCTCCATCCAGTCCATGTAGCGCAGCAAGCGGAAGGGTTCGTAGTTGCGCAGAAAGCGCGGTTGGAACAGTTGCGCCTCGGCCACGCCGGGACTGGTGAACAGCGAGCAAGTGCCGCCGCCGGCGCAGGGATTGCTGGCATCGCAGCTGCGGCGATCGTCGTTGCTGCAGACGCCGCCGGGCGGCAGGATCTGCACGTCGCGCAAGGGATTGCCCGGCGTGGTTGCGGTGAGCCGCAGGCCGATGTTGTTGCCGCTGCTGCTGGCCAGGTTGGCGACAATCTCGCCGCTGCTCTGGCTGACTTGACTCATGCCCAGCAGCTGCAGCGTGCCCTGGCCGGCGAAGCGGATGGTGTAGTTACCCGGCGCCAGCCGACCGGGTGTGCCGCCGGCATGGACGATGGTGGTGAGCACCTGATTCGGCAGCAGGCTGGTGGGATAGCCATCGGCGTCGACATTGATCGTCACCGGACAGGCATTGGGCGCCAGACAGACCGGATTGCCCCCGGGGTCACGGCAGTCGAAGCAGCCATTGGCGTTGCCCGGAATCCAGTCACGGGATGATTTCATCAGGTTGACGAAGGGGAATTCGTCGCTGAAGTCATTGACGGCGTTGAGATTGGCGCCCAGTGGAGCATCGGGATTGGTGCCGGCGCTGAGCAGAGGGCACCAGGCGACCGAGAAGGCGAGCGACAGAATGCGCAGTTTCGCCGACTGACAACGGGTTGACTTCATGGGCAGCATTCCCGGTACGCCTCGAAAGGGCGATGCCAGAATGCTGGGACCGGGGGGGCTCGTTGTGTACCCAAGAACAGGGGTAGGGGGCACTCAGATGGCTCGCGGCAAGGCGCGAGGCCCTTCCCAAACGCTGCGTACAGGTCGCTCCGCAACCGCCACCGAGGCCCGCCGGTGGTGGTTGCGAAGGGAGCTCAGTCGAACCGCCTACTCAAAGCCATCTGCAAACACCACGGCTGTGGTCGGCAGAGTCACGTTGTAGGTGCACGCAGAATACGGGGCGCTGCTGCCACCACTGGTGTAGTTGGCAAACAAGGTGTGCACCACTGCGGGCGGGAAGTTCACGGCAGCCGCATTCAAGACCGCCTGGGCTGCATCATTCTGACGGGAAGAGCCGTTGGTCATGGCAATGCCCATCAAGACGGCCTTGTCCGCGGTCTGCTGCCCGAGGGAGTTGAAATTCAGCATGTTGCAGGAGGCCCAGTACTGCCCCGGCGTGTGCAAACCACTCCCCAGATTTCCAGCAGCGTAGCTGTGCTGCAGATGCCAGTTGGTGACCCGACCCGGCCAGAAATTGTTGTGGCCGTCCCAGCTGAACATCCAGAAGTACTCAGGCGTGTTGGATGCCCAATGGTTGAAAGCGCGGCTGTAGGACATCGCCAGATAGTCGCCCAGACCTTCCGACAGACCGTCATTGCTCAGATTCGACAGGCCGCCATTGGTCAGCCAGTAGTGGACGCCGTGTCCAAGTTCGTGGATGACCACGTCGGCGTCCTCCGCATCGTCGACGCCACCATCGCCAAAGGCGAGGCGGCTGGTACCACCAAGGAAGTGCGAATTGTCATCGCCATTGAGCCCATGGGCATCAAATTGCACGCCGCCGACATAAGGCGGGCGCACGTCCAAGCCCAGGGTGTCGTTGAGGTAGCGCATGTAAGTATCAATGTGGAAGTACACATGCGCCGGCTCGAAACGATCATCGCTGCGCGAATTGACCACAAAATCGGCAGTGGGCGAAGTCGGACAGTCATTGGCGCTGTTCGGTGCCTCATGATCTACGCATGCGGCCCAAGGGCCCTTCAGCTCATAAACGCCGCCGTTCAGTGTCAGATCGCGCAGGACTATCGGCTTGATTTCAGCCAGCAACTGCGGCGAATCCTGGTCATTGTTGTCACCGTATCCGGCAACCGTATATTGGGTCTGCGCGGTTGACAGCGGGTCTGGGTTGAAGGCGCGACCCGCGGCATCCAGATGTAGGGTCTGGTCCTCTGCACGCACGATTTCACCGCTTTGAGCATCGATCAGCACCTCGAGATCACGGTAGGGTGCTTCGCCAGTCACCAATTGCACTCGCCAGACCAATGTCGTCTGATCTCCGGCGTAAATCATCTGTTCGGCGCGTTCCAGTTGTGCCGTCGCTCGGGCCCCGGCCCAGGCGCGGGCGCTGGCGATGGCATCGCCGGCCTTGACCGTGTAGTTCAGGTCCACTTCGCTCAGGCCGGGTTCCACGCCATTGGCAACGAACAGGATCTGGCCATCCTTGGCAACGCTGACGGCAGTATCGCCGCCCCACACCGGCAAGCCCTGATGGGTCTGCTGAAAGCGCACCACATCCATGCGTCCCATTGAGCGCACATGGGTCAGCGACATTGTTGCCGAACTACTGGCTTCCAATCCCAGGGAAGGGCCAGCGGAGTTCAGGTACTCGCGCGCCATGGCTTCAGGCGTGCCCTGCTGGGCGCGAAAATCGGGCTGGTAAACGGCGAGCAAGCGGCCATCGGCTGCGCGGCGACCCACGGCGTCGATGATGCCGGCGTCCTGTGCCTTGACGCCAAGATCCGGGATTCTGGTGAAATCGGGCTTTGCGGCTCCGACCGTCGCGGATATCGCCAACAGGCAAGCAATGGTGAGCGCTCTTTTCATGGGTCGCCTAGCGGGAAAAAGGGGAGGCGTAGTCTACGACAGCCGGCGTTAAGCCCCCGTCCAACCAAAGTCGCATGGCGACTCCGCCGATCGTCAACAGACCCCCCCTGCACATCGGGCGGCACACTGCGGCTTGCCGCGCCAACGCTCAGCCCACAGTGGTTGCTGAAACTGCAGGCTCCTCAGCTGTGCGCTCACTCAAAGCCATTGCCGAACAGGTTGTCCGGTAGCTGGACTGCGGCGGGGGTAGCCAGCAGGATTCCGCGGGCGCCGCTGACGCCGGCGCTCAACTGCCAGTCCTGGGCATTGGTTTCCACGGCGACAAGGGTGCCATCCGGGCTGACCTCTCCGGCGCTGACGGTGGCCTGGGGCGAGCGCGCTTGCCGTCCATCCGGGTCCACGCTGACCAGCGTGGTCAGGCCGCTCGTCAGATCGCGCCGAAACACATCGTTGAGATTGTTGCTGTCGCCGGCCACCAGATTGCTGGAACCGGACAGGAAGCTCACGATCTGGCCGTCGGCGCTGATCGAGGGCACACTGCAGGTGCCGTTGCCCAGCTCATTCGAACTGCTGACCGAGACCAGGGTGGTACTGCCCTGGCTCACATCGCGCACGAAGATGTCGGTGCGCGCGTTGTTGTCGCCGCTGACCAGATTGGTCGCTGCAGAGGAAAAGGCAATGCGGTTGCCGTCGGCCGAGATCGCCGACACGAAGCTGTTGCCGTCGCCTTGGGCGCCAGCGCTGGATTGGCTGATCAGTATCGTCTGACCGGTCTGGCGATCGTGCCGGAAGATGTCCTGGAAGCCGCCGACGTCGCCAGCGACCAGATTGCTGGCCAGCGAGGAGAACACCACGTAGCGACCGTTGGCCGAGACGACGGGAAAGTCGCTCAAGCCGTTGGCTTGCGTGCCGAGCGAATCGACGCTGACCCGCGACGTGGTGCCCGCGCTGCGATCGCGCACGAAGATGTCCAGCGCCGCGTTGCTGTCGCCGGCCACCAGGTTGTTCTGATTGGAGACGAAGGCAATGACCTGACCATCATCACTCACCGTGGGCAGCCGGGTCTGGGTTCCTCCCAGGCCCTGCACACCGCCAGGACCGAGGTTCACCCGTTCCAGCGGACCGCCATCGGTGTCCTTCCAGAACACATCGAAGGTGCCGTTGTTGTCGCCAGCCACCAGGTTGGTCGTGGCCGAACGAAAGACGATGTAGCGCCCGTCACTGCTCATCGCCGGTTCGAAGGCCGCGCTGAGGGCCGGATTGCCTTGGAGGTCTGCGCTGATCAGCACGGCTTGGTTGCTGCTGCGTTCGATCCGCACGATCTGGGTGGTTTGCAGTGCCAGCGTACCCAGATTTGTCGCCTCGGTTTCGGTGACCAGCACGCCGCCATCCGCCGACAGCCGTCGCTGACCCCGGTTGGACAGGATCGAGTCGCCATTGGCAGGTGCGGGGAAGGGCCCGCTGCTGTCGGCCAGGCTGACCCGCTCGGTGCTGGCACCGAGCAGATCGCGGACGAACTCGTCGCCCAGGTTGTTGCTGTCGCCACCGACGAGATCGGTGCTGGTGGAGAAGAAGGCGACGACCTGTCCATTGCCAGACAAGCTGGCACTGAGCTCCGCGTTATTGCCGTTGTTGCCGCTGTTGCTCACGCTCACCAGGGTGGTGGTCTGCAGATCCAGATCGCGCAGATAGACCTGCGTGAAGGCGGTGCTGCCACCTGTCGCCAGATCGCCGCGTGACTGGAAGGCGATGCGCTGACCGTTGCGCGAGATCGACGGGCGCTCGCTGCGCTCGCTGGTCTGCGCGCCACCGGCGTCCACGCTGATGCGAGTCAGCACCCCCGTTGCCACGCTGACGGCATAGATGTCCTCGACGCCATTGCTGTCGCCGGCATCGAGATTGCTGGCGGTGGTTTCAAACACCACCCGCGTACCATTGCCGGCGATCACGCTGTTGCGCACCGCGGAGTTGGCGGCCGTCCCTGCCAGCTGGCTCAGCCGGGTCGTCTGGCCCAGCTGGCGATCGCGCACATAGAGCTGGCTGTTGCCGTTGCCCGGTGTCGCCACCAGATCATTGGCAGCCGACTCGAAGGCCACGAAACGGCCATCGTCGGACACCGTGGCATTGCCGCTGCCACCGGTCGACGCGGTGCCACCGGGAGTCACGCTGATGCGTTCGACGACGCCGCTGTTGCGGTCCAGCAGATAGACGTGCTGGCCGCCGAGATGATTGGCCGCCAGGTTGGTGGCAGAGGATTCGAACACCACAAAGCGTCCATCGCCCGACAGGCTGGGATTGCTGACCGCGTCATTCGGCTCAGCGCCGCCGATGCCCACAACCAGGCGCGTGGTGATTCCGGTAGAGACCTGATGCAGGAACACATCGCTGGCCAGGTTGGTATCCCCATCCACCAGATCGAACTGCCGCGAGGAGAACACCACCAGATCGCCGTTGGCGGAGATGGCAGCAGCCACTGCCGAGACCGCATCGCCACTGCGCCCCTGGGCGCCGTTCGAGCGCACATTGACGCGGCGGGTGGTGCCGAGCAGGCGGTCACGCAGGAACACATCGATGTTGTTGTTGTAGTCACCTGCAACCAGATTCTTGGCAACGCTCAGAAACAGCACATGACGGCCATCGTCGCTGATGCGTGGGTGACAGCAGGGCTCCGAGAGGTTGGTGTCTGCAGCCTGCAGCCCGAACTGGCTGGGGCTGGCATAGGTCAGCGCTTCGAGCTGGCTGGTCTGGGCCCAGGCGGCTGGAGTGACGGCCAGGAGACTGATCAACAGGCAGAGCGGGGCTTTCGGCAAGGCAATCATGGCGGTCTACTCGAAGTTGTCTGCGAAAATGGCATCGCCCAGGTCCTCGCAGACGGCGTCCGGGGTTTTGAGCTGCTTGAGCGTGAATCGCGCGGCGCTGTGCTTGGGTGGCGATGTGCTACGCATCTCGGCGGTCAGGGCGTAGCGAGCCTGCTCCGGTCGCAGCTGCGCCTCGACGCGGTAGCGTGGCGAGTCGTTGCCGGCTTGCTCGGCCATCGCGGCATGCAGCGGCAGTGCCAGCGCGACGATGGCCAGCCACAACACGCCAACCCGCGGTTTGGCGACTGACGCCAGAGGGCGGTGAGCGGCCACCGTCAGCGCCCTGCCGGGGCCAGGAGGGCTTCCAGACGCGCCAGCCTGGCCTCACTGCGGGCCGTAGTCTCGCGCAAAGCGGCGTTGTCGCCCGCCAGTTCCTGCACCTGCGCTGCCAGCAGCTTGCGCTCGGCCTCCAGGCGCAGGGCCAGCTCCTGCACGGCGGCGATCGTCGTGATCAGCGCCGGGTGCACATCGACCTGCTGGATCTCGGTGTCGACGGAATGCTCGGCGTGCGGTAGATACTCGCCAGAACCCTGCACCGCGTCGGGAAAGACCTGCGCGAACTCCTGGGCGATGACGTTGTAGTAGATCCGATCGTCGATGCCCGGATGCGCGGCGCGATAGTCCGCCGTGTAGCGGAAGGTCACTGGACGCACGCGCATCAGCCGTGCCAGGGCACCGTCGATCTCGCTGATCTCGGTCTTGATGCGCGCATCGGAGTTGGCCAGCCAGCTGCCCGAGGTGGTCTTGGAGGCGTTGCCCTCGACCTCCAGGGCGTTGCTCGCCGGATCGCGCGAGATGCCCACGCGGCCGCTGGAGCCGGCGTCTTCGGCACGCAGCAGCAGTTGATCGCCGCCGCTCTGCACCTCGAAGGCCGCACCGGAACCGGCGTCGGGACCGCTGATGCGCCAGCGCGTCACATCGCCCAGATAACCCAGCGCCAGCGTGTTGCTGGAGCCGTCATTCTTGCCGATGGTCAGGTGGGAGGGCGTCGGAATGTTGGTGTTGAGGCCAAGGCCGTTGGTGGAACGAATCAGAAACTGGTTTTCGCCGGTGGATACAAAGTCGGCGTTCTGCGAATCGGCCCAGACGAAGCTGCCCTGATCGCCGCTGACGCCGGTAGTGATGGGGACCGCGTTACAACCATCGCCCGGTGCGCCCGAGCCGCTGCCTGGGCGAATTTTTGCTCGGCTTCCGCCGGCCCATGAACGAGTTCCGCCAGCGCAATTATCAATTCCACCGGTGACCGTGCTAAGAATGCCGCTGGCCGTGTTGAAGCCACCGCCAGCAACCGTGCTGTTAGTACTGCTCGCGACGTTATTTTGGCCACCGCCAACAGTGCTACGTTCACCACTGGCCCTGTTGGATAGACCGCCGCCGACGGTACTATGAGCGGTGCTGGCGGTATTTTCTTGGCCACCACTCACCGTGTTAGCCCCTGACGTAAAGGTGACGTCGGCATTGTTGGCACTGTTGGAAATGCCACCGCCGACGGTGCTGCCACGGCCGCTGGCTTCATTGTTATGGCCGCCGCCTACTGTGGCAAATCCACGATCGGTCGCCGTCCCCGCACCATCCCCCGCACGATTGTTGTAGCCCCCGCCGATGCTGCCGTAGGCATCGGTCACAAGATTTGGACCTTCACCAGTGAAGGTTGGATCGCTCTCTCCGATCGGCATCCCGCCACCGGCGATAGTCGCTCCGCGCACGCCCGCGGCAACGCTATTGGACCTGCTGCCGGCGATCACATTTGCCGTGATCGGCAGGCCGCTGAACACCTCGACGCTAGGTTCGATACGCAGGCTCTGCGCATTGCGCGTGCGCAGTACCAGTGGCTGCGCATCGGTGGTGCCAATGAAGTTCGTGGCCGGAGAGCTGCCGGCATCCCCGGTTGTGCTCCAGCACTGCCCGATGGTGCCGCTGACCGCCTTGCTGCGACCGGGAATGGCGCTGAAGTCGGTGGCGCCCTGCTCGCGCACGGCCGCCTCGATCCACACATCGTCGGTCGTGGCCAGTGGCAGCTCGACCTCCAGTCGGAACTGGCCGTCGACGACGACGACATCGAAGAAGGTCGTGGGCGGCAGCACCGCCGCGCCCAGCTGGCGTTCACCGAAGGCGGCGATACGCAGATCGTAAGCGCCGTTGGCCGGCTGACCGTAGTCGTCCAGGCGGCCTTCGTAAACGAAAGGGGCGGCCAGGATTGGTCCTGCACCCAGCAGGAGCAGTGTGGCAACGAGCGCGCGTCGGGGCGAGTGAGGCATGGCGATGTGGTCTCCGTTGGGCGGTGCCGGGCGAACTGCAGATGTGTCCCCTGCCGCTGATCATGGTTCGCTCAACGACGGCCCAGGTACCCCAAAACTTGGGTTCAGGAGCTTGGAGTCGGCGCCGAGCGCTGGGGCCTCAGTTCACGCCAAAGGCTTTCGACCGCAGGTCGAACGGACAAGCAGTGGGGCCGGACGGGGCCCACTCCGGCTCTAGGAGCGTGCGCGGCAGAAGCCAAGTCGCGTAGGAATTGCGCGACAATTGCCACATGAAGACGTCCTACCGACCGTACCACCCCGATCAAGCTCATTGGCTGCATCTGCCCGCTTTGCGGACCTCGCTGGTTCTCTGCGACTATCGCTGCGTTGCTCCTCCTCGCAATGGAATCACCATTCCTCGTCGTCGCGCCTTGCGCTAGTCGCAAAGCCCTGCGCGATCTTCCGCAACAGGTGTGAGAAATGCAGGCTAGCTGTGGTGGGTCAGCACCTTGCGCTGACGCGCTTCGATGCCAGGAGTCGGCGGCGTTGGTGCACCGGGCGAACCCGGCGGCGCTCAGGGCAAGCACTCCGGCCCTTCAAAGCCATTGGCAAAGCGTTGATCGGTTTGCCCGTCGACGATCTCGACATCGAGCTGGCCGAAAGGCAGTACCGCGGCGCCCATGACATTGCCGAGGTTCACGCGAAAACGCTCGGTCGGCTCGGGCAGGCCGTCGCTGGCGATGGGCACGTCGATGATCTTTGCCGCGATGTCGCCGGGTGCCCACTGCAGCATCTGATCTGCCGGCACCGTGTAGTCGTCCCCTGGTGTGGCCGTGCCCGACATGTGGGTGAAATCGACGCTGACATTGGCCACGCCGCCGCTGGGCCGCTCGATACGGATCTGCGCGGTTTCGCCTTCGAGCGCGTTCTGGCGGCAGCGACTGAAGCCGACCTGTTCGGGACCGGCGACGGTGACCTCATGCAACTGGGTGATCACCACGTCCTGTCCTTCGGCGCTGCCGAAGGCGCCGCGCAGGGTGCGATAGCTGATCGTCAGCACGCGGATGCCGGTCTGGGTGGGGATCAGCTGACAGCTGGCACTGCTGGTGTTGGCGGTGGGCGTGGGCGCCAGGGTCAGACTGCAGGTGATCGCCGGCGAAGTGCTCAGCGACACATCGACCACGCCATTGGGCTTGAAGGGCCCGCTGGTGGCCAGCGCGGTGACTTCCACGGTGAAGGGCAGGCCGGCCGGGTGCGGGTCGGGCAAGTCGGTGGCGCTGAGGCTGAGCGTGTCGAAGCTGAACTCACTGCTGCGGCCATCGGCATCGGTGGCGATGGCGACAATCACATCGTCGTTGGTCAGGCTCACGCCGGGCGGGATCATCAGCGTGACCGCCTTGTCCTGCTGCGCGTTGGCGCTGGCATAGACGTCGCTGTCCAGCAGCAGCTCGCCCTCGTCGCCTAGCGCCTTGTAGAAGTCCACGCGCAGCGGATAGGCGCTGTTGGCGGGGTCGGAGTCGACCCGGTAGGTCAGCTCGAACTGACTGCCGTTGACGCTGTAGGCGCTGATCTTGGGGTGGTTCTGCTGCAGGTTGGCGCCTGCGTCCGGGTCGCCGGGGTCATTCGGCGTACGCCCCACCACCCCGCCGCCACCCGCCGTTGCGGTGGGGAAATCCAGGCCAATGCCCTGATTGCCCAGCATGCGGTTGCCGACGAACTCGACAAAGGTGTTGACGTTGCCGAAGGGCAGGATCACCGCCGAGCCCAGCGACAGGCCGGTGAAGGACTGCCGCAGCGCACCGGCAAAAGTGTTGCCCTCGCCTGCACCCAGCCCGCCAATCAACAGTCGTGGCACCCGCGAACTGTTGCCGAGGAAGACCTCGATGTGGTCCTTCTCCACGCCCAGCACCGAACCGTCCACGCCCAGACCGAAGACATTCCCCTGGATCAGTGCCGTTTCGGTCATCGTGCGGCTGACCGAGAACTGCAGCGCACCGCCAAAGCCGCCGCTGAAGTTGCCAGGCGCGCGCGCGAAACGGTTGTCGAGGATCTGGATGTCCGGCGTGTCGAAGCCGTCGTCACCGGTCTGGATGATGAAGGGATCGCGCAGCGGCAGAGAGCTGACGCCGTCCGGCCCCAGACCGATCAGATTGCCCTGCAACAGGATCGATCCGCGCTCGCTGACGATGCTGTTGACGCGCAGACGATTGGTGCCGCCGCCGGGTTGCCCGTTCAGATCGCGACCACCGCCGGCAATGACGTTGCGATCGGCCGGGTCCGGCCCGCCGACGCGGATGGTCCGATTGAAGCCGGTCAGGGTGAAGGCATTGCAGGGCAGATTGAATTCCGGAGACTGACCCAGCGCATCGACGCAGAACCAGTTGCCGCGGTGATCGTGACGCAGGCCGCCGGTAACGATGGCCGAGGTCGGCAAGGCAATGGCCAGACCGCGCAAGTTGAAAGGGCCGGCGTTGCTATTCTGGAGGCTGAAGAGTGCCACGCCGAGATTGACGAAACCGGCGCTGGTAATCTCGATTTTCAGTTGGGCGTTGTTGGCGCCCGGTGCGGGAATGCTGTTTGGCTGGGCACCGGGTTGGGTGTAGCCGTCGATGGTCAAGCCCTCGCTGATGGACAGCGAGCTGGCCACCTCGATGCGGCAGATGCCGGTCACCGCGCTGCAGCCCGGATCACTGGTCGGGATGTTGAACTCGATCGCGTCGGCGCCAGCCAGAACATTGGCCGCAGCGATAGCGCCGCGCAACGAACAATCGGCCGGGGCGGCGGTGCAGGCAGTCAGCGAGACATCGTCGGAGGTGGTGTCGACCGCCAGCGTAGCGGCCATGGCCGGTGTCGAGCACAGGGCAGCGATCGCGATCCACGGCAGGAGGCGAATTCCGGGTCCAAGACTTGATCCAGGCGAGCAGTGCGTAGACGAGTGGCGCAGTGACATCGATCCAGTTCCATCGGCGCGCGCAGACCGGCGCGATGGCGGTATCTTGGGTGTCGTGGTGCCGGGCTTTGTACCCCAAAACTGGGGTACTGGTGCTCAGGTCACCGAAAACCCCCTGGTTCTGGCCCAACGCAACGTGAAGGCTGAGGCCCAGTTCAGGCGCGCTCTATCCGTGCGGCATAGCAGCCCCGTTTGGCATGGTGGGCATGCAGGAAATCCACGTCCGGATTGCTCAGGAATTGCTCGATCAGCTTGGGCAGCGCCTGCCCGGCGATGACATCGGCATCCACCATCATCCCGCTGCGATCGAAAGCGCGCAGCGACAGCAGCCGGGTCGCCAGTGCTGGCGGCACCTGGTTGATCAGATCACGGCGCTGCATGGCACCTTCGCGCACGAAGATGGCATGGCGTCCGCGATAGGGGCTGGCGACATCCAGGTACAGATGATTGAGCAGCAGCACGTGCTCGCCGACGGCTGCATCACGCAGCTCGATGCGATCGGGGTAGCCCACCGGGCTGTCCACCCGCAGGCGCAGGATGTTGTGTGAGCGCAGCTCATCGTCCGGGGCGCCATAAAACGGTGCAAAGGGGGCGGGATCGAGTCCAAGGATGCGAAAATCCATGAGGGTTCCTGGTTCATCATCGGGAGCCACCAGTCTGAAACAGGGCCGTCTCCGGGGCTCGCCGATTTCGGACATGGAATGCCCTAGGGACCGGATCCGGGTGTCCCGATGCCGCCAGCGACCGGGTCGACAGCTGGCGGGGAGCGGGTCAGAATTCGTCCATCCCCGGCCCGGCGCGGATTCGTCCTTCTGTGAGTCAACGCCTGATCCTCGCGCTCGCGCTGTGTCTCTCGGCCTGTGCCCCACCCGCCGATGAGCGCGTGTCCCTGGCGCTGGTGCCACCGACAGCCCTGGAGGGTGAGCTTGACGCCGAACTGGCCATCGAGGGTTTGAGCGCGCTGCTGCTGGCGCGCCTGCGGGCGCTGCCCGAGGTGCAGGTTCGGATCGATGTGGCCGGGTGTGGCAGTTCCGAAGGACCGACCCATGCATTGACGGTTTCCCGCCAGCTGACCGCCGCGAGCGCGCTCACCAGCGTGTCGCTGCAGCGTTGCGACAGCGATCAGGTGGTGATGGAGCAATGGGTGCAGCCACGCCAGGCGCGCCGTGAGTGGAGCGCGCTTGCGGCTTGGTGGGTGGGTGGCCAACTTCAGGTGCCCAGGCCCCGCCCGGCCGCCGAGCCGGCCGTGGACGAGACCGACATGCAGGGCTTTCTGGTGGCCTTGGCCCGAATCAAGCGACGCACGGCCGAGGACGTGCGGGAAGCCCGCGCGAGTCTGATCGAGGTGGTTGCACGCCGTCCGGAGTTCGCGCTCGCCCAGGCCCATCTGGCCACCGCTCATCTGCTGGCCTTCGAATACGGTCTGTTGACCTTTCCCCAAGCGCTGGAGCAGGCCGATCAGGCGATCTCTGCTGCGCTGCAGGAAGCCCCGGATCTGGGCATGGCCCACGCCGCGCGCGGCCTCTACTGGATGAATCAGGATCGTTACGACCTCGCGGTTCCGCAACTGGCGCGGGCTGCGGCGCTCGACCCCGGCGAGGGTGCGATCCTGCTGTGGTTGGGCAATGCCCTGCTGTATCACGGCAGTCCGCGCGAGGCCCAGCCCTGGCTGGAGCGGGCTCTGCAGCTGGACCCGGGGCTGGTCTCGGCGCAGATCAGCCTGGGCGAAGCGGCCTGCCTCGCCGGCTACGAAGCCCGGTGCGCCGCCTTCCTGGACCAGCCGGGCTCCGGTCCCATGGCCGGATTCATGGTCGCGCTGATCCGGGCCCAGCGCGGCGAGATCGAACAGGCGCACCAGCTGCTGGATCGCGTGCCTGCCGACGTCAATCACGAATGGGTGACCGAGCTGCGAGTCGATCTGTGCGGCTTGGCGGGTGCGGACATTCCGCCGTGCCGCCAGCTGGGAGCCAGGGCCGATGCGCCGACAGGGGCCAAACCGACACAGCCGCGCTGGGCGCAAACAACCCTGCCGTCGAGCACCGATGGACCAAAGTCGGCGATACGACTGGATCTGTGGCGCATGGATCTCGGGCTGGCGCCCTGGGTCAGCGCTGCGCGCAGCGACTCTGAAGTCCGGGCCCAGCTGGAGAACGAACTTGGGCGCCTGCGTCAGGGCGGCCTCAGCTTGCCGCTGATCGATGACATCGAATACTGTTTGGCGCAGTGGCAACAACCACAGCCACGACCCCGGCGCACACCGCTGGCGGCCATGCTGCAGGCCTGGGGCTGCGCGGCGGAGTCACCGTTGGTGGAATGACAATTGTGGGACCAGGCTGCGCCCGCGATCAGGGCTTCGGCTCACCGAAAACGCCCATCGCGGCTGAAGCCGCTCCCACAGTTCACCGCGAGATCCGGTTCTTGCCGCGACCGGAAACCACCTGGCTGGCCGCGTTCCCCGCCAGCGCCTGCGGCAGCCTCAGGCGCACTCGGGTGCCCGGCGCCTGCGAGCTGATCTCGATGCCTGCGCCAATGCCGGCGGCGCGCAGGCGCATGCTCGGCAGGCCACGGCCGTGGGTTTCGCCAGCGGGCAGGCCGATACCGTCGTCCTGCACGCAGATTTCCAGCCAGCCCTCGCTCCAGCCCGCGCTGATAGTCAGTTCCCGGCAACGCGCGTGCTTGAGCGTATTGGTGATCGACTCCTGCACGATGCGCAGCACCTGCAGCACCTCGTCCGGCGCTCGCGGTGCCAGATCGGGCAGCTGCGCGGTCTGCCAGCGCACCTGGATGGGTAGATCCTTGAGGCTGGATTGCAGGCGCTGACGCAACATGCCCAGGGCGACGCCGAGATCGGCGCAGGCATCGTCCAGCGAGTCGATCATCAGCCGCAGATCGTCGAGACTGCGGCGCAGGTGCAGCTTGAGGTGCGCGGTGTCGAGCGTGCCATGCTCGGCCTGGCCGATCAGGGCCACCAGCTGACCACCGACGCCGTCGTGCATGTCGCGCATGATGCGCTGGCGCTCTTCGGCCAGGGTGCGCGCCTGCTCGGCCTGCTGCCGACGGGCGAATTCCTGCTGCAGCTCCAGGCTGCGCTGATCCAGCGCCTTTGCCAGTTCCTGCTGTGCATGCTCGGCGGTGCGCAGTGCCTGCAGGATGCTCCTGATCTGTCCGATCAGCAGCAGCACCAGCAGGTAGAGGATGCCCCAATGCACCAGATAGGGGGCGATGAATCCGTTCAGGGTCTGCCACACGCGCAGGCTGTCAGCCACACCGAGCACGATGTTGAGTACCGCTGCGGCTGCCAACCAGCGTGCCAGCGGAAAGCCGCTGTTGCGACGCTGCCACCAGAACACCGTGAGCATCAGTAGCAGCGTGATCATGCCGACGCGATAGATGACGTCTCCGATGTTCGCAAGCAGCTCGCCCGACAACAGGGAGGCGAAGCACAAACTCACCAGTGCCGTCATCGTCAGCCGATCGACCCAGGCCCGGAATCGTGGCGTCGTGTTTGCCATGGACATTGAATAACGCAGCATGGCCCACAAGGCCCCGGCCAACGCCGCATGCGCGGTCAGATGCCAGAGCACGGTGGGTAGCGGTCGCAGCGGCCAGCCCATGTTCCAGATGTAGATCAGGCTGAACAGTACCGACAGCGCAAACCAGCGATAGCCGGCTTCCCGGGGTCGCATCAGGGCGATCGGCAACAAGGTCATCAAGATGGCCAGTCCGACCACCACCGCCAGCTGCGCGCCATTGACGCTGACCGACTGGATGCGCTGGTAGGCAGGCATCAGCAGCTCGTTGGGGCCGAGCAGCACGGTGCCCAGATAGTTGCGATCGAAGCGGCTGCCGCCGCTGCGCACCTGAAAGAGCAGCTCATTGTCGCCGGCATGCAGGATTCCCGGTTGCAGCACCAGCAGCAGGGGCTGACTGGTGTTGTCGAAACTCGGGCGCGGATCGAACTCGCGCAGCAGATTGCCATTGATCCAGATGCGCGCATCGCGACCCATGCCACTGACCAGCAGCGATTGATCGAAGCTTTGTTCGCTGTCCACCTGATGGCTGGCCAGCAGCCGCTTGCAACTCGTTCCCCAGCCGTATCGGGGCAGACGGACGGGGCCCAGATCAGTGCCATCGCAGCCGAATTCCCGAGCTTCGGTGATCTGGTAAGCCAGCAGGTCCGGGCCTATCCGCGTGCTGAGCAGCAGTACGCCCAAGGCCAGGGTCAGCAGCCACCAGGCGTTGACCACGGCCGGTGTCAGCAGCTGCCGCAGGGAATCCCGGCTCACGCAGTGCCCACCAGTCCCAGCTGCTGCGCCTCGAACACCGCTTCCGCGCGCGAATGCACCTGCAGCTTGCGATAGAGTTCCTTGGCATAGGAGGTGATGGTGTTGTACTTCAGCCCCATCAGCTGACCCACTTCTTCGTAGGAGAGGCCCTTGGCGATCAGCTTCAGCAGTTCCAGTTCGCGCTCGTTGAGGCCGATACCCTCGATCTCGGCCTTGCTCGCCCGCGGTGGCGTCTGCAAACGGCGCATCAGGTGCACGGCGATGCTGGGGCTCAGCGGCGCCCCGCCGGCGAGCAGTTGTTCGATGGCGGCCACGACGGCGCGATCGTCCGCGTCTTTCAGCAGATAGCCGCCAGCGCCACGTTCGATGGCCCGCAGCACGCTGGACTCGTCGCCCAGCACCGAGATCACCAGGGTGCCGGTGGCAGCGCCGCGCGCGCGCAGGCTGTCCAGCAAGGACAGGCCGCTGCCGTCAGGAAGGCCCAGATCCAGCAACAAGACATCGGGTACGCCCGATTCCAGAGCGATCTGCGCCTCCTGCAGGCTGCCCGCCTGAGCCAGCAACCGCCAGTCGGGATGGGCGGCGATGATCGAAGCCAGCCGGTCGCGCGTGCGCGGTTCGTCTTCCACCACCAGAACATCGACCATATGGGACTCCCTCCCGCCTGCCAGATCGTACGATCCGATCACCCGGCTATGCTGCGCCAGAGCGGGTCTGGGGAAAACCCAAGAGTAGGGGTGCCGGGAAGGTAGACCGTAGGTCACGTTGCCCCGCAGGGGCTACGTGACACGGCGATGCGTCGCTACCACAACGGGCCCAGGTGCATCACCGTGTCACGTAGACGGCTGCGCCGCCAACGTGACCTACACCCGCTCCGGTTTGGCTGGTATCAGCAGCGAAGCCACCATGGATCCGGCGACCAGCACGAACACCGTGCCCAGCGACACCGCGATCGGGATCTTGTACAGATCCATGATCAGCATCTTGACGCCAATGAAACACAGTACTGCGGCAAGACCGTAGTTGAGGAAATGAAAGCGGTCGGCCATGTCGGCGAGCATGAAATACATCGCCCGCAAGCCGAGGATGGCGAAGACATTGCTGGTCAGCACGATGAAGGGATCGGTGGTGATCGCAAAGATCGCCGGGATCGAGTCCACCGCAAAGATCACATCGGTGATGCCGATCATCACGATCACCAGCAGCAGCGGCGTGGCGTAGCGCACGCCGTCGCGGATGGTGATCATCTTCTCGCCATCGAATTCGGTCGCGATCTTCATGTGCTTGCGCACCCAGCGAATGATCGGGTTCTGTTCCAGATCGGGTTTGTCATCGCCGGAGGTGGCCATCTTGATGCCGGTGATCACCAGGAAGGCGCCGAACAGATAGAAGATCCAATGGAACTTGGCGATCAGGAAAGCACCCAGCAGGATCATCAGCGCACGCAGCACGATGGCTCCGATCACCCCCCAGATCAGCGCCCGCTTCTGATACTCGTTGGGCACCGCGAAGAAGTTGAAGATCATCAGGAAGACGAAGATGTTGTCCACCGCCAATGACTTCTCGACCAGGTAGCCGGTCAGGAATTCCAGCCCCTTGGTGTTGGCCACCTCCGGACCGGCAGCGCCGCGCAGATACCACCAGAGCGCTGCGTTGAAGGCCAGCGCCAGAGCGATCCAGACCATCGACCATTGCAGCGCTTCGCGGAAGGACACCCGGTGCGCACCCTGCTGGCGCATGACCAGCAGGTCCACGATCAGCGCGACGATCACCAGAACGGTGAAGCCCGCCCACATCCACCAGGTGCCTATCGATTCCATATGCCGAGCCCCGTCCGCTCAACTGCAGCTGCGCACCAGGACGAGGACCCCCCTCGACCGGCAACGGCCCGCAGGCCGAATCCGTCAAGGATTCAGCCCAAGCGCGCACGCGGTGCGGTCGAGGTCTCGCTTGCGAATCCGTGGTCGGATACGCCGACACGCCCGGCGCGCAGGTAGCGCACGTGATGACGGGCGTGACGCGAAAAGCTACTCCCCTCTACAGGGCGAAGTCTGGGGGCGGACGGTGGCGGATGCAAGAGCGGTTGCCAAGAAGCGGGTGTCGGTTGTTGGTGTTGGTGTTGGTACAAGCTGGCCCCGCCGAGGCGTGGAGCTACGCTCTGACCGACACCGACACCAACAACCGACACCCGCTTCTAGATATTCAGCCAGCGCCCGCCATCCACGCGCAGTACTTGTCCGGTCACATAGCCGGCATCGCGGATCAGGAACAGGGCCGCGCCGGCCAAGTCCTCGGGTGAGCCCTGACGCTGCAAGGCGGTACGCTGCAGCACCATCTCCGGCGTGTCGGCCTTTTCCGGGTTTTCCGACCAGATGATGTTGCCGGGCGCGATGGCGTTGACGCGCACCTCCGGGCCGAGTTCGCGCGCCAGACCGTAGGTGAGAGCCACCAGGGCGGCCTTGGCCATGCAAAAGGGCAGATAGCGCGGGATCGGGCGGTCGGCGTAGATGTCGACCAGATTGACGATGGCACCTTTCGAAGCGCGCAGATGCGGCGACGCAGCCTGCGCCAGAAACAGTGGCGTGCGCGCGTTGGTGGCGAAGAGGTCATCAAACTGGGCGCTGTCGATTTCGCCCAATGGCGTCGGGTAGAAACTGGAGGCGTTATTGATCAGCGCATCGAGTCGGCCAAAATGGGCGATGACCCTCGGGACCAGCGCCTGGGTGGCGCTGAGATCTGCCAGATCGGCCTGAAAGATCTGCACGCTGCCTGGCCGTTGCGATGCCAGTTCAGCCTGCAGCGCCAGCGCCGCCTCGGCAGAGCTGCGATAGTGCAAGGCCAGATCGAAGCCGGCGGTGTGCAGGCGCCGGGCGATGGCCGCGCCTACACGCTTGGCGCCGCCGGTGATCAGGGCGACGGGATGACAAGTGCCAGGGTCAGCTTCATTCATGCACAAAGCATATCTCGGCTCACGTCACCTGTAGGTCACGGTGGCCCATCGGGCCTGCGTGACATCCTGAAGCGAAACGGCGTCACGCGGGCCTTGCGCCCAACGTAACGCACACTGCGCACACGCCCAGTCACGCCTGGCTCAACTCCTCGCGATCGCGGAAATAATCGAGCGCCTGCGGATTGGCCAGGGCGTCGGTGTTCTTGACCGGTTTGCCGTGGATCACGTTGCGCACGGCCAGTTCGACGATCTTGCCGCTGATCGTGCGGGGAATGTCCGGCACCGCCAGAATCTTCGCTGGCACGTGGCGTGGTGTGGTGTTGTCGCGGATGACTTTGCGGATGCGGGCTTGCATGGCCTCGTCCAGTTCATGGCCCTCGCGCAGGCGCACGAACAGCACCACGCGCACATCGCTGTCCCAATCCTGGGCTACGCAGATCGATTCCAGCACTTCGGGCAGTTTCTCGACCTGGCGATAGATCTCTGCGGTGCCGATGCGCACGCCGCCCGGGTTCAGGGTGGCATCCGAACGGCCAAGAATGACGATGCCATCGTGTTCGGTCAGCAGTGCCAGATCGCCATGGCACCAGACATTGTCGATCTTGTCGAAATAGGCAGCATGGTACTTGCTGCCATCCTCGTCCTTCCAGAAACCCACCGGCATCGACGGAAACGGCCTGGTGCAGGCGAGCTCCCCGGCTTCACCGCGCAGCGGCTTGCCGTCATCGTCCAGAATCTCGACCTTCATCCCCAGGCCGCGGCATTGCAACTCGCCGCGATAGACCGGCAGCACCGGGTTGCCGAGCGCGAAGCAGGAAACGATGTCGGTACCACCCGAGATCGAAGCCAGCAGGACATCGGCCTTGATGTCGCGATAGACGTAGTCGTAGCTCTCCGGCGCCAGAGGTGAGCCGGTCGAGAGGATGGTCTTGAGCTTGCCCAGCTGATGCGTCTGCGCGGGTTTGACCCCGGCCTTGTCGACTGCGGCGATCCACTTGGCGCTGGTGCCGAACACGCTGATGCCGAGTTCGTCGACCATGTCGAAAAGCGCCCCCGGGCCCGGATGGAAGGGCGAGCCGTCGTACAGCACCATGGTCGCGCCGACCGCCAGGCTGGACACCAGCCAGTTCCACATCATCCAGCCACAGGTGGTGTAGTAGAAGATGCGGTCTTCGCGGCGCAGATCGGTGTGCAGCACCAGTTCCTTCAGATGCTGGATCAGCGTGCCGCCCTGGCCGTGAACGATGCACTTGGGCACGCCAGTGGTGCCGGAACTGTAGAGAATGTACAGCGGGCGATCGAAGGCGCCGGGTTCGAAACTCAGCAGTTCCTGAGTGCTCGGCGCGAACTCGTCCCAGGATACGGCGTGGGCGACGCTGGAGAGCGCTCGATCGGTGCCGGCGTAGGGAAACACAACCACGCGCTCGACGCTGGGCAGCTGCGACAGGATCCCGGCGACCTTCTCCAGGCAATCGAAGCGCTTGCCGCCGTAGAAATAGCCATCTGCCGTGAACAGCACCCTGGGTTCAATCTGACCGAAGCGGTCGAGGACGCCATTGATGCCGAAATCCGGCGAGCACGAGGACCAGATGGCGCCGAGACTAGCCGTGGCCAGCATCGCGATCACCGCCTCGGGGCGATTGGGAACGAAGCCGGCCACGCGATCACCCGGGCCTACGCCGGCACTGCGCAGGCCCGCGCGAACGCGGCGCACCTGTTCGGCCAGTTCGGCATAGCTCAGCTCGACCGTGGAGCCGTCCTCGCCGCGGGCAATGATGGCCAGTCGCTCGTCGCGGAAGCGCAACAGATTCTGGGCGAAGTTGATCTGGACTCCCGGGAAGAAGCGGCAGCCCGGCATGGCCTCGAAGTTCTCGAAGGCCGGCGCCAGATCACCATGGCCGCGGATGCCGCAGAACTCCCACAGCGCGGTCCAGAAGCGGTCAGGGTGGTTGATCGAATAGTCGTACAGCGCCGGATAGTCCGGCACTTCGGCACCGAAGCGCTCGGCGATGAAACGCATGAATCGACTCAGATTGGCGTCGCCGATGCGCTTCTCGCTCGGCGTCCACAGGGCTGCGGTCATGAACCAGTCTCCACAAAGTGCATCATGGGTGCGAGCATGCCCGCTGCGCCGGAGCCAGGGCATCGGCCATAGGGGCAGCTCGCCTCGGCGCTATCATCGCCCCTTGGGCGCTTTGGTTGTACCCCGGCACGCTGCCGACCCGCCTTGCCGACAACTCGGCAACCAACGCACGATCACGAATCCATTGGAAAGGCCTAACCATGACTGTCATGCGATTTCTCGCTGTTGTTACCTTGCTGGCGTCCAGTTCCGCACTGGCTGCACCCAAGGACGAGGTATTCGCCGCCTGGGAGGCCATGTTTGCCGCCAAGTCCTACCGAGCCCGGATCGAAACCACCGTCAATGATCAGGTGTTTCAGCAGGTGGTCGACGTGGTGTTGCCCGGGCGCATGCGCATGAGTGGTGGCCCCGCGGGAGACATGGTGGTGACGCCCGAAGGCGCCTGGATGAAGCCGCCGGGCGAGGGCTGGACGCAGGCACCGGCAGCCACCTCTGCCCTTGGGAAACAGTTCCTGAGTCGGGATTTCATCGAGCAGGCCAAAGCCGGCGTGCAATCGGTGGAAGACCTGGGTACCGAGGATCTGGATGGGAAGCGCGTTCGCATCTACCAGCTGGAACAGACGATGACCATTGTCGGCGTCGAGTCCAGTTCCAGCACCAGGCTCTACGTCGATGTGGCCAGCGGTCGCCCGGTGCGCCAGGAGATCGAGTCCAGGGCCATGGGTCGGAGTTCGCGTACTGTGCAGACGCTGGAGTATCTGGCCGATCTGAAGATCGACGCCCCGGAGTAGGGGCTGGTTGTTGGTTGTGGGTTGTGGGTTGTGGGAGCGGACTTTGTCCGCGACGGTGGCCGCTTGTGGTTCGCTGGCGATGTCGGCCCTGCAAGCCCCCGATCGCGGCTGAAGCCGCTCCCACAGGCGGACGCGGGCGCGGAGGTCTCGGCCCGACCACCAACCACCAACCGACAACCGACAACCAGTTTCACACCTCGCCTCTTGAAAGTCCTTGAAGCCGCCCCCATCACTTGGCCCGTCACGCACTCGGCCCGGATTGTTCTGGTCGGGCGCGGCACAGATCTGTAGTTAACCCATTGATTCAACTTATTCAGAGGCCAAACGCCATGAAAATTCGTCCTTTGCACGACCGTGTGATCGTCAAGCGCATGGAAGAAGAGCGCGTCAGCGCCGGCGGTATCGTGATTCCCGATTCCGCCACCGAAAAGCCCGTTCGCGGTGAAGTGATCGCTGCCGGCAACGGCAAGATCCTCGAGAACGGCAGCGTGCGTCCGATCGCGGTCAAGGCTGGCGACAAGGTGCTGTTCGGCAAGTACAGCGGCACCGAGGTCAAGGTCGACGGTGAGGAACTGCTGGTCATGCGCGAAGAAGACATCATGGGCGTGATCGAAGCCTGATAGCGCCAACGCGCTTCGGCTCCACCTTTCACGTTTCACTTTTCACCTTTTACTGAGGTAACTCCAATGTCTGCCAAAGAAGTCCGTTTCAGTGAAGACGCCCGTGCCCGCATGGTCAAGGGCGTGAATGTCCTGGCCAATGCGGTCAAGGTCACCCTCGGCCCGAAGGGCCGCAATGTCGTGCTCGAGAAGAGCTTCGGCGCCCCGACGATCACCAAGGACGGCGTCTCCGTCGCCAAGGAAATCGAACTGGCTGACAAGTTCGAGAACATGGGCGCACAGATGGTCAAGGAAGTGGCTTCCAAGACCTCCGACATCGCCGGCGACGGCACCACCACCGCCACCGTACTGGCGCAGGCGCTGATCCGCGAGGGCATGAAGGCGGTCGCCGCCGGCATGAACCCGATGGATCTCAAGCGCGGCATCGACAAGGCCGTGCTGACCGCCGTCGAGCAGCTGAAGTCGCTGTCCAAGCCCTGCAAGGACGACAAGGAAATTGCTCAGGTCGGCGCCATCTCGGCCAACAGCGATCCGGAAATCGGCACCATCATTGCTGACGCGATGAAGAAGGTCGGCAAGGAAGGCGTGATCACCGTTGAGGAAGGCTCGGGCCTGAACAACGAACTCGACGTGGTCGAGGGCATGCAGTTCGATCGCGGCTACCTGTCGCCGTACTTCATCAACAACCAGCAGACGATGAAGACGGAGATGGAAAGCCCGTTCATCCTGCTGCACGACAAGAAGATCTCCAACGTCCGCGAACTGCTGCCGGTGCTGGAAGCTGTTGCCAAGGCCGGCAAGCCGCTGCTGATCGTCGCCGAGGAAGTGGAAGGCGAGGCGCTGGCCACTCTGGTGGTCAACACCATCCGCGGCATCGTCAAGGTCTGCGCCGTCAAGGCGCCGGGCTTCGGCGACCGTCGCAAGGCGATGCTGGAAGACATGGCCATCCTCACCGGTGGTCAGGTGATCAGCGAGGAAGTGGGTCTGTCGCTGGAGAAGACCACGCTCAAGGATCTGGGCACGGCCAAGCGCGTTGTGGTCGAGAAGGAAAACACCACGATCATCGACGGCGCCGGCAAGGCCGAGACCATCAAGGCCCGCATCGACCAGATCAAGGCGCAGGTTGAAGAGACCAGCTCCGACTACGATCGCGAGAAGCTGCAGGAGCGCGTGGCCAAGCTGGCTGGCGGCGTGGCCGTGATCAAGGTGGGTGCAGCCACCGAAGTCGAGATGAAGGAAAAGAAGGCTCGCGTCGAAGACGCTCTGCACGCCACCCGTGCAGCGGTCGAGGAAGGCATCGTTCCGGGCGGTGGCGTGGCCCTGGTGCGTGGTCTGGCTGCAGTGCGTCAGATCAAGGGTGCCAACGAAGACCAGAACCACGGTATTTCGATCGCAGCTCGTGCGATGGAAGCGCCCCTGCGCGAAATCGCCGCCAACAGCGGTGACGAGCCCAGCGTGGTGTTGAACCAGGTGGCCAGCGGCACCGGCAACTACGGCTACAACGCTGCCACCAGCGAGTACGGCGACATGGTCGAGATGGGCATTCTGGATCCGACCAAGGTGACCCGTTCGGCGCTGCAGAACGCAGCCTCGATCGCCGGCCTGATGATCACCACCGAGTGCATGGTGGCCGAAGCGCCGAAGAAGGAAGCGGCCGGCGGCGGTCATGGCGGTCATGACCATGGCGGTGGCGGCATGGGTGGCATGGACTTCTGATCGATCCTTCCTGATCGATCAACCTGGGTTTCGCCTTCGGCTCAACCCGGGCTACCTGAGGGCGGAGGCCATTCATGGCCTCCGCTGTTCCGGATGGAGTTCAAGGCACAAGAAAAAGCCCGGCGATGCCGGGCTTTTTTTGTGCCCGAATTTCCCAGGACGCTTCTGGCGCTGTGGTGGGTCCGGACTTGTCCGGACGCTTTTGGCAAGGTGCTTCGAAGAGAGTCCAGACAAGTCTGGGCCTACCAAAGCCCGCGCTCTTGGCCAGATTGCTGTGAGAGCGACCAGACAAGTCTGGACCTACCCAATGCCCGCGAACCGGAGCCCACGCTCGGCAAACTGATGGCATGCTCGGGCCATGCGCATCGATCTGCCTACCCGAGGTCTGCACCTCGACTACGAATGGCACGGCCCTGAGCAGGGGCCGGTGCTGATCCTGATCATGGGCCTGGGCATGCAGCGGGTGGCCTGGCCGCCTGAGCTGATCGATGGTCTGGTGGCCCAGGGTCTGCGGGTGCTGACCTTCGACAATCGCGATATCGGTTTGTCCGGTAGCGGCCACATCGCAGCGCATATGGGCGTGCGCCGGGCCTTCCTGCGCTATCTGCTGCGTCGCCCGATCCGGCCGCCCTATACGCTGGATGACATGGCTGCGGATACCCTGGCGCTGGCCGACGCGCTGGGCATCAAGCACTTCCACGTCGCCGGTGCCAGCATGGGTGGGATGATCGGACAGCAACTGGCACTGATGGCCCCGGCGCGGGTGCTGACCCTGACCTCGATCATGTCCAGTGCGGGCCCGCGCGCGGCGCCCTTTCCGGAGTGGCGGGTATTGCAGCGCATGTTGCGGGCACCGCCGCAGCACAGCAGTCACGAACAACGCGTCGATCACTATGTGGCGCTGTTCACCGAATTGGGTCGGCATCACGAGCCGGCCGAGATCGAGCGTCTGCGCAGAGGCCTGGGAGCGGCCATGGCCCGCGCCTATCGTCCGGATGGCACGATGCGGCAACTGCTGGCCATCACCGCGGATGCCGATCGCAGCCCGCGGCTGCGGCAGCTGCGTACGCCGACGCTGATCATCCACGGCGGCGCCGATCCGCTGGTGCCGGTACGCGCGGCCCATCATCTTGCGGAGGTCATTCCAGGGGCGCGGATGCAGATCATCGATCGCATGGGCCACGATCTGCCGGCCTGGGCCATCCCGCAGCTGGTCGATCTGATGGTGGAACAGACGCGAACCGCGCCGACGCCTGGCTGAATCCCGGGAGTGCGGGTCGCGACGCGAATCGGGCCCGGGGCATCCACAAGAGTCGCGACGCGAGGTCGCTCCCACCTCGGGGGCTGGGGTTTTCGTAGGAGCGCCCTTGCGGCGCGACCTGCTCTGCGACCATCCTGTCCTGAGGCCGCGGATGGAAAGAAGCCGAACGCAGAGTACGCAGAGAAAAAGCAGGGAGAACACGAAGAAGAGTTCTTGTAGCCCGAACTGCGCGCAGCGCGGTCCGGGCGGCGATGCAAGATTGCCCCCGATCGGGGCTGGTGTGTGCCGGAGCCAGACATCGCGGCTGAAGCCGCTCCCACAGAGGCGGCCAATCAGGAAGAGTCTCCGATGCCGACGTGGGCGTGCCAGACGATCGGGAGCGGCAACGCAGACGCGGGTCCCTCCATAATGCAGGCGCGGTACGCCGGTGTCGCGGCCTCAGACCGGCAAGCTGAATCCGTGCGGCAGCAGATCGTCAATCCGGGCCTGGACCAGTTCGCCGTCAGCGCCGAGAAACAGCACTTCGGCATCCGGACCGAACTCGCGGATCATCTGCCGACAGGCGCCGCAGGGGGGAATCGGCAAGGGTGTGCCGGCCCGGTCCGTGGCGCAGATGCCGATGGCGACCAGTGCAAAGGCAGCACCTTCAGCGCGGACGGCTGCGGCGATGGCATTGCGCTCGGCGCAGTTGCCGATGCTGAAGGAGCCATTTTCGACATTGCAGCCGGAGTAGACGCGACCGCTGACCGAGCGCAACGCGGCGCCGACGAAGAGTTGCGAATAGGGTGCGTAGGCGTTCTTCAGCGCCGCGACCGCCTCGTCGAGCAGATCCTGATGCAGGGTCATCGCCGTTCCGGGCGACTCCGGAGCGAGTCGCTAGTCGATGGATGTTAGACACAGGCCGCCGTGTCTGTCACGCGGCCCGAATTGGCGCTCCGCGCCGCCAAGAAATCCTGCGTTCAGCCGATGGCCGCGAGCGCTACTTCGATCATCTGATCCAGCCCCCGCTGGCGCTCGTCGCTGCTCATCCGCGCGCCGGTGATGAGATGGTCCGAGACCGTCATCAACGCGGTTGCCTGCGCGCCACGTTCGGCGGCTGCGGTGTACAGGCCGGCCGCTTCCATCTCGATGCCGAGGATGCCGGCGCGGGTCAGCATGGCCATCAGATCGGTCTGGGGTGAGTAGAACAGATCGGTGGAAAACACATTGCCGACCCGTATCGGTCGATTCAGTCGCTCTGCCGCCTCGACCAGGGCCCGAGCCAGCGGCCACGCCGCAATAGCCGCCAGATCGTAGCCGCCAAAGCGGGTGCGATTGACGTTCGAGTCGGTGCTGGCCCCCAGGGCCAGTACCAGATCGCCCAGCGCCAGATCGGCGCAGGTGGCGCCGCAGGTGCCGATGCGGACGATGCGCTTGACCCCGTAGTGATCAATCAGCTCGCTGGCATAGATCGAGCACGAGGGGATGCCCATGCCACTACCCATGACCGACAGCCGCTGGCCACGCCAGGTGCCGGTGTAGCCGACCATGTTGCGCACCGCGGTGACCTCTTCGGCATCACTCAGAAAGCGCTCGGCGATGTAACGCGCCCGCAGCGGATCGCCCGGCATCAGCACGGTCTCGGCGAAGGCGCCGGCGGGGGCTTCGATATGGGGTGTGGTCATGGTCGGTTCTCACTGAGTCCTGGAGAAGAGCATTTGTCCGCAAAGGACGCCAAGGGCGCAAAGAAATCAAGTTTGATGGATGGGTGCGGAGCGATCGCACGCAATGGCTCCGCCAGACAAGACGGTGGGAGCGGGCTCTGCCCGCGAACTCCCCGGCAATTCGACCAGCGATCGCGGGCAGAGCCCGCTCCCACAGGTGGACTCAGTGCCCGATGTGCAACTTGTTCGCCACCAAGCGCGACAGGTACTTCTTTTCTGGAGCATTTCTTCGCGTCCTTTGCGTCCTTCGCGGACCCATGCTCTTCACCCACTGCAGGCAACATCGCCCAGCATCGATTGCCCATGCGGCAGTGGCGGCAGTCCGAACCATTCGGCCACACTGGCGCCGATGTCGGCAAAGCTGTCACGGATGCCGCAACCGACGGGCGTGAGCGCCGGACTGACGGCCAGAACGGGAATGTGTTCGCGGGTGTGATCACTGCCGGGCCAGGTCGGGTCGTTGCCGTGATCGGCGCAGAGCACGACCAGATCGTCGTCGGTCAGTTGATCCAGCGCGTCGGGCAGCAGCGTGTCAAAGTGCTCGAGCGCGGCGGCATAGCCGGCGACATCGCGGCGATGGCCGTATTCCTGATCGAAATCGACCAGATTGGTGAACACCAGTGTCGGTTTCGTCGCGGCTCGAAACGCCTGCAGCGAGGCCCGCATCAGCGCCTCGATGCCATGCGCCTTGATCGAGCGGCTGATGCCCTGGCCGGCGAAGATGTCGCTGATCTTGCCGACGCCTGTGACCTCGACCTCCTGTTGCTGCAATCGATCGAGCAGCGTAGGCGCGATCGGCGGTACCGCATAGTCGCGGCGATTGGGTGTGCGCTTGAAACTGGCGGCGTCGCTGCCGCTGAAGGGACGGGCGATGACCCGTCCGATGCGGTAGGGATCGACCAGCACCCGGGCCTGCGCGCACAGTTGGTACAAACGTTCCAGCCCGAATCGCTCCTCGTGAGCGGCGATCTGCAACACCGAATCGGCCGAGGTGTAGACGATAGGCCAACCGCTGCGCAGGTGCTCGGCACCGAGGCGGGCGATGATCTCGGTGCCGGAGGCATGGCAGTTGCCTAGCACCCCGTCAATGCCGCCGGTATCGATCAGGGCCCGCAGCAATTCGGCCGGGAAGGATTGCTCGGGTGAACGGAAGTATCCCCACTCGAACAGCACCGGGACTCCGGCAATCTCCCAATGGCCGGAGATCGTGTCCTTGCCGGTGGAGCGCTCGCGGGCGCAGGCCCAGCGGGCTTGCGGGGGCATCTGGTCCTCGCATCCGGGCAGCGCCTTGCCGCTCGCCAGTGCGGCTGCCTGAGCCAGGCCCAGCCGCACCAGGTTCGGTATGGTCAAAGGCCGCCCGCGCCCGCCCTGGTCCATCGTTCGCGCGCACCACTGGGCGATATGTCCCAGGGTATCGGCACCGACATCGCCAAAACGCTCGGCATCGGGCAGGGCGCCGATCCCTAGGGAATCCAGCACGATCAGCCAGGCACGGCGCATGGCAGCTCCCCGGTTTGGAATTCGACGCGATCATGGATCAAGGGCGGCAGCGTTGGCACTGTCCGGGTCAGGGCATAGGCCGAGCGGAGTTCGGACGCTGCGCGCGCATGCGCAGCCGCATCGCGGGCATGGACGATGGCCAGCGGGCGTTCGCCATCGACCAGGCTGCCGAGTTCGGCCACTTCGCTCAGGCCCACCGCATGATCGATGCGCTGGTCGGGCTGGCTGCGACCGCCGCCCAGGGCCACGATGAGCATGCCCAGCCGCCGGCAGTCGATGGCGCTGACCCTGCCGACGCCGGTCGCAAATACCGGCGCGATGACGGCCGCCGCCGGCAGATGCCGGTCGGCCTGGTCGAGCAGATCCGATGGCCCGCCCAGCGCCGTGACCATGTGCGCGAAACGCTCCGCCGCCGAGCCATCCTCCAGGCAGCGCCGCAGCTTGGTTTCGGCGGCGAGCAGATCCGATGCCAGTCCGCCGAGGCAGAGCAGCTCGCTGCCCAGCGCCAGATTGACCCGATGCAGACGCTCGGGTCGCCGGTCGCCACGCAGATAGTCCAGCGCGCAGCGCAGTTCCAGGGCATTGCCGACGGCGGGTGCCAGCGGCTGGCTCATGTCGGTGATCAAGGCCCGCGCCGGCAATCCCGCTCGCGTCGAAATCTGCACCAGACTGCGCGCCAGCGCCCGCGCCTGATCCAGCGTGCTCATCGAGGCGCCATTGCCGGTCTTGATGTCCAGCAGCAGCGCGTCGGTGCCCGCCGCCAGCTTCTTGGACAGGATCGATGCCGTGATCAGCGGCAGCGATTCGACCGTGCCGGTGACGTCGCGTATGGCATACAGGCGCCGGTCGGCGGGTGCCAGATCAGCACCGGCACCCACGATGGCCAGCCCGGAGTCACGAACAACGCGACGAAACAGGTCCAGATCCGGCTGCGCCTGATAGCCCGGAATGGCCTCGAGCTTGTCCAGGGTACCCCCGGTGTGCCCGAGGCCGCGCCCCGACAGCATCGGTACGTAGGCGCCGCAGGCGGCGAGCATCGGCGCCAGTACCAGGCTGACCAGATCGCCGACGCCGCCGGTGGAATGCTTGTCGAGCACCGGGCGGTCATAGCCCAGGCCATGCCAGGCCAGCACCCGACCGCTGTCGCGCATGGCCAGTGTCAGGCGGGTGGTGTCGTCCTCGCTGAGGCCGAGAGTGCAGACGGCCATCGCGAAGGCGGCGACCTGGGCGTCGCCCCAGCTGCCATCACTGATCCCGGCGACCAGCGATTGAAGGTCGGCAACGCTGAGCCGGTGTCCCAGTCGCAACTGCCGCAGCAACTCCTGGGGCAGCGCGGGTTGTTCGGCAAGGGCGCACATGGGGCAACCGTGAATCTGCGATCGCCATAGTGTGGACCGTAGCCTCCAGTCAAGGTCTGACCACGGTCAAGCCGCGTGCCTGCGGCGAACCGTGTCGGCCCGATTCCGCTCAGGCAGCGGCCGTCAGGTCTGCCGCGCCGGCGATCATGTTGCGCGTGATCAACCGGCAAAAGCGCATCCAGGCTTGCTTGACGTCGGCGGTGCAGCGATCGCCAAGGACCCGCTCCAGGCTGCGCGCCAGGGCCAGCCCGACCAGCAGGTAATGGCTCTGGCGCACGCCATAGCCAACGTGGCGCCGACCCAGTTGCTGCAGCAGCGACTTCAGCCGCTCCGGATCTTCCAGCAGGTCCACAGCTGTGCCGATCATCTGCAGCAGTTTTTCCCTTTGCAGATGCGGATCAGTGACGAATAGCCGGTGTACGCCGGGATCCAGCGCAAACAATTCCTGGTAGAAGGCCTGTGCCAGCGCCGAGGTACTCGGCGTCATTTCGGCGAAACTGGATCGGACGATCTCGCGTTGAATGATCTGCATGTCAAGCTGCTCCTTTGACTGCGCCCTTGCCTGATCAACGGCGCTCGTCAGAGGGATACGCAGCAGCAGGAGGCAACCCGCCAAAAAAATCATTGGGTCAACGGCGGACACCGCTCAGCAGCTCACGACCATTGGCATCCAGCAGCACATAGCCGGCGGGATCCTGCGCACAGCGGTGCAGCACCGTTTGCCCAGGCAGCTCCAGCGGCCGGCGGAAGCGGATGGCCATCTCGCGGGTGGCCGTCCCGCTGTTGCGCGCCAGTTCCGCTTCGATGCGGGCCATGCTGCCGACACCGTGGGCGATGGCGCGGCGGAAGCCGAAAGGGCGAGCCAGCCAGGCGGCCAGATGAATGGGGTTGTAGTCCCCCGAGACGCGCGCGTAGCGGCGGCCGAAATGGGCGGCGAAACGCAGGTCGACCAGGCGTTCGCCCGCCTCGACCTGAACTGGTGGCGCCTCGGCGGGGCGCGAGGATTCGCCACGGGGAGCTCCGCGCACGCGAGTGAAGCAGGCGCTGTCCATCTCGATCAGATCGCGGCCGTTCTGGCTCAGCACCGTGTGCAGCATGAATTCGCGACCGCGCCGACGCGGATGGTCCTCCGTGACGGCGACACTCAGTGCCAGCGGCTGACTCGCATCGATCTCACCCAGGCGCCGAGTGTGGTTGCTGGCATGCACCAGGCCCACGCAGCGCACCGGAAAGTCCGGTTGGTTGATCAGATGGAAATGCGCCGGCTGCGCCAGCACATAGGCATAAGCCAGCGGAAAGTTCTCGCCGCTGCCGACAAAGCTGCGGTAACGCGCCAACGCCTGCGGGTCCACGCGCAGCTTGCCGACTTCCAGTCGGGCTCGCGGAATGGCCTCATCATGGGCCAGGCCGGGTTTGCTGTGTGCCAGCGCATGCCAGTACTCACGGGCCAGGCTGGGTAGTGTATCTACGTACATGAAAATCCCGCGAGTCGATGTCGGCGGTGGCCGCCCAGGGTCAGCATCCAGCAGCGAATGCTGGCACACTCGCGCTGAATGAATCGAGGAGACGCTCCATGCGATTGGCAATGTCAACGCTGATTTCAGCCCTGCTGCTGTGCGCCGGGCTGGCCACCGAGCCCGCAGTGGCTGAGGATCAGGGCGCATCCCCGCTGACACCACAGTTGCTGGATCAGGTGGTCGGCTGGCGCCGCGATTTCCATCAGCACCCGGAGCTCGGCAATCGCGAAACCCGCACCGCCGGCATTGTTGCCGAGCATCTGCGGCAACTCGGCTATGAAGTGCGCACCGGCGTTGCCCACACCGGCGTTGTCGCCTATCTGCGCGGTGCCAGCGAACGCCCGCTGATCGCCATCCGCGCCGACATCGACGCCCTGCCGGTCACCGAGGAAGTCGATCTGCCCATTGCGTCCAAGGCCCAGGCGGAGTTCCGCGGCGAGAAGGTCGGGGTCATGCATGCCTGTGGCCACGATGCGCATACGGCCATGCAGATGGGTATCGCCAGCGCGCTGGCGGCGCAGAAAGACACGCTGCAGGGTTCGATCCTGCTGATCTTCCAGCCCGCCGAGGAAGGCCCGCCCGAAGGCGAGGAGGGTGGCGCCCCGCTGATGCTCAAGGACGGCGTCTTTGCGCCGCCACGCAAGCCAGACGCAGTGCTCGGCATGCATGTGTTCTCGAACATGCACGTGGGCACAGTGGGCGTACGTGCCGGCCCCTTCATGGCCGAATCCGACAGTTTCAAGATCATCGTCAAGGGCGTGCAAACCCATGGCTCGAGGCCATGGATGGGCGTTGATCCGGTGCTGGTGGCTGCGCGCATCGTCGATGGTTTGCAGAGCATCGTCAGTCGTCGCGTCGACATCACCCGTTCGCCAGCCGTGGTCTCGGTGGGCGCGATCAAGGGTGGCATCCGCTACAACATCATCCCCGATCAGGTCGAGATGATCGGCACCGTGCGCAGCTTCGAAATCCCAGTGCGCGACGCCATCTGGGCCGACATCCAGCAGATCGCCGAACACACCGCCGCCGCCCACGGCGCCAGTGCCGAGACCAGTTTCGCCCAGCACACCCTGGTAACCCGCAACGATGTAGCGCTGACCGAACGTCTGCGCCCAGCACTCGCCCGCGCCCCGGGCGTGACCCGGCTCATCGAGATCCCGATGTCCACCGTGGCCGAGGACTTCGCCTATTTCGCCGAGGAAGTGCCCGGTTTCTACTTCTTCGTTGGCGCCACCCCCTTGGATCAGGATCCGGCCACGGCACCATCCAACCATTCCCCCAAGTTCTACCTGGATGAGGGCGCACTGGCGGTGGGCATGGCGGCGATGCTGGAGGTGGTTTCTGAAGCAGTAAAACGTTAAACGTCAAACGTCAATTCGAAGCTGACTCAGGCGGCAACCGGCGCTGCAGTGGGAGCGGCTTCAGCCGCGAATGCTCTGCCAATGTTGGTCTCGGAACGTGGCTCACGTAGTCCATGCAGCGGTCTACCTGACATCGATGAAGCAGAGCGCCTGCCATCGAAGCGCCTGCGGCGAATGGCGAGGAATGGACTTAGAGTCCCGCATACTGCAATCGCGGCTGAAGCCGCTCCCACAGGGTTTGCGTCACGAAGCGCCCCGCGCGGCCAAGTTGACCTACCCAACCAGGCGCGGCGTCGGCGTGCCTGAACACCGGATCAAGGCCTGCTTCTGTTGACGTTTTACCGTTGACGTTTCACTGCTCCTCACCGATTCAAGAAGAAACTGAACACCATGTCCGCGACCAGGATGGCGCAGATGCTCAGGACCACGGCGCGGGTGGTGGCGCGGCCTACGCCTTCGGCGCCGCCGGTGACGGAGAAGCCGGTGGCCACGCCGATCAGCACGATCAGGGCGCCGAAGACCACGCTCTTGATCAGGCCCTGATTGATGTCCCAGGGTTCCAGCACCACCAGGCACTGGTAGAGAAAGCCGGACAGGCTCATGTCCACGGCCGACAGCGCGAACACGGCGCCGCCGACGATGGCGAAGAAATCGGCGATCAGGGTCAGGCAGGGCATCATGATCAGCGCCGCGATCATCGGCGGTGCCGCCAGATAGCGCACCGGTTCAACGCCGATCACGCGCAGCGCATCCACCTCTTGCGATACGGTCATTGAGCCGATTCGCGCTGCCAGCGCCGAGGCGGTGCGGCCGGCGATGACGATGCCGGTGATCAGCGGGCCGAATTCGCGGGTGACGCCGATGCCCAGGCCAACCACGATCGCACTCTCGGCGCCGAAGCGTTCGAGCTGGGCAATGCCATTGATCGCCAGCGACAGGCCGATGGTCACCGCCAGCAGCGCCACGATCGGCACCGCGTCGACGCCGATCTGGCGGATCTGCTCGAACACCGCCTTGATCCGCAGCGGTTGCCCGACCCGCCAGCCGGCAAAGGTGAAATAGAAGGTCTCGATCAGCAGCGCGCCGAAATAACCCAGTTCATCGACCATCCGCACCGTGCCGCGGCCGATCGAGACGATGCCGTTGTAGAGGGGAGTCATGGGGATCCAGGTAAAACGTAAAACGTAAAACGCAAAATGGAATATCGAGAATCCACAGGGCTCACGATGCAGATTGCGTGGCGATGCCCTGATTGACCTTTGTCCTTTGACGTTTCACTCGCCACCCTCATTTCCTCGCCTCTTCCAGATCGGCAAAGATCGGAAACACGCGGTCCAGGCGAGCCAGTTCCAGCACCGCGATGACCGGTTTGCTGACCGCGACCAGACTGAACCTCTGGCTCTTGCCGCGGGCGTTCTGGAAGCCTTCGACCAGGGCGGCGATCCCGGAGGAATCGATATAGGTCACGGCCGACAGGTCGACGGCGACATGCTTGCTGGCGGCCAGCGAGTCCAGGATGCTCTTGCGCAAGCGCTGCGACCAGGACAGATCAACCTCGCCTCGAACCCGGACCAGCCGGATGTCTTGATGGTCTTCGGTAGCACAGTCGTTGACGTCACTCACGGGGGGCTCCTTGCAGCGGAATTCAGGGTAGTCGTTTGATCATGGTCAGCAGATTACCGCCACCCTCTTCGGGGTGTCGGAAAACCCAGTGGTCCATGACACTGTCGATCAGATTGATACCAAGGCCACCGGGGCGGCACTCGGACAAATCGCGTGGCTTGATCAGATTCGGATCGACCGGATCGGCATAGTCGCGCAATTCGAAGCGGACCGCATCGGTATCCAGCCACACCGAGAGTTCCACCCGGCCTTCGCAGCAGCCGCCGTAGGCGTGGCGGATCACATTGGCTACAGCCTCATCCACCGCCAGCACCATGGTCTGCCGCTGCTTCTCGCCAAAGCCGAGCTGGGTCAGCACCTCCGTGACCTTGCGCCTCACCAGTCGCAGGTTTTCCGGGTCGCTGGAGCCGGCCAGGCCGCCCAGATAGCGGGCCGGGGCCCTATCATCGGCGATCAGCATCAATGTGGTGTCGTCGGCGAGGGTCATCTTGCGCAACTGGCCCACGATGGCGCGGACGCGCGCGCGCGGACTCAGGCCTGACACGCGCGAAATCAGATCGCGCACGCCTTCGATGCCGATCGGTCGGCGCTCGGGGCCGCGCACATCGGTCACACCATCGGAAAAGGCATAGAGGCTGCCGCCGGCAAGAGCCACGCGTTCCTCGCGGTATTGAAAGTCACCGAGTATGCCCAGCGGCGGGCCATCGGCTGGCAGCTCCTGCACGCTTTCGTCGGCGCGTCTGAGCAGCAGCGGCGGAAAGCCGGCATTGGCCATCTCGATGCAACTGGTGGCCGGGTCGTAGTAGCCGGCGACGGCGCAGACGAACATGCCCCGGGTGACGGTTTCGCTGAGCTCGCGATTGACCTTGGTCAGCCATTGACCCGGCGGCGTGCCATCGCGGCCGGCCCAGCGCAGGCAGCTCGACGCCCGCACCATCAGCAGCGCGGCGTCCATGCCCTTGCCGGCAACGTCGCCGACGCAGAAGGCGATGCGGCCGTCAGCCAGTTCGAAGTAGTCGTAGAAGTCTCCGGAAATCTCGCGCGCCGGCAGATTCAGCGCGGTCACCGGAAAGTCGCGCCGACGCGCCGGCAGCAGCGTTTTCTGCATCTGCCGCGCCAACTGGAATTCGCGCTTGATGCGGTTCTGTTCGACCAGTTCCCGGGTCAGGCGGGCATTGTTGAGCGCCAGCGCGGTCGGCACGGCCAGCAGCCGCAGCACATTGGCGTCGTGCTGGTCGAACAGGGCGCCGTCGCGCTTGTTCAGCACCTGCAGCGCACCGATGGCGCCGTCGGCGGAATCCAAGGGGGCGCACAGAATGGAGCGGGTGTGAAAACCGCGCTGGTCGCCGAGATAGTCCGGATCAAGACTGGTGTCGCGCACCATCTCCACCCGGTTCGCGGCGATCGCCCGGCCGACGATGCCCTTGCCGCGCTGCACCCGTAGTCCGACCACATCCACCGGTCCGGCGCAGGCGCGGCACTCGATGTCGCCGGTCAGCGGATCGGTCAGAAAGACCGCCGCGGCTTCGGCATTCATGTGATCGGCAATCTGCGAGACGGCGCGCCTGAGGGTCTCGCCCACGTCCATCGAGGCCGCAAAGGCGTGGCTGAAGTCGGCGAGGATGCCGGCCTCCTCCGCGCCGATACCGGCCAGATGGGTGGACGGCGACACGTTTGGCATTTCCTGGCTCACACGCTCGATTCCGGCTTCTGCGGCGAGTTGACGGCCCGCCGCCGCAGTCGACGCCAGGCCCACATGACCGGACCGCTGGCCACATACACCAGCCCGATCATCAGCAGCACCGAGGGTGGATGTGCAGCCACCGGCACAATGGCGACAACGACAACCAGAATCCAGAAGAACGGCACCCGCTCGGGCCAGACCTTGAAACTGAAATAGGGCACGCGCGACACCATCAGCAAGGCCAGGGCCAGTGTCAGCACCAGCGCGAACCAACGCACGCTGCCGCCCACGAAGTCAAAGCTCTCCATGGCCCAGACGAAGGCCATCAAGGCCCCGGCCGCCGCAGGACTGGCCAGTCCGGTGAAGAAGCGCTTGTCGCTGTGCCCGGCCTGGGTATTGAAGCGCGCCAGACGAAGCGCCGCACAGGCAGTGTAGAGAAAAGCGATCAGCCAGCCCAGCTTGCCGGTGAAATTGCCGTACTCGCGCAAGCCCGCCAGCGCCCACATGTAGACCACCAGCGCTGGCGCCAGGCCGAAGCTGATCAGATCGGAAAGGCTGTCGTACTGCACGCCGAACTCGCTCTGGGTGTTGGTCATGCGCGCCACGCGGCCGTCCAGGCCATCGAACAGGGCAGCGACAAAGACCGCGGTCACGGCGGCCACGAACTGGCCGTTGATGGCCGCCACGATGGCATAGAAGCCGGAGAACAGGGCCCCAGTGGTCAGCAGGTTGGGCAACAGGTAGATGCCGGGTGGGCGACGTCGGTTCTCGGGCTCAGGTGCGCTCATCGATCAACTTTGCGATGGCGGATAGCGACCGCCGGAAGCGCGCATTGTATAACTGTGTCGCCCTGACCACCGCGCTTTGTTGCGGCCAGTCTATCTGGACAAGCAGGGCAGCTTCACCCGTTGATTGAAATCGGAGTGGCGTGCGATGCGATGGATAACTGCAATGGTGGTGGTTTCCCTGGGTCTGTCGGCGGCGGCCATGGCGCAGCAGACGGGCAAGACCAAGATGTACAAATGGACCGACGAAAACGGCACCGTGCACTATTCGGCCAAGCCGGACGAGCAGGTGCAAGCCGAGGAACTGGAGCTGCGACGCGGTCCCAGGCGGGAGGCCACGCAGCCTGAAGTGGTGGTTGATTCCAAGGAAGTGGCGCGCTGTCAGATGATTCGCGACAGCGTCCGCAATCTTGAAGGCGGGTCGGACACCCTCGAGATCCAGGCCGACGACGGCAGCACCCGGCCGATGACCGCTGAAGAACGCGGGCCATTGCTGGAGCGCTATCGAGCGGCGCAGGCTGAATGCGACAAATCTGCGGCACCGCCGCCCGCACAATGACATCGCGCCGCAGTGGGCGGCCGGGCGGCGCCAGCCAGTCCGGCCGAGCCAGGCACTGGTTGCTCGGTCTGCTGTTGATCGGCGCAGCTGCGCTTGCCTGGTGGTGGCTGGCGCCTCAGAGCATTCCCGAAGCCGTGCGTGAGCATCTGCCAGAGCCCGTCCAGCCCGCTGCCCGCAATCCGGTGCTGTACAAGTGGAAGGATGATCAGGGCCGCTGGAACATCACCGATCGGCCTCCTGAAGGCCGCAGCTTTGAGGCCATCACCGTAGACCCCGACACCAATGTGCTGCCATCGGGTGTGGCGCCGGAGCAGGATTAGGGATCTCCGGGAGGGGGCGCATCAACTGGGTTCGATGATCCCGGGGTTCGCCGCCTGCGCTTGAGCGATATCGCTGCCCGGCCATCCTTCCGAACGGGAGAATGGCCGGGTGCGCTATCCGCAGCGCCGACGCGGCGGGGCGTCGGAGTTCAGATCGACGAGGATCGTTCCTTCCAGGTCGGTGCCGGCGCGGAGGGCGGTGGTGGCGCCGATGGCGGTGCCGGCGGCGCTACCATTTCGCGGAGCAGCATTCGTTTCTCGGGCGTCTTGACCGACACCAGTTGCGGTACCCGATCGCGTTGCACCTTGACTTCCACCGGTCGTGAGGCGTCGTGGTTGCCAAGCTCGCGCATGGCCTCTCGCGGGTCGCTGACAGCCTTGCCGTCAACTTCCAGAATCACGTCGCCGGGCTGCAGGCCGGCGTAGTCATCACCGTTGATTTCCAGCACCAGCGCGCCCTCGTTGACGCCAAAGTAATGCCCCAGGCCAGGGTTCATCGAGCTCAGGCGCAGTCCGCCGGTGCCCAGGCGGGTCATGATGTTGATGTGCTCGTGGGGTGCATCGCCCAGGGCGCGCTCGACGATGGTCTCGATCTCCTGGTCGAATCCCTCGGGCAGCGGCGCCATGGCCGGCAGGTCCCCGGAATCAAACCAGAAGGCGCGCGCATTCGGGGCCGCCGTGAATTCGATGCTGCCCTGACGCTCCGCCGAGATCTCGCTGTCGAAGGTCTTGCCGTCGCGGCGCACACTGAGCTTGACCTTGTCGCCATCTTTCAGGCCCTTGAGCGATTCCCGCAGCGCCAGCTGCGCCTGGTCGCCGCTGACGCGGGCACCGCGTACCGCGGTAATCACATCTCCGGGCCGAAGACCGGCCTTTTCCGCCGGACCGCCGGGCGTGACACCTTGCACCTTGACGCCCTCGCTGTTGCCCTCGCCCAGAATGACGCCGATCACGGCTCGATCCGGATCGCCGAGGAAGCGGAACATCTGCACGCGGGCCGGGTCTCCGCCCACCTGCGCCGAGAGTTCGGCCACGCGCTTTCCAACCTCGGCCAGCTGCTGTTGCGCTTCACGCAGCTGTTGCCGGATCTGCTCGTTGTCGGCCTTGTCCCCCTCGGCAGCCCAGAGGTTGCCGCTGCCCAGGGCGATGGCCAGCGCCAGCCCCAATCCTTGAAACTTGCGATTCATCGGTGTCTCTCCCAACTCGTGGTTTTTGGTTCAGTGCCTGTGTGCGTGGAGCTATCGACGGTGATCCTTCATCGTCGCCGATGCGGCTTCAGTCCAGGCGAGCCTGCAGCAGCATCGGGCCGGCATCCATTTGTGTGGCGGTTTTCAGTTCTTCGAGCAGGCGCACGCGTTCACGCCAGAGCTGCGCCTGCTGCGGGCCGCGCTCGGCCAGGCCGACATCAATGACGGCGAGGTCGTTCTCGATCGCCCGCTCCCATTGGTATTGGGCCTCTGCCAGCGCCGGGTTGGCCGCGCGCAGGCTGCGGATCTCCGATTCCAGTGCCTGCGAGCGCTGCACCAGGGCATTGACCGGGGCCCCCGCGACCGCCGGCGCTGGTGCCAGCACCGCTGGCGGCTGCAACGCGCTCGGCAGCAGCGCGATTGCCGCCGCGCCGGCGGCGAGTGCCAGCCACCAGGGTGAAGGTGTACGTCGAGTCCGGCGCGATGCTGCCGGCGCCTCGGCCCTGGCGCGGATCTTCGCCCATGCATCGGCGGGCGGCGTCTCCAGCGGCAGCGCGAGCAGCCTGCGCTTCAAGCTGGTATCGACGCGGGATTCCATTGTTCATCCTCCTGATTCAGCAATGTGCGCAGGCGGGCACTGGCGCGCGCCACCTGCGATTTGGAAAAACTCACCGTGCGTTCGAAGGCGTCGGCGATCTCCTCATGGGTGTAGCCCTCGACGTGGTAAAGCCACAGCACCGCGCGCGACAGCGCTGGCAGCTGGCCCAGTGCCCGCTTCAGGTCCTGAGCGCTCACGCTGTCCACCGGATCCGGGCCGCTGTCGCTGAGGTGGTCAAGCATCAGCGAATCGAGCTCGTCCATCGGTCGCCGCCCGCGCAGTCGCATCAAGGCGGTATTGACCACGATCCGCCGCAGCCATGACCAGAACGGTGCTTCGCTGCGGTACTGGCTGACCTGCTCGAACAGTTTCAGGAAACTGTCCTGCAACAGGTCATAGGCCTCGGTCTCGTTACCCAACAATCGCAGCGCCAGGGTGTACACCGGGCGGTCGAACAGGCGATAAACCTGCTCGAAGGCCTCCAGATCGCGGCGTTTCATGCGCGCAATCAGCAAGTCGGGTACGTCGATGGCAAAGGATGAGGTGCTCACAGGCCCATAGGATGCGCCCACGCGGCAAAGGGTCGCAGCGGGCAGAGGTCAGCGGCAGAAGATCATCATCGTTTGCAATTGGGGCAGGGCCCGGCGTCAATGTGAGCCACCTGTTTCGGCCTGAGACTGCCCACGGGCCATGAACCCGGCGCTTGCATGCTTCTGTGGGTCCAGACTTGTCTGGACGCTTTTCGCTCGTTGATGCAGAAGCGTCCAGACAAGTCTGGACCTACAAGAGCCGCGCATTCACCAGCTTATCTCGTGCCCCGTGCCCCACAACGGACAATCAATCACAGGCCCATCACCTCGCCCTCATTGACTGACCGACCAATCGGTCAGTAACATGCGGACATGTCTGAAGCCGCTGACCGCAGTGCCATCGACCGCATCCTCGACGAGGCCGTGCGGCTGTTTGCCGCCCGCGGTTTTGCCGGCGTGTCGATGAACGATCTGGCCACGGCAGCACAGGTCAGCAAGGCCAACATCTTTCATCACTTTGCCAACAAGGATGATCTGTACCTGGCAGCGCTCAAGCATGCCGCGGCGGATTTTCCGAAGGAGCTGGCAGAGCTCACGCGCAGCGCGCCCACGCTGGCCGAGCGCATCCGCCTGTTCGTGGTCTGGCATTCCCGGCGCCTGCGTGAACGTGAGCCGCAAACCCGGCTGCTGCTGCGCGAGTTGTTTGGTGAGGGTCAGCATGGACCGGAGATTGCCCGCGAGATCTTTGGCGACGCCAGGCAGCGTCTGTTGGAACTGGTGGCTTCGGGTCAGGCTTCAGGCGAGTTGCGCGCCGATGTGGAGCCGGCGGTGCTGGCCTTGACACTGGTGGCCGTCGACGTCTTCGGCTTTCTCGCGGGACCGACGCTCAAGGCTATCCCCGACATGGCTTTCGGCGCCGACGGTTGCGTCCTGGCCGAACGCGTGTCTGATCTGATTCTGCATGGCGCGCTGGTGCGCGACCTGCCTGCTGATACTTCTGGAGTGGTGGCATGAGTGCGCGCGGAACCAAACATCTCCTGATCCTGGCCGGCGCCTTGCTGACGCTGGCGGGATGTCACAGCGAAGAGACCAAGCCGGCACCGCGGGGCACGCCGATCACGGCGCAGGCGCCAACGGTGCGCGAGGTGGCCAATGTCGAGCGCAGTGTCGGCGTGATCACCTCGCCGGAATTGCCGTTGGTGAAAGCTGAAGCCACCGGCCGCGTCATCGAACTGCTGGTCGATGCCGGCAGCAAGGTCACGGTGGACCAGCCGCTGGCGCGACTCGACGATGAAGTACAGCAACTGGCGCTGAAATCGGCGCGCGCCTCACTGCGCCGCGCAGAAGTACAGCGCGACAATGCCCAGACCTCGCTGGCCAGACTGGTCGACCTGCGCAGCAGCGGTGCGGTCTCGCAGGGTGCGCTGGATGATGCCCGTGCCGCCGCTGACGCCGCCGTCGCCCAGGTCAACGAGGCCAGGGCCGCGGTGGAACAGGCGCAGTGGGCGCTGAGAATGACCACGATCAAGGCGCCGATTGCCGGCATCGTCCAGCAGCGTCGGGTGGCCGTCGGCGATCTGGTCCGCAGCGGCGATCCGGTGATCGAGCTGGCTGCAGCCTCTGCGCTGCGCGCGGTCTTGCCCTTCCCCGAGACCTTCCTCGGGCGCATCCAGGTCGGACAGCAGGTACGTCTGGTGCTCCCGGATCAGCCTGACACCACCGTGGACGGCCAGATCAACGAACTGCGGCCCATCGTCGGTCGCGACAATCGTGCCATTGAAGCCATCGTCGCCTTTCCCAATCCGGGCAATTGGAAGCCCGGTGGCAGCGTGGTCGGCGAGGTCATCCTCGAAGCCCGGCCCGATGCACTGACCATTCCCATCGAGGCCCTGGTGCTGCGTCCGGCCGGCGAGCTGGTCTATGTGCTGGAGGACGACAAGGTCAAGGCCACGCCGATCGCGGTCGGCGTGCGCACCGGCAGCTACGTGGAAGTGCTGAGCGGTCTGGACGCGGGGCAGCGCGTCGCGGTCAAGGGCGCCGGCTTCCTGACCGATGGCGCGCTGGTGCAGGTGCGCGAGGAATAGGCCGTGACGCGGGCCGACACAGGCAGGCCTGATGTTCAGTGCGCAAGCCGACAATTTTCACTGTTTCTGGTCGCCCGCTCCCGGGTGCTCCCCTCCCCCCGTGCTTTGGGAGCGGGCGACCGGAATCCCGATCTGGGCACTGTGGCTCTCATTGCGAACGGGGCGAAGCCCTCCAGGTGCGCCATGTCCAAGGCGCTGGATTGCTTCGTCGCTGCACTCTCCGCCATGACGCGGCAACAAGTTGCGGGACGGGTGCCAGGCCGATGCGCCGGCGGAAGCATTGGTCCAGGCAGCGTCGATCCTCCAATGATGGTTGCACGCCTGCTCTTGATCTCCCCTTTTCCTTCTTTCCTTTCCCCTTTTCCCTGATCGCCCATGTCCCTGCCTTCGCTCTCGATCCGCCGTCATGTCTTCGCCGCGATGCTCAGCATCGTGCTGGTACTGTTCGGCCTGATCGGCTATCAGCGCATCGGCGTCGATCGCTATCCGCAGGTCGAGTTTCCGCTGGTCTCGGTGGTCACGGTACTGCCCGGCGCCAATCCGGACATCGTCGACACCAGCGTGACCGGCGTGATCGAGAGTGCGGTCAATGCCATTCCCGGCATCGACTTCGTGGCCTCGACCTCCCAGCCCGGGGTGTCGCAGGTGATCCTGCAGTTCGATCTGTCGAAGAACATCGATGTGGCCTTCAACGAGGTCCAGGCCAAGGTCAACACCATCCTGCGGCGCCTGCCGGACGAAGCCGATCCGCCGGTGGTGGCCAAGGTCGAGTTCGGGGCCGATCCGGTGCTGTGGCTGTCGCTGCAGGGTGACCGCACGCTGCAGCAGCTGAATCAGTACGCCCGCAACACCATCAAGAAGCGGCTGGAAACCATCGATGGCGTTGGCCAGGTGCTGCTCGGCGGCCGCCGCGACCGCACCATCCGGGTCGAAGTGGATCTGGCCAGGATGGCGGCCTTCAATGTCGATGCGCGTGATCTGCGCCAAGCCTTCGCCCGTGAACATCTGTCCCTGCCCGGTGGATTTGTGGTCGGTGAGCGCACCGAGCAGCTGCTGCAGCTGGATCTGGAATATCACCAGCCCGAAGTGCTGGGTGAACTGGTGGTGCGCTACGCCGATCCGCTGCCGGTGCGTCTGCGTGACATCGCCACGATTCACGATGATCTGGCCGATTTCCGCGGCGTCGCCCGAGTGAACGGCGAGCCTGCCATCGGTATCGGCATCGTCAAGGTCAGCAATGGCAACACCGTGGCCATCGTCGACAACGTGCTGGAACGCATCGAGCGCGATATCCGCCCGCAGCTGCCCGCCGGCATGACCCTGAACGTGGTCGTGGATTCCGCCCAGCCCATCCGCGCCATCGTCGCCTCGCTGCAGGACCATCTGATCGAAGGCACCCTGCTGGCGGCGCTGGTGGTGTGGCTGTTCCTGCAGAGCATGCGCTCGACCATGATCATCTCGCTGGCCATCCCGGTGTCCCTGCTCGGCGCCGTCGCGGTGATGTACTTCGCTGGCTACACCTTCAACACCATGACCCTGCTGGCCCTGCTGCTGCTGATCGGCGTGGTCGTCGACGACGCCATCGTGGTGCTGGAGAACATCCATCGGCATCTGGAGTTTGATCGGGATCTGGCGAGAGAGGCCGGGACTCGGGACTCGGGACTCGGGACTCGGGGAGGCAGTGAAGCCGGGACTCGGGACTCGGGACTCGGGACTCGGGGAGATCAAGAACCGGCGGTCGGAGGGGCGTTGGCTTCTCCCGAGTCCCGGCCACTTGACGCACGCACCACCGCCGCCATCCGCGGCTCCAACGAAGTGGTCTTCGCCGTGACTGCGGCCAGTCTGACGCTGGTCAGCATCTTTGCCGCGGTGATCTTCCTCGGCGGCATCATCGGGCGCTTCTTCGAGTCCTTTGCGGTGGTGGTGACGGTCGGCGTGATCGTGTCGCTGCTGGTGTCGCTGACGCTGACGCCGATGCTGTGCTCGCGTTTCCTGACCGTCGGTGAGCATCACGGAAAGATCAGCGGGCCCGTGATGGCCTTCTTCGACGGCATGGATCGTCAGTACCAGCGGCTGGTGGACTGGGCACTGACGCATCGCTGGAAAGTGGTTGGCATCGGTCTGTCGGTGGTGCTGGCTTCAGGCCTGATCCTCGGTCATATCGGCGGTGAGTTCTCGCCGCAGCCCGATGACGGTCGTTTCGTGGTCAGCTTCCGCACGCCGCTGGGCTCATCGATCACCCAGACCGACGAGGCCCTGCGCGAGGTCGAGGCAGCGCTCAAGGCCACGCCGGAAGTGCTGCGCATGTTCACCGCGATTGGCCTTGGCGACCTGGGACAGGTCAATCGCGGCATTGCCTCGGTGACCATGGTGCCGCGGAGCGAAAGGTCACGTTCGCAATCGGAAGTGCTGGCCGATTTGCGCGAGCGACTGAATGCCATTCCCGGCATCAAGGCTTTTGCCTCGCCGCCGCCCACCGTGGGTGGTGGCAATGGCCGCGGCGAGCCGCTGCAGTTCAACGTCAGCGGGCCGGAATTGAGTGAAGTGGCCGCCGCCAGTCAGGCCCTGTTTGCACGCCTCGCCGAGATGCCGGAGCTGGGCAAGGTCGATCTGGATCTGAATCTGGACCTGCCGACGCTGCGCCTCAGCGTCGACCGCACCCGCGCCGCCGCGGCGGGTCTGGCCAGTGTCGATATCGCCAGCGCCCTGAACGTGCTGGCCGGCGGTTTCGACGTGGCCAAGTTCTCCGACGAACCCGGCGATGGCGAGCGCTATGACATCCGCATCAAGGCCGCCCCCGGCCAGATCGAATCGCCCCAGGATCTGACCCGGATCTATCTGCGCAGCAGCAACGGCGCCATGGTGCGCCTGGACACCGTGGCCACGCTGACACCCAGTCTGGGCCCGGCCGCGATCAATCGCTACGACCTCAAGTATTCGGCCAATTTCTTCGCCACGCCGACCGGCGTGACCTTGAGCGAGGCGGTGGACAAGGTGCGTGAGGTGGCCGCGGAAGTGCTGCCGGTGGGCTACGAGATCAAGCTGATGGCGCAGGCGCGCGAGTTCGAGAAGACCCTGGGCTACATCAAGTTCTCCTTCGTGCTGGCGGTGGCGCTGGTCTACATTGTGCTCGCCAGCCAGTTCAACTCGGTGCTGCAGCCGCTGATCGTCATGGTGGCCCAGCCGCTGGCGATCATCGGTGGTCTGTTTGCGCTGTGGATCACCGGGCACACGCTGAACATCTATTCGATGATCGGTCTGGTGCTGCTGATGGGTCTGGTGGCCAAGAACTCGATCCTGCTGGTCGATCTGGCCAACCAGCTGCGCGAACAGGGCCAGAGTATCGATGCCGCCCTGCGCGAAGCCTGTCCCAAACGCCTGCGCCCGGTGCTGATGACCTCGCTGACGGTGATCCTGGCCTTGTTGCCCGCCGCCCTCGGTGTCGGCGCCGGCGCCGACGTCAACGCGCCGCTGGCGGTGGCCGTCATCGGCGGCATGATCAGCTCCACGTTGCTGACCCTGGTGGTGGTGCCCAGTGTCTATTCACTGGTGGAAAAGGCGCTGGAGCGGCGAGCGCAGCGGGTGGCTGTGGCGTAGTCCGCCCGAGCGGGCCAAAACAGGTGGCGTGCAATGACGCGTCTTTTGGGGGCGTTTGTTTCCGGAGCTGCTGGCTTGCTTGCAAGATGGCGTCATTGCGAGCGTAGCGAAGCAATCCAGGGATGTGCGGCGCTACCCTGGATTGCTTCGTCGCTGCGCTCCTCGCAATGACGCGGATGAAGTACGATTCTGCCGTGCCCCGTGCCCCGTGCCCCGTTTCTAAAACCCGTAGCGCAAGAACCCGCCATCCACGGCGATGCACTCGCCCGTGATGTAGCTGGCGGCGGGCAGGCATAGAAAGGCCACGGCGGCGGCCACTTCCTCGGGTTCGCCGATGCGGCCCATGGGGGTGCGTTCCAGCACTTCCTCGGCGTAGTCCGGGTCGGCGAGTGCGACTTCCGAGCGTTGGGTGCGGATGTACCAGGGCGCCACCGAATTGACGCGGATTCCGTCCTGGGCCCACTCGCAGGCCAGATTCCGGGTCAGCTGGGCAATCGCGGCCTTGGTCATGCCGTAGGGCGAGCCGGTGCGCACATGGGTGAGGCCAGACACCGAGCCGATGTTGACGATCGCGGTGGCGGCGTGGCGCACCAGCAGCGGATGCGCGAGGCGGGCCATGCCGAAGGCCGAGAGCACATTGTTTTCGAACAACGCCATGACCTCGTCTTCCCCGTAGGCCAGTGTCGGCCGCGGTTGGTTGCCGCCGACATTGTTGATCAACAGGTGCAGATCGGCGCCGATGTCGGCGATCCAGTCGTAGACCTCGAGGCGCTGCTCATGGTCGGACAGATCGGCGGCAAAGGCGCGTACCTCGCGATCGGGGTATTCGTCCTCGAGTTCGGCGCGGATGGCCTCCAGATGATCGGGATCGCGCGCCACCAGCAGTGCATCGGCACCCAGGCCCAGCAGTTCACGGGCGCAGGCGAGGCCAATGCCGCGGCTGGCGCCGGTGATCAGTGCCGTCTGTCCGAGGAGTCGCCAGCGCAGTGTAGTCATCGATCCGGGGTCCCTTGATACGGTCGAGGTCGAAGATTAGCAATCCGGACGGGAATCGGGGGCCAAGCGCGCTGCGCTGTGGAAGAATCAGGGTTTGATCGCTGTCTGGCCCCGCTCATGCGCCCGTTAACGCTCGTTGTCCTGCTCAGCCTGTTGCTTCCCGCCTGCAGTGTTGCCGATCTGAGCGGATGTCCCGAGAAGGACCCGGGCCTGGTCGGCCAGGAAGACGGTCTGGCCGGCCGCGCGGCCACGCTGCCGCGTCCGGATTGCATGCTCGACATCTCTGACCTGCATCGCTACGAAGATGGTCGCAACGAGGGCCTGCGACGCTATTGCACGGCCCAACGGGGATATCAGCTGGGGCTGGAAGGCAAGGCGATCAACACCGAGGTCTGCAGTGGTGACTTCGTCAAGGAACTGGCCCGTGGCCACGCCGTCGGCGACAGCCTGCGCCAGCACTTGAGCCAACGCGATCAGCTGCTGTCGCAGGCCCAGGACATCGAACGCATCGCCGCCGGCCAGGCCGAAGACTCACCGCAGCGCCAGACGCTGCTGCAACAGGCCGCCGATGCCCGCTTCCAGGCCCGCCAGCACGACAACGAAGTCGAGGCCCTGCGCGGTGTCGTGGCGGTGGAGAAGTGGCGCTAGCTGAAAATGCGTTGCTTGGAGTAGGTTGGGCAAAGGCCGCAGGCCGTGCCCAACGATAAGGCAAGCCGCTGTTGGGCACGGCTCCGCCTTTGCCCAACCTACACCTCTGGCCTGCTGCTTCCAGAAGCAGGCCGCAAAGGTCGCGAAGGAAAAGCAGGTCGATCAGGACGGGTCATGTGCCGAGGTGGCGCGGCTCCGACGCGCGCCATCTCTGGTCATGCGAAAGAGCGCATCGCGTCGGCGGCCGCGGCGGGGCTGCGAGGCGCATTCGGACAGGTCTCAGACACCATGCCCAGGCGAGCCCTTGCTACTCATGCTCTTCTTGGCGTCCTTTCTGCTTTTCCTTCGCGTCCATCGCTCTTATCGTGGATAGCCGCCAGGTCCAGGGTCGACGGAGCTACGCCTCCAGTTCCTGCCAGCGGCCATAGGCCACTTCGAGTTCGCGCTGGCGCTCGGCCAAGGCCTGCTGGTCGGCAACGATGACCGCGCCGTCACGTTGGAAGAAGCCGGGTTCGGTCATGGCTGCGGTGCGTTGGGCAATCTCGGTTTCCAGCGCCTCGATCCGTGCCGGCAGCTGTTCCAGCTCACGCTGTTCCTTGTAGCTGAGCTTGCGTCGGGGGCTGGCCGGTGTCGTCGGTGCGGTCGTGACCACCGGCGCGGCGGCCTTTTCCACGGCAGCCACGCGGGCGCGCTCGACGGCCTGGCTGCGCTGCTGTTCCCAGTCGCTGTAGCCGCCGACGAAGTCGCCGATGCGGCCATCGCCCTCCAGCACCAGAGTGCTGGTGACCACCGCATCGAGGAAGGCACGGTCATGACTGACCAGCAGCACGGTGCCGGTGTAGGCCGCCAGCTGTTCTTCCAGCAGTTCCAGGGTTTCGATGTCGAGATCGTTGGTGGGTTCATCCAGGATCATCAGGTTGGATGGCCGGGCGAACAGCCGCGCCAGCAGCAATCGATTGCGCTCGCCACCGGACAATCGCGTGATCGGTGCCCGGGCGCGCTCGGGGCTGAACAGGAAGTCCTGCAGATAGCCCAGCACATGGGTGCGACGGCCACCGATGTCGATGAATTCCTGGCCTTCGGCGACATTGTCGAGCGCGTTCCAGTCTTCCCGCAGCGTGGCTCGGTACTGGTCGAAATACGCCACCTGCAATTGGGTGCCGACGATGATCTCGCCCTGGTCCGGCGTCAGTTCACCCAGCAACAGCCGGATCAGCGTGGTCTTGCCGATGCCGTTGGGGCCGACGATGCCGACGCGGTCGCCGCGCAGGATGGTGGTCGAGAAATCGCGCACCAGCGTGCGACCGCCGATCGCATAGCTGACATCCACGGCGCGCAGCACGCGTTTGCCCGAGGAGCTGGCTTCGGCCACTTCGAGCTTGGCCAGGCCCTGCTGCTCGCGCCGTGCCGCGCGCTCGCGGCGCATGGCTTTCAGCGCCGTGACTCGGCCTTCATTGCGCGTGCGGCGGGCCTTGATGCCCTGGCGGATCCAGACTTCTTCCTGGGCCAGCTTCTTGTCAAACAACGCGTTCTCCATCGCCTCGGCATGGGCGCGCTCTTCCTTGCGACGCAGATAGTTCTGATAGTCGCCGGGCCAGCTGCTGATGCGGCCGCGGTCGATCTCGACGATGCGTGTGGCCAGCGCCTGCAGAAAGGCGCGGTCATGGGTGACGAAGATGATGGCCCCGGAAAACTCGCGCAGGAAATTCTCCAGCCAGGCGATGGCTTCGATATCCAGATGGTTGGTGGGCTCATCCAGCAGCAGCACGTCCGGGCTCAGCAGCAGTGCCTGCGCCAGCAGTACGCGGCGCTTCATGCCGCCCGACAGCGCCGCGAAATCGGTGTCCTCCGGCAGGCCCAGACGCTCCACCGCCTGCGTGGCCCGCGCTTCCAGGGTCCAGCCCTGGGCGGCGTCGATGGCCTCGTGCAGTTCCGACAGCCGTTCGGTATCGACCTCGGGCGCATGGCTGACGTGATGGTATTCGGCCAGCAGCCGCCCGGTGTCGCCGCCGCCGAGCGCAATCACGTCGAACACGGTGCCGGCCAGATCCCGCGGCACCTCCTGCGGCATACGGGCGATACGCAAGCCCTCGCTGCGGGCAATGCGACCGTCGTCGGGGGCGATCTCGCCGGCAATCAGCTTCAGCAGCGTGGACTTGCCCTCGCCATTGCGCCCGACCACGCAGACCCGCTCGCCCGGGTCGATGGCCAGCGTGGCGTCCTTGATCAGCAGCGGACCACCGACCGAATAGTCGATGTTGTTCAGGGTGAGGAGGGGCATGGCTCTATGGGTCAAACGTAAAACGTAAAACGTCAATCAGGGCCGCTCTGATTGACGTTTTACGTTTGACGTTTTACTACTCCAACAGCATCTTCGGCGCCTGCTCGATATTGCTGGACAAGCCGGTCAATGCGTTGAGATCGCGGATGGCGTGTTCGGCGTGGGTCATGGTGTCGGCGACCACATCGACCTGGGTGCTGATGAAATCGGGGTTCTGATTGTTGACCGTCATTTCGCTCAGGGCCAGGATCTTGGCTTCGATGCGTTCGAGTTCGAGATCGACGAACTGATTGTTGGCCTCGGCCGACTTCAGATTGTCCAGGCGCATGGTGGTCGTGGCGATGGCATCGGTCAGCGAGCGCGCCAGGCGTTCGTCGGCGCTGTCCGACAAGGCCGCGCGACGCTGTTCTAGATCCTTGAGCTGCGCTTCCAGGGCGCTGCGATCAGTTTGATCCAGGAATCGCCACAATCCTTGCTGGGCATACAGCAGGCGCAGAAATACCCACAGCAGCTTGTCCAGACCGCCGCCGCGAAGTTCATCGGCCTCGGGCGCTTCCGGGGCGCCGGCGGCCACGCCGCGAGCGATGCGACGCAGGCGCAGGCAACGGTCGCGCAGATCGCGGAAGCGCGCCGCGGGCCCCGGTGCCAGTTCGCTGAGCATGCGTGTCAGCAGTGATTGCGGGTCTTCATCGCGCTGCTCCCACTGTGGATCACGGCCGAGCATGCGGGCATCGATGGCGCGCCGGAACTTGGGCATGGACACCAGACCGGTGAGATACAGCAACTCGCCCGCCGCCAGCAGCGGCAGTATCGCGCCCGGTACCGGGCTGAGCACCGCAAAAGCGGTGCCGGCAAGCAGCGCGAGCACGTTCCAGCGCCAGGTGAAGGCCGCTTTCAGGTAATCGCCAAGGCCAGGAGCCCGGCTGGAGGGTGGGGCAGGGGGTTGCGGTCGCATGCCCCAAGTATGCGGGGAAGTGACCGGATCATGCACGGGGTCCGGCTCGCGCATTGCCGATCATCGCGGGCGAAGGCCAGATGCTCACCGCAATGGACTCACGCGGAGGCGCGGAGATCGCGGAGAAAGCACCACGTCAAACGGGCCTCTCCATGAACCCATATCGCAACTTATCGATGTGTCATTGCGAGGAGCGCAGCGACGAAGCAATCCATGGTATCGCCGCACGCCCCTGGATTGCCTCCCCCGGATCAAGTCCGGGGTCGCAATGACGCTTGGGGTTCATGGCCCGTAGGCAGTGTCGGGCCGACACAGGTGGCTCGTAATGACGCCTTCGCGGCCCGCCTTTACTGCATTGAACTCGGCGGGTGCTTGCCATCCATTGAGCTGCCTCAAGCGAGGTCCGACGGCGGCCTTTATGATCGACGCCATGGATCAGGAGTGAATGATGACGGCACCGAAGCGCTTTACCCGGGTTGAAGATGCGGTCGCATTCGTCCGCGAAAGATTGGGCAAGCACTGGAATGCCGCGGCGCCGCTGGGTCTGGGCAAGCCCAATCGATTGATCAATGCCTTGTATCTGGCGGCCAAGGCCGATTCCTCGGTGCAAATGACGCTGATGACCGCCCTGTCCCTGGCCCGCCCCAATCCCGCCGGCGATCTGGAGAAGCGCTTTCTCGGGCCGTTCGCCCGGCGCTGGTGGGGCGATGACTATCCGGATCTGGAATATCTGAAAGACGTGCGCGCCAACCGTGTGCCGGCCAATATCGAGATTCGCGAGTTCTATCTGCAATCGGGCTCGATGCTGGGTCGGCCCGCCGCGCAGCGCAACTATGTCAGCGTCAACTACACCCATGTGGCGCGCGATGTCGCCGCCACCGGCGTCAATCTGGCGCTGCAACTGGTGGCCCGCCGCGATACCCCGCAGGGGCCCCGCTACAGTCTGTCCTGCAACACCGATACCACCATGGATCTGCGCGACCGCCTGCGGGCGCAGGGGCGGAATATCACCATCATCGGCGTGGTCCATTGTGAGCTGCCATTTGTGGGCAACGATGCCGAGGTGGGCGAGGACTTTTTCGATGCCATTCTCGAATCACCGGACGAGGCGCATCGCTTGTTTGGGCTGCCGCGGCAGCCGGTGGAGCCGGCCGAATACATGCTCGGTCTGCACGCCAGCGCCCTGGTCAAGGATGGTGGCACCCTGCAGATCGGAATTGGTGCGCTCTCCGACGCCATCGTCTACGGCCTGAAGCTGCGCTGCAGTGACAACGCCAGCTACCGCAACACGCTGGAACCCATGCTGGATGCCGGTACTCGCCTGCTGGTGCAGTCGGTCGGCGGTCTGGAGCCGCTGCAGGCAGGGCTCTACGGCGCCAGCGAAATGGTCATGGACGGCTTCATGGAGCTGCATCAGGCCGGCATTCTCAAGCGCCGCGTCTACGACTATCTGCCGCTGCAGAATCTGCACAATCGGCGCCAGATCGGCAATGTGTTGCGTGCCGACGATATCGACATGCTGGTTGAATCGGGCGTCTATCCGCGGCCATTGACGGAGGATGCCGTGCAGACCCTGATCGGCTTCGGGCTGCTGCCGGCCGGCAGCGTCATGGCCGATCGCGATCACCTGCGCCTGCCGGATGGCACGCTGGTCGACGCGCTGCTGCCCGAGGGCGCTGCCCGCGATGCGGTGGCAGCGGCCATTGACGGCGTGCGCCTGGCCAACGGACGCTATCTGCATGGCGCCTTCTTCCTCGGCTCGCACGCCTTGTACGACTGGATCCGCGGCCTCAAGGGCGAAGACTTCGAGGGCTTCTGCATGACCCGGGTCTCGCATATCAACGAGCTCTACGGCGGTCAGGAGGCGCTGCAGCTGGCGCAGCGCCACGAGGCCCGATTCTTCAACACCTGCATGATGCACACGGTGCTGGGCGCGGCGGTCTCCGATGCGTTGGAAAACGGTCAGGTGGTCAGTGGTGTCGGTGGGCAGTACAACTTCGTGGCCATGGCCCATGCCGTACCCACCGGGCGCTCGGTGCTGATGCTGCGCGCCACCCGCGAGAGTGGCGGCGAGGTCCAGTCGAACATCCTCTGGAACTATGGCTACACCACCATTCCCAGGCATTTGCGTGATCTGGTGGTCACCGAATACGGCGTCGCCGACCTGCGTGGACAGAGTGACGAGGAGTGCATCAAACGCATGATCGGCATTGCCGACGCCCGTTTCCAGGACGAACTCGCGGCCCGTGCGCGCAGTGCCGGCAAGCTCGATACCGCCTGGAGCATTCCCGAACGTTACCGGCGCAACACTCCGGAACACATCGTTCAGGCGCTCTCGGCGGCCAAGGCCAAGGGGCTGTTTCCGCTATTCCCCTTCGGCGCCGACTTCGATGCCACCGAGGAGAAGCTGGTCAAGGCGCTACGATGGCTCAAGAGCAATACCCAGCAAACCCTGAGCCGGCTGGGCACGATTCTGTCGGCCCTGGGTGCCTCGCCATCCAGCGCCGAACAGACTTGCCTGGCACGGATGGGCTTCGATCAGCCACGCAATCTGCACGAGCGCCTGTATGCCCGGCTGATCACCCTGGCGCTGCGCCGCAGCGCGGAATAAGGCACAGGGCCCGGCAGAAGCGGCGGAGCGAGCTCCGCTCTACCAGAGCACGGCGTACGAGGCTGTTGTAGTGCCGAGCTTGCTCGGCAGGATCTGCGGCGGTTGGCTCCTGGTGAAGCGCCAAAGCCCGGCCAAAGCAGCGGAGCAAGCTCCGCTCTACCAGAGCATCGGTGTACGAGGCTGTGGTAGTGCCGAGCTTGCTCGGCAGGATCTGCGGCGCTTGGCTCCTGGTGAAGCGCCAAAGCCCGGCCAAAGCAGCGGAGCAAGCTCCGCTCTACCAGAGCATCGGTGTACGAGGCTGTGGTAGTGCCGAGCTTGCTCGGCAGGCTGTGCTGCCTTGCGATAGACAAAAAAAGGGGCGCCCGGTCAGGGCGCCCCTCGGAAAGTGCTGCGATGATTTCAGCGTGCGGCGTTGGCGTTCATCGTCGCATTGCGTGATGAATCCAGGTACTGCGCCGGATCACGCATGTTGGCGGTATGGCACTGGCCGGTGGTGTGACCGCGGTTGATCGCACCTGGCAGCTGACCCTTGGCCTGCTCGGTGGTGCCGTCTTCCGGATCGCTCAGGACCAGATCGGTGGCGAACTGGCAGTAGTCGTTGCTCCACCAGTTGGTGTAGCGGAAGGAGGTGGTGTAGTAGTTGACCTTGGCGCGGGCCCAGGACGGGATCCCGGCCAGCCAATTGCTGGCGCCGCTGTAGGTCAGATCGTTGTTGTAGCCACAGCCCACCCCAAACCAGTTACCCAGCGTGGCCAGGATGCCGGCCAGATTGGTGCCCTGATACGGCGAGCCCACCGACTGGATCAGGCGGCTGCCGGTGGCATTGTCCAGACCACTCCAGTAATACGTGTACAGGTGCAGCGAAGCCGGACCGCCCTGGCTGTGAGCGACCACGCCGAAGGAATTCCAGGTCGAACCAAAGCTTTGGATCAGGCGCGCAAACTGGTCATGCGTGCGGTTCTGGTTGGCATCGAGGAAGGTCGAGTCATTGCTGAACTGCGAGGCCGGCCAGACGCCACCCGAGCAGTAACCATGGACCAGCAGCAGGCGCGAACCGGTGCCCTTGTCGGCCTTGAGGTTGGCCGGACGCGGACCCTGGGTCATGGCTTCATCAATCACGATGCTGTCGGGCTTGGCCTTGATGCTCAGCGCCGGCGTACTCATCGGCAGGCGCTCGGCCGAGGCCACCGTGATGTAGTAGTCCGGATCTTCCAGACGCAGATTACGCAACTCGAAGGGTGCGCGAGCACCGGCGAGTGCGATCCAGCGCGTATCCAGGCCGAAGCTGACCGCGCCATCCCTGGGCGTGACCATGCCGCTGACCCAGGCCACCGGCGTGGCAGTGCCGGCTTCATCGGTACCCCAGACTTCGGCGTAGCCGCGATAGTGGCGATCAAGCTTCTCGCCTGCCACCGGCACGTTCAGACTCAGGCGCGCGCCATCGGCGTTGCTGGCAGCGGCCTTGGTGCCGGCCAATTGCAAAGTCGGGGCGATGATCGGCAGCGGATGCTCGGCGGTACGCACCACCGGACGACCGGCACGATTGAATCCGCGAACCACCACCTGGGCCTGATACTGACCGGCCTTGTCGGCCAGGAAGTCGCCGCCATAGATGCCGTCGTTGGCCTGGGCATCGTTGTGCTTGCCATCGTCGTGCATGGCATAGGTCTGAACCTCGCCATCGGGGCTGGTCACCCGCAGCGTGGCCGAGCCGACGCGTCCTGCCGCCTTGGCGAACAGCACTTCGCCGCTGTCGTCCTGACCGTACAGGCTGGCCACAAAGCCGATGCGTTCCCCAACGATCTGCTTGGTGTGGGTCTGGTAGGACACCAGCTGCGTGTCCGAGCCACCTTCGATCAGTACAAAGCCGCGCGGCGAAGCACCGCTGCTGGCGTTGAGCTTGAGCGTCCAGTCACCGGTCTCGATGCCGTCAAAAGCATAGTAATCAGCCGGGTAGGCGGCGTTTTCCATGCCGAACTCGGCCAGTCGCTGATCCGTGGCCAGGCTGCGGGCAGCCTTTTCCGAGCGTCCCGAGGGTGAGCGCATGCCCACGTCCCAACCCAGCTGGTCGCCACTGAAGACCAGAAAACGCAGCTTGTCGGACTCCACCGGCAGGGACACGCTGGCAGTGTAGGCGCCGGACTTGTCGGAGCTCATTTCGATCGGCAGCAGCGCGCTCTTCGAATGAATGGCGGCATCGACCGGATTGGCCGGCTGCATCGCAGCGAATTCGGATGGCGGACCAGCCAGCTGCTTGGCGACAATGCCTTCAGCCTGCGCCAGCGGCGCGACCAGAACGAGACAGCATGCAACAGACAGACGATTGAGCTTCACGATTATCCTCCCAGATACGTGAGCTGCGGTCGCGGTGACGGCCGCAGCGATGAACCTTCAAGTGTGCGTCTGGTGCCTTCGGATCGCTTGGCGCGTCCGCCCCAACACCATACGTGTGAGTATGGTGCCAATGAATGGGGGATAAATGCAAGCAAAAACTGACGGAAATTGTCACAAGAGACGAAGAAGAGTCAGGGAAGGTCAGGACTTCGGGTTCGCGAGCGCCCCCTCGCGGCCTCGCTATCTTGCCAATCGTCCAATTGGCTTGGCGAAGATTGCGCAGGAAATTCAGAAGCTTGTGAGCCATTTTTCAGGGGAAGCCGGAAATGCGGGCGGCGGCTGTGGAGGGCGCTGCGCTGCGGCGCCGCCGTGCGTGTGCCAGTGGAGCAAGAGCGGCCGCGCAGGCGCGCGGCCCTCCTCGAAGCCGCTTCGTACCTGGCAGGGTTCATGGCCCGTGGGCAGTTTCGGGCCGACACAGGTGACTCGCAATGACGCCGTCCCGAGTCGAGCAGGCATCAGCGCAGCCTATACTCGGCGCCCCCACATCGGCAGGACAGCGCGGTGCAACTGATTGATATTGGTGCCAATCTGAGTCACGAGTCCTTTGCGCACGATCTCTCCAGCGTGCTCGATCACGCCCGCGCCGTGGGCATTGCCCAGATCGTCGTGACCGGTGCCAGTGAGCAGGCCAGTCTCGACGCCCATGCGCTGGCGCAGCAATGGCCGCGCTTCCTCTATGCCACGGCCGGCGTGCACCCGCATCATGCCGGCGACTACACCGCGGACACCCACGAGACCTTGCGCGGCCTGCATCGGCACGCCGATGTGGTGGCGGTTGGCGAGACCGGCCTCGACTATTTCCGCGATCTGTCACCGCGCGCCACCCAGCAGTTCGCCTTCGAACAGCAACTGGAACTGGCGCTGGAATGCGGCAAACCGCTGTTCCTGCACCAGCGCGATGCCCATGACGATTTCATCGCCATCCTGCGCCAACTGCGTGATCGCCTGGGCGCCTGCGTGGTGCATTGCTTTACCGCCGACAAGCGCGAGCTCTACGAGTGCCTCGATCTGGACTGCCATATCGGCATCACCGGCTGGATCTGCGACGAGCGCCGCGGCACACATCTGATTCCGTTGATGAAGGACATTCCGGGCAATCGACTGATGATCGAGACCGATGCGCCCTATCTGCTGCCGCGCACGATCCGGCCCAAACCCAAGACCCATCGCAATGAGCCGCGTTATCTGCCACAGGTCTTGCAGGCCGTGGCCGAGGCCCGAGGGGAGTCGATCGAGCAGCTGGCGGCCAGTACCACCGCCACGGCGCGGGAATTCTTCAGATTGCCAAGGTGATCGGCCAGCGCCCGCTTCGGTAGGCCCAGACTTGTCTGGACCTACACGGGCCGGCGCCCGCTTTTCTCCGCGACCTCCGCGCCTCCGCGTGAACCCACTCCACCCACCGACAACCGACAACCAACAACCCACAACCAGCTTCACCGGCGATGCGCATTGATCGACAGCAGGATGCCGAAGGCCACCAGCAAGGACACGGCCGAAGTACCGCCATAGCTGATCAGCGGCAGCGGCACACCCTTGACCGGCATCATGCCGGTGATCATCGCGCTGTTCACCAGAATGTAGATGAAGAAGGTCATGGCGATGGCGCCGCCAAACAAGCGTCCGTAGGTGTCGCGGGCGTTGGCGGCGATCCATAGCGAGCGTCCGATCACGAAGGCGTACACCAGCATCAGCAAGGTGACACCGATCCAGCCGAATTCCTCGCTGAACACGGCCAGCACGAAATCGGTATGGCGTTCGGGCAGAAACTCCAGTTGCGACTGGGTGCCGTGAGTCCAGCCCTTGCCACTCCAGCCGCCGGAACCGACGGCGATCTTGGACTGGATGGTCTGCCAGCCGCTGCCGAGCGGATCGGAATCGGGCGCCAGGAACTGGTAGACCCGATTCTTCTGGTAGTCGTGCATGAAGTGCCAGACCACGGGCAGGCTGGCAGCGCCCATGAGCATCAGCCCACTGATCCACCACCACGAGATGCCAGCCAGGAAGATCACGAATGCGCCGCTGCCCACGACCAGCACCGCGGTGCCGAGGTCGGGTTGAATCACGATCAGACCGGCTGGGAGTGCAATCAGCATCAAGGCCTTGATCAGCGCGCCCAGTCCGGGGGGCAGCACCCGGTCATGGAAGTACCAGGCCAGCATCATCGGCAGGCTGAGTTTCAGCAACTCCGACGGTTGGAAGCGGAGTACACCCAGATCCAGCCAGCGCTGTGCGCCCTTGCCTTCGCCCAGAGCAATGACCGCCAGCAGCAGAGCGATGCAGCCCAGATAGAACCACGGCGTCCAGCGTCGCCAGGTGGAGGGCGGGATGCGCATGCACACCGCCATCAGTGCAAAGCCGAGGACAAAGCGCATGCCCTGTTTGAGCACCATGTCCGGATCCTGAGCGCCGGCACTCCAGACCACGGCCAGACTGGTGCCGGCCAGTAACAGCAGCGCGAGTATCAGCGGCACGTCGACCTGGGTCGGCAGCAGTGACTGCAGCAAGCGGCGCGTCCAGTGGGTGATCAGGGCTTCCAGTTTCATGGCGCTGACTCGGTGGCGGTCGGCCCGGTCAGCCAGGCGTCGAAGATCCTGCGCGCGACCGGCGCTGCAGAGGCCGAGCCGGAGCCACCCTGTTCCACGACCACAGCGACGGCAATGCGGGGCGCCTCGGCAGGTGCGTAGGCGACGAACAGGGCCTGGTTCTTCTGACCCTCCCGCAGCACCGCCTGCACCTCGGTGTCACGGTTGCGACTGACGCGTTGGGCTGTGCCGGTCTTGCCTGCCATTCGGTAGGGGGCCCCCTCGGCCACGGCCCGTGCTGTCCCTGAGGGGCTGTTGAGCACGGCCTCCAGGCCGCGTTTGACCAGCGCCAGATGGGCCGGGTCGCGGACCAGATTGTCGCCGATCTTCTCCGGTACCAACGGCACCGGCGGCTGGTCGAAGCTGCGGCGCAGGGCATGCACCAGATGAGGCTTGTAGCGCTGGCCACCGTCGGCCAGGGTGGCAATGGCGCTGGCCAGTTGCAGCAGCGTGGCGACATTGAAGCCCTGACCAATGCCGGCAATGACGGTTTCGCCGGGATACCAGGCCTGATTGAAGCGGGCCCGCTTCCACTCGCGCGAGGGCAGAATGCCGGCGGCCTCGCCGTAGAGGTCGATGCCGGTGGTTTCGCCGAAGCCCCAGCGTGACAGATAGGCATGCATGCGATCGATGCCCAGATCCAGCGCCAACTGGTAGTAGTAGCTGTTCACCGATTGTGCCAGTGACTCGACCAGATCCACCCGGCCGTGACCGCCTCGGCGCCAGTCGCGGAACTTGATCTCCTGTCCGGGAATCTGGAAGACGCCGGTGGAGAAGATCGTGTAGCTGGCATCGCGCACGCCCAGTTCCAGTCCAGCCAGGGCCATGAACGGCTTCAGGGTTGAGCCTGGTTCGTAGCCGCCCTGCAGCGCGCGATTGAACAGGGGGCGTCCCGGGGCTTCCAGCAGCCGCTTGTAGTCAGCTCTGGAAATGCCATTGACGAACAGATTGGCATCGTAGGAAGGCACGCTGACAAAGGCCAGTACCTCGCCATTGCGCGGATCGATGGCCACCGCAGCGCCGCTGACACCGGCCATGGCATCGGCCGTCGCCTGCTGCAGATCGGCATCCACTGACAGATAGACGTTGTCACCGGCTCGCGGCGGTGAGCGCTCGAGCACTCTGAGTACGCGCCCCTCGGCGTTGGTCTCCACCCGCTCGAAGCCCACTTCGCCGTGCAGCTGCGATTCGTAGAAGCGCTCGATGCCGGTCTTGCCCACATGGGTGGTGCCGGCATAGCGCTCGGCATCGAGTTCGCCCAGATCCGCCGGATCAATGCGGCCGACGTAACCGACCACATGCGCGAACAACTCGCCCTGCGGATAGAAACGGGTCAGGTAGGGCACCACGTCGACGCCGGGAAATCGGTAGCGCTCCAGCGCGAAGCGCGCCACTTCATCCTCGCTCAGGCGCAGCCGCAAGGGCAGGCTCTGGAAACGCCGTCGCGCCGCGACCAGCGCCAGGAAGCGTTCGCGTTCCTCCTCGTCAAAGTTGATGACCTGGGCCAGCTCGTCCAGCGTCTGCTTCATGTCGGTGACGCGCTCCGGCACCAGCTCCAGGCGGTAGGCCAGACGGTTGTCTGCCAGGATCCTGCCCTTGCGATCGAGAATCAGACCGCGCGCCGGTGGCAGCGGCTGCAGCTTCACCCGATTGCGTTCCGAGCGCGCTGCGTACTCGCTGTGATGGACGATCATCAGGTCGGCAAAGCGCGTGAGCACGATGCCGATGACGACCAGGATCACCAGGAAGGAGAGCACGGCACGACGCTGAAACAGTGCGGCCTCGAACTGCTGGTCCTTGATCGGCGTGCGTCCGCGGGGCCCGGCCACTCAAGCACTCCGTTCGCGTTGAGCCTGGCGCCGGCGCAGGCGCAATCCGTCCAGCAGCAGAAACACCCAGGGCCAGGCGGTCATGCCGACAATCGGTGTCAGCCAGAACAGCACCGGTGGCCAGGGTGAACCGCTCATCAAACGGATCCACAGATCGAGCACCCGATCATTCAGCAGCAGGGCGAAAATGGCGCCAGCCTGTTGCCAGATCGGAAAGAAGCGCAGTCGGTGGCGGAAGCGCAGCGTCAGATAGACCAGGATCACCATCCGCAAGGCATGCTCGCCGAGCAGGCCGCCGTAGAAGACATCGGCCACCAGACCCAGCACGAAGGCGTGTCCCAGACCGGCCACTTCCGGCGCCTCCAGCGCGAAGTAGGCCAGCACCAGTGCCAGGCTCATGGGTTTCATCACGGCCAGCCAGGTAGGCATGGGCAGCAGCGTCAGCAGCAGCGCCACCGCCACCGAGATCAGGAACAACCGGTAACTGCCGCGTGCAGCGCGCATGCTCAGGGACCGTCCGGTTCAGGCGGGCCATCAACAGGGGTTGGCTTGACCGCCAGCAGTTCCCGATTGCGGCCCAGCGCCGACAGCGGCTGGGCATAGGCGATGGCGAAGGCGGCGTCGGTGGGCCGCTCGACCTCGGTCACTTCGGCAACCGGAATTCCGGCCGGGAAGCGCCCGCCGACGGCCGTCGTCAACAAACGATCTCCTGGCACCAGATCCACGCTCAACGGCAGATTGGGCAGGGCCAGTCGGTTGGCGTCGCCGGTGCCATAGGCGATTGACTTGACGCCATTGCGCGAGACTTCCACTGGCAGCGCATGATTCGGATCGGTGATCAGGATGGCGTAGGCGCTGTGTTCGCCCACGGCGCTGATCTGTCCGACGATGCCGAGGGCATCGATCAGGCCATCGCCGCGCGCCAGGCCGGCGCTGGCGCCTTGATCAAGCAGAAAGCGGTGCCGGAAAGGATCGAGATCCAGATCGATCAGGCGCACCAGCGTACCGGCGACCGCCTGGTGTCGGGCTGCCCCCAGCAGCTCCATGGCCCGTGCCTGTTCTGCGTTCTGGGCGCGACGCTGGTAGAGCTCGGTCTGGGTGATCAGCAGGGCCTCGCGCAGCGCCCGGTTCTCGGCGGCCAGGCTGTTGCGATCGCCGATGGCCAGGCGCAACCAGTCCAGCGTGCGCGCCGGCAGGGCGGCCAGCAGATACACCGGTGTGGTCAGGGTCAGCGCGCGTTCGCGCACTGCCACCAGGAAGCCGCGCTGGCGATCGGCCAGCATCAACATGATGGCCAGCGCCAGCAGCACGACCAGCTTCAAGGTTCCCGGCCGACCGCCGGCAAACAACGGCGCCTGGGTCTGAGTGCCGGTATTCAAGGTTCCCAAGCTCAGTCGTTCGCGAACAGATCCGGACCGTGTTCGTCGATCAGTTCCAGCGCCCGGCCGCCGCCGCGGGCGACGCAGGTGAGCGGGTCATCGGCAATGTGCACGTGCAGGCCGGTGACTTCGGCGATCAGCTTGTCGATGTCGCGCAGCAGCGCGCCGCCACCGGTCAGCACAATGCCACGCTCGGCCACGTCGGAGCACAGTTCCGGCGGAGTCTGCTCAAGTGCGATCTTGACCGCGCTGCAGATGCCGGACAGCGGCTCATGCAGCGCCTCCAGCATCTCATTGGAGTTGATGGTGATGTTGCGCGGCACACCCTCGGCCAGGTTGCGACCGGATACTTCCAGTTCGCGGACCTCGCTGGACGGATAGGCGCAGCCGACTTCGATCTTGATGCGCTCGGCCGTGGACTCGCCGATCAGCGTGCCGTGATTGCGGCGCACGTAGTTGATGATGGCCTCATCGAAACGGTCACCGCCGATGCGCGCCGAATTGGAATAGACGATGCCGTTGAGGGAGATCACCGCCACTTCCGAGGTGCCGCCACCGATGTCGATGACCATGGCGCCGCGCGCTTCATGGATCGGGATGCCGGCGCCGATGGCTGCGGCCATCGGCTCCTCGATCAGGAACACGTCGCGGGCGCCGGCCGCTTCGGCCGAATCGCGGATGGCGCGGCGCTCGACCTGGGTGGAACCACAGGGCACGCACACCAGCACGCGCGGGCTGGGTCGGAACAGACGGTTCGGATGCACCTTGCGGATGAAGTGCTGCAGCATCGCCTCGGTCATGGTGAAGTCGGCAATCACACCGTCTTTCAGCGGGCGCACGGTCATGATGTTGCCGGGTGTACGCCCCAGCATGCGCTTGGCTTCGGCGCCTACCGCCGCCACCGAGCGTGGACCGCCCGGACCGCGATCCTGACGGATGGACACCACCGAGGGCTCATTGAGCACGATGCCCTGGCCGCGCACGTACACCAGGGTGTTGGCGGTGCCAAGGTCAATGGAAAGGTCGGTGGAAAACAAACCGCGCAGCTGCTTGAAGCCAAACATGTGGGGAACCTGATCGATACGGGACGCTCGGGATCGCCAACCCGGGCGGGCAGCCGTGTGCTGAATTTCGGAGTCGCGCCGGCCCTGGCAGTCGGGCGCGCGCTTACTGGGTGCGACAAGACGCCGAAATCTAACAAGTGCAAGGCAGAGCGAACAAGCTAAATGCTCGCAACTTGCGGGCAATTGGGCACTTGCATGGCAAATGCCTGCCCCGTGTTCAGCTTGAGCAAGCATCTGGGCGGCCGGCAGGCGCCGGGGCGGCTCAGTTCTGACGACTCAGGAATTCACGGCGCTCGGCAATGCTCATGTCCAGCAGCTGCCGATGCAGCTGACGCCGACCCTCGCCATCGCGCCCCTGCATCAGGCTGCGGAGCTTCTGCCGCTCGGGCGGCGTCAGGGCCTGCAACATCTCTCGCGTGGCTGCCCGGTCTTCCGGCGCAATCTGCAGCCACTGGTTGCGGGCGCGATCGGCCTCCCGGGTGGCCTTCAAGCCGGTCAGGAAACCGCGCCGCTCTTCCGGGCTCATGTTCAGGAAGCGCTGCCGCAGTAGTTCGCGCTGCTCCGGTGGCAGGTAGCGGAAGCGTTCGAAGGACTGCTTCAACTCGCGTTGCTGTTCCGGGGGCAAGTCCCTGAAGGCCTGGTAGCGCTGGCGGATCTGTTCGCGGCGCTCGTCGGGCAGGTCCTGCCATTCGCCGAAACGCCGCGCGGCCGCCACCCGCTGCTCCGGGCTCAGCGTCAACCAGCGCCGCGCTCCGCGCAGCAGTCGCTGCTGGGTGACCGGATCCAGCTGCCCCCAATCGTTCTGGTGCGGTGCCAGGATGCGCTGCTCGTCCTGGCTCAGCTCCTTCCAGCCGAGTGCGCTTTCGGCCTGCGCCAGCCCGCTCAGCAGGCACAGACCGATCGCGATCAGCAGCGGGCGAATCAGCTTCGACAGGCGGCTAGCGTTCATGGTCATCGTCATCGCTGTTGTCGGCGTCTGATTCGAGCTGCGGCGCGGGGGCAGTTGCCTCCTCAAGCGTCATCGGATCAACGAAATCACCAGCGGCATCCTCGAACTCGGCAAGGTAAAGCAACAGGTCGGCACTGGGCTCCACCGTGGCAGACTGATCGGCAGCGGTACCGGCGAGCGTCATCATCAACCATCCAAGGACTGCTGTTCCAGCCACGCGTAGAACTCCAGGTTCTCGATCATTTCCAGGTCTTCGGCGCCCGCCAGCAACTCGAAGTCGTCGACGCTCTGCACTGCTGCGACCGGCGCCGGTGCTTCGGGCACCCGCCACATCAGGCTGAGGGCCAGCGCCACGGCGGCGCAACTGGCCAATGCGTACAGCGGCATCTGCCAGGGCCGGCGTTGGCGCTGCATCAGCGCCTGATCCAGTGCCGCCTGACGGATTCGGTTCAGGCGTGACGCGGTGTGCCCGTCCAGCTGCTGGAGATCCTGATTCAGGTGCGCGTTGATCTGATCCATCAAGGCTTCATCGTTCGGCTTCATCGGTGCTCCTCCAGGCGCCGTCTGAGCGCTTCCATGGCCCGAAACAAGTGGGTCTTGACGCTGCCTTCCGAGCAGCCCATCACGCCAGCGGTGGCAGCGACGTCAAAGCCCTCCCAGATGCGCAGCAGGAAGGCCTGGCGCTGCCGGTCCGGCAAGCTTCGCAGTGCGGCATTGATGGCCAAGGCTGCCTGATCGCCCTGCATGCGGTCCAGTGGGCTGCTGGCGACAGTGTCGGCCACTGCCGCCAGCGGATCTTCCTCGGTATCGCGGTCACTGCGCAGAAATACCCGCCAGCGGCCGCGCACGCTCTGCCGCCGATGGTGATCCTGGATGCGACTGTCCAGTATTCGCCAGAACAAGGGTGGCCACTCCAGTTCGGGCTTGTCGGCGTAGCGTTTGACGAACCCGAACATGCTGTCCTGCACCAGTTCCAGGGCGTCGTCGACATTGCCGCAGGCGAATTCGGCCATGCGCAGGGCTCGACGTTCGATCGCCTTCAAGAATCGATCAAGCTTGAGGCGGAGCGCAGTGGCAGCTTCGTCGCGTTCGGGCATGGTCTCGGCGTGGACGGTTTGCAGCGCGATCATCGTCGATTCGGGTCTGTCAGAGTCACCCCGTTCAACGTTCATGCGCAAGCACGGTTGACAGTGCCTCTCAAGCGCAGGCATCGCCAGGGGTTTTGCACAGGGCAGGAGGGTTGGACGGATTTGTTTCAAAATTGTCAACATGGTGACGCCAAAAAAACTCAAGTCATTGTTTTGTATGTATTTGTTCGAACTGGACAGGAAGTCGCCAAGCTGCGCGCGAGCCCGTTCTGACGGGCTTTCCGGGCTCTATCCACGCGGTCATCCACAAAGTTATCCACAGCTTGTGTGGATATCCAGATTTTCGTCTTTGCTGACTGGGGCTTAGCGCAACTTCGTGAGTTTGCGTTGAGCAATCGGAGCTAAGTTGAAGTGAAAAAAATTTGTGCGGAAAAGCCCATTTTGGGCTTGACATTTTCATCCGGTTCGCCGCGTTTCGAGCGCGAGCTCGAAAAGTTTTGCACAACACGCGGCCTCGAGATCAATGCCGGATCCGGATCTTGGGAGACCTCGATGATCTTAGTGCAAGTGACTGATAAAAATAGGAAATATCGGAAAATCCTGGTTTGCTGCCGGGGTCTTCGGCGGACAGCTTGCGGCGTCGCAGCAAGGTGCGCCTGGTTTCTTCCACAGAGTTATCCACAGCCCTTGTGGACAAACGCAAAGAACGCTGTGCACACGGCCATTTAGGTGAAAAAGCTCAGGGGATTCTCAAATTCCGTAGCGAGCCCGGCGGCAAGCGCGGCAGGCCGCCCCCGCCAGAGTTCAGCCGCCGCCGAGGGCAGCGCGCAGCTGGTTGACTGCAGGCGCCGAGGCATCCAGCTTCTCGGCGTTCTTCAGGTCTTCGCGGGCTTGCTCGGCAGACCCGCGCTCCAGTGAACGCAGGCCGTTGCTGGCATAGGTCTCGGCCACCCTGCGCTTGAGCTCACTCATGCCGGAATAGCGGGGATCGACGGCATTCAGTGCTGAGATATCGGCATCGGCGTAGGTAGCGCGCCCCTGAGCCAGATTGCGATCGATGCGTTCGCGCAGCTTCTGGCCTATAGCCTCCATGCCGGCCTTGGCATCGGCGCTGCGCGGATCGACGTTCATCGCGTTGCGGAACTTGTCGTAGGCAGAGTCGCCTGGAGGCTCGAGCAACTGATCGTTCGCCAAGGCCTGCCGACCCTCACGAATGAACTGGTCATGCCTGGCCAACTGCTCAGGACTCGGGCCACGGGCTCGGGCCTGCGCGTCCTCCAGACGCTCGCGCAGATCGGTCAGGCCGCGGCTGCGGGGCGCCAGTGCCTGAATGCGTTTCAGAAGATCGGTGGCGCGATCGAACTGGCCGGTCTCGATGGCCAACTCAGCCTGAGCGATGGCAGACCGGACTGTACGATCCAGTCCCGCTGTTGCCTCGCGGTTGCCGGGCTCCAGGGCGAGCACGGCGCGATAGCGGTCGGCAGCGCTGTTGCCTCGCGGCTCCACCCAGCGGTTCTTGCCGGCGAGGTCTTCGGCTTCGGCCAGCAGTGCCGGGATCTGCGCGCCTCTCTGCTGCTGCTTGCGAGCTTCGGCAATGGCCTGGTCCAGCTCGCTGGCGGTGCTGGCCAGCGCCGGCACGGCCGCCAACTGCTGCTGCAAGTCGGCGGCAGCGGTCAGGTCATTGGCCACAATCAAGGTCCGCGCCTGGGCGGCCAGGGCCTTGCCGATGCGGTCGATGGCGCTGCGGGCTTCCGGATTGTCCGGGTCGATCTGCTGGGCCGCTACAAAGGCGGCCAGTGCGCCATCGGCGCCGGCAAGTCGCCCGGCTGCTTCCGCGCTGCGAGCCTCTGCCAGCTCACGAACAGCAGAAACAGGCAATGTCGGATCGGGCGTCGGTGGGGTCGGGTCGCTGGCGACCGGATTTCCGCTCGATCCGGGCTCGGGCTGTGGGTTCGTGCTGACGGCCGGCGCTGGATTCGCTGTGGGCGTGGGCGCTGCCGCTGGCTTCAGGGCTTCCGTCACCCAGGCGGTGACCAGTGGTCTCTGCCAATAGGCCAGGCCGGCCAGCAGCACCAGTGCTGCCAGAAACCACCAGATTCCGCGCCGCGGGGCCGGTGCCGATGCCGCTCGCGGGCGCGCTTGGGGGCGTGGGGTCGCGCGCAGGCCGCCCTCGTCCATCGCATCGATGCGACCGATCTGGGGTTCGGTGCGTACTGCACCCTGGGTGTCGTAGCCGGAACTTCGTGCGACGCGCACCGGCTGCGTGCGGGACTCGCCATTGCCTGAAGGATCGGTGTCACCGGCATCCAGGCGCTTCTCGATGGCGGCCAGCGCCGCTTCGATCTCGCCGCCCGTCTGATAGCGATCGCCCGGTTCCTTGGCCAGCATCCGGTCAAGTACAGGCTGCAGGATCTTGAACTCAGACGGTAGCTGCGGGATCGGCGCAGTCATGTGCATGATGCCGACGGCGAGCGAATCGCTGGCCTCGAACGGCACCTTGCCGGTGATCAGTTGAAAGAACACCACGCCCAGGCTGTAGAGATCGGCGCGGCCGTCGATGGCGCGCCCGCGCAGCTGTTCCGGGCTCATGTAGTGCGGGGTGCCGACCACCGAGCCGGTCTTGGTCATGATCGTGCCCGAATCGGCGGCCCGGGCAATGCCGAAGTCGCCGAGCACGCAGGTGCCATCCTCGCGCAGCAGAATGTTGTCGGGCTTGACGTCGCGGTGGATGAAGCCCTTTTCCTGGGCGTAATGCAGCGCCATGGAAATTTCGCGGATACAGCGCAGGGCCGGTTTCAGAGCCAGCGGCTTGTCGCCGCGGCGCATGACCGGGCCGCCCGGCAGATACTCCATCGTGCAGTAATGAAAGCCGTTGTAGACGCCCACGTCGAAGATGCTGACCACGTGGCGGTGGTGCAATTTGGCCGCAATCCGAGCCTCGCGCAGGAAGCGCTCGCCGAAGGTCGGGTCGGCCGACAGCTGTGGCGCCATGATCTTGAGCGCGACTTCGCGTTCAACCGATTCCTGCATGGCGAGGTACACCGACGCCATACCGCCCCGCCCCAGAGGACTGAGGACGCGGTAACCCGGAATGTTGGGGACGTGATCGGCGCTCATTGCGCCGATGATGGCATGAAGGAGGGGGCGCGGGGCACGGGGCAGGGGAAAAGCGCTGCTACGAGGGCGAGAGGGCACGAGGGCGAGAGGGCGAGAGGGCACGAGGGCGAGAGGGCACGAGGGCAAGAGGGCGAGAGGGCACGAGGGCACGAGGGCACGTAAGTGCTGGCTTGGCGCGAGCTTTTGATTCTGCGTGCCCTCTCGCCCTCGTGCCCTCGTGCCCGCCAGCTACTCCAGCGTCTGACCAATGGCCTCCAGGGCGGCGCTCTCACCGCTGGAGCTCAGGGCGTGGAGCAGCGCCCTGCGGATTTCCGCGGGCTGCGGCGCCCGGTACAGCTCGATCATCGCGGGCACTCCGCGCGCGGGAGGCACCATGCTCAAGGCGCGGACCGCATGCAGCCGCAGCGGCAGGGCTTGATCGCCGCTGACCAAGGCTTTCAGGCTGGCCACGTCGCCGGCGATGGCGAGCGCATCGATGGCGCTGCGCTGGGCATCGCGATCGGTCAGGGAGGGCAGCAGTTCGGCCACCTTGGCGGACTGACCCATGGCGCCCAGCACCCGAATGGCGTGACTCTGCAGCTCGGGATCGGTTTCGCTGCGGGCCAGCCGCAACACCAGTTCCGGGCGGCCGCTGACCAGTCCGGCATCGATCACCGCGCGCTTCAGACTGTCGTCGCTCTCGCGCTGATAGTAAGCGACCAGGCGATCTGCTGCGCTGGCGTCGCCGGCCAGAGCCAGTGTCTGGATTGCTTCGCGCTTGAGTGCGGCCGAGCCCTTGCCTTCGAGGATGCTCTCGATGGCCGTCGCGGCGGCAGCTGCATCGAGCTGCACCATGATGAACAGTGCGCGCTTCTTGATGCGCTCGCTGTGGTCCCCCTCCAGCACTCGCGACAGGATCGGGACGGCCTTGTCCGGACTGCTGATCATCAGTGCGTCCAGGGCCATGATCCGGCTCTCGTCGGCCGGACTGTCGGCGCCCATCAGCTCGGCCGCATCGTCTGCCCAGGCACTGTCGGGGTACTCGGAGAGCAGTTTCTGGCTGAGTCCGATGGCGCCGGCCCGGTCGCCTGAGCGATCCAGCGCATAGGCCTGCCAGTACAAGGCGGCATCGCGGCCGGCGCCTCCGCTGCGGGCCAGGGATTCTTCCAGGTTCCTGAACTGCTGCACCGCAGCCAGCCAGTCCTGGCGGTCCAGAGCTGCGTGACCGGCTCGATAGAGGCTGCTGGCTTGCCGCGTCGCGCTGGGCAGATCTTCGCCGGGCAGCGCCAAGGCCTGTCCGGTGAGGGCCAGGCACAACAGCAGTGATCGAGTGAAATGGCGAATCATGATGGATGTCCGTTCAAAGTCGTTGCGTTGCCGCGCCTTGCAGCGCCTCCAGCGCCTGCAGCCGGTACAGCAGATCGCGGCTGCGAATCTGTTCCTGGGCGAGGCGGGCACCACCCAGGCCGCCATCGGCGTCGCCGTTGGCCAGTTCCAGCAACACCGGCTCCAGCTCGATCAGGAATTGCGCCAGTACCGGCTTGCCGGCGCGCTCGGCAGCTGCGGCATAAAGTCGGTTGCCCTCGATCAGGCTGCCGGCCAGCGCGCCCAGGTCAACATCATCGCCGTTCTTGGCCACTCGCAGCAGTCGCTCGGTCTGGCTCAAGTGTTGTGACAGGTGGGCTGCCAATACCCGCTGGCCACCATCATCGCTGAGGCTCGCGGTCAGCGCTGCCGGAACCTCGGGCACCGACTCGCGCCAGTTGAGCCCGATGACCAGCCCCAGGCCGACGCTGGCAGCCAGGGCAAGGGCCGGTGCCAGCCAGCTCAACCAGCCTGGGCGCTCTGGCTTGGGCATCTGCGCCTGTACCCGCGGGCGCAGTTGGCGCCAGATCCGGGACTCGAACTCCGGGTCAGGTTCGGGAGCAGACAACGCCTGGCCGGATGCATCCAGCAAGCGTCTCAGTTCGGCATAGCGCCGCGCCGTGAGTGGATCCTCGGCAATCGCGGCTGCGATCGCTGCCATGTGTTCGGGGCCCAGATCCTCCCCGAACTGGAACATCAGCAGTTCCTCATCGCTGGGCTTGATCATGATGTACTCGTTTCAAAATGGGCGAGGTGGTCGCGCATCTTGCGCACTGCGCGAAAAATGGCTTGCTTGCAGGCGTTGACATTGCTCGACAGCGTCAGCGCAATCTCGGCCAGACTGCGTTGTTCCAGGTGCCGAAGGACGAAGACGCTGCGCTCCAGCGCCGTCAATTGCGAGAGCGCCGCGCCGATGCCCACGGCCAGTTCGGCCTGGCTGGCCTGGCCCTGAGGATCGGCCAGCTCATCTTCCAGGTCGGCTGGCATGTCCGCATTCATGTCCTCGGGATGCCGTCGGCGCAGGAACTCGATCGCCGTATTGACCGCGATCCGGTGCATCCAGGTGCCGAACGAAGCCCGTCCGTCGAATTGATCCAGCCGCCGGTGGGCCTTCAGAAAGGCCTCCTGCAGCGCGTCCTCAGCCAATGCAGGATCGCCGAGCAGGCGCGCGCACACCGCGTGGCAGGAGCGCGCATGGGTTTCGAACAGACGCTGGAACGCCCGCATGTCGCCACGGCGACAGCGTTCCACCAGCGCTGAGTCGGATTCAGGGTGCATGCGGGCTTGGACGAGGATGACGGGGGAAAGGTTACGCCGCGATCCTGGTTGTCGGTTGTCGGTTGTCGGTTGTCGGTTGTCGGTTGTCGGGACTCGGGACTCGGGACTCGGGACTCGGGACTCGGTCGCGCTCACATCCTGGCGTCATTGCGAGCCACCTGTTTCGGCCCGACACTGCCCACGGGCTATGAACCCCGCGGCGTCATTGCGAGCGTAGCGAAGCAATCCAGGGATGTGCGGCGCTACCCTGGATTGCTTCGTCGCTGCGCTCCTCGCAATGACGCATCAATAACTTACGATATGGGTTCATGGAGAGCCACCTGTCTCGCCCCGACACTGCGCACGTGCCATGGACCACAAACCCGCCTGTAGGAGCGACCTCGCGTCGCGACCGGCAAGCCGCAGGTCCACAGTAGTGGTCGCGCCACAAGGGCGCTCCTACCAGTGGACAAAGGCGTCGCTGCGCTCGCAGTGACGCTAATCCAAGTGTGCGCCACCACCAAGCACCAACCGGCAACCAACAACCGACAACCGACAACCGACAACCGACAACCATCGAGCCAGCCTGTACCAATGGACAACTAGGCCGAACCCGGTGCGCGGCCTAGCCTTCGCTGCCATGTCGCATAGCCGTCTTGAAGGGGAGAATACGCTCATGTCGCTGCAGCCCAATCGTCTTGCCGTTGCACTTACGCTGGCGCTGGCCACCCTGCCGGCGACTGCATTGCATGCCCAGGATCAGCCCGCCGGCACGGACGCCGATCGCTCCGAGGCCGCCAAGCTCGGGACCATCACGGTGACTGCCCGCAAGCGCGAAGAAACGCTGCAGGAAGTGCCCATTGCCGTAACCGCCTTCAGCGACCAGAAGCTCGAGGACTTCAACGTCGAGGATCTGTCCGACCTGGGTGCCCAGGTGCCGAACATGACCATCTACGCCGCGCGCGGTTCCTCCAGCACGGTGACCGCCTACATTCGCGGTGTCGGTCAGTCCGATCCGCTCTGGGGTGTTGATCCGGGCGTGGGTATCTATCTCGATGATGTCTACATTGCCCGCCCGCAGGGTGCACTGCTGGATGTGTTCGATGTCGAGCGCATCGAGGTGCTGCGTGGTCCGCAGGGTTCGCTGTATGGCAAGAACACCATCGGCGGCGCGATCAAGTACGTCTCGCGCGCGCTCAGTCCGGATTTCGGCGGCAACATCAGTCTGACGGCCGGCAGCTACAACCAGCAGGACGGCAAGTTCAGCGTCAACGTCCCGCTGTCCGACTCTGGCTGGGTGGCCCGCTTTGCCGGTGCCTCGCTCAGCCGCGATGGCTTCGGCGAGAACAAGTTCACCGGCCAGGATGTCAGCGACAAGGAGATCATGGCCGGTCGCTTCACGCTCGGCTATGTCGGCAGCGAGCAGTTCTCGATGCGCTTCACTGCCGACGGCATCGACGATGCCTCCGCCGTGCGCGGCGCCCGCATGCTGGCGGCCAACCGCTTCGCGCCCACGGCACTGCCGCTGGATGATCGCTATGACGTGCGCAACGGCATGCCCAACATCAATGACACCACGATGGAGGGCTACAGCCTCACGCTCGACTTCAAGCTCAATGACGACTGGTCGATGAAGTCGGTGAGCGCCTATCGCAAGTCCGACACCGAGACCAACATCGATTTCGACACGCTTCCGAACATCATTGCCGACGTCAAGGCCTTCTACCGCGACAACCAGCAAAGTCAGGAATTCCAGTTCAACTACGATGCCGGTGGTCAGCTGTCGGGCGTCGCCGGTCTGTACTGGTTCCAGGGCGAAGCCGGGGGCACGGTACTCAACAACTTCTTCAACGCCGTCTTCGGCAACACCAATGGCCAGGTCGACACCGATTCAATCGCGTTCTACGGCGAAGGTACCTGGCGCTTCAACGACCAGTGGGCGTTGACCGTTGGCGGACGCTGGACCAGCGAAGAGAAGAAGGTCGACATCTTCAATCAATCCTTCAGCGATGCCACATACACCGTAGCCACTGCCACGGTGTCGGATCTGAACGACTCGGTGAAGTTCACCAACTTCTCGCCCAAGGTCTCGATCGACTATCAGATCACCGACGACACCCTGCTCTACGGCTTGGCCTCGCGCGGCTTCAAGAGCGGTGGGTTCAATATCCGCGCCAACATCTCGGCGGTGCCGGCTTCTGGTCGACCCTTCGATGATGAGCAGGTCACCACCTGGGAACTCGGCGCCAAGATGGCACTGGCCGACGGCAACTGGTTCTTGAACGCGGCTTATTTCTACAGTGATTACAAGGACATCCAGCTGTCCATCTTCACGACCATTCCCAACAGCAACCCGCCCGCCTTCTTTGGTGACTTCACCAACGCCGGCGCCGGCACAGTGCAGGGTATCGAACTCGAACTGTTCGGCCAGCTCAGCGACAACTGGGTGGTGCAGGGCAATCTGGCCTGGCTGGACGCCGAGTACGATGAGTTCATCAGCGCCGGCGTCGATGTCTCCGATACCCAGAAGTTCACCAATGCTCCCGAATTCTCCGGTGCCATCTCGCTGCAGTACATCCGCCCGCTGGAGTCCGGCGGCGAGATCCGCAGCCGAGTGGGCTACAGTTATCAGAGCAAGGTCTATCCCACCACCGATCTGTCCGAAGCCATCGCTCAGGACGGCTATGGCCTGCTCAGTGCCGGCGTGATCTGGCAGGTGGATGACCAGTGGAAACTGGCGCTGGAAGGCAACAACCTCACCGACAAGGAATACCGCACCACCGGCTACAACATCGGTGCACTCGGCATCCTGACCGGCTTCTACGGCGCTCCGCGAACGGTGTCGCTGACAGCGAGCTATCAGTTCTGACGGGGACGAGGGCACGAGGGCGAGAGGGCACGAGGGCACGAGGGCACGTAAAAGCAGGTCGGCCCAAGCTCTCGTATTCTCGTGCCCTCGTGCCCTCGTGCCCTCGTGTAAGCTGCACCCGTGGACAAGACCGCCGCCATGACGCACATCCTGATTGCCGATGACCACCCGCTGTTCCGGGCGGCATTGACACAGGCGCTGCGCGAACTGGTGCCGGGTGCGAAGCTGGTGGAAGTCGCGACGCTGGATGCGGTGCACGATTGGCTGGACAGCAATCCCGATACCGATCTGGTGCTGCTGGATCTGCATATGCCCGGCAGTCATGGGCTGGCCGGATTGGCCTCGATCCGCTGCCGTCACCCAGCGGTTGCCGTGGCCATGATCTCGGCCAACGACGACCCGGCCGTGATCAGCCGGGCCATCGACTTTGGCGCCCAGGCCTTCATTCCCAAGAGTGCCGCCCCGGGCGAGATCAGCGCCGCACTGAATGCCGTGTTTGCCTGCGAAACCTGGGTGCCACCGGCCTTGCAGGGTCGGGCGCAGATTGCCAGCGTGCGCGATCAGGATCTGTCGCGACGACTGGCCAGCTTGACGCCGCAGCAATATCGCGTGCTGGAGCTGGTGGCGCAGGGCCAGCTGAACAAGCAGATCGCTGATCGCATGGGCATCCAGGAACGCACCGTCAAGGCTCATCTGCAAGCCATCTTCGAAAAGCTCGGCGCCCGCAACCGCACCCAGGCCGGTGTTTTCCTGCGGCAGCTGGAACTGACCGATCCGGCACGGCAGATCGAGGTGGTCTGAGTGCAGGCCGGCACGCTGCTGGTCTGCGGCGCCGCGTTGTGGGTGGGTTTGCTGTTTGCCGCCGCGGTCTACGGCGAGCGCCGACCGCAGGGTCTGGCGCGGCGCTGGGCCTGGATCTACGCCTTGTCGCTGGCGGTCTACTGCACCTCGTGGACCTTCTATGGCACCGTCACCCAGGCCATGCGCCATGGCTGGTGGGTGCCGCCGACCTTTGTCGGCACGATCTTGTTGTACCTGCTGGCCTGGCCAATGCTGGAGCGACTGGTTGACGAGGCGCGGCGTCGCAACAGCACCTCGATCGCCGATCTGCTGGCCTCGCGTTTCGGCAAGAGCACCGGGGTTGCCGCGCTGGCCACGGGCATCGCACTGATCGGGCTGGTGCCCTACATCGCACTGCAGCTGAAGGCGGTGGCGCAGAGCTTTGATCTGCTGGCGAGCGCCCTGTTCACCGAGACGCCGCGCGGCTGGGGCGACAGCGCAGCACCGGCCGCTGCACTCATGGCTCTGTTTGCAATGGTGTTCGGTACCCGCCGCACCAGCGCCAGTGCCCATGGCGTGGTGCTGGCCATGGCCTTCGAATCGATCATCAAGCTGGTGGCGCTGCTGGCCGTGGGAGGCTACGCGGTGTTCGCGCTCCACGGCGGTTTCGGCGATCTGGCTGAAACTGCACGGCAGTTGCCGGCGCCGACCCCGCCGGGTGGCAATTTCCTCACCCTGGTGCTGCTCGGCGCTCTGGCCATGATCTCCCTTCCGCACCAGTTCCATCTGGCGGTGGTCGAGTGCCGTGATCCGGCGCATGTACGCTCTGCGCGCTGGCTGTTTCCGGCGTACCTGCTGCTGATCAGCCTGTTCCTGCTGCCGCTGGCCTGGGCTGGACAGCTGTCGTTGGCCGGCAGCGCCATACCGAGCGATCTGTACGTGCTCGGCTTGCCACTCCAATCAGGCGCCGAGCCGCTGGCCATCCTGGCTTTCCTTGGCGGCATGAGCGCGGCTTCGGGCATGGTGGTGATGGCCACGCTGACCCTGGGCATCATGGTCGGCAACCATTGGCTGACACCGCTGCTGTTGCCGGGTTCCGGTGGCGATCTGCGTCTGCGCGTGCTCTGGCAGCGACGTGCGGTGATCGTCGCGGTGATGGCGAGTGCCTACCTGTATTCGCGCTTCATCGGTGCTGGCGAGGTGCTGGCCGATGTCGGTGCTGTGGCTTTTGCGGCACTCGCGCAGCTGGCGCCGGCGGTCCTGGCGGCCTTGTACTGGCCAGGCGCCAGTCGCCGCGGCGTGCTCGCCGGTCTGGCGGCAGGCTCGGCTCTCTGGGCCTATACCTTGCTGTTGCCAGCATTGGCGCACGGTGTTGGCGCGGCCGGCTGGCTGGCCAGTGGCCCCGGCGGCATCGGCTTCCTGTCACCGCACGGCCTGTTTGGCCTGGGGGGGCTGGATTCGCTGACCCATGGGGTGTTCTGGAGTCTGTCGATCAATGTGCTGGTCTTGATCTGGGTGTCGCGCAGCGAAGCCGAGAGCGCCAGCGCCGGTGACGGTGGTCGACCGCTGACCCGTGCCGAGCTGCGCGAAGTGGCGGCGCGCCTGCTCGAACGCGGGCGCGTGGCCCAGTTGATGGGACCAGAAGCGCTCGATGAGGCCGCCACCGCCGCCGATGATCAAGCCCTGAGCGCGGTCGAACTGGAGCTCTCGGCGCTGGTGGGAGCGGCTTCGGCCAGGCTCCTGCTGGACGCCGCCCGCCGTGGTGCTCGCGGCGAGCTGCAGGCCATGACCCAGGTGGTCGGTGAGGCGCGTGAAGCGGTGTCCTTCAGCCATGCCATTCTCGACACCGCGCTGGCCAATCTCAGCCAGGGGATCGCCGTGGTCGATGGCGAACTGCGGCTGGTCGCCTGGAATCAGCGCTACGAGGCCCTGCTGGGCTATCCGCCGGGATTTCTGCAGGTCGGCCGTCCTGTGGCTGATCTGTTCCGCTACAACGCCGAGCGCGGCCTGTTGGGTGAAGGCAGTCTCCACGAATTGGTGCAGCGGCGGCTGGATTATCTGCGACAGCGTTCGGCCTACGTCTTTGAGCGTGACTGGCCGGATGGCACCGTCATCGAGATCCGCGGCAACCCCATTGCCGGCGGCGGTTTCGTCAGCACCTACACCGACATCAGCGCCTTTCGAAGGGCCGAGTCGGACCTGAAGACCGCCAATGAAACCCTGGAGGCCAGGGTCGATTCGCGCACCCGCGAACTGTTGGCGGCCACCCAGGCGGCGGAGCGTGCCAATCAGGCCAAGACCCGCTTTCTGGCCGCCATCAGCCACGATTTGCTGCAACCGCTGAATGCGGCGAATCTGTTCACGCACGCTCTGGCCCAGCAACTCAAGCACCCCGAGTACCAAGGCAGCGTGCACAACATTGCCAGCGCGCTGGGCAGTACTGAAACCCTGTTGGCCGGACTGCTGGATCTGTCTCGCCTGGACGCCGGCGGATTGACACCGCGGCCACGGCCGTTTCCGGCGCGCGAGTTGCTCGACACCTTGACCACCGAGTTCGGGCTGATGGCCGCCGAACGTGGACTGCGGCTGGTCATGGTGTCGTCCAGTCTGTGGCTGCACAGCGATCCACAACTGTTGCGACGGGTGCTGCAGAACTTCGTGGCCAATGCGCTGCGCTACACCCAGCGTGGCCATGTCCTGATCGGTGTGCGGCGACGCGGCAATCTGGCTGAGTTTCTGGTTGGAGACACCGGTCCGGGCATCGCCGAGGCCGATCGCGAGCGGGTATTCGACGAGTTCCAGCGCCTGCCCACCGCGCGTGAGGCAGCACCTGAAGGGCTGGGTCTGGGGCTGGCGATCGCGGCGCGCATCACCCGATTGCTGGAGTTGCCGATGGTGCTGCGAAGCCATCCTGGCCGTGGCACCCTGATTGGCGTGCGAGTGCCAGTCTGTGCGCCGGTGCCTCAGGCCGCAGCACCGGCTTCGGCGATGCCGCGGCCCATCGCCAGCGGGCGCCGGGTGCTGCTGGTCGACAACGAGCCCGAGGGCGTGCGCGCGCTGTCGGCGCTGCTTCAAACCTGGGGCATCGAGGTGCTCAGCGCCAACGATGGGCAGCAGGCCAGTGCCTTGCTGGCACAAGGCCCGGTGGACGCGTGGATTCTCGATTACCACCTCGACCGCGGCGATACCGGTCTGGCCTTGCGGCAACGGTTGCTGGACCAGTTTGGCGCCTGCCCGGCCATTCTGGTCAGTGCCGACCATGGCCCGGAGTTGCGCGCGCTTGCCGTCGAGCACGAGATTCACCTCTTGCACAAGCCGATCAAGCCGCTGGCATTGCGCTCGCTGCTATCGCGGATCTGGACCTGAGTCTTGCCGCTGGCTGCCGATCGCGTGCGCTCGGCCTCCCACTCCCATGCCCGATCGGGCAATGGTCCCCGGCCGTGCCGCAGCGTAGGATCGCGCCAACTTCGTTTGTTGCCAGACCCATGCGCCAGACCCTGATGTTGCTGCTGCTCGCGCTCGGAGGTTGCGCGACCATGAATTCGGATTCCAGTTTGACCCGATCAGTACCCACCGCCCAGGAACTGCGCTCTGACGATCTGCTCACGGCCGGTCTGGGCCTATCGGGGCTTGCCGATGCCAAGCCACCGGTGGTCGGGAGCGATGCTACTGGGCGCAGACGCCTGGCCTACTATGGCAACTGGCGGGGTATTGCCGATCTGTCGGCCGGCGGTGGCTATGGTCAGCTTTATGGCCATATCCAGGCCGTTCCTGGCGTCGAGATCAGTGCCTGGATCGGCGAGGTTGGCCTGTGGCAGCCGCACGGCGTGCTGCTGCAGATCCCCGACACTTTTGATCCCCAGAACCCGTGCCTGGTGGTAGCGCCTGTGTCGGGCTCGCGCGGGGTCTACGGCGCTCTGGCCACAGCCGGCGCCTGGGCGCTGTCGCACGGCTGTGCCGTGGTCTACACCGACAAGGGTGCCGGTACGGGTTTCTACGATCTGGACGCTGCCATCGGCCTGTCCATCGACGGCGAACCCGTGGCACCGGGTCCGAATGCCGGCTTCAATGCCGATGCCGCACCGCCTTTCAGCTCGGCGGTTCGCGGTGTGGCTGTCAAGCATGCCCATTCCAAGGACAACCCCGAGGCCCATTGGGGGCGCATGACCTTGTCGGCGACGCGTTTTGCGTTGTTGCTGCTGGAGGACAAGTATCCAGGTCATCGCTTTCGTGCCAGCAACACCCGGGTCATCGCTGCCAGCATTTCCAATGGCGCCGGCGCGGTCTTGCACGCGATCGAGCAGGATGACGAGGGTCTGATTGATGCCGTAGTGGCTGCCGCACCCCAGATCAGCATTGAAGGCGTGCCGAGCCTGCTCGATTACGCCACTCAGGCGGCATTGCTTGCGCCCTGCGCGCAGCTCATTCCGGAGATGGCCGGCACGCCGCTGGCACCCTATCTGGTGCTGCGCAAGGCCGAGTTTGAAGCCCGATGCGCCAGTCTGGCAGCCAGCGGCTGGGTCCATGGTGCCGACACCGTAGCCCAGGCACGCTCAGCCTACGCGCGCTTGCGGGCGCTTGGATTTCCGCCCACCGCGCTGGCCAACAATGCCACCAACATCGCCGCCGACATCTGGCGCGCGGTGGCCGTGACCTACGCCCAGAGCTACGCCAGGGCCGGTGCCGACGAGCAACTGTGCGGCTATCGCTTCGCCATGGTCGATGCCGAGGGCAAACCGCGGGCGGCAACGGCCGCCGACCGCGCGCTCTGGTTCGCCACGTCCTCCGGCATCGCGCCCAGCGCCGGCGTGCAGATCATCGGTCCGCAGGGGGATGCGGCAGATCCGGCGCTGGCCGGCTTAGGCTGTCTGCGCCAGGCCTACGACTCGGCAACTCCGATCGGCGATCGTCTGCGCAAGGGCGAGCGCGAGATTCGGGCGCTGGGTATCCTGCCGGATCGACCTGTGGTCATCATTCATGGTCGCGAGGATGGATTGATACCAGTCGGCGCAACGGCCAGACCCTACGTCGAGTCCGCTCTGCGTCACGGCGCCCGTCAGCTCTCCTATTGGGAGATCGAGCACGCTCAGCATTTCGATGCCTTCCTGATGCAGCCCGCCTACGCCGAGCGCCATGTGCCCTTGCTGCCGTACTTCTATCAGGCTCTGGATCAGGTCCATGCACAGCTGCGGGGCGGGCCACCGCCGGCGCCCAGCCAGGTGGTGCGCAGCCAGCGCCGAGGCGCCGCCACTGACGGTGGCGTACCGAAGCTGACGCAGGCCCATCTGGGTCAGGTTCGGGCCGATCCCGGCAGAGACGCCATCGGGCTGCAGGGCGAGCGGCTGGTGGTGCCGGATTGAGTCGCGGCGGGGTACGGGACTCGGGACCAGCATGTCCCTGATCTGCGGTCTTTGCGAAGAAAGAAGTGAGGAAGCGATCCGGGAGTTTGCGGCCCTGTCTCCGGATTGCTTCGCTGCGCTCTCCATGAACCCATATCGCAAGTCGTTGATTTGCTTCGTTCACCTGTAGGAGCGCCCTTGCGGCGCGACCGCTGATGCGGACGTGCGGCTTGCCGGTCGCGACGCGAGGTCGCTCCTGCAGGCAGCTTGTGGTTCATGGTCCGTGCGCAGTGTCGGGAGATACAGGTGGCTCGCAATGACGCCGCTTCTGCGCTCCTGTGGGTCCTGACAAGTCTGGACCTACAAGCGACACAGCCGCAGCCTTTCCCGTGCCCCGTGCCCCGTGCCCCGTGCCCCGTGCCCCGTGTCCCGTGTCCCGTGTCCCGTGTCCCGTGTCCCGAGTTGGACTCAATACCGCGCCAAGATCTCGTACGCGATCCGCATCCAGACGCCGTCCATGACCATCACCCAGGCAAACACCAGGGCGCCAAGCGCCAGCCACCACTGATTGCTGCTGAGTGGCGTGCGCTGCACCTTCAGTCCCAGCGTGTGATCCCAGGCGGTCAAGCCGCTGTTGGAGAGCTTGCCGAAGGCGATCGCGTAGGTGAACAGCACGAAGGGCGGAATCAGCAGCGCTTGCCCCGTCAGTGCCACGCGGGTTGCGCGCTGCAAGGCTGTGGACATGCCTGGCGCGGCGCCCCGGCCGTTTACCACCCGCAAGCCGAGCAGCCACTTGCCGGGGGTGTAACCGCTCAAGCCCAGCAGCAGGGCTTCGAGAGGCAAGGCCAGCACCAGCAACAGCACCAGCGCGGCAATGGCCGATTGCTGCATCTCCTGGTCGGGAGTGGACAGCAGCCAGGCGCCGGTGCGGATGCCGATCATGCTTACTGCCGCCCAGGTGATACCGCCGAGCAGGGCCAGGTCGATCTGGCGGGCAAAGAATCGGCGCAAGGCTTCTCCAGCCCGTTCCTGGCTTTGCGCCGTCAGTGCCTTGCGTTTGTCGGCTTTGAGCAGGGTCTCGGTAGCCGGCACCGCCTCGGCCTTGTGCGTGGACAGGTCGGACCAGGCCGGGCCCTTGCGATGGGCCGGGACCTCGGTCGCCTGGCTGCCACCGCGTTTCTGGCTGTCACCGGAACGCGATGCCCTGGCGGCAGGCTTCTGGCCGTTCTTGGCAGTGCTCGCGCGCGACATGGGCGGTTTGGGAGGGGCATCCGCGGTGCTGACGCCCATGCCCAGCGCTCGCCGCAGCGGCACCCACTCGGCCTGGCGCAGGGTCCACACCAGGTGTTGATCGCCGATCTTGCCCTGCTCGCGCAGCTCCAGCAGCTGCGGTCGCGTCAGCGGTCCCGTGGCCTGACCTTCGCGATCTGCCACAAACCAGCCATCGCCGCTTTCAATCATGGAGTCCACCCGCGCCTGGTTTCGGTCACCGCTGCCAATACTGGACACACCGGCACCTGATCGCCAGTCCTGAGAGAGTCCCGATCGCCCCGGGCGGTGTGCATTTTTTGTGCATCAAACATGGGAGGGCGAGAGGGCACGAGGGCGCGAGGGCACGAAAAGGCGGGCGAGCGGCGAGATCGCAGCTCTATCGTGTCCTCGCGCCCTCGCGCCCTCAGATCAACGCCTTGCAGTGTGTTCGGTGAGGCACGGCGCTCGAAATGGCAGTGCCATGCCGGCGCTAATGCCGCGTCGCCCGCGCTATCCTTCGCCGATGAGCACTCCTTCAATTCAGGCCCGCTGGCTCGGGCGCCAGCCCTATGAGCCCATCTGGCGGGCAATGCAGTCCTATACCGATGCCCGCGACAGCGCCACGCCGGATGAGATCTGGTTGATGGACCATGAACCGGTCTTCACTTTGGGGCAGGCCGGCAAGCTCGAACATGTGCTGGCGCCCGGCGATATCCCGGTGATTCCGGTGGATCGCGGGGGCCAGGTGACCTATCACGGCCCGGGTCAGTTGGTGGCCTATCCGTTGCTGGATCTGCGCCGACTGGGTCTGGGCGTGCGCGAGCTGGTGCAGCGGCTGGAACAGGTAGGCATCGATCTGCTGGCGGAATTCGACATTGATGCCGAGCGCCGCGAAGGCGCGCCAGGCCTTTATGTTGCCGGGCGCAAGATCCTGGCCATCGGCATCCGGGTGCGTCGTGGCTGTACCTTTCATGGCATTGCGCTCAATGCCGACCTTGATCTGGAGCCCTTTGGCCGCATCAATCCCTGTGGCTACCAGGGTCTGCAAGTCACCCAGATCGCCGATTTTCAGCCGGCACCGGCCCTGCCGGAGCTGGCATTACGTTATCTGCATCGATTCTGTGCGAATTTCGGGCATGCCGCTCTGCCGCAAATTGCCACCGATCTGCCGCAGCCCACGCCGGCCTGATCACTTTCGGCTGGCGCCCAGCGTGTACGATTCATGCTGAGTCATTGTCCCCGTCCCAGAGAAGTCCATGTCCCAACTGCAAGCTGACAAGACCATTCCGGCCCTGGTGGTGGGTGAGAAGCAACTCGGCGAAAGCAAGATTGCGCGCAATCCGGTCACCTTTGATCCGGACCGGCCGGCGCTGCGCAAGCCCAGCTGGATTCGGGTGCGTCTGCCCCAGGGCAATGCCGTCGAGCGCCTCAAGGCCAGTCTGCGCGCCAATCAGCTGGTGACCGTCTGCGAAGAGGCCTCGTGCCCGAACATCCACGAGTGTTTCAGCAAGGGCACTGCCACCTTCATGATCCTGGGTGATATCTGCACCCGACGCTGCGCCTTCTGCGATATCGGCCATGGCCGCCCGAAACCACCGGATGTCCATGAACCGGCGAATCTGGCTCGCACTATCCGCGACATGAACTTGCGCTATGTCGTGATCACCTCGGTCGATCGCGATGACCTGCGCGATGGCGGCGCCCAGCACTTTGTCGACTGTATTCGAGCCGTGCGGGAACTCAGCCCGCAAATCGTGGTCGAGATACTGACGCCGGATTTCCGCGGCAAGGGCAGAATGGAGCGCGCGTTGGAGGTTTTCCTGGCCGGACCACCCGATGTGTTCAACCACAATCTGGAAACGGTACGCGAACGCTATCGAGAAGTTCGACCCGGTGCCGACTACGACTGGTCACTGAAACTGCTGCAGCGCTTCAAGGCCCAGCACCCGACGGTACCGACCAAGTCCGGAATCATGCTGGGCTTGGGTGAAACGCTGGATGAAGTGCATCAGGCGCTGCGCGACCTGCGCGCCCACGACGTCGAGATGGTGACCATCGGCCAGTATCTCCAGCCCAGCGCTCACCACCACCCGGTGATGCGCTACTGGACGCCGGAGGAATTCGAGGCTCTGCGCGTCTTCGGCGAGGAATTGGGATTCAGCCACGTGGCCAGCGGTCCGCTGGTGCGCTCGTCCTATCACGCCGACCTGCAGGCGCACGCTGCGGGTGTCGTCGCTTGAGATCGCGCCAGACAGCAACAAAGTTCACAGACGGAGTCGATTCCGCGACTTCCGTCACTTGCTCCCGACGGGCGCCGGGAGCACTGTTGACACCCTCAACTGGAGATTTGCGATGAAGTTTGCGAGGAGTGTGCTGGTCATCGCCCTGGGTTTGTCCCTGGCGCTGCCGCTGACGGCGAAGCCGAAGATGGTCAGCCTTGCGGATCTGACGCCGACGCCTGAGCAAGGAGAAGCGGCTGATTGGGTGTCCAAGTATCTCACGCGCCTGCACTACGCCAGCAAGCCGCTGGATGACGTGATGTCGCATGAGATCCTGAAGCGCTACATCGAGTCGCTGGACAGCGAGAAGGTGTTCTTTCTCAAGTCCGACGTCGACGGCTTCACTCAGCGCTATGCCGACTCGCTCGATGACGCCATCGAGCAACGGCAGCTGGAGCCGGTCTACGAGATCTACAAGACCTATCTGAAGCGTCTGAACGAGCGCACCGACTATGCCCGCGGGCTGCTCAAGAAGGGTTTTGACTTTACCCTCGATGAGGATTACGCCTACGACCGCAAGGACGCCGAATGGGCGAAGGATCGTGCCGAGCTTGACGAGCACTGGCGCCAGCGCATCAAGAATGACTGGCTGCGCCTGAAGCTGGCGGAGCGCAAGGATGACAAGATCGCCGAAACCCTGGACAAGCGCTACCGCGACTACCTGACCCGGGTGGAGCAACTGGATCGGCAGGATGTGTTCCAGAGCTTCCTCAATGCCTATGCCATGGCCATCGAGCCTCACACCAATTATCTCGGCCCCCGGGCCAGTGAGAACTTCGCCATCTCCATGCGGCTGTCGCTGGAAGGCATCGGCGCGGTCCTGCAGCGCGACGGCGAATTTGTGGTGATCCGTTCAGTGGTCGAAGGCGGCCCGGCCGCGATGGGCGGCAAGGTCAAGGTCGGCGACCGCATCGTCGCGGTCGGTCAGGCCAAGGACAAGCAGTTGACCGATGTGGTCGGCTGGCGTCTGGAAGATGTGGTCGATCTGATCCGCGGCCCCAAGGACACGGTGGTCAAACTGGAAGTGCTGGCCGCGGAATCGGGTGTCGGCGGTCAGACCAATATCGTGGAAATTACCCGCGACAAGGTCAAGCTGGAGGAACAGGCTGCCCACAAGAGCGTGATCGAGACCGGCGGCGAGCATTCCAGGCGGATTGGCGTCATCGAATTGCCCGCCTTCTATCTGGACTTCGCTGCCCGGGCGCGCGGTGATTCAGACTATCGAAGTTCCACCCGGGATGTACGCAAGCTCTTGAGTGAACTCAAGGCCGACAAGGTCGACGGCGTACTGATCGACCTTCGCAACAACGGCGGCGGGTCCCTGACCGAAGCCACCGAGTTGACCGGTCTGTTCATCGACAAGGGACCGGTGGTGCAGGTGCGGGATGGTCGCGGTCGGGTCCAGGTCGAGTCCGACACCGATTCCGGCGTGGTCTACCAGGGTCCGATGGCGGTGCTGGTCAATCGTGCTTCGGCCTCGGCCTCGGAGATCTTTGCCGCTGCCATCCAGGACTACGGCCGAGGTCTGATCATTGGCGAGCCCACTTTCGGCAAGGGCACCGTGCAACAGCTGGTGGATCTGGATTACATCGCCAACAAGGATTCGGCCCAGCTGGGTCAGCTGAAGTTGACCATGGCTCAGTTCTTCCGCATCGACGGTGGATCCACCCAGCACAAGGGTGTGGTGCCGGATCTGGCGTTCCCGGTGACCCTGGATGCCTCCGATTACGGCGAGTCCACCTTCGACAACGCGCTGCCATGGACCAAGATCGCAGCCGCCCGCTATGCCCCGGTGGGCAGTTTCGAGCGTCTGCTGCCGATGCTGGAAACCCGCCATGAGGCGCGCATCGAACACGATCCCGAATTCGGTTTCCTGCGCGAGGACATCGCCCAGTACCGCGAATCACGAGCACGCAAGTCGATTTCGCTGAACCTTGCCAAGCGCGAGGCCGAGCGCAAGGCGGACGAGAAGCGTATTGCCGAGCGTGCGGCGGCCCGTGGCGAGGCCGATGCCAAGCTGGCGGCCAAGCTGGATGATGGTCTGAATCCCGGCGAACGCGGCACCCAGGATCTGCTCGATCCGGACGCTGACAAGGACGAGAAGAAGGATGTGCTGCTGACCGAGGGTGCACGCGTGCTGGGTGATGTGATCGAATTGCTGGACGAGAATCCTCGGATCGCGGATGTCAGCAGTGGGGCTGCCAAAGCCGGATTGCCGCCACCTCCTGGCACCTGACCGCTGTCCGCGGTACAACTCGTGACGCAAGGGCCGGCCTATGTGCCGGCCTTTGTTCGTTTAAGCGCTGGTAGAGTCTCGCTTCAGGCGAGACAATGCCACCAGGAACGACCACGCCAGAGGGGACTCTTCATGCTGCTACGTGATCGATCGGCAGTAGCCGCGGGGCAACCCCTCAACCTGCTGCGGGGCAAGGTGCGGCTGGGGCTGCTGGCCTTGATTTCCCTGCTGGCCCTGCTGGGGTCGTCTGTCGCGCTGGCGCAGGCCACCTGCACCTGGAATCTGAATTCATCAGGCCTTTGGGACAACCCGGCCAACTGGAACGGATGTACAGGCGGTAATGGCACGCCTGCCGGTACGCCCGGGCCGGCGGACCACGCCATCATCTCCCTGGCGACGCCCGGTGCCGTTGTCGATCTAGGGGCCAGCAATCGCATCGTGTCGCAGCTGACACTGGCGTCCGGCACCTTGGATGGATCGGTCGACCTGAATGTGACCAGCCAATTCGACTGGAGCGGAGGAGACTTGAGCGCAACGCCGGCATCTGGCGCAGCGCTGACACTGGACGCGGGTGCAAATGGGTTGATCGACGGCACGCTGCACCAGATTCTTGAGCGCCGGCTGCGCAATCTGGGAACCCTGACCTGGAGCGGCGGCGACATTCTGGTGTCGTCGAACGCGGTGATCGACAACCAGAGCATCTTCAATATCGACGCCGGCATCATCGTGATTCGGACCGTCAACGGCGGCGGCCCGCCCTTGCGCATGACAGGTAATCTGACGGGCGGGCAGTTCATCAATGCCGCTACTCCCGGAGCGCAGATCGAGAAGCTGGGCGCCGGTGAGGCCGAGATCGGTGCTGGCCTTGATTTCGACAATCAGAACAATGTCCTGGTGAGCACCGGCGCCTTGCGCGTGGCGGCGCCCGGCCTGGATGTCGGCACTTACCAGATTGCAGCCGGGGCACGTCTGGATCTGGCGCCTGGTCTCAGTGACAGCCGATCGCTCGCTGGACTGCCGGCAGTGTCGGGCACCGGTGTGCTGCGCAAGGTCGACGAGGGCAGTATCGACATCGACGGGGCTTTCCCTTTCGGCGGCCGGACCGAAGTTCTCGATGGCATGCTGAGCTTCAATACCCAGGCGCCCAGCGTCAGCTTCGCGCAGCTGCAGGTTCAGGCCCCTGGCGTCTTGAGCGGCAGTAACGATTTTTCCGTTTCGGGCAGCCTGCAGTGGACGGGCGGCGAGATTCGCGGCGCGGGTGGCTCGCTGACCCTGCTCGGCGCTGCGACGGCCACCGTGACACTGGACAACGCACACCCCAGTGCCTATCTGACCTCGCGAAATCTGATCAATCAGGGTAGTTGGCTGATCTCGGCCAGTGGCACTGACCTCACCCATTTCTGGCTGGACTCAGCCGACATCGACAATCAGAGCAATCTTGAGCTGCGCAACAACAGCGCGCAGAACCTGCAACTGGCTTGCGTCAGCCAGGATTGCGGCAGCTTCCAGAACCAACCCGGCGCCACCCTGACGCTGAATGACATCAGCGGAGTGATCTCGATCCAGTCTGACCTCGCCGCCTTCCACAATGCCGGCTTGGTGGATCTGATTGAGGGCTGTGCCGGGATCGACCCGCCAGGCACGGATACCGGTACCTATCGTTATGGCGGCAGCTGCACGTTGGCGTTCTTCACCCGTATGGGTAGCGAACGCATCTTCGAACCGACTGTCGTCCTCAACCCCCAGGGTGGCACGGCGCTGCAGGTCGAAGGTCGCTTGCGGATCAACGGCGTCGCGCGCAGCTTCCAGAATCTGCTGATTCAACCGGATGCGACGCTGTATGGCCCGGCTGCCATCAATCTTGACGGCAACACGCTCTGGCGCGGCACCATCGAAGGGGCCGGATTGTCGGAAACCGTGAGTATCGGCAGCATTGGCACTGTCCAAGTCGGCAGCGAGCCGACGGACACACCGACACTGCGCAATCGCCTGCTCAGCAATGACGGTGCCCTGAATATTCAAGCCAGCGTGTTGCTGCTGGATGCGGACCCCCAGATCAACAACAATTCGACCCTGACCCTGGCCGCGAGCCCCCAGCTTGGCGCGGGCATCGGCTGCAGTGCGCCGCCAGTCTGTGGTTCGCTGGTCAATCTGGGATTGATCACCACCTTCTCTGCCGGACCAGGTGTGGGCCCTCCCGTATTTCTGGCTCCCGAACTCACCCTGAGCCAGCAGGGGCAGGTCGAAGCCACGTCCGGCGCACTTCTGCTCGATGCAGTCTATACCGCCTTCCCGGGTTCCACCCTGCGGGTCCTCACCACTGCCATCATCGACCGCAGTTCGGGACCGTTGGCACTGGCTGCAGGCACGTTGACCGGCGACGGCATCGTACGCGCTGATGTGCAGGTCGATGCCGTCGATGTCGCCCCCGGATCGGGCCCCGGCGGACTCACCATCAACGGCAGCTTCAGCGCCACCTCCAACACCACCTACAGCATGGAGATCGGCGGGATCGTGCCGCCGGCACGGCGGGATGAGTCGAACGAGAAGATGCCGCCAGCGCAGTACGACCGGCTGACGATCTCCGGGCCGGCCGCGCTTGCTGGCATCGTCAACATCATCGATATCGGCTACACGCCCAGTGCCAGCGACAGCTTCGTACTGCTGTCCTACCCCAGCTTCAGCGGCGGCCTTGGGCTCGGCAGCAATCCCTACTCCGGCTTCCTGCTGGACGCAGGTGCGACCCGAACTCGGCTCACCCAGAACCTGTTCTCGGTGTGCGAATGGAATCCGGGTGGCGCCGGTGCCGACGACTGGACCAATCCGGCCAAGTGGAACAACTGTTCGCTGGGCGTGGGGCCAGGCCCGGGACCTGCGGGTACCCCGGGAGCGGTCGATCGCGCCTTGATTGCCGGTGGTTCGGTGAATCTGGACGTGCCAGTGCTGGTCGATGCGCTGGAATTGACCGGCGGCACCGTGAGTGGGTCCAACAACCTGACGGTCAACGGTGAGTTCATCTGGACTGGCGGATTCGCGGTTGGCCCGGGTGGTTCGGAACTGATCCTGGATTCGGCCTCCATCGGGCAGCTGTCGGGTGGCCAGAAGGTGCTCGACGGCCGCACCCTGCGCATCGGCGGGGCGACGACCTGGACCACCGGATTGATCGAATTGGCCAACGCCGCAGTTATCACCATCGATGCCAGCGGCGGTCTGATCAGCCGCCCCAGCGCCGCGCCCGAACAGATTTTCGGTAGTGGCAGCGGTACGGCGCAAGTGGTCAACGACGGCGCCATCGTCAAGGAAGGCTTCAATATCTCGGGCATCGCCGAGAACGTGGAATACGTGGGAACCGGTGCGGTAATCGTTGATCAGGGCGAGTTTTTCATTTCGGCAGCGTCTCCCAGCCCCTTTGACGGCTCCTTCGTCAGCAACCTCGGCACCCTGCGCTTCAACGGCGCCAGTCGCAGTTTCAGCCCCAGCGCCAGCCTTGGCGGCGCCGGCCTGATTGCCTTCGGCGATGCCGGGCCGATGCCGGCCATCAACCAGGTCGACGCGTGTCTGAGCAGTCCTGCCAATGTCCGGGTGGAGAATGCCGAAGTGGCGTTCAACTGCGCCTCTCCGACCGCACTCGATTACTTGAATCTGGCGCATCCCGGCTCGGTGGTCGAGGGCAGCAGTGCCATCACCATCATCGGCCAACTCGAATGGAATCACGGCATCATCCGCGGCACGGCGCCGGGCCAGACCATCGAAGTCGCAGTAGGAGCATCGGCCTCCCTGGCCTATCTGGTGAATCCCGCCATCGGGCGCTTTCTCAACAACCGTCAGTTCATCAATCACGGCTTGCTGTTCTGGGTGGGCGAGAATCCGCTGACGCTGGAAGCGGGTGCGGAGCTTCGCAACGAATCCGACGGTCTGCTTCGAGTGCTGTTGCAACAGGGACTCGGCACCCATCTGTTCTGGGATTCGTCAGTCGGCGCGCGCCTGTTGAACCTCGGCAGCATGGAGATTGATGCAGCGGAGCCCTTCAGCATCGAAGCTCCATTCGACCAGGCAGGCACGGTCACCATCAATGGCGGCGCCATGACCATTCGCCAGGGGGGTGCGGATAGCGGTGACTACGTCATCGGTACCGACGCACGGCTCGACTTCCAGAGCGCCAGTTCGATACGCAATCTGAGTACGTCCAGTTCCGTGAGCGGTCCCGGCAAGCTGATCGTCAGCAATTCGGCGTCCGTGTTGATCGACAACGTGCCTTTTGCGCCTGGTGCCGTCGAGATACGCAATCTCGGCACGCTGCAGATCGATGCGCCGGCGCAGGTCGCCATCGGTGATTGGTTCCTGGCCGGCGGCATACTCAACGGCAACGCCGATCTGGCTGCCAGCAACACGATGGTCTGGGCGGCGGGCACCTTGGCCAGCACCTTGCCCGGCACGGCGGCGTTCACCATCTTGCCGGGTGCGGATCTGCAAATCATTGGCCTGCAACCCATGCGCGTCGGGAACGGCGTTTCCGCTCCCTTGGGCTCCTTGTTCAATCAATTTCTGGATCATCGGGAGCTGCGTGTACAGGGCACGGCCAACTGGAGCGGTGGTGACTTCTTCGTTCCCCTCAATTCCACTGGCCGCGTGGTGGTGGAGGCTGGCGCGAGCTTCGGCTTGAGTTCGCCCGACATGCCCTTTTTCGGATGCGCGGGCATCCCTTGTGTGGCTGAATTCATCGTCGACGGCACTTTGCAGATGTTTGGCAGTACGGCGGATCTGCAACTCACGTCGCCGATGCTGCTGGGCGGGGACCTGTTCGTCGATTCCGGTGCTCTGGGCTTGCCCGATCTGGTGCAGAACGCCGGTGTCATTCGCGTCGGTGCGGGCGCCAACCTGAATCTAGGAACGCTGACAATCAATGGCGGATCGCTGCAGGGCTCAGGGATTGTTGGCGGCGACGTCACCAACCTCGGCGGCAGTATCGATCCCGGTCTGTCACCGGGCTATCTGTCGATCATCGGCGATTTTGTGCAGGGCGCCGGCGGTACGCTCGAGATCCAGATCGCCGGATTGACCCCCGGTGTGAATGCTGACTTCCTGTTCGTATCAGGCACGGCCACGCTCGACGGTACCGTCAACATCAGCGACGCCGGATTCTCCCCGACGCCACCTCAAATCTATGAGTTCCTGAACTCCGACACCGTCATCGTTGGCGCTTTCGCCAACGCCAATGTCGCCTATCCGGGCTATGAGGTCAGCTACGACCCCAACAACGCCATCCTGTCGCCGGTCGCTGGGCCGCTAACGGTCAATTCCATCGCCGATCCCGGCACCGGCACCTGCGACGTCACCGAGTGCACCCTGCGCGAGGCCATCGATCAGGCCAACAGCACGCCTGGACCGGACATCATCCAGTTCGCCATACCCGGTGGTTCCTGCGTGGGCGCGGGCGGCGCCTGCGTCATTGTGCCCAGCACGCCGCTGCCGCAGATCACCGACAGCCTGATCATCGATGGCTACAGCCAGCCAGGCGCCGCGCCAAACACGAACCTGCCGAGCTCCGGCTTGGGCAGCAATGCCGTGCTGCAGATAGAAATAGACGGCAATCTGACCAGCGCAGCGAGCGGACTGGTGATCAATGCGCCCAGTTCGACCGTGACCCTTGCCGGTCTGGCCATTCACAGTTTCCTCGGCAGTGTGGTGACGCTGGGCCCTGGCGACGCGAGCTACAGCCTGATCGGCAACTTCATCGGTTTGCGCGCCGACGGCACCGCGCCGGCACTCACGCCGGGCACCGGCGTGTCGATCCAGGGCGGCAGCACCTTTGTCGGTGACTCGACAGCAGCCGGCATGAACGTCATCAGCGGCAATCAGCAGCAGGGCATCGCCATCAGCAATATTCCGCTGCTGGCCCCCGCGGTAGTCCGTGGAAATCTGATCGGCACCGATCCCACCGGCCTCCTGCCGCGCCCGAACGGCCTGCAAGGCATCATTGCCACCACGCCCAGCCGCCTGCAGGGCATCGTCATCGGCGGCAATCTGCCGGACGATCGCAATGTCATCAGCGGCAACGCCCAGGACGGCATCCGTTTCGATTGTTCTGCCACCGGCGATATCTGCTTCGATGGTGCGCGCGTGGTCGGCAACTTCATCGGTCCGGCTGCCGATGCCACGCCCATGGGCAACGGCGGACACGGCGTCAATCTGGCCTCGATGATCGATGGCAGGGTCTACATCGGTGGTCCCCTGCCAGGCGCGGGCAATCTGATTGCGTTCAACGGCGGCAATGGCATCACTGCAACCTTTGGCGGCACGGGCAGAGGCACCTTCCAGCGCAACGAGATTCTCGGCAACACCGGGATTGCCATAGATCTTGGCGCGGACGGGCGTACCGCGAACGACGCCAATGACCCTGACCTCGGCCCCAACGGCTTCCTCAATTTCCCCTATTTCACCGGCTATGTGCTGGCTGGAACGGGCGATTCCGCTGATTTCGATCTGCTGCTCGATACCCCGGACGTCAGTGGCAACTATCCGGCCGAAGTGGACCTTTATCTCGCCATCGAAGACGAGCCCGGCGTGTACCTCGGCAGCATGAACTGCTTGGTACCGAACTCACCCTGCAGCGCCACTATCGGTTTCCCGGCGGGCGTTGTCCTGACGCCGGATGATGTGGTGCTCGGCGTGGTCGTCGATGGCTTCGGCAAGACCTCGGAGGCCAGTTTCTACGCCACCTCCGCCGCCATCGTCGGCGACAATCCCGATCCCTCCGACATCGGTACGCCCTACGATGTGGATGTCGAGATCACCAGCACCGACCCCTTCGCGCCCGTGGGTGATGTTGCTGTTGCCGATGGCGTGGGCAATATGTGCACGGCGACCCTGAGCAAGTCCACCAGTGGCGTGGCCATAGGCACCTGCCAGTTGCCAACGACTGGACCTGCCGGGGCGGTGCTGACCTTGACGGCGGACTATGTCGCCGCACCGGCCCCCTTTACCGACAGCTCGACGAGCGACGCGCACACGGTCAATGCATTGCCGCAGCCGCCGGTGATCTCGCTGATCAGCCCGGCAGCAGGTCCGGCGACAGGCGGGACCACCGTGACCATCACGGGCTCGAATTTCGTCGTCGGCGCCACCAGTTTCGATTTCGGCACCGATCCGGGGCTAGGGGTCAACTGCGTATCTACCAGCTTGTGCACGGTCAACGCGCCAGCTGGCACTGGCATTGTCGACATTCGTGCGACCACCAGTGCCGGGCGCAGCGTCAATACGCGAGTGGACGACTTCAGCTATCGGGCCGGGGCGCCGCTGTTGTGCACCAATCTGGTCTCGGTTGGCACCTTCCCCGCAGGCATCAGTCCCTATGCCATGGCCTCGGGCGACTTCAATGGCGACGGTTTGAAGGATGTGGCGGTTGCGAACAACGATGCGTCGGGGACCGTCTCCGTACTGCTGGGCTCCGGCGCCGGCGGATTTGCGCCCGCCAACAGCTTTGCCGTCGACCCCTTCCCGCGCAGCGTCGCTGTGGGAGATTTCAATGGTGACGACGTCGCAGATCTGGCGGTCGCCAATTACGGCGCGACGACGGTCTCGATACTGATGGGTACCGGCACTGGCGGCTTCGCGCCTGCGAACAATATCGTTGCGGGTTCGGGGCCGCACGCAGTGGCGGTGGGTGATTTCAATGGCGACGGCAAGGCTGATCTGGCGGTCGCCCTGCTCGATGCCGACAGTCTGGCCATATTGCTCGGTGACGGGGTCGGTGGTTTTGGCCCGCCCGCGACGGTCCCGTCGCTACGCTCGACTTCGCTGGGTATCAGTGATTTCGATCAGGATGGCAACAGCGACATCGCACTCGGCAACCAGCTCATGGGCGATGCCGCCGTGGTCCTGGGAACGGGCACCGGATCCTTCGGTGTTCCAGCCGAGGTGCCCGTCGGCAGCAATCCCACGGCGCTGGCCGTCGGCGACTTCGATGGCGATGGTTTTTCCGATCTGGCCGTGGCCAACCGCGGCAGCAATGATGTGTCCGTGCTGATCGCGGGCAGCGGTGGAGCCTTCACGGTGGCAACCAGTTACCCGGTTGGCAGCCAGCCGGTGTCCATCGACATCGGTGATTTCGATGGCGATGGTCTCGCTGATCTGGCGGTCGCCAATTTCGGATCCAACGATGTCTCCTTGCTGCCAGGGACCGGGTCGGGGAGTTTCGGGACGGCGATCAACGTGCCGGTGGGCACATTCCCCAGCAGCGTGCTGGTCGGTGACTTCGATGCCAGTGGCCAACCCTATCTGCTGGTGGCCGTCGACTTTGCCAACATCGTGTCACTTCGCAATGCGGGCTGCCCGCCGACGATCACAGCGTTGACACCAACGGGCGGACCCGAGACCGGCGGAACGGTGGTTACCATCGATGGCAGCGATTTCGTGATCGGCGCGACCAGTTTCAGTTTCGGACCCAATCCGGCGACGGCCGTGAGCTGTTCGTCCACGCTGCAATGCACGGCCACCAGCCCTGCTGGCAGTGGTGTGGTCGATGTCATCGCGACAACCGTGGCCGGGGCCAGCACCAACACCTCGTCCGACGACTTCAGTTACGCCGCCGCGACCAGCACCACCATCCTCAGCATCGATCCCGAGCCCAGCGTGGTCGGTCAGCCGTACACGGTCATTGCCGATGTCACTCAAGGGGGAATTCCGGTGGTCTCCGGGTCCGTGTTGATCCAGCAACTCAGCGACGGCAGCACCTGCAGCTACTCGCTGAAGACCGGCGGCGGATGCCAGCTGGTGTCGAACAGCGCCATCACCACGGCGGTGCGTGCCTTCTATTCGGGTGCCGGGGGCCTCAGCCCCAGCGTTTCGCCGATAGTGACTCACGTGGTCAACCGTGCGCCGACCGAGATCCTGATCAGCAGCGACACGCCGGATCCGTCGACCGTGGGACAGGAGATAGCGGTGACGGTGGAAGTCGCGGCTCTGGCACCGGGCGCAGGCACGCCCACCGGGCAGATCCTGGTCACCGATGGTTCGGCCAGTTGTGGCTTTACCCTGCCCACGCTGAGTTGCAGCTTCGTACCCAAGGCGTTGGGTGCTGCCACCCTTGAGGCGCGTTACCTGGGTGATGCCAACTTCGCTCCCAGCACCGACACCGAAGCCCACACCGTGACCGTCAACGGTGCCGACCTCTCCATCATCAAGCGCAACGGCTTGCGCATCCTGCCGGCTGGTCAACCCTCCACCTATGTACTGTTGGTCAGTAATGCCGGACCGGATAACGTGCAGGGTGCGCGCGTGACCGACATCCTGCCGCCGCAGCTCAGCAACGCCTCCTGGACCTGCACCGGCACCGGCGGAGCGGTCTGTCCGGCCAGTGGCACAGGCACCGTCGATGCGCTGGTCAACCTGCCGTCGGGCTCCAGCCTGACCTTCCTGCTGACGGTCACGGCCCAGGCCAGCCCGGAGCAGATCGTGACCAATCGGGCGACCGTGACACCGCCCAGCAACTCGACGGATCCGGTGCTCGGCAACAACGAGAGCAGCGACACCGATCCCATCGGTTTGTTTGGAGACGGCCTCGAAGACGAGAATGACTAGGACATGGGCGTCCGCCGCAAATCACATCACACCACGACGCGCGTCGTGGTGCCCACCGGCGGGCCGGCGCCCAGAGACCCGGCCTGCCTGGTCGTGGTCAATGGTGCGCAATTGGGTCTCGAAGCCAGGATTGCTGACCAGCCGCTGCTGATCGGCCGTGCTGACGATGCCGGACTTACGATCCGCAACACCAGCGTGTCCCGGCGCCATTGCTGGATCGTCCGCGATGGTGATGGATATGTGGTTGAAGACCTGGGATCCACCAATGGCGTCTTCGTCAACGGCCAGAAGGTGCAGCGCCTGGGCTTGCGCGATGGTGACCGTTTGCGGGTGGGGCACTGCGAGCTCAAGTTCTTCGGCGAGGGTAGTGCGGAGGCCAGCTATCACCGTGAGTTGCTCAACCAGGCCGTATTCGATGCCCTGACCGGCTTCTACAATCGGCGGCAGTCACGTGAAATGCTGGAACACGCCTTTGATCGTGGCCGCAATGATGCTGGCAATCTGCGGCTGATGATCCTGGATCTGGATCACTTCAAGCCCGTCAACGACCAGCATGGGCACCTCGCGGGTGACCGGGTGCTGGCCGGCTTCGCGGCGCTGGTCAAACGTGAACTCGACCCGGAAACCGTGTCCGGGCGTCTGGGCGGCGAAGAATTCGTGGTTTTCAGCTCGCACCTGTCAATGTCCGAATTCTGCGCACTCGCCGAGTGCCTGCGAGCAACGCTGCAGGCCACCGAGATGCCGATCGACGACGGCAGCGTACGCATCACGGTGAGCATTGGCATCGCGCAGCAAAGCCCCGACATGCGCGCCGCGGCGGATCTGTTGCGCGCCGCCGATGGCGCGCTCTACAAGGCCAAGCTCGGTGGTCGAAACCGGATTGTCGTCGGCGAATAACGGGCGTTCAGGCCGGACTATTCGAGCGCGCGCCAGCGGGACATCCGGGTGGCCAGCAGGCGTTCGACGATGGCATGGGCCCTGGTGTCGGCCGGTCCGCGCGCATCCGGTCCGCGCCCTTTCTGGTGGTTGCAACGGGCACAGGCCAGGGCCAGATTGCGCGGATCGTCGGCGCTCTCTACCTGCACCACCAGATCTTTGGCCTGGCTGCGACCAAACCAGGAGCGCGGGACGATGTGCTCCAGCGTGGTGCCGGGCCAGGGCTTGCCTGCGGCGGTGATGCCGATCCGGCTGCGGCAATGCAGGCAGCCGGTCTGCCAGTGCCCTTCCTGCAGCGAGGCCCGGCTGTCAGTGCGTGCCGCCAGCAGCAACAAGACGTGCAAGCGAGTTGCCACGGCCGCGTCTTGCCCTCAGCTTTCAGCGCAAGAGCTGACATCTGCCTGCTGCAGCCACTGCAGCGTTTGCTGGCTCAGTTTCAGGGCCAGATCACGCAAGCTGGCCACCGCCCCGGCCACACCCGCCGCGAGGTCGGCAGCCTCGACCGTGATCAGGCCGGAACTGGCCAGCACCTCGGCGTTGCGGCTGCAGATCAGGCGGAGATTGAGGGCCGCACGGGCGCTCAGGCCAGCGCCATCGTCGTGCAGTTCGAAGGCCCGCAACTCGCCGCTCAGACGCAGTGGCAAACGGTGGGTCTGCGCTGACTGCGCCACTGCCGGGACCAGCCCCGCCGCTTCGATGGTCCGCACCAGCAGATCCTGCAACAGGATTGGCAGCGGCGCAGTCCAGCGGGCGCCGGTCATGATCTGCACCTCGCCATCAGCACGAATCACCACCACATCGACGTCATCCAGCGGCGCAACGGCCCGAGGCACATCGACCAGCAGCGCCAGTGGCAACGGCCGCTCGGCGCGCTGGGCCACCGCGTCGGGCAAGGTGTATTGCGCTTGCTCGCTGGCCTTGGGCAGCACGCCCGAGAGACAGCCACCCAGGCTGAGCAGAGCGCTGGACAGGAAGGCGGCGCGTAGCATGTTCATTGAGGACGGTACTCCCGTGGGCGGTCGCGCTGCAGCAGATAATCGGTGGGTGCGGTTTCCAGGCGCGTGCTGATGCGGTTCATGCTCGCCGCCAGTTGCCTGAGTTCCTCCAACGTGGCGGTCAGCTCGGGCATGCCCTGTTGCGCAAACTGATCAAGCTGCGCACTGTTGCGTGACAGCAGTGTATCGACCCGAGCCGACAGTTCTCGCAGCGACGTCAGTGTGAGGCGCAGATCATCGGCGGCCGGCGCCAGATCCTGGCGCAGCATCTGATCGGTCCGAGCCAGGGTCTCACTGCTTTGCCGGGCCAGATCCTGGAAGGCAGCCGAGGCATCACTGATGCCCGCAAAAGCCTGGTCGGCGCGACGCAGTGCGCTGCTGAGGTCGGCCTTGTCCTGGTCGATCTGCGAGGCGATCGACTCGACGTGCGCCAGCGTCTGGGTGACGCTCCGGGCATTTTCGTCACTGAGCATCTGGGTGATCCGGCCGAGGGCCTCGTTGAAGCGCACCAGCACGTCGCCGCCGTCGGTCATGAATTTCTGGAAGGCGCTGGGCTTGGCTTCGATCACGCCGACCTCACCGGGCGCCGGCGGCTCCAGGGGCGGCGAAGCCGGATCGCCCGCCACCAGTTCGATGATGGCCACGCCGGTCAGGCCGGTGTAAGTCAGGCGGGCGCTGGTGTCGGTGCGGATCGGCGTATCGGCACCGACCCGCACGCGCGCCAGCACCCGCGCGGCGTCCTCGCGGTCCAGCGACAAGCGTCGTACTTCGCCCACCTGGATGCCGTTGAAATTGACCGCCGCGCCCTTGGTCAGGCCAGTGACCGTTTCGTGGAAGACCACGTCGTACTCGTCGAATTCGTCATCAAGGCTGACCTTGGCCACCCACAGGGCGAAGAACATGGCCCCGATCAGCGTCAGCAGCACGAAGGCGCCGATCAGGACATGATGAGCTTTGGTTTCCATGGCAGCTGGGCTACTCCGGTGTCGGCAGCTGGCATCGGGCAAGCCAGGCCGGTGTATGGGTGGGCGTCATGCTCGCTCGGCCTTGAGTTGCTCGGACTGGGTGTAGGCCATGCGTCCCCGCGGGCCCTGGAAGCACTCGCGGATCCACGGTTGGTCCAGTTCCTGGATCACCTCCGGCTTGTCCACCGCAATGACGTGGCGGTCCGCCAGCACTGCCACGCGCTCGCAGATGCGATAGACGCTGTCGAGATCATGCGTGATCAGGATCACGGTCAGGTGCAGCGCCTGATGCAAGGTGGCGACCAGTTCGTCGAAGGCGGCGGCGCCGATGGGGTCAAGGCCCGAGGTGGGCTCGTCGAAGAACAGGATCTCCGGATCCAGGGCCAGCGCCCTTGCCAGCCCGGCGCGCTTGCGCATGCCGCCCGAGAGCGTTTCCGGATACTTGTTGGCGGCGTCCGGTGGTAGTCCTACCAGGGCAATCTTCAGGCGCGCCAGTTCGCTGATGAAGTGCTCGTCCAGCGCCGTGTGTTCCTTCAGCGGCACCATCACGTTCTCGAGCACGGTCAACGAGGAAAACAGGGCACCGTCCTGGAACATCACGCCGACCCGCCGTTCCAATGCGTGACGGGCACTGTCGTCCAATGTGGCCATCTCCTGACCGAACCACCAGATGCGACCGGCACGATAGGGTTGCAGACCGAGGATCGAACGCATCAGCACGCTCTTTCCCGCACCCGAGCCGCCGATGATGCCCAGCACCTCGCCCTTGAGGATGTCGAGATCCAGGTCTTCATGCACCACCTGTTCGCCGAACTGGTTGCGCAAGCCGCGCACGCTCATGACCACGTCTGCCGTCACCAGCCGAGCTCCATGAAGAAGATCGCTGCGATGGCGTCGACCAGAATGACCAGAAAGATCGATTGCACCACGGATGAGGTGGTGTGTCTGCCCACCGACTCGGCGCTGCCCTGCACCTTGAGGCCTTCCAGGCAGCCCACCAGGGCGATGATCACCGCAAACAGAGGCGCCTTCGACAAGCCCACCAGCAGATGTCGCAATTCGGCAGTCTCCTGCATACGCGCCAGAAACAGCCCGGGCGAAATTCCAAGCTCGGTGCCGCCCACCAGAGCGCCGCCGAGAATGCCGGACAGCACCGCCAGAAAGCTCAGCACCGGCAACATCACCAACAAGGCCAGCAACCGCGGGACCACCAGCAGTTCGACCGGATCAAGGCCGAGAGCCCGGATCGCGTCGATCTCCTCGCGCGCCCGCATCATGCCGATCTCTGCGGTGTAGGCGCTGCCCGAACGTCCGGCGATCATGATCGCGGTCAGCAGCACGCCGAATTCGCGCATGAAGGAGAAGCTGACCAGTTCCACCGTGAACACCTGAGCGCCAAAATCGGCGAGCACGGTGGCGCCAAGGAAAGCCACCACCGCGCCCACCAGAAAACTCAGCAGGCAGACAATGGGTACCGCATCCAGCCCGGCGCGCTCCATGTGATGCACTGCACTGGTCCAGCGCAGGCGCTGGCGGCCGGCGAGGATCGCCAGGATCGTGGTCAGCGTTTGTCCGCCAAAGCCCAGCAGCAGCGTGAACTGACGCCAGGCAAACTCGACCGCGGCACCGGTGCGCTCCAGCATCGGTTGAATGCCAAAGGGCTTGCGCGGGCGGGTTCTGGGCTGGGCAATGCGCTCGCCGACCAGACTCAGCAACTCGCCATCGGCGGGTCGCAGACCCTGGAACTCCGGCCAGGGCATATTGCCCAGCCAGCGCTGCACCAGCAGCAGCGCCCCGGCCGTGTCCAGCGCGGTCAGTTCGCTGGCGTCCACCTGTACCGGCCGCGAGCCGGTGGCGGCGGAGAGTCCTTGCGAACGACGCTCAGCCGCCGGCAAACCGGCAACGGTCCAGTCGCCGCGCAATCGCAGCACCGGCTTGCCCTCCGTCTGGTCGAGACTGTAATCCGCTTGCGCCATGGAGCAATCCGCGGGGATGTGCTGTCAGCGTACCACCAGCACCGGCAGTTCTCCGTGGGTCAGTACCTTTTGGGTTTCGCTGCCAAGGATCATGGCGCTGAAGCCGCGTCTTCCGTGTGAGGACATGCAGATCAGATCGCAGCCGCGTTCGGCTGCCGTGGCCAGAATCAGGCGATAGGGATGGCTGTCGATTCCGTGGGTGACCTCAAAAGGCACGCCGGCCTGGGTGCAGGCCTCGGCAAACCCCTTGAACACCACTTCGGCCTCCACCGCAGCCTGGCGCTCGTACTCTTCCTTGGACGGGAACTGATATACGGGCACCATCGCATCCACCGGCGGAATGTACTCCGGCACGGCGTAAACGCCGGTCAACCGGGCGCCGACTTTCAGCGCCAGACCAATCGCCGCGTCGACCGCTTTCCGGGCCAGATCCGAGCCGTCGGTCGGAACCAGGATATGGCGATACATGGCAATGCTCCTCAGCCGTCGAACAGGAACTCATGTTACCGACTTTCACCAACGGCGGAGATTGAGCCGGGTCAAGAGGCGCTGTTCTGTGCCTTCCAGGCGGCCAGCACCTCGGCCTCGCGCTCGCGCTTGATCCCGGCCCGCAGCGTGCCCTGACGTTCCGGTGTCTGGGCATGAAACCAGCTCAGGGTGTCCGCAGCGGTAGTGGCCAGTGGCCGGAAGCTGAGTCCGGCATCGAGCGCACGCTGAATGCTGACCCTGGCAAATCCCGCCGATTCGCCCTGGCCGGGTACCCACACCGGCATGTCGCCCCAGGGCGCGACCTGCTGCTTCTCCAGAAATTCAGCCGGCACGAAGTGCAGGCGGGCACCAGCCGTGGTCACGGCGCGGATGCCATAGAGCATGGCCGCCACCGACATCTCGTAGTCGGGCCCAGTGGCGTTGTAAATGCCATAGCGACGACCTTCCGCCATGCGGATGGTCCATTCCGCCAGATCACGGGCGTCGATGAATTGCACCGGATCGGCGCCGGCAGCCGACGGCGCCAGCACATCACCACCAGCCTCCAGGCGCAGCGGCCAATAGCTGAAGCGGTCGGTCTCGTCGCCCGGGCCGACGATCAGCCCTGGACGGATGATGGTGGTCTGCTCCTTGAAGTACTTCATCGCCTGGGCTTCGCTGGCCGCCTTCATCGGCCCGTACAGGGCCATATTCGCCATCAAGCTGTCGCGGGTCTCCTTGAGGACATCCTCGCCCTCGTATTCGGCGAGCCTCGCGGTCTCGTCCATGCCCGGCTTGCTGGTATCGGCATACACCGAAATCGTGGAGATGAAGATGTACTGCTCGATCTGGCCGGCCAGCACTTCGCCGACATCACGCACCCAGAAGGGCACGCTGGTGGGATTGTCGATGCATACATCCCAGCGCCGGTCCTTGAGCGCCGCGACATCCCCGGTATTGCGGTCGCCGGTCAGCTCCTCGACCTCGGCTGGCCAATCCTGCGGCCGTCGTCCGCGATTGAACAGGGTGATCTTGTGGCCGCGTGCCAGCGCATAACGCACTTGATGCGGGCCGGTGAAGCCGGTGCCGCCCAGGATCAGGATGTTGAGTGGCTTGGGTGCTTTTTCGACGGGGCCGGCGGCCAGGCTGGGGCGGGCGCCGGTGACGCCCGCGGCAGCGGCGAGCGCGCCCAGTTTCAGAAGTTCGCGGCGGGTGCTCAGCATGATGAAATCCGTCTGCCGTGGAAGATGGGCATGAGTTTAGGCGCGTCAAGCGCGATCCACCCCGGCCAGAGGTCATTGGCTCAGCTTGGTCGCGCTACAATGCACATCAGTTCGCGCCTCGCGAGCTGGATCGTCTGGACCCGCAAGGATGCGTCATGTCTGAAGAAACCAATCTGCCGAGCTTCTCCGAGCTGGGCTTGCCCGACTATCTGCTGCGCACCCTCGCCAGCGTCGGTTATGAATCCCCTTCGCCCATTCAGGCGGCCACCATTCCGCCCTTGATGGCCGGGCGCGACGTGCTCGGGCAGGCGCAGACGGGCACTGGAAAGACCGCGGCCTTCGCCTTGCCGATCCTGGCCAAACTGGACATGAAGCAGTTCAAGCCGCAGGCGCTGGTGCTCGCGCCCACCCGCGAGCTCGCCATCCAGGTGGCCGAAGCCTTCCAGCGTTACGCCCAGCAGATCCCCGATTTCCATGTGCTGCCGGTCTACGGCGGTCAGGGCTATGGTGCCCAGTTGCATGGATTGGCGCGCGGCACCCATGTGGTCGTCGGCACGCCGGGCCGGATCAAGGATCATCTGGCCCGTGGCACCCTCGATCTGTCGCAACTCAAGGTCGTGGTGCTCGACGAGGCCGACGAGATGCTGCGCATGGGCTTCATCGACGATGTCGAGAGCATCCTGCAGAAGACCCCTGATACCCGTCAGGTGGCGCTGTTCTCGGCGACCATGCCGGCCCCGATCCGGCGCATCGCCCAAACCCACCTGAAGTCACCCGAAGAAGTCACGATCCGCTCCAGTACCTCCACGGTCAAGGCCATCCGCCAGCGCTACTGGCTGGTCAGCGGCGTGCACAAGCTGGATGCGCTGACCCGCATACTCGAAGCCGAAGCCTTCGAGGCGATGATTGTCTTTGCCCGCACCAAGCTCGGCACCGAGGAACTGGCCGAGCGCCTGCAGGCAAGGGGGTTTGCCGCCGCCGCCATCAACGGCGATCTGATTCAGGCACAGCGTGAGAAGACCATCGCCCGGCTCAAGGAAGGGCAGCTGGATATCCTGGTGGCCACCGACGTGGCCGCGCGCGGACTCGATGTCGAGCGCATCAGCCATGTGCTGAACTACGATATTCCCTACGACAGCGAGGCCTATGTGCATCGCATCGGTCGCACCGGTCGGGCGGGTCGCAGTGGCGATGCCATCCTGTTCGTGACCCCGCGCGAGCGCCATCTGCTGCGCGCCATCGAGCGCGCCACCCGGCAGCCGATCGAACAGATGCACCTGCCCACGGTGCAGGCAGTCAACGATCGCCGCATTGCCCGTTTCCACAAGCGCATCTCCGAAGGTCTGGAAGCTGGCGATCTGGATCTGTTCCGCAGTCTGATCAGCGACTACGCCCACCAGAATGAAGTGGCTGAGCTGGATATTGCCGCGGCGCTGGCGCGCATGCTGCAGGGCAAGACGCCGCTGCTGCTGGCGCCGGGCGGTGACACCACGCCCGCGGATGAACCACGCTTCGAGCGCACTGAACACGCCGAGCGTCCCCGCAGCGATCGTGGCAAACGCGAGCCGGTGTCCAAGTTCGGTGGTCCGGACAAGCCGCGATTCGCCCGCAGCGAAGATCGCGCACCGATGGAGCGCAGTTCTGACCGTACGCCGGTCGATCGTGGTGCCGAGGCCCGCCCGCCGCGCGCTGCGCGGCCGCCTCGGGTCGCCGAAGCGGCTGGCAAGCTGGAGAAGTTCAGGGTTGAGGTAGGCCACAAGCATGGCGTCAAGCCGGGTAATCTGGTGGGCGCGATTGCCAACGAGGCCGGTCTGGAAAGTCAGTTCATGGGCCGTATCGAGATCGAGGACGACTACAGCATCGTCGAGTTGCCCGAGGGCATGCCCAAGGATGTATTCCTGCATCTGAAGAAGGTCTGGGTCGTGGGCCGGCCGCTGCGCATCAGTCGCTTGTCCGACGCACCCGATACCAGCGCCAGCGACGACCTCAAGCCGCAGCCGCACCGCGCACCGCGCAAGCCCGGCGACAAGCCGCCACGGCGCAGGCAGCCCTGATCGGCTGGTGCTCCCGTCCTGAGGCACATCGTGGCCAGATGCAGCACGCAGAGTACGCAAGGGAAAAGCAGAGAGAACACGAAGAAGAGCGTTTCGATCGGGCCATGAACCTGGGTGGGAGGTAGCGCGGCTCCGGCGCGCGCCGGGTAGGCATGTGCGCCAGGGTTGGTCGCGCCGGCGGCCGCGGCTCGCCCTGCCAGGCGCCGCGCGCTTGCCATTGCGGCGCGCAGTCCAAGCGGTCGGGCGGCGCGGATCTGGCCTGCAACGAGGCGCTCGCCTGAGCTCGCTTAGGCGTCCTTTACAGACGCCGCCACCTGCCATTCGAAGGCTGCGCTGTCGATGAAGACGCCATCGGGACCAAAGCGCCGCTCGTGCAATCGGGCCCGGCCCTGCTGATCCACCGTGTACAGCGTGCTGCTGCGGGTGCCATAGCTGCTGCCGGTGATGAAGGGCGCTGACAGCATGCGCTCCAGCGTCAGGCCGACGCCGGTATCGGGCAGATCGGCATCCGCGGCGGGTTCGGTATCGGCCAGTGCCGCGAACAATATCGATTCCTCGTCTTGGCCCCTGGCGCACCATCGAGTCAGCGCCTCCCGGAGTTTCCCCACCTTGGGCCACGGCGTGTCCAGCGTTGCATTGCTCAGCCCGTAAATCCCCGTCGGCAGGGAGGCGCTGCCGTCGCCATCGCTGTTGACGTAAGCCAATGTAGTACCGTGCCCGTAGATCAGGTTGAAGGGGCTGTACTCGGCCGCCGAGGCCCGCAGTTGCGCCAAGCTTTGCTCAGGATCACCGTCATCCAGCAATGCCTCCAGAACCAGATGCCCGCGGCTGCGACCCTTTATGGCCCCAGGTCTTCGGATATTGGTCACCATCGCCACGCGGCCGCTGAGACTGGCCGCCATCCAACTGCCGCCCGCAGCCAGGTCGCGACCGCCAATGATCTGCGGATGCTCCTGCCAATGCCTCGCGCCCATGCTCGGCCGCGCATGGTATTCGTCGCGGTTGGCCGCGATCACGAGGGGATAGAGCGGATGTTGGCCGAGGGCCAGCGCGAGCAGGCACACGCGTTCGGCGGTCAGTCGGGAGGACTGGCCAATTTGGCCAGCGTCGGTGCTCGCTTCAATGACAGCACCAGCTCGGACAGCTGTTCAAAAGCCGGCGTCTCGATCTCGTGGAATTCGATACCGATGCGGCGAAGTTCGACATGGGCAATGCGCGCCTTGGCCGCAAATGGACGGGAGTCTTCCAGTTCCAGCAGCATCTCCACGTGCTCGCCCATGGTGACGGTCGGATCATCCTCGCATTCCAGCAGGGCGCCATTGAGCGACAGGTCCAGCACTTTGCCGATGAGGCCGCTGGGCGCGATGGAGCGGAATCGCCCCGGCAGGGGAAATCGGGGTTCCTGGCGGCGATCGTGCTTTACCGGTCCCATTGCGGTTGGCTTCTCCGTATACTGTGCTGATGCGTACTGTGCGCCCTGAGCTGCATTCTACGTTGTGCGCGCGGTCAACTTACCCGATTGTGATGCTCTGTTCGAGTGCATCGAAGTAACGGCTTCCGTTCATTGACCGGACGGCTGCATCCGGTTATAGTTCCGCTCCTTTGTTTTGCGACTCAATGGACGAGGTCTCGTCATGTACGCCGTATTTGCGACTGGTGGCAAGCAGTATCGTGCAGCCCCCGGTGACGTTCTCAAGGTAGAGAAGCTGAATGTCGCCGAAGGCGATTCGATCGAACTCGATCAGGTGATGCTGGTTGCCGATGGCGACAGCATTACCGTTGGCGCACCCCTGGTTTCGGGCGCGAAGGTAGCTGCCACGGTGAAGAGCCATGGCCGTGCCGACAAGGTGTACATCGTGCACTTCCGTCGTCGCAAGCACCATCGCAAGCAGCAGGGTCATCGTCAGCACTACACCGAAATCGAGATCACGGGTATCAACGCCTGATCTCGGGCTCGTTCAGAAGGATTAAGTCATGGCACATAAAAAGGCTGGTGGTTCGACCCGCAACGGTCGCGACTCCAATCCCAAGTATCTCGGTGTGAAGCTCTTCGGCGGCCAGGCGGTTGCTCCGGGCAACATCATCGTGCGTCAGCGCGGTACGCGTTTCCATCCCGGCGCCAATGTCGGTCTGGGTCGCGATCACACGCTGTTTGCGCTGACGGGTGGCACGGTCAAGTTCCACGTCGGTGGGCCCCTGAATCGTCGCTTTGTGAGCGTCGTTTCCGAGTAATCATTGCGCCCTGCGTGCAAGCAAGAGCCCCGCCGCGTGCGGGGTTTTTTGTTTCCGCACCAAGGCATGAGGTTTCCAGGATCATGAAATTCGTCGATGAAGCGCGAATCCAGGTGCACGCTGGCAAGGGCGGCAATGGCTGCGTCAGTTTTCGTCGCGAGAAGTTCATCCCGCTGGGCGGACCCGACGGCGGCGATGGCGGCGACGGCGGCAGTGTTCGTCTGATTGCCGATGAGGGTCTGAACACGCTGATCGACTTTCGCCATCAGCGCAGTTTCCGGGCCGAGCGTGGGCAGAACGGCATGGGTCGGCAATGCTATGGGCGTGCCGGCGAGGACCTGGTCATCCGCGTGCCGGTGGGCACCGTGGTGATGGATGCGGGCACCGAAGAAACCATCGGTGATCTGACCGAGCATGGCCAGACCTTGCTGGTGGCGCAGGGTGGCATGGGCGGCAAGGGCAACATCCATTTCAAGAGTTCGGTCAATCGTGCGCCGCGCAAGGCCACGCCCGGTACGCCGGGCGAGGAGCGCGAGCTGCAGCTGGAGCTCAAGGTGCTTGCCGATGTCGGCTTGCTCGGTTTTCCCAATGCCGGCAAGTCAACCTTGATCCGCTCGATTTCCGCAGCCACGCCCAAGGTTGCTGATTATCCCTTCACTACACTGCACCCCAATCTGGGCGTGGTCCGCGCGGCCGCGGATCGCAGCTTCGTCGTCGCTGATATTCCGGGACTGATCGAGGGTGCATCCGAGGGTGCGGGTCTGGGCGTGCAGTTTCTGAAGCATCTGCAGCGCACCCGTCTGTTGTGGCACGTCGTCGATCTGGTGCCCTTCGAGGAGCAGGCCTCCTGCAGCAAGCAGGTGCGCGCGATCGAGCGGGAGCTTAAGAACTTCGATCCGGAACTGATGCAGCGACCGCGCTGGCTGGTGCTGAACAAGGCCGACATGCTGCCCGAGGGCGAGGCAGAGGCGCGAGCCAAGGCCCTGAAGCGCAGTCTGCGCTGGAAGGGTCCGGTTTACGTGGTCTCGGCGCTGGAGCGCCGCGGCCTGGAGCCGCTGGTGTACGCCACGATGGATGCGCTGGATACCCTTAGGCGCGCGCCGGAGGTAGAAGCGCCCTAGCGGCGCGAGGTCGCTCCCACGGGCAAATTCGGGGTTCATGGCCCATGGGCAGTGTCGAACCGACACAGGTGGCTCGCAATGACGCCGCTTCCACGGCCCGTGCGCAGTATCGCGCCGGTAAACGTGGCGTGGACTTGAAGCTCGAGCGTGGCAACGCCGTAGGCAAATCAACAAAACAAAAGGCCGGCATCAAGCCGGCCTTTCCGATGTTGCTTCAGCGGCCGATCAGGCGGCCGGCTGCGCGGCATCCAGCTTGCGGATGGCGGCGGTCAGGCGGCTCTTGTGACGGGCAGCCTTGTTCTTGTGAATGAAGCCATGCGCCGAAATGCGATCAATGATCGGCACGGCGGACTTCAGGGCGCCTTCGGCGGTGGATTTGTCACCAGCTTCGATGGCTTTCACGACTTTCTTGATGGCCGTGCGCAGCATGGAACGAACGCTGGAATTGTGAGCGTTGCGCTTGTCGGCTTGACGCGCACGCTTCTTGGCGGACTTGATATTTGCCACGAACGACTCCGAATACGGTTGGGGCTGAACAAAAGACCGCGGACTATAGCGACTGAATCCATTGGAAGTCAATTTTCATGCGGCGCGCGTTCAGGCGCCAGTCGCCTGCGCTTGCACGACAACGTGATGCCCCCCTTGAGTGCCCGGACAGGCCGAGATGCTGACCTGGCCGAGACCAAAGGCAGCGATGACCTCGGCATTGCTGCGCAGATGGGAGCTGGGCTGGTCGATGAGAAACTCGCCGCCGCCAGCCAAGATCATTGGCAACAGCAGCTGGTCAGACAAGTGCTCCCCGACCACCGCGGCAGAGGACAGGTACTGCTCCAGTGCATCGCAGGCGCCCGCAGCTACCTGCTCGGCGCTGAGTCGGCGCTCACCGAGGGCGGTCACCACCTCAGTGATGGAATCGAAATGGGCCATCAGGGTCAGCGCATTGCCTGGCCCGGCATGCCTGCCAAGGTCGATCTCCTGCAGGTGCTCGCGGCGCAACTGGAAGCGATCGGCCACGGTCGTCAGTTCGCGCAGTGCGACGTGCATCGGAATGCCTGCCACGGCAGCCTGGGCGCGAATGCCGACAGCGCTGCCGCGGTCGACCAGCCGGATGGGGCTCAGCGTTCCCGGTTCGATCTGGACCACGACCCGCCCGCCGCCCGCAGGAAAGAACCCGGGGCGTTCGACCTGCATGCGCACACGGGCACCCATGCGTGCGAGCACCGGCAGAAAGCCGTGTTCGATGAAGTCCGCTGTCGGCGCCATGGCATTGTGGGTACCGCCCTCCAGCGTCAATCGACTGGGGGCACCGGCACACAACAGGATAGGCAGCACCGTTTGCAACACCAGCATCGTGCTGCCAGCGGTGCCGATGGCGAAGTGGTGGCTGCCAGCGGCGATGGTGTTCGGCACGAAGCGGATTTCCGTTGATCCGATCTCGGCGCCACTGACATCTGCGGCGCTGATCTGTGCGGCAGCCTTCACGCAGGTGAGGTGCTGGCGCATCAGTCCCGGCTTGGCCCGGCCCGCGCGAATCCGGCGCACATGCAAGGACCTGCCGGTCAGCACCGACAAAGTCAGCGCCGTGCGCAGGATCTGACCCCCGCCTTCGCCTTGTGAGCCGTCTATTTCGATGCTTGTAGTCATGACTCTGTTCCTGTGGGGTAGAGCTTTCTTGTCCGCAAAGGACGCAAAGGACGCCAAGAAGAGCAGTGCAGTGGTTTGCCAAAGGTTTGTCGACGGCTCTTCGCGCGGCGCAAACTAGCGATCACCCGGTGCCTCGTCGGCCAGGGGCCTTCGTTGCTACCTTTGGATCGTCGCCGCTTATTCAAATTGCTCTTCTTCCCGTCCTTTGCGTCCTTCGCGGACTAAAGGCTCTTGGCACTTAGCCCTTCACGCACACCACTTGGCGCAGCGTATGCACGATCTCGACCAGATCGCGTTGTGCTGCCATGACCGCTTCGATCGGCTTGTAGGCGGCCGGTGACTCATCGATCACATCGTTGTCCTTGCGGCATTCGACGTGAGCGGTGGCGATGCGGTGCTGCTCCAGCGTGATCTCCTTCTTCGCCCGGGTGCGGCTCATCACCCGGCCGGCGCCGTGCGAGCACGAACACAGGGAATCCGCGTTGCCGAGGCCGCGCACGATGAAGCTCTTGGCACCCATGCTGCCCGGGATGATCCCGAGCTGCCCGGCGCGAGCGCTGACCGCACCCTTGCGGGTGACGAACAGTTCCTCGCCGAAGTGGGTTTCCTTCTGCACATAGTTGTGATGACAGTTGACTGCCTCCTCGGTGACCGAGAACTTCTTCGGAACGATCTTCTGCAGCGCCTCCAGCGTATGCCGCAGCATGATCGCGCGGTTCTCGCGGGCGAAGGCCTGGGCCCAACCCACGGCAAACACGTAGTCATCGAAATGCGGCGAGCCCTCGCTGAAATAGGCCAGATCACGGTGTGGCAGGTTGGCGATGTGGTTGCGCATATCGGCCTGTGCCAACTCGATGAAATGGGTGCCGATGGCGTTACCGACGCCACGCGAACCCGAATGCAGCATCACCCACACCGAACCGCTTTCGTCGAGACAGATCTCGACAAAGTGATTGCCGGTACCGAGCGTACCCAGGTGCCGGAAATTGTTGGTCTTGTTCAAGCGCGGGTGCAGTTCGCACAAGCGCTTGAAGTCGGTCTCCAGACCGCGCCAGGCCGCTTCGGTCAGTTTCGGCGCCTTGTCCCAGGCGCCCTTGTCGCGCGCGCCCTTGCTGCGGCCATGCGGCACCGCACGCTCGATGGCGCTGCGCAAGGGGCCCAGATTGTCCGGCAGATCGGCCGCCACCAGGCTGGTGCGCGCCGCGATCATGCCGCAGCCGATGTCCACGCCGACGGCCGCCGGAATGATGGCGCCGCGGGTAGGCACGACCGAACCCACGGTCGCACCGATGCCGAGATGCACATCGGGCATCGCTGCCACAAAGGGGCCGACCACCGGCAGGCGCGCCAATCCCATCAACTGGCGACGCGCCTCGTCCTCGACCGGCACGCCCTGGGTAAACATCTTGATCGGCACGCCACCGTGCTGTTCGATCAACTCAAAATTCGATGCGTTCATGATCTTTCTCGCTTGTTTCAAGGTGCAGCGCACGACCAGTGGGTGAAAGACGTTCTGCAGTGCTCTACCTGGCTGAGCTACGGACCGGAAGGTCCGGCCGGATTTGAACCGACGACTCCTGGATTAATGTAGTCCTTCGTGCATTCGTGGCGCTGCGCGTAGCGGCGACAAGTTTTCGGCAAGACGGGACATTCCAAAGATGTAGTCCTGCCTGCATTCGCCGCTACGCGAAGCACCATTCTGCTTTGACTCACGTTCTATCGCGAGCCGTGTTCTGTTGTAGGTCATGTTGTCCGCAAAGCGGACTACTTGACGGGTCTTCTCAGGCAACACGACCAAATTGCCGGGACAGCATCCGCGCTTGCGCTTGGATGGCCGGACTTGAACCGGCTGGGCTTGCGCCGTATCCATGTAGTCCCGGCGGCATTCGTGCTGCGAGTTCCACTCTCTTCATCCGAGGCTGCGCCTTTCGACGCAGCCTCGGCCTTTCAACAACCAACAAGCTTTAGGTCAAATCCACGGCCTCGATCTGACGCACCCAGTGGTCGGTGTTGTAGCGATCTGCGCTGAACTCCGCGATCACCTCGAACACTGCATCGGCAAACCCGCCGACATTGAGCACATCCTGCTGTCTCGCCACCTGGCTGTTGGTGTAGGGCTGCAGATCCACGCAGATCAGTTTGGCTGACGGATTGCGTTGCTTGATCCGTTGCCATTGCAACTGCGTTGCCGTCGCGCCCGACTGCCTGTTGTCGATCCAGCTCTGGTTGTCCGACAGGATGATCAGATTGTCCGGCGCCATTCCCATCCGGTTGATCTGCTCCAGTGGCGCGCTGATGCAGGTTCCGCCGCCGAGCAGGCTCGCCAGCGATTGCGCTATTTCCAGCACGCCGCCCCGGGCGCGATTCCACGGCCGTACCCGATCGTTGAACGGCAACACCATGGCACCCTTGTTACGCGCCAGGATTGCGGCCGCCATCAAGCCGGCGACATCCACGCAGCGCGTTGCCGACGTCGCGCCCTGACGATATCCGGTGACCGGCGAGCCCATCGATCCGGAAACGTCGATGGCCACAGCCACCGAGCCCGTCAGCGAGGGCACATTGCTCACCGCAATCTCGGTCGCCTCCCGCAGTGCCTCGCGAATCGGCTGCGGCACGGCCTGTGCCGCCTGGTACGCCGTGAGCAACTGGTACGGAAACGCCCGGGCCTTGCGAATGGCGCGTTCGTCTGCCAAGCGCTTGGCGACCAGCTTGATCATGGTCCGCTCCTCGAAAACGCCATGACGCATGAAGGTGTTCAGATTCATGCGCGTCTGCGTCCAGCTTGCATTGCGTGCGATCTGCACCCAGTGCTCGCGACCGAGCGGCTGCGCCGTCAGCAACTGAAAAGGCAGCTTGGGCAGCGGCGCACGCGAATCGAGTTTGAAACGCTCGAAGGCAATCAGTTCCGACGGCAGCAGGCTATGGTCTACGGGCTTGCCGATCAGGTAACCGTACAGCGCCGAGCGCTCGATCGAAGCGGCGCGCGGATGCACCATGCGGATCACGTCAGCCAGGCTGGGCTGCTGTCCCACCATGGCTCGAATCAGGCGCTCGTCGCTGGACCGCTCCAGCCACTGCTGCACCAGACGCTTGGGACGCGAACCCAGGCTCTTTCGGGCCACCGTGCCGGAACGCAGCATCTGCACGAAGTTGCGCAGCATCACGCCGTCATCGATCACCCGGGCAAACACCTGCTCCAGGCGGTCGCTGTCGAAACTGGCCAGCCAGGCGCAGAGCAAGGCTGGCATGTCCTTCATGCGGCCGCGCTCTCGGGCATACACCGCCGTCTTGGCCAGGTACTCACCAGGGACCTCGAAACACAACTTCAGCACCTGATCCAGTTGCAGCTCGGCGCTGGCGTAGTAGGTCTGGTTGAGGCAGCCGGTCATTGCCAGTTGCGCCAGCGACTGCTTCGCGCTCATCGCATAGGCAATCGCACCCTCGGCATTGAGCACATTGCTCTGGGCGGCGCGCTGGCTGGAAAACAAGGATCGATTGGCCATGGTGAGTTTCCCTCAGGACGAGAAACAGTCTCGTCGCGGATGGAGCTATTACATGATCCGTGCCAGCTTATCCGCAGGTTACGCAAGACATTGATATGTATTGCTTTTTGTTGGGATTCGAAATTTACTACAGAAGCGAACCTGTCAAGATATTTATCTCGCTGGATAAGTTATATCCAAGCGAATATGATTCTTGGCTAGATTCCCCGGTGCTGTCGTGGGTCCAGTGTCGGGGCGAAACAGGTGGCGCGCCATGACGCCGCAAAGGGTGATGAAGCACCATGAAAAAGAAAGTGGTGATCGGCTTCCTCGGTACCCAGTTGGATGCCGGGCAGGGCAAGAACCGCTGGGAAAAATGGCGGCCGACGGTCAGTCTGGGCATGTTCGAAGACTTCGGCGCCGATCGCATCGAGCTCCTGGTTGACCAGCGTCGCTTCAAGACCGTGGTCGGCCAGGTGCTGGAGGATCTGCGTGAACTCAGCCCGGATACCGAACTGCGCGTGCACGACTTCCGCGTGGCCGACCCCTGGGATTTCGAGCAGATGTACGGCGGACTGTACGAATTCGTCCGCAACTACGAATTCGACATGGAGCATGAAGATTATCTGGTGCACATCACCACGGGAACGCATGTCGCCCAGATCTGCTGGTTCCTGCTGACGGAGGCACGCTTTGTGCCGGGGCGATTGTTGCAGACCTCGCCGCCGCGCAAGCAGCGCGCTGGCGAGGCGGGCATGCACTCGATCATCGACCTGGATCTGGCCCGTTACGACCGCATCGCCCAGCGCTTCGCCTTGGAAAGCGCGGAGACCACCAGCTTCCTGAAAAGCGGCATCGCCACGCGCAGCCCGGCCTTCAATCGCATGATCGAACAGATCGAGCGGGTCGCGGTACGCTCGCGCGCGCCGATACTGCTGATGGGCCCGACTGGCGCCGGCAAGAGCATGTTGGCGCGCAATCTGTTCGACCTGAAGAAGAATCGGCACGAACTGAAGGGCCGCTTTGTCGAGGTCAATTGCGCCACGCTACGTGGCGATGGCGCCGGGAGTGCCTTGTTCGGCCATGTGCGCGGCGCTTTCACCGGCGCCCAGGGTGAGCGTGCCGGCTTTCTCAAGAGCGCTGACCAGGGGCTGCTGTTTCTCGATGAGATCGGCGAGCTGGGCCTGGACGAGCAGGCCATGCTGCTGCGCGCCATCGAGGACAAGCGTTTTCCGCCTCTGGGTGGTGACAAGGAAGTCAGCAGCGACTTTCAGCTGCTGGCTGGGACCAATCGGGATCTGTCGCAGGCGGTCGCTGAAGGCCGTTTCCGTGACGATCTGTTTGCCCGGCTGAACCTGTGGACTTTCTATCTGCCTGGACTGAAGGAGCGCGCCGAGGACATCGAACCTAATCTGGAGTTCGAACTGGAGCGGCATGCACGTATCAACGGCGAGCGCGTGGCCTTCAATCGCGAAGCCCGTGAGCGCTACCTGCAGTTTGCCACCAGCAAGGAGGCCGTGTGGCCAGGCAATTTTCGGGATCTGGGGGCGTCGATCACGCGGCTGGCGACCTTGTCGGACCATGGGCGCATCACCGTGGATGGCGTGGAGGAGGAAATCGGGCGTCTGAAGCGACTCTGGACGGGTGCCAGCGGCCACGCGAACGATGCGGTCGACGGCCTCGATCTGCGCACGCTACTGGGCGACGCGGCCGACGGGCTGGATCGCTTTGACCGGGTGCAGCTGAGCGATGTGGTGTCGGTGTGTCGCGCTGCCCGCAACCTGAGCGAAGCCGGGCGGGTCTTGTTCAACGTCAGCCGAGAGCGCAAGGTCTCTAGCAATGACGCCGATCGTTTGCGCAAGTATCTGGCCCGATTCGGCCTCAGTTTCGAGCAGGTGCGACCACGGTAGCCGCTCTGGCCGTGGCGCCACTGTGGGAGCGGCTTCAGCCGCGACAGCTTCCCGCGCTCCCGCCAAACATGCCGCAAGTACTTCAATAGAAACATTTTCCGCAAAGGACGCAAAGGACGCAAAGTAGAGCGATTCCAAGTTGTCAGCCGGTTGTGTCGTCAGACTTCGCCGCTCAGCCGACCAAGCTTTGAAATCTTCGCGTCCTTTGCGTCCTTGGCGGACAAGAAATGGACCCCGAGATCGCCGACACTTTGATGCGCGAAAAAGTGCGCCGCCAGGGGCGACCGGGGCTCCCACAGTTGGGGTCACAACCCGTCAACACCACGGCTGGAACCCCGCGAATTCCGACCGATCGCAGCCCAAACGCGGGCAGATCGACCTTCGACGCGGTGCGGGCCTGTGCGCCGACTAGACTTGCTCGCCTCCGGAGATTGCTCTCGCGTGCATGAAACTGCTTCGCTCCACCGCCATCGTCAGCGCCATGACCTTGCTCTCGCGGGTGCTGGGCTTTGTCCGCGATCTGGTGTTCGCCCAGAAGTTCGGCGCCAGTCTGGCCACCGACGCCTTCTATGTGGCCTTTCGTATTCCCAATTTCATGCGCCGGCTGTTTGCAGAGGGTTCGTTCTCGCTGGCCTTCGTACCGGTGCTGGCCGAGTACCGCCAACGAGGTGATCGCGAGGCGCTGCGGCATTTTGTCGATCATGTCTGCGGCACGCTGGCGGCGATCTTGCTGATCGTCGTGTCCCTGGGCATCTTCGCCGCACCGGCCTTCGTCTCCGCCTTCGCTCCCGGCTTTCTCGACAAGCCCGAGAAGTTCGAGCTGACCGCGCAGATGCTGCGGGTCACCTTTCCCTACATCCTGCTGATCTCTCTGGCGGGCTTTGCCGGCGGCATCCTCAATAGTTACAGCCGCTTTGCGCTGCCGGCGCTGTCGCCGGTGCTGCTGAACATCGCCCTGATCGCTGCCGCCCTCTGGCTGGCGCCATTTTTTGACGAGCCGGTCAAGGCGCTGGCCTGGGGTGTGCTGATCGGGGGCGTGCTGCAGTTGCTGTTGCAGTTGCCTGGACTCGCCAGGCTAGGCTTGTTGCCGCGTCCGCGCTGGGGCTGGGGCGATGCCGGTGTACGCAAGATTCTCAGGCTGATGATCCCGACACTTTTCGGCTCATCGGTGGCTCAGGTCAATCTGCTGGTCGATACCCTGATCGCCTCCTTTCTGGTCACGGGTAGCGTGACCTGGCTGTACTACACCGACCGATTGCTCGAGTTTCCCCTTGGCATCTTCGGCGTCGCGCTGGGCACGGTGATCCTGCCGCACCTCTCAGGCAAGCATGCCGCGCAGGATCCCGAAGGCTTCACCCATTCGGTGGATTGGGGTTTGCGTCTGGGCCTGTTCATTGCGCTGCCGGCGGCGGTGTTCCTGATTCTGCTGGCCGAGCCGATGTTCCTGACGCTGTTCGGCTATGGTCGATTCAGTGCTCTGGATGCGCAGATGTCGGGCCTCAGTCTGGCGGCTCTGGCGCTGGGTCTGCCGGCCTTCATCGCGGTCAAGGTGCTGGCGCCGGCCTTTTATGCCCGTCAGGACACCAAAACGCCGGTCAAGGCCGGCATCGCCAGCATGCTCTCCAATATCGTGCTGAACGTGATCTTCGTCGGTATCTGGGTCTGGACCGGGCGCCCTGGCGCGCATGCGGGACTGGCGTTGTCGAGTGCTCTGGCCGGCTATATCAACGCCGGGTTGCTGTTCCACTGGCTGCGGCGCTCGGGCGCCTATCGCCTGGGCTCCGGCTGGGGTCGCTATGGTCTGTCATTGACACTGGCAACCCTGGCGGCGTCGGCTGCGGTGTGGCTGGTCTCGGCTCAGACGCCCGAGCCGGGCACACTCAGTGCCTGGCAGCGGCTGCTGTGGTTGTCACTGGCCGTGGCCGCGGGTGGCCTGAGTTATCTGGCTGCCGCCTTCGCGTCCGGACTGCGTCCGCGGCATCTGCGTGATCGGAGCCCGACATGATGGCGTCGAGTGCAGCGCGCGGCCTCGCTATACTCGTCGCTTTTTGCAGCGCACCATGAAATTCAGTCGCAGCCATCGTGGCGCAGCCCTGACGCCGGTCGGCAGCATCGTTGCCATCGGTGCTTTCGACGGCGTGCATCTGGGGCATCAGGCCTTGCTGGCGCAATTGCGCGAGCGCGCCGCGGCGCTCCGATTGCCCTCGGTGGCGGTCTGTTTCGAGCCCCTGCCGCGCCAGTACTTTGCCCGCGGCCCGGTATTGCGGTTGACGCCGGCGCGGGAACGGATCGAGCGCATTGGAGCCTGTGGCATCGATCATTTGCTGGCGCTGCGCTTCAATCAGGCGCTGGCCGCCACCAGCGCCGAGGATTTCATCGAGAACGTGTTGGTCGATCGCCTGCAGGCGCGCGAGGTCTGGGTCGGTCCCGGGTTTCGCTTCGGGCATCAGCGCGGCGGCGATCTCGAACTGCTGCAGTCATTGGGTCAGCGTCATGGCTATGTCGCCCGGGAGATCGCCGCGCTCACCGCCAATGGTGAGCGCATCAGCAGTTCGCAGATCCGTGCCGAGTTGATGGCCGGCGAATTTGACGCCGCCGAGCGCGCGCTGGGACGGCGCTACACCTATGCCGGCCGCGTCGTCCGCGGCCAGCAACTCGGCCGACAGCTGGGATTTCCGACCGCCAATCTGCGTTGGCCGCAGACCTCGCTGGGCTTTGGCGGCATCTTTGCCGTGCGAGTTGACGGTGCCGGACTCAAGCGTCATCCGGGCGTGGCCAGCCTGGGTTACAGACCCGCGGTCGGCGGCAAGGAACTGCTGCTCGAAGTCCATCTGTTCGAATTTGATGGCGACCTCTACGGAAAGCGGTTGACCATAGACTTCATTGCGAAGCAACGGGACGAATGGCATTTTCCCGACCTCGCATCCCTCGTTGAGCAGATTCGTCGCGACGCCGACGAAGCGCTTTCCTTGCTCGGAGTAAACCCAGCGTGACTGATTACAAGCACACCATCCAGCTGCCGACCACGGCTTTCGCCATGAAGGCGGATCTGGCCAATCGTGAGCCGGCCATGCTGGCGGCCTGGGAAGAGCAGGGCTTGTACGCCGCGCTGCAGGTGGCAACCGCCGATCGCAAGGCCTTCGTGCTGCACGATGGCCCGCCCTATGCCAACGGTGATATCCACATCGGCCACGCGGTCAACAAGATCCTCAAGGACATCGTGGTCAAATCCAAGCTGTTGTCCGGTTATCGCTCGCCCTATGTGCCGGGTTGGGATTGCCACGGGCTGCCGATCGAGGTGGCCGTGGAAAAGAAGGTCGGCAAGGTTGGCCAGAAGGTCGACGCCCGCCAGTTCCGCGCCGAGTGTCGCAAGTACGCGGCGCTGCAGATCGATCGTCAGCGCGAGGACTTCAAGCGCCTCGGCGTTCTCGGCGCCTGGGAACAGCCCTATCGCACGATGGACTTCCAGTTCGAGGCCGACATGGTGCGGTCTCTGGCGCAGATCTTCGAGCGTGGTCATGTGGTCCGCGGTTTCAAGCCGGTGCACTGGTGTTTCGATTGCCGCAGCGCGCTGGCCGAAGCCGAGATCGAGTACGGCAACAAGGTCGACCCGGCCATCGATGTGATGCTGCCCTTCATCGATGGCGCAGCGCTGGCGCAAGCTTTCGGCCTGGCGGCGCCAGTCAACGACGGCTTTGCGGCAATCTGGACCACGACGCCGTGGACTCTGCCGTCGAATCAGGCGGTGGCGGTCAACCCGGAGCTGGAATATGCGCTGGTGCGCACCGAGCGTGGTCATCTGGTCCTCGCTGACGCATTGGTCGAGTGCTGCCTCAAGCGTTTCAAACTCGAAGGCGAGGTGGTAGCGCGCTGCCTGGGCGCCGCATTGGAGCGGGTGGATGTACGCCATCCCTTCTACGATCGGGTGTCGATGCTGATCACCGGTGATCACGTCAGTGCCGACGACGGCACCGGCCTGGTGCATACCTCGCCGGCCTATGGCGTCGAGGATTTCCTGGCGCTCAAGCGTTACACCGATGAGGTCATCAATCCGGTGCAGGGCGACGGCCGCTACGCGGCAGACCTGCCGCTGTTCGGTGGAATGCGCATCAGCGAAGCCAATCCGCAGATCATCGAACATCTGCGCAGCGTCGACCGTCTGTTGGCCGCGTTTGAATCGGATCACAGCGTGGCCCATTGCTGGCGCCACAAGACGCCGACCATCTTCCGGGCCACGCCGCAGTGGTTCATCAGCATGGAAGCGGCGGGTCTGCGCGATCAGGCGATGGCGGCCATCGACACCGTGCGTTGGGTGCCCGAATGGGGCAAGGAGCGCATCCAGGGCATGATTTCCGGCCGGCCGGACTGGTGCATCTCGCGCCAGCGTACCTGGGGGGTGCCAATCGCCTTGTTTGTCGACAAGGTCCATCAGGCGCCGCATCCGCGTTCGGTCGAGCTGATGCATCAGGTGGCCGAGCGCATCGAGCAAGGCGGTGTCGATGCCTGGTACGACCTCGATGCGCGTGATCTGCTCGGCGACGAAGCCGATCAGTACGACAAGGTCACCGACATCCTGGACGTCTGGTTCGATTCGGGCGTGACCCATCGCTGTGTGGTCGAGGCGCGTCCGGAGTTGGCGGGTGTTCCGGCCGATCTCTATCTGGAGGGTTCCGATCAGCATCGCGGCTGGTTCCAGTCCTCCTTGCTGACCAGCACGGCCATGCGGGGCACCGCGCCGTATCGTCAGGTCCTGACCCATGGATTCACGGTCGATGCCGAAGGCAAGAAGATGAGCAAGTCGGCCGGCAACGTGGTTGCGCCGCAGCAGGTCATGAAGACCCTGGGCGCCGATGTGCTGCGGCTTTGGGTGGCTGCGACCGACTACCGCGCCGAAATGAGTGTGTCGGACGAGATTCTCAAGCGGGTCTCCGAGTCCTACCGGCGCATCCGCAATACCTGCCGCTATCTGCTGGCCAACCTCAATGGTTTTGACCCGAGTCAGCATCTGGTCGCGCACGCGGAACTGCTGCCCTTCGACCAGTGGATTGTCGATCAGGCCTGGCAGTTGCAGCAGCGCGCGATCAAGAGCTATGACGACTACCAGTTCCACCAGATCTATCAGGAGTTGCATGGTTTCTGCAGCGTGCAACTCGGCGCCTTCTACCTCGACGTGCTGAAGGACCGCATGTACACGCTGCAGCCCGATTCGCTGGCGCGACGCTCGGGGCAGACGGCGATGTACCACGTTGCTGAAGCCATGGTGCGCTGGATGGCTCCGATCCTGAGCTTCACCGCTGACGAGATCTGGAATTTCCTGCCGGCGCGGACGGTCAGCTCGCCCTTGTTCGTCACCTGGTACCAGGGACTGGCGCCATTGCCGCACGACACCCGAGTGTCTGCCTCGCAGTGGACCCAGTTGCTGAGTCTGCGTGAGGCCGTCAACCAGGCGCTGGAACCGATGCGCAAGGACAAGCGCATAGGCTCTGGACTGGACGCCGAACTGGATCTGTATCTGCCTGCCGAGCAACTGACTGCTATCGCCGAGTTGGCACCTGAACTCCGCTTCCTGTTCCTGGTCTCAGCCGTGCAGGTGAGTCCGCTTGAGTCCGCGCCTGGCGATGCCATCTCGGCGCTAGGCAGTTTGTCGCGCCTGCGCGTGCGAGTCAGCGAAGCGGCCAAGTGTGCGCGCTGCTGGCATCATCGGGAGGATGTGGGCAGCCACGCCAGCCACCCGGAACTGTGTGGTCGATGTGTGGAGAACGTGGATGGAAGCGGTGAAAGCCGACAGTGGTTCTGAAGTGAGCCGCCGGGGCGGGTGGGTCTGGCTGCTGTTGTCGGTAGTCATCATCCTTCTCGACCAGTGGACCAAGGGCATTGCCGTGGCCAGTCTGCAGTATCAGGTGTCGGTTCCGGTGGTGCCGGGGCTGAACTGGACGCTGGTCCACAATCAGGGCGGTGCCTTCAGCTTCCTGAGCGATCACGGTGGCTGGCAGCGCTGGTTCTTCCTGGTGGTCTCGAGCAGCGTTACGGTCGTGCTGATCGAATGGCTGCGCCGAACGGCACGCCATCATTGGCTGCTGTGCCTGCCTCTGGCGCTGCTGATCGGCGGCGCCATCGGCAATCTCATTGATCGCGCCCGCTTGGGCTATGTGATTGATTTTGTGGATGTGTACTACGGTCAGTGGCACTGGCCAGCATTCAACGTGGCCGATTCCGGCATTACCGTCGGTATCATCCTGTTGATTGCCTACGAGTTGTTCTGGGCGCGCAAATTCGAGAAGGGCGGGGAGGCGCATGGACGTACTGCTGGCTAATCCGCGCGGTTTTTGTGCCGGCGTCGATCGCGCCATCGACATCGTCGAGCGTGCGCTCGACCTGTTCGGAGCCCCGATCTACGTGCGCCACGAAGTGGTCCACAACCGCTTCGTGGTCGAGCGCCTGCGCGCCCGTGGAGCCATCTTCATCGAGGAGCTCCACGAAGTACCACGCGATGCCACCGTGATCTTCAGTGCCCATGGTGTCTCGCAGGCGGTCCGAGCCGAGGCGACGGAACGTGGCTTTCGGGTGTTCGACGCCACCTGCCCGCTGGTGACCAAAGTGCACATGGAGGTTTCCCGCCATTGCCGCGCCGGGCGCGACATGATCCTGATCGGTCACGCCGGTCATCCGGAGGTGGAAGGCACGCTGGGACAGTGGAGCCGGGAGGAGGGCAGCGGCGCCATCCAGCTGGTCGAAACGGTGGCCGACGTCTGGCAGATCACGGTCGCTCAGCCACGCAATCTGGCCTACACCACCCAGACCACGCTCTCGGTGGATGAAACCCAGGAGATCATATCGGCCTTGCGCGAGCGTTTTCCCGAGATCCAGGGACCGCGCCACGATGACATCTGCTACGCCACCCAGAACCGTCAGGACGCCGTCCGCGAGCTCGCCCAGCAGTGCGATTGTGTGCTGGTGGTCGGCTCCCCCAACAGCAGCAACAGCAACCGCTTGCGAGAACTGGCCGAACGTTTCGGTGTGCCGGCACATCTGATCGATGGCGCTGACGACATCCTCCCTGAGTGGCTGGTGGGCGTGGCGCGGGTGGGTGTGACCGCGGGTGCCTCCGCGCCCGAGGGCTTGGTCCAGGGCGTGGTCTCGCGCCTGATCCAGCTGGGCCAGGGCCGGGTGGTCGAGCTGGAAGGCGTCAAAGAGAGTATGGTATTCGCCCTGCCCAAGGAGTTGCGCGTGGTGGTCGAGTCCTGAACGCCAGCTGCACGTCGAAAGGATCTGACTCTCGGACGCGCAAATTCATCAAAATCCCAGTTGACAAAGATACGGGTCCGAAATCACAATAGTGGGCTCCGTCGCGGAGGGATACCCAAGCGGCCAAAGGGGGCTGACTGTAAATCAGCTGGCACTGCCTTCGGTGGTTCGAATCCACCTCCCTCCACCAGGTTCAGGGTTTGCGGTTGAGTAAGGCGGGAGTAGTTCAATGGTAGAACGTCAGCCTTCCAAGCTGAACACGCGGGTTCGATTCCCGCTTCCCGCTCCAGCCGCATACCAGAGCCGGAACTGAAAAAATTACCGTTTACGCCCATGTAGCTCAGTCGGTAGAGCACCTCCTTGGTAAGGAGGAGGTCGCTGGTTCGATTCCAGTCGTGGGCACCATTTCAGAAAGTCGTCAATGACGCACGCATCAGAGGCCGATCATGTCCAAGAGCAAATTTGAGCGCACCAAGCCGCACGTCAACGTGGGCACGATTGGCCACGTGGATCACGGGAAGACGACGCTGACCGCGGCGTTGACCAAGATTGGTGCAGAGCGTTTTGGTGGAGAATTCAAGGCGTACGACCAGATCGACAAGGCGCCGGAAGAGAAGGCGCGCGGCATCACGATCTCGACCGCGCACGTCGAGTACGAATCGCCGAACCGCCACTACGCGCACGTCGATTGCCCGGGTCATGCCGACTACGTGAAGAACATGATCACGGGTGCGGCGCAGATGGACGGCGCGATCCTGGTGTGCTCGGCGGCTGACGGCCCGATGCCGCAGACCCGTGAGCACATTCTGCTGTCGCGCCAGGTGGGCGTGCCGTACATCGTGGTCTACCTGAACAAGGCGGACATGGTGGACGACGCCGAGCTGCTCGAGCTGGTGGAAATGGAAGTTCGCGAGCTGCTGAGCAAGTACGACTTCCCGGGCGACGATACGCCGATCATCCATGGTTCGGCGCTGAAGGCGCTGGAAGGTGATCAGAGCGAGATCGGCGTGCCGTCGATCCTGAAGCTGGTGGATGCGCTGGACACCTACATTCCGGAGCCGCAGCGTGACATCGACAAGCCCTTCCTGATGCCGGTCGAAGACGTGTTCTCGATTTCGGGTCGTGGCACGGTGGTGACCGGTCGCGTGGAGCGCGGCATTGTGAAGGTGGGCGAGGAAATCGAGATTGTGGGCCTGAAGCCGACGATCAAGACGATCGTGACCGGCGTCGAGATGTTCCGCAAGCTGCTGGATCAGGGCCAGGCGGGCGACAACGTGGGTCTGCTGCTGCGCGGCACCAAGCGTGATGACGTCGAGCGCGGTCAGGTCATCTGCAAGCCGGGTTCGATCAATCCGCACACCAACTTCGAAGCTGAGGTGTACGTGCTGAGCAAGGAAGAGGGTGGTCGTCACACGCCGTTCTTCAAGGGCTATCGTCCGCAGTTCTATTTCCGCACGACCGACGTCACGGGCAACTGTGAGCTGCCGGAAGGTGTGGAGATGGTGATGCCGGGCGACAACGTGAAGATGGTTGTGTCGCTGATTGCCCCGATCGCGATGGAAGAAGGTCTGCGCTTCGCGATTCGCGAAGGCGGCCGTACCGTTGGCGCCGGTGTCGTCGCCAAGGTCATCAAGTAATCGGCCAACTGCAGTTGCACGCTTGAGGACAGTACGCCAGTAGCTCAACTGGCAGAGCAGCGGTCTCCAAAACCGCAGGTTGGGGGTTCGATTCCCTCCTGGCGTGCCACTTCAAGTCCGATGCATCGATCAGCCGAATAATCAAACGCCGCGCCCCGCGAGGGGCGCGGTGCAGGCGTCCAGGAATCCATGAACGCAAAAGATGTCATCAAGTTAGTGTTTACGGCGGTCTTCGCGATCGGCGGAGCAGTGACTTTCTATTGGTTCGCCGACCAGTGGCCGATGTGGGCACGGGTCTTGGCGTTGTTGGCCGGTCTGGGCATCGCAGTGGTGCTGGGTCTGTCCAGCGCCCCTGGTCAGGCCTTCAAGAAGTTTCTGTTGGACGCGCAGATCGAAGTGCGCAAGGTGGTCTGGCCAACCCGGCAGGAAACCTGGCAGACCACGTTGATCGTCGCTGTGGCGGTACTGATCATCGGCATCCTGATTTGGATCATTGACATGGTCCTGTCATGGATGGTCCGCATGTTGATGGGTTGAGAGGACGCTCCCGGATGTCAAAACGCTGGTACGTGGTCCACGCCTATTCCGGATTCGAGAATCAGGTCCGTCGCTCACTCGAGGAACGCGTGCAGCGGTCGGGTCTGGAGGATCGCTTCGGTCAGGTCCTGGTACCTACCGAAGAAGTCATCGAGATGCGGCACGGGCAGAAGCGCAAGTCCGAGCGCAAGTTCTTCCCGGGCTATGTGCTGGTGCAGATAGAAACCCTGGTGGACGGCCGGTCCATGCGCATCGACGACGAGTGCTGGCATCTGGTCAAGGAAACACCGAAGGTCATGGGCTTCATCGGCGGTACCGCCGACCGGCCACTGCCCATCAGTGACAAGGAAGCGGATGCGATCCTGCAGCGGGTTCAGGATGGCGTCGACAAGCCCAAGCCCAAGGTGCTGTTCGAACCCGGCGAGATGGTCCGAGTCACCGAAGGTCCGTTCAATGATTTCAATGCCGTGGTTGAGGAAGTCAACTACGACAAGAGCCGATTGAAGGTCGCGGTACTGATCTTCGGTCGTTCAACCCCGGTCGAACTGGAGTTCGGCCAGGTGGAGAAGGCGTAAGGAGAGCGGTGAAACGTAAAAGGTAAAACGTCAATTGAACGAAGCGGCTTTGAATTGACGTTTGACGTTTTACGTTTCACTTAAATCAGACGGGGAGCCGCGGACGTCCAGTCCAAGGCGTTTGAACCCGAAGGAGCGATGAAATGGCAAAGAAAGTCACAGGCTACATCAAGCTGCAGGTCAAGGCCGGCGAGGCCAATCCATCGCCGCCGGTAGGCCCGGCGCTGGGTCAGCGCGGCGTGAACATCATGGAATTCTGCAAGCAGTTCAATGCTGCCACGCAGAAGCAGGAGAAGGGTACGCCCCTGCCGGTGATCATCACCGTGTACAGCGATCGTTCCTTCACCTTCATCACCAAGACGCCCCCGGCCACCATCCTGATCAAGAAGGCACTGGGTCTGGCCAAGGGTAGCAGCCGCCCGAACACCGAAAAGGTCGGCAAGATCACCCGCAAGCAGCTCGAGGACGTGGCCAACACCAAGATGCCCGACCTGACGGCGGCTGATCTGGACGCCGCGGTGCGCACCATTGCTGGTAGCGCCCGCAGCATGGGCCTGAATGTGGAGATCTGACGCCATGACCACGATGACCAAGCGATTCAAGGCCCTGCAGGGCGTAGTGACTCCGGGCAAGACCTATCCGGTTGACGATGCGCTGCGCATCCTCAAGGACCATTCCAAGGTGAAGTTCGTCGAGTCCGTGGACGTCGCAGTGCGTCTGGGTATCGACGCCAAGAAGTCCGATCAGGGCGTGCGTGGTTCGACGCTGCTGCCGAACGGCACCGGCAAGACGGTGCGCGTTGCCGTCTTCTGCCCCCCGGGTGAGAAGGCCGATGCAGCCAAGGCTGCGGGTGCCGACGCGGTGGGTATGGACGATCTGGCTGAACTGATGCAGGGCGGCGAGCTCAATTTCGGTCGCGTCATTGCCACGCCGGACGCGATGCGCGTCGTCGGCAAGCTCGGCCAGCTGCTGGGGCCGCGCGGTTTGATGCCCAACCCGAAGGATGGTTCGGTCACCCCCGATGTGGTGACGGCGGTCAAGAATGCGAAGGCCGGTCAGGTCAAGTACCGCAACGACAAGGGCGGCATCATCCATTGCACGATCGGCAAGGTCAGCTTTGAAGTGGACGCCCTGCGCGAAAACCTCAACGCGCTGCTGGCCGACCTGCTGCGCCTGAAGCCGGCCAGTTCCAAGGGTCAGTATTTGCTGAAGATCAGTTTGTCGACGACGATGGGCCTGGGCGTGATCGTGGACCCGTCGACCGTCAACACCAAGTAAGTGTCAGTAATTTTGGGGGCGTCCGGCTGGTCCGGACCGCCGTCAAAGACCGCGGGCGTGTTCCTCAGGTCGCGCCGGGAGTCCCGGCAACGCAGGTGGAACACTTAATGGCGATACGGCCCGCGCAGATGGTGCCGCCCGATCCAGTTATGAACGGAAACGGCAGTACCGCAGTTCAGGATCCCAGTTCCGGGGTCCGACGTCGAGGTTGTCGATCGACGGAGTCGATACGGATGGTCGGTGATTGTTCACCATCATCTGCTGCTGGAGAGAAGCAATGGCGCTCAATCTGAATCAGAAGAAAGAGGTCGTTGCCGAACTCACCGACGTGGCTACCAGTGCAATGTCGCTGGTGGCCGCGAAGTATGACGGCCTGACCGTCGCCCAACTCACCGATCTGCGCGTGAAGGCGCGTACTAGCGGCGTTTACCTGCGTGTGGCAAAGAACACGCTGGTGCGCCGTGCAGTGAAGGGTACCGACTATGAATGCGTCACCGACGCGCTCACCGGTCCCTTGCTGTATGCCTTCTCGAAGGATGATCCCGGTGCCGCTGGGCGTCTGATCAAGGATTTCGCAAAGACCAACGACAAACTCGTCGCCAAGGTCGTGTCCGTGGGCGGAAAGCTCTACGGCGCAGCCGAATTGGATCGACTGGCAAGTCTGCCGACGCGCGAACAGGCTCTGTCCATGCTGCTCGGAATGCTCACGCAACCGGCTACCAAGCTGGTTCGCACCCTGGCCGAACCGGCCGCAAGCCTGGCACGTGCAGTTCGTGCCGTTGGTGAGCGTGCAGAGGCCGCCTGAGCGAGTTCCGCAACTGCTGTATCCGTTTATCAATCAGGAGTTTTGAATCATGTCCCTTAGCAACGATCAGATTCTCGAAGCGATTGCTTCGAAGAGCCTCATGGAGATCATGGATCTCGTGAAGGCAATGGAAGAGAAGTTCGGCGTGTCCGCCGCCGCCCCGGTTGCTGTTGCTGCCGGCCCGGCCGCTGCTGCTGCTCCGGTCGAAGAGCAGACCGAATTCACCGTGCACCTGGCTGCCATCGGTGACAAGAAGGTCGAGGTCATCAAGGCCGTTCGCGCCATCACCAACCTCGGCCTCAAGGAAGCCAAGGATCTGGTCGAAGGTGCCCCGTCGACCGTCAAGGACGGCTGCAGCAAGGATGACGCGCAGAAGTTCAAGAAGATGCTGGAAGAAGCCGGCGCCAAGGTTGATCTCAAGTAATCGACCCCAGGTCCGACTGTTGTACGCAGGGCTGGGGGCCGAAAGGTCCCCGGCCTCTATTCGTTAGTTGCAGCGTGGAAAAAGGTACATGGAAAAAGGAAAAAGGTAACGCGGTTCGCCAAACCAGAGGGTTGCGGCGGACTTCACCCTTTTCCTTTTTCCGTTTTCCCTTTTCCTGCTCCTGATTCACTGCCGCCAGTGCGCGGCCCAAGGCGAGAGTAATCCCCATGAGCTACTCGTTCACCGAAAAAAAGCGCATCCGCAAGGATTTTGGCAAGACTCCCGCAGTGCTTGCCGTGCCCCCATTGTTGGCGATTCAGGTCAACTCCTACCGCGATTTCCTGCAGACGGAGAACGGACCATCCAACTATCGCGATGTGGGTTTGCACGCCGCGTTGAAGTCGGTGTTTCCGATCAGCAGCTACTCGGGCAGCGCTTCGCTGGAATATGTCAGCTACCGTCTGGGCGAGCCGCCCTTCGACGTGCGCGAGTGCAAGTCGCGCGGCCTGTCCTATGGTGCGCCACTGCGGGTGACCGTGCGTCTGGTGGTCTATGACCGCGAGAGCTCGAACAAGGCAGTGAAGTACGTCAAGGAGCAAGAGGTCTACATGGGCGAACTGCCGCTCATGACTGATACCGGCACCTTCATCGTCAATGGCACCGAGCGGGTGATCGTGTCGCAGTTGCACCGTTCGCCGGGTGTGTTCTTCGACCACGACCGTGGCAAGACCCACAGCTCGGGCAAGCTGCTGTACTCCGCGCGCGTCATTCCCTACCGCGGTTCCTGGTTGGACTTCGAGTTCGACCCCAAGGATGCGCTGTTCACCCGTATCGATCGCCGCCGCAAACTGCCGGTGACCATCCTGCTGCGCGGACTGGGATACAACAACACCCAGATCCTGCAGATGTTCTTCGAGATCAACAAGTTCGAGCTCAAGAACACGGGTGCACTGATGGAACTGGTGCCGGAGCGTCTGCGTGGTGAAACCGCCAGTTTCGACATCCGCGTTGGCAAGGAGTTGATTGTCGAGGCCGGCAAGCGCATCACCTCGCGCCACGTCCGTCAGATGGAAAAGCTCAAGGACAAGCACCTCGAAGTGCCCGATGAGTATCTGATCGGTCGAATCCTGTCCGAGGACGTGGTGGATCCGAAGTCGGGCGAAGTGCTGGCACTGGCCAACGACGAATTGACCGACGACCATCTGAGCGCCTTCCGCCAGGCCAAGATCTCGGCCATCGGCACGATCTTCGTCAACGATCTGGATCGCGGTCCGTACATCTCCAACACGCTGCGCATCGACCCCTCGCGCAGCCAGCTGGAAGCGCTGGTCGAGATCTATCGAATGATGCGACCGGGCGAGCCGCCGACCAAGGAAGCGGCCCAGAACCTGTTCCAGAATCTGTTCTTCGCCGCTGACCGCTACGATCTTTCCGCCGTTGGCCGCATGAAGTTCAACCGTCGCGTCGGCCGCAAGGAAACCACCGGATCGGGCGTGCTTTCGCACGACGACATCCTGGCGGTGCTGCGCGTGCTGATCGACATCCGCAACGGCAAGGGCACGGTCGATGACATCGATCACCTCGGCAACCGCCGTGTGCGCAGCGTCGGCGAAATGGCCGAGAATGTGTTCCGCATTGGTCTGGTGCGTGTCGAGCGCGCGGTCAAGGAGCGTTTGTCGCTGGCCGAGTCCGAGGGTCTGACGCCGCAGGAACTGATCAACGCCAAGCCGGTGGCCGCGGCGATCAAGGAGTTCTTCGGCTCCTCGCAGCTGAGCCAGTTCATGGATCAGAACAACCCGCTGTCGGAAGTGACCCACAAGCGCCGCGTGTCGGCCCTGGGTCCGGGTGGTCTGACCCGTGAGCGCGCCGGCTTCGAAGTCCGAGACGTGCATCCCACGCATTACGGTCGGGTCTGCCCGATCGAGACCCCTGAAGGCCCGAACATTGGTCTGATCAACTCGCTGTCGGTGTATGCGCGCACCAATGACTACGGCTTCATCGAGACGCCCTTCCGTCGTGTCATCGACGGCAAGGTGACCGATCAGGTCGACTATCTGTCGGCCATCGAAGAGAACGAATTCGTGGTGGCGCAGGCCAGCGCGACCATGGACGAGGACGGCAACCTCAACGAGGATCTGGTGACCAGCCGCGAACGCGGCGAAATCCTGTTGAAGTCGCCGAGCGAAGTCCACTACATGGACGTGTCGCCGATGCAGATCGTGTCGGTAGCCGCAGCGCTGGTGCCCTTCCTCGAACACAACGACGCCAACCGCGCACTCATGGGCGCGAACATGCAGCGCCAGGCCGTGCCGACGCTGCGTGCCGAATGCCCGGTGGTGGGCACCGGCATCGAACGCAAGGTAGCCAGTGACTCCGGTGTGACCGTGATTGCCCGCCGCGGCGGTGTGGTCGATCAGATCGATGCTGGCCGTGTGGTGGTCAAGGCCAACGAAGCGGAAGTCGAAGAGAACGACGCTGGCGTCGATATCTACAGCCTGATCAAGTACACCCGCTCCAATCAGAACACCTGCATCAACCAGCGCCCGCTGGTTCAGGTCGGCGATCGCGTGGCCCCGGGCGATGTTCTCGCAGACGGTCCGTCCACGGATCTGGGCGAGCTGGCGCTCGGCCAGAACATGCTGGTCGCCTTCATGCCCTGGAACGGCTACAACTTCGAAGATTCGATCCTGGTCTCCGAGCGCGTGGTCAAGGAAGATCGTTACACCACGATCCATATCGAAGAGCTGACCGCGGTTGCCCGAGACACCAAGCTCGGCCCGGAAGAAATCACCGCCGATATCCCGAATGTGGGTGAGCAGGCGCTGTCGCGTCTGGACGAGAGCGGCATTGTCTACATCGGCGCCGAAGTCAACGCTGGCGACATTCTGGTCGGCAAGGTCACGCCCAAGGGTGAGACCCAGCTGACGCCGGAAGAAAAGCTGCTGCGCGCCATCTTCGGCGAGAAGGCCTCGGACGTGAAGGACAGCTCCCTGCGCGTTCCGCCGGGTATGGACGGTACCGTCATCGACGTCCAGGTCTTCACCCGTGACGGGCTGGAGAAGGACAAGCGTGCGCAGCAGATCGAGCAGGCCGAAATCAAGCGCGTGCGCAAGGATTTCGACGACCAGTTCCGAATTCTGGAGGCTGCAATCTACGATCGTCTGGCTGATGCGCTGGTAGGCAAGGTCGTCAACGGCGGCCCGCAGGGCATCAAGAAGGGTGAAGCCATCACCCGCGAGTATCTGGACAAGCTGGCTCGCAGCGAGTGGTTTGCGATCCGCATGAAGGACGACGCTGCCGCAGAGTCGATCGAGCGCGCGCAGGAGCAGATCGAACGGCAGAAGGCCGAGTTCGACAAGCGCTTCGAGCACAAGCGTTCGAAGATCACCGCCGGCGACGACCTGGCGCCGGGCGTGTTGAAGATGGTCAAGGTCTATCTGGCCGTGAAGCGTCGCATTCAACCCGGTGACAAGATGGCCGGTCGCCACGGCAACAAGGGTGTGATCTCGAACATCGTGCCGGTGGAAGACATGCCCTTCATGGACGATGGCACTTCGGTAGACATCGTGCTGAATCCGCTGGGCGTGCCCTCGCGCATGAACATCGGACAGGTGCTGGAAACCCATCTGGGCTGGGCCGCCAAGGGTCTGGGCAAGCGTATCGGCGAGATGCTCGAGGCCAAGGCCAAGATCGCTGATCTGCGCAAGTTCCTGGATGAGATCTACAACCAGAACATGATCCGCGAGCAGGTCGATCTCAGTACCTTCAGCGACGATGAATTGATGGCGCTGTCGAAGAACCTGACCAAGGGCGTACCGATGGCGACGCCGGTGTTTGATGGCGCCACCGAAGCCGAGATCAAGCGCATGTTGAAGCTGGCCAATCTGCCCGATTCCGGTCAGACCATCCTCTATGACGGCCGCACCGGCGACGCTTTCGAGCGTCCGGTGACCGTGGGCTACATGTACATGCTCAAGCTGAACCATCTGGTCGACGACAAGATGCACGCCCGTTCCACCGGCCCGTACTCGCTGGTGACCCAGCAGCCGCTGGGTGGCAAGGCCCAGTTCGGTGGTCAGCGCTTCGGTGAAATGGAAGTGTGGGCACTGGAAGCCTACGGTGCGGCCTACACCCTGCAGGAAATGCTGACGGTCAAGTCGGACGACGTGCAGGGCCGCAACCAGATGTACAAGAACATCGTCGATGGCGATCACCAGATGGTCGCGGGCATGCCCGAATCGTTCAACGTGCTGGTCAAGGAGATCCGCTCGCTGGCGATTCACATCGAGCTCGAGAACGAAGCGCAGTAACAGTCGAAGTCATTGGAGCAAAGCACCATGAAAGACCTGTTGAACCTATTCAACCAGCAGCGTCCGGCCCAGGACTTCGACTCGATCCGTATCGGGTTGTCATCGCCCGATTTGATCCGCTCGTGGTCCTATGGCGAAGTCAAGAAGCCGGAAACCATCAACTACCGCACCTTCAAGCCCGAACGCGACGGCCTGTTCTGCGCCGCAATCTTCGGTCCGATCAAGGACTACGAGTGCCTGTGCGGCAAGTACAAGCGCATGAAGCACCGTGGCGTGGTCTGCGAAAAGTGCGGCACCGAAGTCACCCTGGCCAAGGTGCGTCGCGAGCGCATGGGCCATATCGAGCTGGCCAGCCCGACCGCGCACATCTGGTTCCTGAAGTCGCTGCCCTCGCGCATCGGCCTGATGCTGGACATGACCCTGCGCGACATCGAGCGCATCCTGTACTTCGAAGCCTATGTGGTGGTCGATCCGGGCCTGACCGCGCTGACTCGCGGCCAGCTGCTGACCGAAGAAGCCTTCCTGATCGCGGTCGAAGAGCACGGCGACGAGTTCGACGCCCGCATGGGTGCCGAGGCCGTTTACGAACTGCTGCGCACCATCGATCTCAATGCCGAGATCGTGCGCCTCAAGGAAGAAATCGCCAGCACCAATTCCGAGACCAAGCTCAAGCGCCTGTCCAAGCGCATCAAGCTGATGGAAGCCTTTGTCGAGTCCGGCAACCGCCCCGAGTGGATGGTAATGACCGTGTTGCCGGTGCTGCCGCCGGACCTGCGTCCGCTGGTGCCGCTGGACGGCGGTCGCTTTGCGACTTCCGATCTGAATGATCTGTACCGCCGCGTCATCAACCGCAACAATCGCTTGAAGCGCCTGCTGGAACTGAATGCGCCGGACATCATCGTCCGCAACGAAAAGCGCATGTTGCAGGAAGCCGTTGACGCGCTGATGGACAACGGTCGTCGTGGCCGCGCCATCACCGGCACCAACAAGCGCCCGTTGAAGTCGCTGGCCGACATGATCAAGGGCAAGCAGGGTCGGTTCCGTCAGAACCTGCTCGGCAAGCGCGTCGACTACTCCGGCCGTTCGGTCATCGTGGTTGGCCCGACGCTCAAACTGCACGAGTGCGGCCTGCCCAAGAAGATGGCACTGGAGTTGTTCAAGCCCTTCATCTTCAGCAAGCTGCAGCGCCGTGGTCTGGCGACCACGATCAAGGCCGCCAAGAAGCTGGTCGAGCGTGAGAGCGCTGAGGTCTGGGACATCCTCGAAGAGGTGATCCGCGAGCATCCGGTGCTGCTGAACCGCGCGCCGACCCTGCATCGCCTCGGCATCCAGGCTTTTGAGCCGGTGTTGATCGAAGGCAAGGCCATCCAGCTGCATCCGCTGGTGTGTACTGCTTTCAACGCCGACTTCGACGGCGATCAAATGGCTGTGCATGTGCCGCTGTCGCTCGAAGCGCAGCTGGAAGCGCGCGCGTTGATGATGAGCACCAACAACATCCTGTCGCCCGCCAACGGTGAGCCGATCATCGTGCCGACCCAGGACGTGGTGCTCGGTCTGTATTACATGACCCGCGAACTGGTTGGCAAGCGTGGCGAAGGCATGGCCTTCTCCGACGTCAAGGAAGTCCATCGCGCCTACTCGGCCCACAAGGTCGATCTGCACGCCAAGGTCCGCGTGCGCATCGAAGAGACCGAGATCGACGAGGACGGCAACCGCACCAAGAAGCGTACCCTGACCGAGACCACGATCGGTCGCGCACTGCTGGCCGAGATCCTGCCGGCCGGCATGCCTTTCTCGCTGGTCAACCAGTCGCTGACCAAGAAGGCGATCTCCGGGCTGATCAACGCCTGCTATCGCCGCCTGGGCCTGAAGGACACGGTGATCTTTGCCGATCAGCTGATGTACACCGGTTTCGCCTACGCCACCCGCGCGGGCGTCTCCATCGGCATCGACGATCTCAAGATCCCGCTGGAAAAGGGCGAGATCCTGGAGCGCGCCGAGCGCGAGGTCCGTGAGATCCAGGACCAGTTCACCAGTGGTCTGGTGACCGCCGGCGAGCGCTACAACAAGGTGGTCGACATCTGGTCGCGTACCAATGAGCAGGTCGCGCAGGCCATGATGAAGGGCATTGGTACTGACAAGGCGATCGATGCAGAGGGCAAGGAGGTCGACCAGAAGTCGATGAACTCCATCTACATCATGGCCGACTCCGGCGCCCGCGGTTCCGCGGCGCAGATCCGACAGCTGGCCGGCATGCGCGGCCTGATGGCCAAGCCCGACGGCTCAATCATCGAGACGCCCATCAAGGCCAACTTCCGGGAAGGTCTGGACGTTCTGCAGTACTTCATCTCGACTCACGGTGCCCGCAAGGGTCTGGCCGACACTGCACTGAAGACCGCCAATTCGGGTTATCTGACCCGGCGCCTGGTCGACGTGGCGCAAGATGTGGTCATCACCGAAGTCGATTGCGGCACGCTGGAGCACATCACCATGGCTCCGATCGTCGAGGGCGGTGATGTCATTGAGCCCTTGAAGGATCGCGTGCTCGGTCGCGTGGTGGCGGAAGACGTGTTTGCCCCGGGCAACGATGAGGATCCGGTGGTCACCCGCAACACCTTGCTCGACGAAGCCTGGGTCGCCAAGCTCGAAGAACTCGGCGTGCAGGAAGTCAAGGTTCGCTCGACCATCACCTGCAGCACTCGCTTCGGCGTTTGCGCCATGTGCTACGGGCGTGATCTGGCGCGCGGTCATCTGGTCAACATCGGTGAGGCGGTGGGCGTCATTGCTGCCCAGTCGATCGGTGAGCCTGGTACTCAGCTGACCATGCGCACCTTCCACATCGGTGGCGCGGCATCACGTACCGCGGCACAGGATCACGTGCAGATCAAGACCACCGGCACCATCCGTCTGAACAATCTGAAGACGGTGGAGCACAATGCCGGACATCTGGTGGCGGTCTCGCGCTCCGGTGAAATCGTCGTGCTCGACGGCCACGGTCGCGAGCGTGAGCGTTACAAGGTGCCTTACGGCTCGGTGCTGGCGGTGCGTGATGGCGATGCCGTCAAGGGCGGCCAGACGGTGGCCAACTGGGACCCGCATACCCATCCGATCGTCTCGGAAGTGGCCGGTCGCATGCGCTTCATCGACTTTGTCGACGGCGTGACCGTGAACGAGCAGATCGACGACCTGACCGGCTTGCAGAGCAACGTGGTGACTGATCCCAAGCGCCGCGGTGGCGGTGCCAAGGATCTGCGCCCGATGATTCGTCTGGAAGGCATGAACGGCGAGAATCTGGTGCTGCCCGGCACCGAAATCACTGCCCAGTACTTCCTGCCCGCCGGCGCCATCGTGTCCTTGCAGGACGGTGCCGAAGTGGGTGTGGGTGACGTGGTTGCGCGTATCCCGCAGGAAACCTCGAAGACCCGTGACATCACCGGTGGTCTGCCGCGCGTGGCCGATCTGTTCGAAGCGCGCAAGCCCAAGGAACCGGCGATTCTGGCCGAGTGCACCGGCGTGGTCAGCTTCGGCAAGGACACCAAGGGCAAGCAGCGGCTGTTGATCACCGACAAGGACAGCAATGTTCACGAGGAACTGATTCCGAAGTGGCGTCAGGTCATCGTCTTCGAAGGCGAGCATGTCGAGAAGGGTGAGACCGTGGTCGACGGTGAGCCGAACCCGCAGGACATCCTGCGCCTGCTCGGTGTCGAGCCGCTGGCCGTTTACCTGACCAAGGAAATTCAGGACGTCTACCGCCTGCAGGGCGTGAAGATCAACGACAAGCACATCGAGACCATCGTCCGTCAGATGCTGCGCAAGGTGGAAGTCACCGATTCCGGCGACACCCGCTACCTGCGCGGCGAGCAGATCGATCGCATCCGCGTTCTGGAAGAGAATCAGCGCGCAGCCAGCCGCAACGAGCAGCCGGCGGCCTACGATCGCGTGCTGCTGGGCATCACCAAGGCCTCGCTGGCGACTGAGTCCTTCATCTCGGCGGCTTCCTTCCAGGAAACCACGCGAGTGCTGACCGAGGCCGCGGTGCGCGGTACCCGCGACACCCTGCGCGGGCTCAAGGAGAACGTGATCGTCGGTCGATTGATTCCGGCAGGTACTGGTCTGGCGCATCACGACAAGCGCCGTCGCAAGCACGATGAGCTGTCGAGCGAAGAGCTCGAAGTTCTGGGCGGCATCAGCCGTGGTAACCGCAGCGAGGATTTTGCGGACAGTCTCTGATTGCAGCCTCACGTCCGACCCGGGAATCCGGGTCGGACGCAGTTGCAGCCAGCTTTCATTCATACGGTGAGTTGACATCAAAATTTGATGCCAGTTAAACTCCCGCTTCTCGACAGGTCGCTTCAAGGCCTGTCGTTTGCTTTCTTAGGGATCCAGCAATGGCGACAGTAAACCAGTTGGTGCGTAAGCCGCGGTCACCGAAGTCTTTCAAGACCGCGTCTCCGGCGCTTGAGAACTGCCCGCAAAAGCGTGGCGTTTGTACTCGTGTCTACACCACCACCCCGAAGAAGCCGAATTCGGCACTTCGCAAGGTGGCCAAGGTGCGTTTGACCAATGGCTTTGAAGTCATCAGTTACATCGGTGGCGAAGGTCATAACCTGCAGGAGCACTCCGTGGTGCTGATCCGCGGTGGTCGTGTCAAGGATCTGCCTGGTGTGCGTTATCACACCGTGCGCGGTTCGCTTGATGCCTCCGGCGTTGCCAAGCGCAAGCAGAGCCGTTCCAAGTACGGCGCCAAGCGTCCCAAGTAATCACAGTCGAGATCTGCCATGTCCCGCAAAGGTTCACATCCGCAACGCGCTATCCTGCCCGACCCGAAATTCGGGAACGTGGTGATCGCGCGTTTTGTCAACATGATCATGCGTAGCGGCAAGAAAGCCGTCGCCGAAAGCATCCTGTACGGTGCTATCGACGAAATCAGCGGCAAGAACAGCGATGCCGTCGGTCTGATCGAAAAGGCCCTGAGCAATGTTGCTCCGGTGGTCGAGGTCAAGTCCCGCCGTGTTGGTGGTGCCACCTACCAGGTACCGATTGAAGTGCGTCCGGCACGTCGCTCGGCGCTGGCCATGCGCTGGGTGATCGACGCTGCGCGCAAGCGCGGTGAGACCTCGATGCCGCGTCGACTGGCCGGCGAGTTGATGGACGCTTCCGAGAATCGCGGTTCGGCCGTGAAGAAGCGCGAAGAAACCCATCGCATGGCTGAGGCCAACAAGGCGTTCTCGCACTACCGCTGGTAAGACCTCGACTGATCTGGATTCTTAGCCGTGGCCCGAGACACCCCCATCGAGCGCTATCGTAATTTCGGCATCATGGCTCACATCGATGCCGGAAAGACGACGACGACCGAACGCATCCTTTACTACACCGGCGTCAATCACAAGATCGGTGAAGTGCATGAAGGTGCGGCGACGATGGACTGGATGGAGCAGGAGCAGGAGCGTGGAATCACGATCACCTCCGCTGCCACCACGTGTTTCTGGACTGGCATGGATCAGTCTTTCCCACAGCACCGTTTCAACATCATCGATACGCCAGGGCACGTCGACTTCACCATTGAAGTCGAACGCTCCCTGCGCGTGCTCGACGGTGCCGTGTTCGTGTTGTGTGCGGTCGGCGGCGTCCAGCCGCAGTCGGAAACCGTGTGGCGTCAGGCCAACAAATATGGTGTGCCGCGACTGGCGTTCGTCAACAAGATGGATCGCGCCGGCGCCGATTTCGACAAGGTTGTGGACCAACTGAAGAACCGTCTGGCTGCCAACCCGGTGCCGATGCAGGTGCCGATCGGTGCCGAGGATCATTTCGAGGGCGTGGTTGATCTGCTCAAGATGAAGGCCATCCATTGGGATCCGGCTTCACAGGGCATGAAGTTCGAATACCGCGATATCCCGGCTGATCTGGTGGAGCGCAGCAAGAAGGCGCGCGAATTCATGGTCGAGGCCGCCGCCGAGGCCGTCGAAGAGCTGATGAACAAGTACCTGGATGGCGTGGAGCTGAGCGAGGACGAGATCATCGCCGGCCTGCGCGCCGGTACTCTGGCGACCAGTCTGATTCCGGTGTTCTGCGGCACGGCCTTCAAGAACAAGGGCGTGCAGGCAATGCTGGATGCGGTGGTGTCGCTCTTGCCTTCGCCGGTGGATCGTCCGCCGGTACGGGGTACTGATGAGCGTGAGGTCGAAGCCACGCGTGCGGCGCTCGACACCGAGCCCTTCTCGTCACTGGCGTTCAAGATTGCCACCGATCCCTACGTGGGAACGTTGACCTTCTTCCGGGTCTACTCGGGCACGCTGAGCTCCGGTGACACCGTGTACAACCCGGTCAAGAGCCGCAAGGAGCGGGTTGGTCGGATGTTGCAGATGCACGCCAACCAGCGCGAAGAGATCAAGGAAGTGCGGGCGGGAGATATCGCCGCTGCCGTAGGTCTCAAGGATGTCACCACCGGCGACACGCTGTGCGCCCTGGACAACGTCATCACGCTGGAGCGTATGGTCTTCCCCGAGCCCGTAATCGCCATGGCGATCGAGCCGAAGACCAAGGTCGATCAGGAAAAGATGGGTATCGCCCTGTCGCGCCTGGCGCAGGAAGACCCGAGCTTTCGCGTACGTACCGACGAAGAGTCGGGTCAGACCATCATCTCGGGCATGGGTGAGTTGCACCTCGAGATCATTGTCGACCGCATGAAGCGCGAGTTTGGCGTAGAAGCCAATGTCGGCAAGCCTCAGGTCGCCTATCGCGAAACCATCCGTCGCTCGGTCAGGCAGGACGGCAAGTTCGTGCGCCAGTCGGGTGGCCGCGGCCAGTACGGTCATGTCGTGCTGGAGATCGAGCCGCGTGAGCGCGGTGAGGGTTATCTGTTCGAGAATGCGATTGTCGGTGGCGTCGTACCCAAGGAATACATTCCTGCGGTCGACAAAGGGATTCAGGAAGCGGTTGCGGCTGGCGTCATGGCGGGTTTTCCGATCGTGGACGTCAAGGTACGCATCGTGGACGGTTCCTATCACGAGGTCGATTCCAACGAAATGGCCTTCAAGATCGCTGGATCGATGGGCTTCAAGGAAGGTTTCATGAAGGCGTCTCCGGTGCTGCTGGAGCCCATCATGAAGGTCGAGGTGGTGACGCCCGAGGACTACATGGGCGACGTCATGGGCGATATTTCCCGCCGTCGCGGTGTACTCCAGGGCAGCGACGAAACATCCTCCGGGAAGGTGATCAACTCGACCGTCCCGTTGGGTGAAATGTTTGGCTATGCCACTTCGCTGCGCTCGATGACACAGGGCAGAGCCACCTTCACCATGGAATTCGATCATTACGCAGAAGCTCCGGCCAACATCGCCGAAGCCGTCACGAAAAAGTCCTGAGCTAGCAAGCTCATTGTCCCAAGCACAACCAGAGATCAAAGGTTAGTTCGCCATGTCCAAGAGCAAATTTGAGCGCACCAAGCCGCACGTCAACGTGGGCACGATTGGCCACGTGGATCACGGGAAGACGACGCTGACCGCGGCGTTGACCAAGATTGGTGCAGAGCGTTTTGGTGGAGAATTCAAGGCGTACGACCAGATCGACAAGGCGCCGGAAGAGAAGGCGCGCGGCATCACGATCTCGACCGCGCACGTCGAGTACGAATCGCCGAACCGCCACTACGCGCACGTCGATTGCCCGGGTCATGCCGACTACGTGAAGAACATGATCACGGGTGCGGCGCAGATGGACGGCGCGATCCTGGTGTGCTCGGCGGCTGACGGCCCGATGCCGCAGACCCGTGAGCACATTCTGCTGTCGCGCCAGGTGGGCGTGCCGTACATCGTGGTCTACCTGAACAAGGCGGACATGGTGGACGACGCCGAGCTGCTCGAGCTGGTGGAAATGGAAGTTCGCGAGCTGCTGAGCAAGTACGACTTCCCGGGCGACGATACGCCGATCATCCATGGTTCGGCGCTGAAGGCGCTGGAAGGTGATCAGAGCGAGATCGGCGTGCCGTCGATCCTGAAGCTGGTGGATGCGCTGGACACCTACATTCCGGAGCCGCAGCGTGACATCGACAAGCCCTTCCTGATGCCGGTCGAAGACGTGTTCTCGATTTCGGGTCGTGGCACGGTGGTGACCGGTCGCGTGGAGCGCGGCATTGTGAAGGTGGGCGAGGAAATCGAGATTGTGGGCCTGAAGCCGACGATCAAGACGATCGTGACCGGCGTCGAGATGTTCCGCAAGCTGCTGGATCAGGGCCAGGCGGGCGACAACGTGGGTCTGCTGCTGCGCGGCACCAAGCGTGATGACGTCGAGCGCGGTCAGGTCATCTGCAAGCCGGGTTCGATCAATCCGCACACCAACTTCGAAGCCGAAGTGTACGTGCTGAGCAAGGAAGAGGGTGGTCGTCACACGCCGTTCTTCAAGGGTTATCGTCCGCAGTTCTACTTCCGCACGACCGACGTCACGGGCAACTGTGAGCTGCCGGAAGGCGTGGAGATGGTGATGCCGGGCGACAACGTGAAGATGGTGGTGTCGCTGATTGCGCCGATCGCGATGGAAGAAGGTCTGCGATTCGCGATTCGCGAAGGCGGCCGTACCGTTGGCGCCGGTGTCGTCGCCAAGGTCATCAAGTAAGGAATGGCTGCGGGTCCCTGCCAGGAGGCGGGGACTTTAGAGATCTGCTTTAACCGAACATAAACAGTTTCGTTTAGGGCTTGGCAATTACAACGCCGCGGAGTATAGTTCGCGGCCCTCTTGCTCGCTTTGCGAGCGAGAACAAACATCGGCGGTGGAGCGTAGGCTCAAGGATGTGGCGAACGCGCGAAATGCGCGGCGTGAACACCGCTACGGAGAGAAACATGGCTCAGCAACAGCGAATTCGTATTCGGCTGAAGGCTTTCGATCATCGTCTGATCGACAGGTCTGCCAGCGAGATCGTCGAGACCGCCCGCCGCACCGGGGCTCAGGTCCGAGGTCCTATCCCTCTTCCCACGAAGATCGAGCGCTACACCGTGCTCACTTCGCCGCACGTCGACAAGGACGCGCGTGACCAGTACGAGACCCGCACGCACAAGCGTGTGATGGATATCGTCGACCCGAACGACAAGACCGTGGACGCGCTGATGAAGCTCGACCTGGCCGCGGGCGTCGACGTTCAGATCAAGCTCTACTGAGAACTCGAGGAGATCAGTCATGACTATCGGATTGGTTGGCCGCAAGTGCGGCATGTCCCGAGTGTTTACCGAGAACGGCGAGTCGGTGCCGGTGTCGGTCATCGAGGTGGAAGCAAATCGCGTGACCCAGGTCAAGACCAAGGACACGGATGGTTACGATGCCATCCAGGTCACGACGGGCAGCAAGCGCACGGCGCTCGTCAACAAGCCGCAGGCGGGGCATTTCGCGAAGGCGAAGACCGGCCCGGGCCGCGGCCTCTGGGAATTCCGTCTGGATTCGGCTGATGTCGGCAAGTTCGATGTCGGCGCCGAGCTGAAGGCAGATGTGTTCACCGAAGGCCAGATCGTCGATGTCGCTGGTGTGACTCGCGGCAAGGGCTTCCAGGGCACGATCAAGCGCTGGAACTTCACGATGGGCGATGCCACCCACGGTAACTCGCTGAGCCACCGTTCCCCGGGTTCCATCGGTCAGCGCCAGACGCCGGGCCGCGTGTTCAAGGGCAAGAAGATGGCCGGCCACATGGGTCACGTCAACGAGACCACTCAGAACCTCCGCGTGGTGCGCGTCGATGTCGAGCGCAATCTGCTGCTGGTTCGTGGTGCCATTCCCGGCGCGCCGGGTGGTGACGTCGTCGTGCGGCCCGCATCGAAGGGGCGCTGAGGAATGACCATGGAATTGAATGTCGTGGGCGCGAGCCCGATGCAGGTTTCCGAGGCGGTGTTCAATCGCCCCTATTCGGAGGCGCTGGTTCATCAGATCGTCACCGCGTACCGCAATGCCGGTCGCGCGGGTACCAAGAAGCAGAAGACCCGTTCCGAAATGTCCGGAACGACGAAGAAGTTCAAGAAGCAGAAGGGCGGCGGCGCCCGTCACGGCGATTACCGTGCGCCGATCTTTGTCGGTGGTGGCCGCGCCTTCGCCGCTCGTCCGCGCAGCTTTGCGCAGAAGGTCAACCGCAAGATGTATCGCGCTGCCATGCAGACGATTCTCTCGGAGTTGATCCGCCAGGACCGCGTGCGTGTGATCGCCGGCCTTGAGATTGCTGACAGCAAGACCAAGTCCTTTGTCGCGAAGTTGAACGAGCTCGGTGTCAATCGCGCTACCTTTGTGGCCAGTGAAGTCAGTGAGAATGCTTACCTCGCGGCACGCAATATTCCCCACGTGCACGTCGTTGATGTGCATGGGTTGAACCCGGCGAGTCTGGTCGGCACCGACAACCTGGTGCTGACGGTCGACGCGGTCAAGAAGATTGAGGAGTGGCTGTCGTGAGTAATCAGCGATTGCTGTCGGTGCTGATCGCACCGCGGATCTCGGAAAAGGCGGCCCGTATCCAGGCCGACCACAACCAGTATGTGTTCGAAGTGGCGACCACTGCCACCAAGCTTGACGTCAAGGCAGCGGTTGAAACGCTGTTCAAGGTCAAGGTCGAGGGCGTCCGGGTTCTGAACGTGAAAGGCAAGAGCAAGGGTTTCCGTGGGCGCACTGGCAAGCGCGCCGACTGGCGGAAGGCCTATGTCACGCTGGCCGACGGTCAGTCCATCGAATTCGGCACGCAGGCCTGAGAGGAAAGCGATCATGCCTCTGATTAAAGTTAAGCCAACGTCCCCCGGTCGCCGCGGCGTGGTTCGTGTTGTGACCCCCGAGCTGCACAAGGGAGGTCCATACAAGCCGCTGGTCGAGCCCCAGGACAAGACCGGTGGTCGTAATCACCACGGTCGCATCACCACGCGTCATCGCGGCGGTGGTTCGCGTCAGCATTACCGTCTGATCGATTTCAAGCGCGACAAGGACGGCATTGCAGCCAAGATCGAGCGTCTCGAATACGATCCCAACCGCACTGCGCACATTGCCCTGCTGCTGTACATCGATGGCGAGCGTCGTTACATCATTGCGCCCAAGGGTGCGAAGGTGGGCGATGCGATCCTCAGCGGCCGCGATGCGCCGATCAAAAACGGCAATTGCCTGCCGCTGCGCAACATGCCGATCGGCAGCACGGTCCATTGCATTGAAATGAAGCCCGGCAAGGGCGCACAGCTGGCTCGCGCCGCTGGTGCCTCGGCCCAGTTGGTGGCCCGGGAGCAGGGCTACGCGACGCTGCGACTGCGCTCCGGCGAAATGCGTAAGGTGCCGGCTGATTGCCGCGCCTGCGTGGGTGAAGTGTCTAACTCCGAGCACAACCTCGAGAGTCTCGGCAAGGCCGGTGCCACGCGTTGGCGAGGCATTCGTCCGACGGTTCGCGGTGCAGCCATGAACCCGGTCGATCACCCGCACGGTGGTGGTGAAGGCCGATCCGGCCAGGGCAACCCGCATCCGGTGTCGCCGTGGGGTACGCCGAGCAAGGGCTACAAGACGCGCAAGAACAAGCGCACCAGTGTGTTCATTGTGCGCCGTCGTAACGGCTGATTGAGGGCTAAGGAATCATGTCTCGTTCATTGAAGAAAGGCCCCTTCGCCGATCTGCACCTTCTCAAGAAGGTTGAAGTGGCGGCGGCGGGGAACAGCAAGAAGCCGATCAAGACTTGGTCGCGTCGTTCGATGATCCTGCCGGAAATGGTGGGTCTGACGATCGCGGTTCACAACGGTCGGTTGCACGTTCCGGTGGTGATCAACGAAAACATGGTGGGCCACAAGCTTGGAGAGTTCGCGCCGACGCGCACCTTCAAGGGCCACTCCGGCGACAAAAAGGCGGGTAGGTAATCATGGAAGCGCGCGCAATACTGCGTACGGCGAGGATCTCGCCGCAGAAGGCTCGTCTGGTTGCTGACCAGGTGCGGGGCATGGCGGTCGGACGGGCAGAGCAACTGCTGACGTTCAGCCCGAAGAAGGCTGCAGGGATGATTCGCAAGGTACTGCTGTCCGCGGTATCCAATGCCGAAAACAACCTGGGCGCCGATGTCGACGAGCTCAAGGTCCAGACGATCTGCGTGGACGAAGGTCCGCAGCTGAAGCGTCTGCATGCTCGCGCCAAGGGTCGCGCGAACCGAATCATCAAGCGCACGAGTCACATCACCGTGATTGTCGGCGACGGCCGCGCGGACTGAGGATCAAAACATGGGTCATAAAGTCAATCCCGTTGGCATCCGTCTCGGAATCTCCCGAGACTGGAATTCGAAGTGGTATGCCGGCCGCAAGGAATTTGCCGACTATCTGGTGGCGGATCTCAAGGTGCGCGAGTACCTGAAGAGCCGTCTCAGCCAGGCCGGCATCAGCAAGATTCAGATCGAGCGTCCTGCGAAGACCGCCCGCCTCACCATTCACACCGCCCGTCCGGGTGTGGTGATTGGCAAGAAGGGTGAGGACATCGAAAAGCTGCGCAAGGAAGTGTCGGACATCATGGGCGTGCCCACGCACGTCAATGTGGCCGAGATCCGCAAGCCGGAGCTTGATGCGCAGCTGGTGGCCGAGTCGATCACCCAGCAGCTCGAGCGTCGCATCATGTTCCGCCGCGCCATGAAGCGCGCGGTGCAGAACGCGCTGCGCCTCGGTGCCCTCGGTGTCAAGGTGAGCGTTGCCGGTCGTTTGAACGGTGCGGAAATCGCGCGCTCGGAGTGGTACCGCGAAGGTCGCGTTCCGCTGCACACGCTGCGAGCCGACATCGACTATGGGTTCGCTGAAGCTAAGACCACCTACGGCATCATCGGTGTCAAGGTATGGATCTACCGCGGCGACATCTTTGATCTCTATGCGCCTCAGGCTGACACCAAGGCCGAGCGCACGCAGGCGAAGTAAGGGAGTATCGAAGCCATGCTGCAACCTTCACGAACCAAGTATCGCAAGGCGCACAAAGGCCGTAACAATGGTCTGGCCTTTGTTGCGAACAAGGTCAGTTTCGGCGAATACGGTCTCAAGGCCGTTGAGCACGGGCAGCTGACTGCGCGGCAGATCGAAGCCGCCCGCCGGACCATTTCCCGCTACGTCAAGCGTGGTGGCAAGTTGTGGATCCGAGTGTTTCCGGACAAGCCGATTTCGAAGAAGCCGATCGAAGTTCGCATGGGTAACGGAAAGGGCAACGTCGAGTACTACGTCGCGCAGATCCAGCCCGGCCGGATGATCTATGAGATGGAAGGGGTTTCAGAAGTACAGGCGCGTGAAGCGCTGGCTCTGGCCGCTGCCAAGTTGTCCGTCAAGACCATTTTCGTTACCCGTTCGGTGATGTGATGAATGCCAGTGAACTACGAACCAAGTCGATCGTCGAGTTGAAAGAGCAACTCGTCGGCCTGCGCCAGGAGCAGTTCAATCTGCGCATGCAACGCGGCCAGGGTCAGCAGACTCAGGTCCATCAGATCAAGCGTGTACGTCGCGATGTCGCACGCGTTAAGACCGTCATCGCCGAGATCGAGCGCAAAGGTTAAGCCATGAGCGAGCAGCAGACAGAAACCACCAAGAAGGCCCGACCGCTGGTTGGCGTCGTGGTGAGCAACAAGATGCAGAAGACCGTGACGGTCCTGGTCGAGCGCCAGGTCAAGCACGGCATGTACGGCAAGTACATCCGTCGTTCGACCAAGTTCCATGCGCACGACGAACTCGGCGCCTGTGAAGGTGACACGGTCACGATCACTTCCTGTCGCCCGATTTCCAAGACCAAGAGCTACGCGGTCACCGAAATCGTCCGGCGCGCTGGCGAGTAAGAGGAGACCATCTCATGATCCAGATGCAGAGCACGCTGGCCGCGGCCGACAACAGTGGCGCGAAGGAACTGATGTGTATCAAGGTGCTGGGTGGTTCCAAGCGCCGCTACGCCAACATCGGTGACGTGATCAAGGTCTCCGTGCGCGCGGCCATTCCGCGTGGCAAGGTGAAGAAGGGCGAGGTCTACGATGCAGTGGTGGTACGTACCCGCAAGGGTGTGCGTCGTGCCGACGGCTCGCTCGTGCGCTTCGACGGCAACGCCGCCGTTTTGTTGAACAACAAGCTTGAGCCGATCGGCACTCGCATCTTTGGACCCGTGACCCGTGAATTGCGGTCGGAACGGTTCATGAAGATCGTGTCGCTTGCTCCTGAAGTGCTTTGAGGGGTTGGTTATGAACCGTATTCGTAAAGGCGATCAGGTTGTGGTGATCGCTGGCAAGGACAAAGGCCGCAAGGGCGCAGTCACGCGCGTCACGGCGGAAGGTCGCGTCTATGTTGAGAACGTGAACATCGTCAAGCGTCACACCAAGGCGAATCCCCAGGCCAACCAGCCGGGCGGAATCATCGAACGTGAGGCTGCAGTCGACGCGTCCAACGTGATGCTGCTGAATCCCAAGACCCAAAAGGGCGACAAGGTCGGTTTCAAGACCGTCAAGAACGACGCCGGTGTGGAGCACAAGGTCCGCGTGTACCGCTCCACGGGCGAAGTCATCGATATAGTTTGAGAGGCTGACCGTGAGCGCGAGACTCGAATCGTTTTACCGTGAGACTGTAGTACCGAAACTGGTTGAGAAGTTCGGCTACAGCAACCCGATGCAGGTGCCGCGTCTGGTCAAGATCACGCTCAACATGGGCGTGGGCGAAGCTGTCGGCAACAAGAAGATTCTTGAGAATGCTGTCGAGGACATGACCAAGATCTCTGGCCAGAAGCCAGTGACCACCTTGGCCAAGAAATCCATCGCGGCCTTCAAGATTCGCGACGGCTGGCCGATTGGCTGCAAGGTGACCCTGCGTCGTCGTCAGATGCTCGAGTTTCTCGATCGCCTGGTCAATGTTTCACTCCCGCGTGTACGCGATTTTCGCGGCCTCTCGGGCCGGGCCTTCGACGGGCGCGGCAATTACAATTTTGGTGTGAAAGAGCAGATCATCTTCCCCGAAATCGATTTCGACCAGGTCGATGCGATTCGCGGTATGGACATCTGTGTCACCACCACGGCCAAGACCGACCAGGAGGCGAAAGCGCTTCTGGAGGCATTTGGCTTCCCGTTCCGTAACTGATCGCGCTGTTCAGGAGATATCCCGTGGCGAAAACGTCGATGGTGAATCGCGAGATCAAGCGCGAGAAGTTGGCCAAGCGGTACGGTGCTAAGCGCATCGAACTCAAGGCCGTCATTTCGAGCCTGACCGCGTCGTATGAAGAGAAGATGGAAGCACAGGCCAAGCTGCAGAAGCTGCCGCGTGACTCCAGTCCGTGCCGTCAGCGCAGTCGTTGCGCTCTGTCGGGTCGTCCGCGTGGTTTCTACCGCAAGTTCGGCTTGGGTCGAAACAAACTCCGCGAAGCCACCATGCGTGGCGACGTCCCGGGTCTGCGCAAGGCCAGCTGGTAAGAATTCAGGAATCAGGTAATCGTCATGAGCATGACCGATCCAATTGCCGACATGTTGACGCGCATCCGCAATGCGCAAGCCATGGGCAAGGCAAGTGTGCAGATGCCGGCTTCGCGGGTGAAACTCGCGATCGCCGAATTGTTGAAAGACGAGGGCTACGTCGAAGACGTGGTGGTCTCGGAAGCGGGCGTGGGCAAGCGGGTGCTGGGCTTGAAGCTCAAGTACTACCTTGGCCGGCCGGTGATCGAGAAGATCGAGCGAATCAGCCGACCTGGCCTGCGCAAGTATCGTGGCAAGGATGGTCTGCCGACGATCCTGGGCGGACTGGGCATCGCCATTGTGTCGACCTCCAAGGGTCTGATGACCGACGCCAAGGCCCGTTCCGAAGGGCTGGGCGGCGAAGTCTTGTGCCTGGTCGCGTGATCCTAGGAGTTCATCATGTCACGTGTAGCTAAAAAGCCAATTTCCCTGCCCAAGGGCGTCGAGATGTCGATGGCCGCGGGTTCCATCAGCGTCAAGGGACCGAAGGGCACCTTGTCGATCGCGCAGCCGGCCGGTGTCAGTGTCAATGTGGATGGCGGCCAGGTCAACGTCAGTCCTGCGGATCTGGCGAACGACGCCATGGCTGGCACCGTCCGTGCGCTGCTGGCGAATCTGGTGACCGGTGTGTCTGCCGGTTATGAGCGCAAGCTTGAACTGGTCGGTGTTGGCTATCGCGCCGCCATGCAGGGTCGCGATGTCAATCTGACCCTGGGCTTCTCGCACCCGGTGCTGTTCAAGGTGCCCGAGGGCGTCAGCGTCGAGACGCCGACTCAGACAGAAATTCTGATCAAGGGCGCCGACAAGCAGGCTGTGGGTCAGGTTGCTGCGAAGATCCGCGCGTTCCGTCCGCCTGAGCCCTACAAGGGCAAGGGTGTGCGTTACAGCGGCGAGAAGATCACGCTCAAGGAAGCGAAGAAGGCCTGATTTCGGTCTGGGCCCGGTTTCATGCAAGGACATTAATAGTCATGGCCAAAGTGGACAAGAAAGAAGCGCGACTGCGCAGAGCGCAATCGACACGGCATCGGATTCGGGAACTGATGGTTCCACGGCTGACCGTACACCGCAGTGGGCAGCATATTTACGCCCAGGTTTTCGCGGCTGGCGGCTCCGGTGTGTTGGCGGCAGCGTCAACCTTGGAAAAGGAGGTCCGTGAGGGCCTGACCGGAACCAAGAACAAGGCTGCAGCGGCTGCGGTCGGCAAGGCGATTGCCAAGCTGGCTTTGGCGGCGGGAGTAGACCGAGTTGCGTTTGATCGTTCGGGGTTTAAGTACCACGGACGTATCCAGGCGCTGGCCGACGCGGCTCGCGAGGGCGGCCTCCAGTTCTGAGGACGGCTTTGCCGCCCCCTCGATCTCTATAGGTGAGTAGCATGTCTAACGATAACGAAAGTAGTGATGGCCTGCTGGAAAAGCTGGTTGCGGTCAACCGCGTGGCCAAGGTGGTCAAGGGCGGTCGGCAGTTCGGCTTTACGGCACTGACCGTGGTTGGCGACGGTAACGGTCGCGTCGGAATCGGCTACGGCAAGGCGCGAGAAGTGCCCGCCGCAATCTCCAAGGCCATGGACCGCGCTCGTCGCAACATGGTCAAGGTGAGCCTGAATGCAGGCACCTTGTGGTATCCGGCTCAGGGTGTCCATGGTGCGGCCAAGGTGTACATGCAGCCTGCTTCCGAAGGTACCGGCGTTATTGCCGGCGGCGCCATGCGCGCAGTCTTCGAGGTGGTCGGCGTACAGAACGTGTTGGCGAAGTCCTTCGGTTCGCGTAATCCGATCAATCTGGTGCGCGCCACCATCAAGGGTCTGGCGCGGATGGCAGCTCCGGCTGACTACGCTGCCAAGCGCGGCAAGAGTCTGGAAGAGTTGACGGGGAAGTCGCATGAGCAGTGAAAACAATGCAACGGTTCGCGTCCGCCTGGTGAAGAGCCCGAACAGCACGCCGGCGCGTCATCGCCTGTGCGTCAAGGCTCTGGGACTGAAGCGCATGAATCACGTCGTCGAACTGAAGGACAGCCCCTGCGTTCGCGGCCTGATAGAAAAGGTCAATTACCTGGTTCGTGTCGAAAGCTGACGCTGTCGAACGAGTGGAGATGTATCCGTGAGACTTAATACGATCAAGCCCGCCGAGGGCAGCAAGAAGGAAGCCCGCCGCGTCGGGCGCGGCATCGGCTCGACCCTGGGCAAGACCTGCGGTCGCGGTCACAAGGGCCAGTTCGCACGCGCCGGCAAGGGCAAGGTGAAGGCTGGCTTCGAGGGTGGTCAGATGCCCTTGCAGCGTCGCCTGCCGAAAATCGGATTCCGCTCGAAGATGTCTGCCGATGCGGCCGAAGTCATGCTCTACCGTGTGGACAAGGTCGAAGGCGATCTGGTTGACCTTGCCACGCTGAAAGCGGCCGGCATGGTCGGTTCCAATGCCAAGCGCGTGAAGATTGTCAAGCAGGGCGAAATCACTCGCGCGGTCAACGTGCGCGGAATTGCCTGTACCGAGGGTGCCAAGGCGGCAATCCTCGCAGCCGGCGGATCGGTGGAGTAAGACTCTTGGCCAAGGCGTCGAACAGTTCAGCCTCAGCGATGGGCGGGCTCGGAAAGATGACCGAGCTGCGCTCGCGTCTGCTTTTCGTTCTCGGTGCGCTGATCGTCTTCCGGGCGGGCAGCTTCATTCCCGTGCCGGGCGTGAATCCCGAGGCCCTGCTGCAGTTGATGCAGTCGCAGCGCGGGACCATCATCGACGTGTTCAACATGTTTTCGGGCGGCGCGCTAGCGCGCTTCTCGGTTTTCGCCCTCGGCGTCATGCCTTATATCTCCGCGTCGATCGTGGTTCAGATTCTGGCGACGGCCCTGCCGTCGTTGCAGGCACTGAAGAAGGAAGGTGAGGCCGGTCGACGCACGCTGACGAAATACACCCGATGGGGCACCCTGGGTCTGTCCATTTTCCAGGGCTTCGGCGTGGCCTTCGCCTTGCAGCAGCAGGGCGGCAGCGTGGTGATCTCGCCTGGCGTCGGCTTCCTGGTGACGGCGGTGATCAGTCTGACGGCTGGCACGATGTATCTGATGTGGCTTGGTGAGCAAGTGACCGAGCGCGGTATCGGGAACGGTATCTCGATCCTCATCTTCGCCGGCATCGTGGCCGGTTTCCCGGGTGCGATTGCGACGACGCTGGAATTGGCCAGCACCGGCCAGCTCCAGTTCCTGTCGATCATTCTGGTCTTGGGCATTGTGGTCGTGGTGACGGCGTTCGTGGTGTTCATGGAGCGAGCGCAGCGACGTATCACCGTGAATTACGCGCGTCGAATGTCGGGGCGGCAGGCTTATCAGAACCAGTCCTCGCATCTGCCTCTGAAGCTGAATATGTCGGGCGTGATTCCGCCGATCTTTGCGTCAAGCCTGATCCTGTTTCCGGCGACTGCTGCAACCTGGTTCGGAACTGGAGAGGGCTCGCGCTGGCTGCAACGTGTTGCGGCCATGCTGGGTCCGGAGCAGCCGCTGCACATGCTGATCTACTCGGCACTGATCTTCTTCTTCGCCTTCTTCTACACAGCGTTGGTCTTCAATGCGCAGGAGACGGCTGACAATCTGAAGAAGTCCGGCGCCTTGATCCCGGGCATTCGCCCCGGTAAGGCAACGGCCGAATACATTGACGGCGTGCTGACGCGTCTGACGGCAGTCGGTGCCCTTTACTTGGTCGCGGTCTGCCTGCTCCCGGAGATCATGCGGATCTATTTCGATGTGCCGTTCTACTTCGGTGGAACGTCATTGTTGATCGTGGTGGTTGTAGTGATGGACTTCATGGCGCAGATTCAGGCGCATCTGATGTCGCACCAGTACGACAGTCTGTTGAAGAAAGCGAACCTCAAGAACGTCGGGCGTGGCGGCTTGCTGAAGTAAAGCTGTCCGTCAGCCCGGAATCAGAAGAAACTTGCGCATCGCTGGTAGGAAGCTGCTACAATAGGCGGTTCCACCAGTCGCGCTCTTGAAGTGGAGAGTACTCATGGCACGTATCGCGGGAGTCAATATCCCGGTCAACAAGCATGCGTGGATCGGCTTGACCAGTATCTACGGGATCGGGCGTAGCAGTGCACGCAAGATCTGCGCGGGCGCTGGTGTCGACCCGGCCACCAAGGTCAAGAGCCTCAGCGAGGCCGAGGTCGAGCGTTTGCGTGCCGAGATCGGCAAGTTCACCGTCGAAGGTGATCTGCGTCGTGAAGTGGCGATGAGCGTCAAGCGGTTGATTGATCTGGGCTGCTACCGCGGCCTGCGTCATCGCAAGGGCCTGCCGATCCGCGGCCAGCGTACCCGCACCAACGCGCGCACCCGCAAGGGCCCGCGTAAGCAGATCAAGAAGTAAGAAACTTCAAACGGAATTAGAATATGAGCAAGGCGTCTGCCTCGGCTGGTAAAGCCAAGAAGAAAATCAAGCGCTCGGTGTCGGATGGCATCGCGCACGTCCAGGCTTCATTCAACAACACGGTGATCACGATCACCGACCGTCAGGGCAATGCCCTGAGCTGGGCGACTTCAGGTGGCGCCGGTTTCCGCGGGTCTCGCAAGAGTACCCCGTTCGCGGCCCAGGTTGCTGCAGAGAAGGCTGGCAAGGTGGCGCTGGAATACGGCGTAAAGGCACTGGAAGTGCGGATCAAGGGCCCGGGTCCGGGTCGTGAGTCTGCCGTTCGTGCGCTGAATGCGCTTGGTCTGAAGGTGACGAACATTTTGGATGTGACGCCGATTCCGCACAACGGCTGCCGTCCGCCGAAGCGCCGTCGCGTGTAATCAAGGAGGATTGACGTCATGGCTCGTTATACTGGACCCACCTGCAAACTGGCTCGCCGGGAAGGCACCGACCTTTTCCTGAAGAGCCCGGCTCGCCCGATCGACAAGAAGTGCAAGATCGAGCAGAAGCCTGGTCAGCACGGCACCGCCAAGAAGGCCAAGAATTCTGACTACTCGCTGCAGTTGCGCGAAAAGCAGAAGGTCAAGCGTATCTATGGTGTGCTGGAGCGCCAGTTTCGTCGTTACTACTTTGAGGCAAATCGCCGTCGCGGTGCGACCGGTGAGAACCTGCTGCAGTTGCTGGAATCGCGACTGGACAATGTCGTCTATCGCCTCGGTTTCGCGGTGACCCGCGCTCAGGCACGGCAAATGGTTTCCCATCGCGGCGTCAAGGTCAACGGCAAGATCGTCAACCTGGCCTCCTATCAGGTCAAGGTCGGCGACATCGTCGCCCTGGCGGATCGTGCCAAGGAGCAGCTCCGCGTCAAGGAAGCTCTGACCCTGAGTCAGGAAATGGATCTGACCCCCAGCTGGCTGGAAATCGATGCAGCCAAGGCCGAGGGTGTGTTCAAGCAGGTTCCTGACCGCAGTGATTTGTCCGCCGACATCAATGAGAATTTGATCGTCGAGCTCTATTCCAAGTAATCCTGCGAGGTTTATTCATGACGTCTGCAACCAGTTTGCTGCGTCCCCACAATCTGGTGGTCGAGAATGCCGGTGATCGGCGTGCACGAGTAGTACTCGAGCCGCTGGAGCGGGGATTTGGCCATACTTTGGGTAACGCGCTTCGTCGCGTGTTGCTGTCCTCCATTCCTGGGGCAGCGGTGACTGAAGTCGAGATTGACGGGGTCCTGCACGAATACAGCACCATGGAAGGCGTTCAGGAGGATGTGGTCGAGATCCTGCTGAACCTGAAGGACGTGGCTGTGCGTTTGCACAATGTCGATCAGACCACTGTTCATCTGAGCCGCAAGGGTCGGGGTCCGGTGACGGCTGGCGACATCACCACTGATCACAATGTGGAAGTGGTGAACCCGGATCTGTTGATCTGCACCCTGACCAAGGACGTGTCCTTGTCGATGCGTCTGAAGATCGCCCGGGGTGTGGGTTACGAGGCCGCGAGCAGCCGCCGTATGCCGGAGGACGAGGCTCGTCCGATCGGCCGTCTGCAGATCGATGCCACGTATGCCCCGATTCGTCGCGTGGCCTACACGGTCGAGAGCGCGCGCGTCGAGCAGCGTACCGATCTGGACAAGTTGGTGCTGGACGTTGAAACCGACGGTACGGTCGATGCGGTGGATGCGGTCAAGCAGGCTGCCGGCATTCTGGTCGACCAGTTGGGCGCTTTCGCCGACGTCAGTCGTCGGGAAGTTGAGCGTCCTGCTGCGGGCCGGGCTGAGGTTGATCCGATCCTGCTGCGTCCGATCGATGACCTGGAACTGACGGTGCGTTCGGCGAATTGTTTGAAAGCCGAGAGCATTTACTACATCGGTGATCTGATTCAGCGCACTGAGGTTGAGCTGCTGAAGACGCCGAATCTGGGCAAGAAGTCGCTCACTGAAATCAAGGATGTGCTGGCAGCGCGTGGTTTGTCGCTCGGCATGAAGCTGGAGAACTGGCCGCCGCCAGGACTTGCCACCAGCGGTTTTGGCGGTTGATAAGGAGAATTAGTCATGCGTCATCGTAATGCCGGCCGCGCCTTTGCGCGCACCAGCGCCCACCGCCAGGCCATGTTTCGCAACATGACCAACTCCTTGTTTCAGCATGAGCTGATCAAGACCACCCTGCCCAAGGCCAAGGAACTGCGTCGCTTCGCCGAGCCCTTGTTGACTCTGGCGAAGGAAGATGGTGTCAGCAATCGTCGTCTGGCGTTCAGTCGCCTGCGTGACAAGGCTGTCATCGGCAAGCTGTTCGTTGAACTGGGTCCGCGCTACCGCGCTCGTCCCGGTGGCTATCTGCGCATTCTGAAGTGCGGTTTCCGCGCTGGCGACAACGCGCCGATGGCCTATGTCGAACTGGTCGACCGCCCGCAGAACGCGGCGGCAGCGGTCGATGCCGACGCCTGATCGCGATTCGCTCCGATCGCAGAAAGGCCGCCGTAAGGCGGCCTTTTTTTTGCACTGCAGCAACCCACCCTTCTTCGGTTACACTCAAGCGCTGCAGTTCGAAAGCCTTGAGTTTTCCTGCTGATGAAACCTTCGGCACCTGCCGTTGTCCTAGTCGGGCTCAACGGTGATGACAGAGAAAGGCAGATGTTGGCATTGAGAAATCTGAGTTCCCGGCAGGTGTTTGGCGCCTTCGCGTTGGTCTGCGCGCTGTTGCTGGCATATGCCTTCTATGCAGAGTACGGTCTGGGTCTGGTTCCCTGCCCTTTGTGCATGTTCCAGAGGGTTGCGGTGATGCTCTTCGGGGCCATCTGTCTGCTCGGCGCGTTGCATGGGCCGGGACCATTGGGTGCTCGCATTTACGCCGGGTTCGCCCTGCTGGCTGGAGTACTCGGGGCGGCGATTGCTGGACGACATGTCTGGTTGCAGTCCCTGCCCAAGGATCAGGTGCCTTCCTGTGCCCCGCCGCTGGATTACATGTGGGACAACTTTCCATTCGGCAACATGCTCAAGACAGTGCTGATGACCTCGGGCGAATGTGCGAACGTCGATTGGGAGTTTCTCGGTTTGAGCATGCCGGTATGGACCTTTGTGGCTTTCGCAGTCATGGCGCTGGCGATGCTCATGCTTCTGGTTTTCCCCCCGCGCCGCTGAGTAGATTGGAGTGCGATTGATTCATGGCGCCTAGAACCCCTGTTTTGAGGAAAGATCCCGTGCTTACTGCCATCAAGGAAGTCCCCAACTGGTCGCCGTCGTCATGGAGTGAGCGCACTGCGCTGCAGCAACCGCAATACGATGATCTGGCGGCGCTCAATGCCCGTCTGCTCGAGCTCAAGTCGTTGCCGCCCCTGGTCACCTCGTGGGAAATCATGCAGTTGCGGCAGGAACTGGCGGACGCTGCCGATGGCAAGCGTTTTCTGCTTCAGGGTGGTGATTGCGCCGAGAATTTCAGCGACTGCAACAGCCCGCATATCGCCAATCGGCTGAAGGTCCTGCTGCAGATGAGTCTGGTGCTGGTGCACGGGTTGAAGCAGCCCATCGTGAGGGTGGGGCGCTTTGCGGGGCAGTACGCCAAGCCGCGCTCGGCCGATATGGAGACACGCGACGGAGTGACCTTGCCCAGCTACAGGGGCGACCTGGTCAACGGGCCGGAGTTCACGCCGGAATCCAGGCGGCCGGATCCGGCGCGACTGATCGAAGGTCACTCGCGCTCGGCCATGACCATGAATTTTGTGCGGGCACTGATCGATGGCGGTTTTGCCGATCTGCACCACCCGGAATATTGGGATCTGGACTGGGTCAAGCACTCGCCCTTTGAGCGCGAGTACCGTGACATGGTTCGGTCTATCGGCGATGCCGTGCGCTTCATGGAAAGTGTAGGCGGTGCGCCCATCGGTAGTCTGCGTCGGGTCGATTTCTACACTTCGCACGAGGCGCTGTTGCTGCATTACGAAGAGGCGCTGACACGCCAGGTTCCGCGGCAGTGGGGCTGGTTCAACCTTTCCACTCATTTCCCCTGGATCGGCATGCGCACGGCGGCCCTGGATGGCGCGCACACCGAGTATTTCCGCGGGATCCGCAATCCGGTCGGCGTCAAGATCGGGCCGTCGGTGACGGCAGAGCAGTTGATTCGTCTGATCGAGCGATTGAATCCGGACAACGAGCCGGGACGTCTGACCCTGATTCATCGCCTCGGCGCCAACAAGATCGCCGAGCATTTGCCGCGTCTGATTGATGTGGTTCGCAACAACGGCAAGCGAGTGCTGTGGTGTTGTGACCCCATGCATGGCAATACCGAAGGTACCGCTTCAGGCTTGAAGACCCGGCGTTTCGAGAACATCCGTTCGGAGCTGGAACAGGCTTTCGATATTCACGCCGCCAGTGGCTCACGTCTGGGTGGTGCCCACCTGGAGTTGACCGGTGAGAACGTCACCGAATGCATGGGGGGTGCCCGCGACCTGACCGAGCATGATCTGCAGCGCGCCTACCATTCCACCGTCGATCCGCGGCTCAATTACGAGCAGGCCATCGAACTGGCCATGGTCATTGTGCGCAAGCAAGGTGCCCGGGTCAGCGAGAGCTCGAGTTCGGGACAATAGGGCTCTCGGCAGGTACGATCAGGATCAGCAGCGCGTTCCGCGCTGCAATAGTCACTGAGGTATGTGGCGCCTGGGATTGCGCGCTGTCTGCAGCCTTGACGCTATGCCCGCTCAATCCATGAAATAGCCGCCGTTGACCGGCAGATTGGCGCCGGTGATGAATCCGGATTCATCGGCGCTGAGGAAATTCACGACTCGGGCGATATCCGCCGGCTCACCCAGTCTTCCGACCGGAATCTTGGCAATGATGTCGTTGCGGATGGCTTCCGGGATCTTCATGACCATCTGGGTCTTGCAGTAGCCGGGTGATACCGAGTTCACGGTAACGCCCTTGCGCGCCACTTCCCGGGCCAGCGCCATCGTGAACCCATGCATGCCGGCCTTGGCCGCCGAATAGTTGGTCTGTCCGAACTGGCCGGTCTGACCGTTGACCGAGCTGATGTTGACGATGCGGCCGAACTGGCGTTCGCACATGCCGTCGACGAACTGCCGGGAAAGGTTGAACACGCCATCAAGATTGACGCGCATGACGTCATTCCAGTGCTGGGCTTCCATCTTGCGCAGCGTGGTGTCACGGGTGATGCCGGCAGCATTCACCAGAATGTCAACGGGTCCATGGTGCGCATGCACGCGTGCTGCGAACTCGGCACAATCGTCAAAGTCAGCCACGTTGAGGGCTTCAAACTGGATCTGGCCATTGAACTCGGACACGTCCTGGCGGAACTGGGCGATGCGCTCCGGGCTGTGATCGAGATCCGCGGCCACGACTCGCCGACCCGCGCGGGCGAGATGCGCGCAGATTTCGGTGCCTAGACCACCGATGCCGCCGGTGACGACCGCCAATCTCTCTGGGCTCTGGGCCATGGTTCTAGTCTCGAATGCTGCGCTGCAGCAGAAGCGCGTGATCTTAGTTTCGCAACTTGCGGCCGTCAATCAGCCTGGGCGGGCGTCGTACGGGTGCATACATCAGTTGGGAGCTTTGCGGCTGCCGCGGCGCCTGTCGGGCCGAGGTCTTTTTGCGGCCGTATAGCCGTCCATTGTGTGCGCATTCGGTTGCACCCGGGTATGATCCCCGGCCTTTGCCTTGACCCGATTAGGACTTGTCCATGAGCGCATACCTGTTTACTTCCGAATCCGTGTCCGAAGGTCACCCGGACAAGCTCGCCGATCAGATTTCCGATGCCGTGCTGGACGCGATCCTGGCGCAGGACAAGAATGCCCGCGTGGCCTGCGAGACCATGGTCAAGACCGGCGTGGCCATCGTCGCCGGCGAGATCACGACCAGCGCCTGGGTCGATCTGGAAGCGCTGGTGCGCAAGGTCATTGTCGATGTGGGTTACAACAGTTCGAACGTCGGTTTCGATGGCGCCACCTGCGGCATTCTGAATCTGATCGGCAAGCAGTCCCAGGACATCGCTCAGGGCGTTGATCGCAAGCACCCGGAAGAGCAGGGCGCCGGCGATCAGGGCCTGATGTTCGGTTATGCCTGCGATGAAACGCCGGAGCTGATGCCGGCCCCGATCTACTACAGCCACCGCCTGGTGGAGCAGCAGAGCAAGGTGCGCAAGAAGAAGAACTCGCCGATGGCGTGGCTGCGCCCTGATGCGAAGAGTCAGGTGACGCTGCGCTACGAAGATGGCGCGGTCGCCGGCATCGATGCGGTAGTGCTGTCCACGCAGCATGATCCGGGCATCAAGCAGAAGGATCTGATCGAGGCGGTGATGGAGCACATCGTCAAGCCGGTGCTGCCGGCCAAGTGGATTGGCAAGCACACCAAGTTCCACATCAATCCCACCGGCAAGTTCGTCATTGGTGGTCCGGTGGGCGACTGCGGCCTGACCGGCCGCAAGATCATCGTCGACACCTACGGTGGCATGGCTCGCCACGGCGGTGGCGCCTTTTCGGGCAAGGATCCGTCCAAGGTCGACCGTTCGGCCGCCTACGCCAGCCGCTATGTGGCCAAGAACATCGTCGCTGCCGGCCTTGCCAGCAAGTGCGAGATCCAGGTCTCCTATGCCATCGGTGTGGCCGAGCCGACCAGCATTTCGGTGACCACCTTCGGTACCGGCAAGATCAGCGACGAGCAGATCGAGAAGTTGATCCGAGCGCACTTCGACCTGCGCCCCTACGGCATCGTCCAGATGCTGGATCTGATCCATCCGGTGTATCAGCATACCGCCGCCTACGGCCACTTTGGTCGCAAGCCCTATGAGATCAAGGGTGCCGACGGCAAGTCGCACACCGCCTTCTCCTGGGAAAAGACCGACAAGGCTGAAGCGCTGCGCGAGGCGGCGGGTCTGGGCAAGAAGAAGCGCTGAGGAGCGCGCGGCTCGGCACTCCAGAATGCCGGGACTCGGGCTCCTCGCTTCGCGAAGAGGAAAAGCGTCCAGATGAATCTGGACCGACAGGGTGCGAGAAATTCGCATCTACAAGCTGAAGCGTCCAGATGAGTCTGGACCCACAAAAGCAAAAAGGGCGTCGCAACTGCGACGCCCTTTCCGTTTAGCCTTTCCCCGAGTCCCGAGTCCCGAGTCCCGAGTCCCGAGTCCCGAGTCCCGAGTCCCGAGTCCCGAGTCCCGAGTCCCGAGTCCCGAGTCCCGAGTCCCGAGTCCCGGTCTTAGCTCAGTACCGATAATGCTCCGGCTTGTACGGGCCTTCCTGCGGAATGCCCATGTAGCTGGACTGGCTCTCGGTCAGCTTCGTCAGCTTGACGCCGATCTTCTCCAGATGCAGACGCGCGACTTCCTCGTCGAGCTTCTTCGGCAGCTGATACACAGCCGGCTCGTACTTGTCCTTGTTCGCCCACAGGTCGATCTGTGCCAGCACCTGATTGGCGAAGGAGTTGGACATCACGAAGCTCGGGTGGCCGGTGGCGCAGCCGAGGTTGACCAGACGGCCTTCGGCCAGCATGTAGATCTCGTTGCCGCCCGGGAAGGTGTACTTGTCCACCTGCGGCTTGATGTTGGTCTTGGTCACGCCCTTGGTCGCGTTGAGCAGATCGACCTGGATCTCGTTGTCGAAATGGCCGATGTTGCAGACGATGGCCTGGTCCTTCATCTTCGACATGTGCTCGACGGTGATGATGTCCTTGTTGCCGGTCGCCGTGACGTAGATGTCGGCCCGGCCCAGAGTGTCTTCCACCGTGGTCACTTCAAAGCCCTCCATCGCCGCCTGCAGTGCGCAGATCGGATCGATCTCGGTCACGACCACACGGGCGCCGAAGCCACGCAGCGAGCGTGCCGAACCCTTGCCCACATCGCCGAAACCGCAGATCACGGCCAGCTTGCCGGCGATCATGCGATCGGTCGCGCGCTTGATGCCATCGGCCAGTGACTCGCGGCAGCCGTAGAGGTTGTCGAACTTGCTCTTGGTGACCGAGTCGTTGACGTTGATGGCCGGGATCAGCAGCTTGCCCAGCGCCTTCATCTGATACAGGCGGTTGACGCCGGTGGTGGTTTCTTCGGAGACACCGCGCCATTCCTTGACCACTGCGTGCCAGAAGCCGGGGCGTTCCTTGGCGGTGCGCTTGAGCAGGCGCTTGATGACCGCCTCTTCTTCGCTGTCGCTCGGGCTGTCGACCCAACGGTCGCCCTGTTCCATCTGGTAGCCCTTGTGGATCAGCAGCGTGACATCGCCACCATCGTCGACCACCAGTTCCGGCCCCTTGCCACCCGGGAAGGTCAGCGCGTCCAGGGTGCAGTCCCAGTACTCTTCCAGGGTCTCACCCTTCCACGCAAACACCGGCGTACCGGTCTTGGCGATGGCGGCCGCCGCATAGTCCTGGGTGGAGAAGATGTTGCACGACGCCCAGCGCACGTTGGCGCCCAGCGCCACCAGGGTCTCGATCAGCACTGCGGTTTCCACCGTCATGTGCAGCGAGCCGGTCAGACGCACGCCAGCCAGCGGCTTGGCGGCTGCGTGCTTGGCACGGATTGCCATCAGGCCGGGCATCTCGTGCTCGGACATCTGGATTTCCTTGCGGCCCCATTCGGCCAGGGAGATGTCGCGCACCTTGTAATCGTGCGGCTGGATTTCCTTCACTACTGCGTTCATCAGCGTCCTCGTTGTCTATCACGGACGGGCGCCCTTCCTTGCGAAGGCCATAGCTCACCGAGCGTGACCCCGATAGCGGGATTGCAGCGCCCCTCGATGAGTGGACTGGCCAGCGACAGGCTGGCACGAGAACGCACATTATATCGCTTCGTCGCGATGAAGCGATGAATGCGGGCTGGAGAGTGTTGCAGATCCAGCCCGCGGTTCAGTCCGGCTTTCTCTTAATCCAGGGTATAGCTCACCGGCACGCGAGCCCAGGCGGCGCGCGGCTTGCCATCGACCATGTAGGGCTGGAATTTCCAGCGCTTGATGGCCTTGATGGCCGAGGCTTCGAAGTTGCGATTGCGGGTGCCGCCGATGACCTCGATGGTTTGCGGATCGCCCTTCTCGTTCACGAGCACACGCAGCACGACGTCCCCTTCGATGCCGCGGGCCAGTTCACGTCTTGGGTAGGCGGGTTGGCGTTTGACCAGCACGCGCAAGTTGACCAGTTCGCCTTCGCCGGTGCCCGAAATGCCGGTGGGGCCGACATCGACCGGACCCGGTGCCATGCGCGGCTCGTCAGAGGGGGTACTGACCACGATCTCGACCGTGGTCGTTGCCGGAGCAGCGGCGGGCGTGGGAGCGACGGTTGGCGGCGGCGCGATTCGATGGAGGGTGATGGGCGGCGGTGGAACCTCAACGGGGGGTGGTGGCAGCGGCGGCGGGTCGATCGGATCAAAGATGATGACCGGCTCAACGGACAATGTCGGTTTCTGGATGGGCTGCGTGGCCTCGCGTGGAAGCAGCATCATGCCGAGCACCCAGACGTGCAGCAGCAGCACGCCGGACCAGGCAGCCACTCGCTTTGGATCAATGCTCTGGCGTGAAGTCAATCGAATCGCAGTTTGCATGGCTTACCCCTGCCTTCCGGCACTTGCCCACGGTCGCGGGCGCTGTCATCACCGTAAACGTGCGCTCGTAAGGTGCTGATGAACGGGTCCAGACTGCGTTGGGGGAGCATTCATGAATCTGAATCTGCCAAAGTTGCAGGCGGCGATCAGCGCTGGCAACGTCGTTGAGCTTGAGCAACTGCTGGCCGCAGACCCGAGTCTGGCTGCAGCGACCAGCGAGCAGGGCGTGTCGATGATCCTCTGGGCCCTCTACCAGGGCCAGCGTGAGGCGGCCTTGGTCATCGCCGGACACAAGTCCGCATTGGATCTGTTCGAAGCGGCGGCACTGGGATTGACCGATACGGTTTCGAGCCTGCTGAGGGATGACCCGGCGGCCGTCTCGGCGCTGGCTGTCGATGGCTTCCCGGCACTGGGGCTGGCGGTGTTCTTTGGGCAGGCAGCTTGCGCGGCGCTGTTGCTGGCGGCGGGTGCCGATGCTGCCCAGGCTGCCGCCAATCCCATGCGCGTCGCCCCGGTCCATGCCGCCTGCACCCACCGGGATGAGGTCCTGGGCTGTCGCCTTGTGCACTTGTTGCTGGCTTTTGGCGCCGATCCCAATGCTCGACAGCAGGCGGGCTACACGCCGCTGCACTCAGCCGCACACCGCAACCAGCCGAGACTGATCACGCTGCTGCGAGCGGCTGGCGCCGACCCGCTGATCAGCAACGATGCCGGTGACACGGCCATCGATCTGGCGCGCAGGGAATCGAATGCAGAAGCACTCGGGGCGCTGCAATGAACAGGCCGCAAGCCAAGACTTCTGGCAGCCACTGGACTTGCGGCCCACTACTGGCCTACTGCGGAGCGTGATCTCATGCATCAGACGATCGCTGGATTCCTGTCTCGCAGATCCCGAATCTGGGTCTGCGCATGGTTTTTGGCACTGCCACTTGAAGGCGCCATGGCAGAGCAGACATCAGCCGTCGCGACTCCGCCGTCGGCCTGCGCCGATCCGGCTTTCCACGCTTTCGACTTCTGGTTGGGTGACTGGGATGTCTACAGTGGCGACAAGCTGATCGGTCATAACAGCATCCGGGCCATCGAACAGGGTTGTGGGCTGTCCGAGTCCTGGCGCAGCGCCAGCGGAACCACCGGCGTCAGCTACAACGCCTATGACCCGGCCGACCAGCATTGGCATCAGTTCTGGGTGAGTGCAGCAGGCTATGTGCTGCGACTTCGAGGCGATGTGGACGCGCAGGGGCGCATGGTCATGCTGGGCCAGTTGCCGAACGCCAAGACTGGCCAAATGGACCAGCAGCGGATCACCTGGTCGCGCGAGCCGGACGGCTCGGTGCGTCAGCTGTGGGAGGCCAGCGCCGATGGCGAGGAATGGACCGTGAGCTTCGACGGCAACTACCGCCGCGTGAGTTCAGAGCAAGACCGCCAGCCTGCCGACTAACGCGATTCTCAGTGGCTGCTGAACGGCCCTGGATTAGGCCTTCAGTTGCCGCCGATTTCGCGTGCGCGGCGCCCCGCGTAGTGATCAAATGGCGGGGCGTCCATCACCCCGCCGCCGGGTCAGCTGGGGACATCCTGGCGGCTACCCCCACGATCCCCTCGGAGCCCGTAACATGCGAATCTCGGTCATTGCTTGTGCCTTGCTTCTGGCTGCGCCGATTTCAGCGCCCGCAGCCGAAATCTGCGAGATGGTCAACGATGTCGCCAATTCCTGGAACGACATTGCCAATCTGCTGGACTCCGATGAGGCAGACGGCTTCAGCGAGAGTGATTACGAACAGATCGGCGAGGCGCTGGGCGCGCTGACCGAGGGTTCGGCCACGCTGGCGGGTGCGCTTCAGGGCGCCGGCAACGCCGATCAGGTGGCCTTGGGCGAGGAACTCGAAGCCGTGCTCTCGCACATGGCTGGAAAGGTTGACTCCGGCAACATCCAGTATCTGGCGGATTCCATCGACCAGATCACCCGGACCATGGATGCCGTGACCGACGACTGCGACGCCTCGCAGTAGCCTGGTACTTTTGGTCGGATGCGCCAAGTGCTCCGGGCAGGCATCCTTGCTTCTTTGACCGGAGTTCGTCCATGTCGAGTTTGAACAAGGTCGCGCGCAATGCCCTGGTGACAGGATCTACCAGCGGCATTGGCCTGGCCATTGCCCGGGCGCTGGCAGCGCAGGGCTTGAACATCACCCTGAATGGTTTTGGCGATGCGACCGAGATCGAATCGCTGCGGCTGGCGATCGAGGCCGAGTTTGGGGTGAAGGCTCGCTACAGCGCTGCCGACATGCGTGACGGCGGCGCCATCGAGACCATGGTGCAGGAAGCCACTGCGGCTTTTGGCAGTGTCGATGTGTTGGTCAACAATGCCGGCATCCAGTTCGTGTCGCCGATCGAGGAATTCCCGCTGGACAAGTGGGATCAGATCATTGCCATCAATCTGTCGGCCGCCTTTCACGCCACCCGTGCGGTGGTACCGCAGATGAAAGGCCGGCGCTGGGGGAGGATCATCAACACCGCCAGTGCCCACGCGCTGGTGGCATCGCCGTTCAAGAGCGCCTATGTGGCGGCCAAGCACGGCATTGCCGGCTTTACCAAGAGCGTGGCGCTGGAACTGGCCACTTTCGGCATCACCGTCAACTCGATCTGCCCGGGCTATGTGTGGACACCACTGGTCGAACGCCAGATTCCGGACACCATGAAGGCCCGCGGCCTGACTGAGGAACAGGTCAAGCGCGATGTCATGCTGGCGGCGCAGCCGACCAAGGAATTCGTGACTGTGGAGCAGGTGGCCGCGCTGGCGGTGTTCCTGTGCTCGGACGCCGCAGCCCAGATCACCGGCAGCAACATGGCCATGGACGGCGGCTGGACCGCGCAGTAGCGCCTCGTCGCAGGTGCGACCTTGCGTCGCGACCTGCACATCGCGGCCAGTGGCGAAAGTCGTTGCACTGGACGCAATACGAGATCAGGAGCGGAACGCAGAGAACGCAGAGAGCCGCTGAGAACGCAGAGAAAGCAAATCCAGATTCGATTTTGCATTTCTCGGGGTTCGCTCTGCTTTTCCTCGACGTTCTCTGCGAACCGCTTCTGGCATCAGGCCGACTCGGTTTTCGCTATCAACGACAAGAAGCGTTGCCAAAGCCCGGGCCGCTATTCGAACCCATCCACAAACAGCACATCGCCGCCGACCACATGCGGCTCGGTATCGCTGGAACCGGCGAAAGCGCCGGTCAGTGGGTAGGTGGCGGTCAGTGTGCGGTTGCCGGGGGTGGTCGACGTCAGATTGCAGCTGCCGATGCCGCCGGTCAGGGTGGCGTTGCAGTTGGCGCCAACGCCGTCGTTGATCGCCACCGTGCCGCTGGGCGTGCCGTTGGGACTACTGACCTGGACATTGACCGTGTAGCTGGCGCCGGGCGCGGACGGATCGGGTTGGTCACTGGTGATGGTGGTGGTGGTGGCGTTGGCGACTACATGCGACTCGGTGTCGCTCGAGGGGGCGAAGGCGCCGGTTTGGGGATAGCTGGCCGTCAGTGTCTTCATGCCGGGCGTGGCCGAGATCAGATTGCAACTGCCGATGCCGCCGGTCAGCGGCGCATTGCAGGTCGCGCCGGTACCATCGCTGACGGCGACGATGCCGGTGGGCGTGCCGTTGGCGCTGCTGACCTGCACGTTGACGGTGTAGCCGGCGCCCACGCCGGAAGGATCGGGCTGGTCGCTGGTGATGGTGGTGGTGGTCGGGTTGGCGACCAGATGGGGCTCGGTGTCACTGGAGGGTGCGTAGCTGCCAACACCCGGATAGCTCGCGGTCAGCGTGCGGTTGCCGGTGCTGGCCGAGATCAGATTGCAGCTGCCCAGACCACCGGTGAGCGGCGCATTGCAATTGGCCCCGGCGCCATCGCTGACGGCCACGGTGCCGGTGGGCGTTCCCGAGGCGCTGCCGACCTGCACGTTGACGGTGTAGGCCTGGCCTGGCGCTGAAGGATCCGGGCTGTCGCTGGTGATCGTGGTGGTAGTGGCGTTGGCCACCAGATGGGATTCGGTATCCGACGAGGCGGCAAAGATGCCGGTGGCGGGATAGCTGGCGGTCAGCGTGCGGTTGCCGCCGCTGGCCGAGCTCAGGTTGCAGCTGCCCGAGCCGCCACTCAGCGTGGCGTTGCAATTGGCGCCGGCACCATCGCTGACGGCTACCGTCCCGGTCGGTGTGCCGCCACCGCTGCTGACCGTCACCGCCACCGTATACGACTGGCCCACTGCCGACGGATCGGGATTGTCACTGGTGATGGTCGTGGTGGTGGCGATGTTGCAGTTGGTTCCGGAGACCGTCGGGCAGGGATCGCAGGCGTCGCCGATGCCGTCGTTGTCGGTGTCGGTCTGGCTGGGATTGAAGGTGCTCGGGCAGTTGTCCAGATTCAGGCAGACGCCGTCGAAATCGGCATCCCCAGTGGATTCGGTGCCACGGCACACGCAGGTGCGCGTTGCCGCAGTGGCCCAGCGGCCGTCTTCGCCGCTGATCAGTGTGCCGCGGGTGTTGGCGTGCTGGTTGTACACCCAGAAACACTGATTGACCGGGTCCACCGCGACGCCGCTGTAATCGCCCCAGCGGTTGTCGCCGCCAAAGGTGCGCACGTAGTAGGCCGATCCCGAACGCAGCAGGATCGGATTCGAGCTGCTGCCGCTGCTGTCATTGGATCGACGCGTCACGAAATAGGAGCTCGGGAAGATGCTGGAAGCTGCCGCGGAGAAACCGATGGCCGCGTGACCGTACTCGTTGACGGCGACGTTGGGATAGAAGGTATAGGTGCCACTGGCGATGGTTTCGCCGCCGATGGCGCCCTGGTCGGCCACCACCAGACTGTTGAGATTGCTGGTGTTGATCCGGATCCAGCGGGCAGTGGCCTGGCCGGCATCGACGCCAGAAGGCGGCACCACGGTGTGTGCCAGCCACAGCTCGTTGTTGCGCCACATGGCATCCGACGAACGGCGGTCGCCGGCATCGATGCGGGTCGTCGTTCCCGATTGCGGCGCGCTGGGGATGGCCACGCTCTCATTGTCGATATTGCCCAGCGACAGGAACTGTTCGTTGATTGAGGGTGCCGACAGCGGATTGTTGATGCGCAGTACTCGAACCTGGTCGGTCGTGCCGCTGTTCCAGCCGGTTGCCACCATCCACAGGCCCACACCGTTGGGCGCGACGCCGGCCATGCGTGCCAGCTGCGTGGTATTGGGCGGGTTGGACAGGCCGGCATAGGGATTGATCACCGACACCGTCGGCGCCTGCCCGGCATAGAAAGTGCTCTTCGGGATGATCCACAGACGTACGCCGGCATAGGTGCCGCTCAGGCCAAAGCCGAACATGTTGGCGGTGATGTAGACCGCTTCCTCATCGGCGGCAAAGCCCGGGAAATCGGCCCAGCGATCGGCGCCGCTGATCGAGATCTTGCTGTTGATCGCGGTGAAGCGCCAGGTGCCGTTGGGATCGCCGTCGTCGGACACGGCCACGAGCAGGCGCGAGCTGTTCACCGGATCGCCGTCGGCGGTGTCGCGCCGTTCCAGCGTCAGGATGACGAAGCGATCGGAATAGGGGTCGTAGATGACCTTGGGATCGAAGGTGAAATTGCCGCTGGGCGGATTGAGCGAGGCGAAGAAGGTGCGCAGTGATTGATTGAACTGACGCACCGGTGTGGCCGCATTGGTGTGCCATTGCACGGTGACGTTGGTGACGGTGACGACATGGCCGGTGCCCGCGGCCACATGGTTGTCAGGCGGGATGAACAGAAAACCCCCCGTAGTGCTGCTGTTGTTGTCGAAATCATTGCCCGAGAAGTTGGGTTGCGGGCCGGGAACGGCCTTGCTGCCGGCTTCGGCATCGCTTTCGGTCGGATCAGCGACGTCCGGGTGGCCGCGTCCCCGCTGGCCCGACGCGGGCAGATCCTCGCGCTTGGGCTGAACTTCCTCGCTCATCTGATAGCGAGCGGCCTCAGCCTCAGGGACCGGATCGAAGCTGGCTTCCACCGGAACCACGAGGCTGTCGACTGTCTGCGCCGTGATCTCGCCGAAGGCTGCCTGGCCTTGTTGTTGCGCGCCGAAGACGAATGCAGGATTGCGGGCATCGCTGACCGGCGTCTCCCGAACCATCTGGCTGCAGGCCGCACAACACAGCAGGACGTAAATCAGGGCTGGAACTTTGCGGCTGCGGAGCATGGCCGACCTCGGGATTTGTCTGCTCGCAGTTTAATCCAGGGCGTCGGCGCTGCCGGGTTCAATTCCACTGAATGGACGTGGCGGCGTTGACGATTAGATACCGGACGGCGCGCGCAGGACTCTGGAACTCGCTAACATCCAGCGCACGCGACATCGATGCGTCGCCGGTTTCAAGTACTCGAGGAGGAACACCCGTGAGCTTTCGTTTTTCAGCAATGTTGTTGCTCGTGCTTTGCGCCAGCGCAGCTCAGGCCCAGCAGGGCGTGAACCCGAAACAGATGTCGGAGGAAGAGCGCGCAGAGATCAATGCCCAGCGTCGCGCCGGTTGCAAGGCCCACGCCGAGAATCTGAAGATGCTCAAGGGCGATGGCCGCTTCATGATCGAAGAGAACGGCAAGCAGCGCGAGTTGACCCAGGCCGAGCGCGATGGCCAGATCGCCGAGACCGAGAAAATCCTCGAGACCTATTGCGGCGAGAAGCCCAAGGGTGATGCCGCCGGTTGATTGGCGCTGACCCGCCGCGCACCTTGGACGACTTGGGGCGCAGGGCCTGGATGGCACCGCCCTATCGTCACGCAGGCCGCGATGGGGCCAACGTGAGCTACGCGGGCTAGCGCCGTTCGATGATCGCGGCGACGCCCATGCCGCCGGCGGCGCAGGCCGTGACCAGCACGCGTCCACCCCCGGTATCCTTCAGCAACCTGGCGGCGCCCGCGATCATGCGTGCACCGGTGGCGGCAAAGGGATGACCGATGGCGAGGCTGCCGCCGGCAATGTTGAGCTTGTCGCGATCAATCGCGCCCAGCGGTGCACCGAGGCCGAGACGTTCGCGGCAGTAAGTCGCTGACTCGAAAGCCGCCAGCGTGCACAGCACCTGCGCCGCGAAGGCCTCGTGGATCTCGAACAAATCGAAATCGGCAAAGCTGAGGCCGTTGCGTTGCAGCAGTCGCGCGACTGCTACCGTTGGCGCCATCAGCAGGCCCTCGCCACCGACGAAATCCACGGCTGAGACTTCGGCATCGACCAGATGCGCCAGCACCTCGCGGCCCTCGGCAGCGGCCCAGTCAGGTGCTGCCAGCAGCACGGCACTGGCGCCATCAGTCAGCGGCGTGGAGTTGCCCGCGGTCAGTGTGCCCTGGCCGGATTTGCGATCAAAGGCGGGCTTCAGCGAGGCCAGTTTGTCGAGGCTGGTGTCGGGCCTGAGGATGTTGTCGCGCTTCTGGCTGCGGAAGGGCGCGATCAGATCATCGTAAAAGCCGCGCTCAAATGCCGTATGCGCCTTCTGATGGCTGTCGAAGGCCAGTTGATCCTGATCCCTGCGGCTGATGCCCCAGGTCTTGGCCATCATCTCGCAATGTTCACCCATGCTCTTGCCGGTGCGCGGTTCGCTGACCGCCGGGGCGACCGGCTTGAGCTCGCCGAAGCCGAAACCCTTGAAGGCGCGCAAGCGCTCGCCGAAAGTCCTGGCGCGATTCACGGCCAGCATCCGCGCATTCAGTTCACGGCTCAGCACCAGCGGCACCTCGCTGGCGCTGTCGCTGCCACCGCCGATGCCGGTTCGGATCTGACCCAGCGCGATCTTGTTGGCGACCACGATCGCCGATTCGAATCCGGTGCCGCAGGCGCGTTGCAGGGTCAGGCCAGGGGTGGTGTGCGCCAGTCCGGAGCCGAGCGCGATCTCTCGGGCCAGATTCCAGTCCCGCGAGTGCTTCAGGACTGCGCCGAAGGCGAGTTCGCCCAGTTCCAGGCCCTTGAGGTCGAAACGATCAACCATGCGATTGACCACTTCCGTGCCCAGCGCCAGGTTGCAGAGGTCGACATAGGCGGTGTTCTGACGGCAGAAGGGGATGCGCAAGCCACCGAGAATGGCGGCCAGAGGACGGCGCTCGGACATGGCAGACACTCCCTGCGGTCAAGAGTACCAGTGTAGACCAGTGCCGGCTTGCGCGCGCAGCGCGGGTTGTTGGTTGTCGGTTGTCGGTTGGAGCTGGATCACGCGGAGGCGCGGAGGCCGCGGGGAGAAACTGCAATGGGGCTGGTTCAGTGGACAGTCGGTGAGCCCCTGCTCAGCGGCGACTGCGCTGCCCTGCCGGCGTCATTGCGCGCAGCGAAACAATGAGGTCAGCGCTTGTGGGTCCAGACTTGTCTGCTTGTGGGTCCCGACTTGTCTGTGTGGACCCACAATAGCGCCGAAGCCCGTAGCCTTTCCCCGTGCCCCGTGCCCCGTGCCCCGTGCCCCGTGCCCCGTGCCCCAACCACCAACCGACAACCGACAACCGACAACCACCAACCGACAACCACCAACCGACAACCGACAACCGACAACCGACAATCGACCGCCCCACCCACCGACACCCTGTTCGCGCCACCTGCGCTATCGTCCGCGCCCTTGAAGTGGGTGTTGGAGCTGGGATGGCGACGGTCTGGATGGGGGTGCTGGCGCTGGAGCCGGTGGCGGGGGCCTTGCCGCAGCGGCACCTGCTGACGCGGGCGACGGCCGAGGGGCTGATGGCGGCGATGGGCGCGCAACTGGCGCGCTTCCTGCCACCCGAACACGACTACGGCTTTGTCTGGTCGGCGGCCCTGTACGACCCGGCGCAACTGCTGCGCCCGGGGTTTCCGGTGCATCAGGAGCTGGGAAATCTGTTTCTGGCCGGACAGCGTGCCGGCGTGGCCGCGGGCCACAGTTTGACGCTGTGCGAGCGCGACGGGCGAATGCCCACGGCCCTGCTGGAGCCGGACGTGGCGATCGGCGGCGGCACGCTGTTCACGATTCCGGTGGCGATCACCGGCAGCGATGACGCCATTGCCGCGGCTACCGAGCGACTGGAAATCGATCTATACGGGCAGGGCCTGGCCGATGCCGCGATCGTGTACGAACTGGCGCGCGATCTGGGACTGTCCTTCGAGCATGTGCGACTGATGTCCTTGCTGGACCTCTCGGCGATGATGGCGGCTCAACTCGAACACATCGGGTTCGGTTTTGCCTGGCAACTGATCGAGGAGCGGCTGTATGGCAATCCGTCGCAGTGCCTGGAAGTGAGCACGGCGCTGGGGCAGTCACTGAAGCTGGATGACGGCGCGGTCTGGCTGTCCTTTCTGCCGTATTCGCTGTATGCGCGGCAGAATGCCGGCCTCGGTGATCAACGCTTGAACGAATATGTGGCGCAGCTGCATGAGTTTCGTCAGCTGCAGGGGCTGCTGGCAGCGCACGGCATGATTGTACGGGTGCGTCTGCCGCAGGCGGACACCGGGCATGCCTGCTCGCGCCAGAACGATGATTTCGTCATCGAGAGTCTGAGTGCCAACGCGCCCGTGCGCGCCTGCCTGCACGAGGCTGCCGGACTCGGTGCGATCGCGCTGACGCTGGTCGATGCCGCCGGTGCCGCGGTCGAGCATCGCTATCCGCTATCGGCGGCGGCAATCGGGCGCTTTCGCGACGAGGCCCGGGCGCAGCAATGGCCGATCGAGCGCCTGGGACGCGTCGTCCTCAGCACGGACGGCGAGGATTTGGCTGCACCCTCGGAGGGTGTTCGCCACTAACCAGAGCCCTCTTGTCCGCCAAGGACGCCAAGAAGAGCGGAAGGGAAGCGGAAGAGATTGGACATGGTTGAGTTTGGGCGAACAAGGCCAATGTGCGTTGACCACGACGTTGGAGTCCGTGAATCTGGCTGCAGGTCCGCTGGAGGCAAGGTGTGCCCGGAAGCCCGACTTTCCAAGGCTCTGCTTCGCGTCCTTTGCGGACCCATGCTCTACGCCCGATGACCCAGCAAATCCGCCAGTTGCGCCAAAGACTCAGCCAGGGCATGGCCGCGGACTTCCCGCGCCTGCGCCGGGATCTGGATCGATGGCGGGCCGATGCGCCGGACGCCGATCAACGCCTGGCACGGCTGGCCGAGCAGATCGAGGCCTCGGCGCTGCGCAGCGAGTTGCGCCGCGCGCGAGTGCCGGAGATTTCAGTACCTGAAGATCTGCCCATTGCCACCCGGGCCGACGAGATTGTCGAAGCGATCCGTGCCCATCAGGTGGTCGTTGTTGCGGGCGAGACCGGCTCGGGCAAGACCACGCAGCTGCCCAAGCTGTGTCTGGCCGCCGGGCGCGGGCTGGCCGGGCTGATCGGTTGCACCCAGCCACGGCGGATCGCCGCCAAGAGCATCTCCAGACGTGTCGCGGAAGAGCTGAAGTCGCCACTAGGGCAGCTGGTCGGCTTCGCCGTGCGCTTTCAGGATCAGGTCAACGAGGACACCCTGATCAAGTTCATGACCGACGGCATTCTGCTGGCGGAGACCCAGTCCGATCGCTTCCTGCGCCGCTATGACACGCTGATCATCGACGAAGCGCACGAGCGCAGTCTCAACATTGATTTCTTGCTGGGCTACGTCAAGCGCCTGTTGCCCCGGCGCCCCGATCTGAAGGTCATCATTACCTCGGCGACTATCGATACCGAGCGCTTCTCGCAGCACTTCGGCAATGCGCCAGTGATTTCGGTCGAGGGCCGCGGCTATCCGGTCGAGGTGCGCTGGCGTCCGATCGAGGGGGATCGCGAAGAGCGCGGCGACTCCGGCCTGTACCAGGCCATCGCCAGTGCCAGCGAAGAGCTGGCGGCTACCGATCCGCGCGGCGACATCCTGGTGTTCCTGCCCGGCGAACGCGAGATCCGCGACGCCCACAAGGCGCTGGAGAACCGTCGCTACGCCCACACCGAGGTATTGCCGCTGTACGCACGACTGTCCGGTGCGGCCCAGGATCGGGTGTTTCAACCCGGTCCGCAGCGGCGCATCGTGCTCGCCACCAATGTGGCCGAGACCTCGATCACGGTGCCGCGCATCCGCTTCGTCATCGATAGCGGCATCGCCCGGGTCAACCGCTACAGCCAGCGCAACAAGGTGCAGCGACTGCAGATCGAGCCGATTTCGCAAGCCTCGGCCAACCAGCGTGCCGGTCGCTGCGGACGTCTCTCTGCTGGCATTGCCGTGCGCCTCTACGACGAAGCCGATTACCAGAAACGCCCGGAATACACCGACCCCGAGCTGCTGCGTTCCTCCCTGGCCGGCGTGATCCTGCGCATGCTCGATCTGGACCTCGGCGACCCGGCCGACTTTCCCTTTCTCGACCCGCCGAGTGAGCGCGCCCTGCAGGATGGCTTCCTGCTGTTGCGGGAAATTGCAGCCATCGACGAGCGCAAGCGACTGACGCCGATCGGCCACGACATGGCCAAGCTGCCCATCGATGTGCGCCTGGCACGCTTCCTGATCGCCGCCCGTGACGCCCGCGTGCTCGACGAGGCCCTGGTGATCGCCGCCGGGCTGTCGATCCAGGACCCGCGCGAGCGCCCGGCCGAGGTACGCGGCCTGGCGGATGCCGCGCATCAGGCCTTCGTCCACGACAAGAGCGACTTTCTGACCCTGCTGCAGCTGTGGCAGGCCTACAACCACGAACACGAGGAACTCACCCAGAGCCGTCTGCGCGACTGGTGCAAGAGCCATTTCCTGTCCTATTTGCGCATGCGCGAATGGCGTGAGCTGCATCGGCAGTTGCTGTTGATCGTGCGCGAGCGAGGGTGGGGCTCTGCCGCGGATGTTTTGTCCAAAGAGCATGGTCCGCAAAGGACGCAAAAAACGCAAAGGGGAGCAAGAGCAGATTCATCAGGTAAACGCTCTTCCTTTGCGCCCTTTGCGCCCTTTGCGGACAAAAATACTCTTGGCGGCGGCTCGCCTGCGGAGACCGCCCTCACCGACCCCCGCGCCTATGAGGCCTTGCATCGGGCGCTGTTGACGGCGTTCGTGACTCAGGTGGCGCGCAAGGATGACAAGGTGCGCTATCGCGGGCCGCGGGGGCGGGCGCTGCAGATCTTTCCGGGTTCCGGGCAGGCCAAGTCGGGGCCGAACTGGATTGTGTCGGCGACGCTGCTGGAGACTGAAAAGCTGTACGCGCTGATGGTGGCCCGTATCGAGGCTGGCTGGATCGAGGCGGCGGCCGCGCATCTGAGCAAGCGTCATTGCTACGAGCCCAGCTGGGATGAGAAGGGCGGGCGCGCGGTCGGTTTCGAGGACATCAGCCTGTATGGACTGCCGATCATCCAGCGCCGACGCATTGCCTTTGGTCCGGTCGATCCTGCGGCCGCGCGGCAGCTGTTCCTGCGCCATCAGCTGGTGCGTGGCGAAGGTCCGGCGCGGCATCCGGTGTTGGCGCACAACGCCGCCATGCGCGAGCAGGCCAGGGCCAAGGAAGAGAAGCTGCGTCGACGCGGGCTGCTGAAGGACGAGGAACAGCTGGCCGAGTGGTTCGAGTCGCGTTGTCCGGCCGAGATCATCGACTCCCACGGCCTGCTGCGCTGGCTCAAGCAGGCAACGCCGGCCGAGCAGGCCGCCCTGAAGCTGAGCCTGGACGATCTGGTCATTCCCAGCGCGCAGGGTGATGAGGGTTTCGATTTTCCCGACGCGCTGGAGGTGCAAGGCGCGCGGCTGCGGCTGGAGTATCACTTCGATCCCAATGGCGATCGCGATGGCGTGACCGCGACCGTGCGGCTGGCCGTGCTGCTGGGATTGAGCGAGGCCGAGATCGACTGGTTGGTGCCGGGGCTGCGTGAGGACAAGGCGGCGGCGCTGATCAAGAGCCTGCCGAAAGCCCTGCGTCGGCACGTGGTGCCGGCTCCGGACTTCGCCCGCGCCTTCCTCGAAGCGGTGAGGCCACGGAGCGCGCCTTTTGCGGTCGCGCTGGCGGCCTACCTCAGCCAGGTCGCAGGCATCGATATCCGCGAGTCTGATTTCGACATCAGTACCTTGCCGGCCTATCTGAGTTTCAATCTGCGCATTGTCGACGAGCACGGCAAGGTGCTGACCGAGGAGCGCGATCTCGCCGCTGTGAAGGAGCGCTTTGCCGAGGCCGCACGGGCCGCCTTTGCCGAGCGTGTCGACGCCGAGTTCCAGCGTGACCACCTCAGCGATTGGCCACTGGACGAGTTGCCGCTGGAAATCAGCGCCGAGGGTGGCGCACGCGCCTTTCCGGCCCTGTATGACGACGGTCAACAGGTCGGCCTGCGGGCCTATGCCGATGTGGCCGAAGCCATGGCGGCCCATCCACGCGGTGTGCGCCGGCTGGTGCTGATCCAGATCGATGACCAGCTGCGCTACTGGCAGCGACACCTGAAACTGTCGGCCGACGCGCAGATGGCCTATGGCGTGGTCGACAGCATCGAGCGGCTGCGGCGTGATGTGATCGAGGCTGCGGTAGATCGGGTGTTGGCAGACTCCCCGCAACAACCGAAACCAAAACCGAAGCCGGAAGCTGCAAAGGTACGCGCGCAGGACGTGCGCGACTTCAAGGCGCTGGCGAGTGCCGTTCGCAGACCCGCCGACAACCCCGCTGCCGGTAGGAGCGACCTTGTGTCGCGACCGGCAGCTGCGCACGCTGAACTGGTGGGAGACGCAGCGCACAGCGGTCGCGACGCGAGGTCGCTCCGACGAGAGCAGCCCGGGATCCGCACTCGGGCCGAATTCCAGGCCTTGCTGGCACGGATGCGCCGCGACCTCGGGCCCGAGGTGCAGCAACTCGGCACGCGCGTCGATGCCGTGCTCAAGGCGATCAAGCAGTTGCGCGCCGAGCTGACGCCGCCCTTGATGGGCTTCGCCACCGCCAACCTCGCCGATGCCCGTGAACATCTGGAGGCGCTGGTGCATCCGGGCTTCGTTGCCGAGGTCGGATTCGAGCGCCTTGAGCACTACCCGCGTTATCTGGAAGCGCTGCGACTGCGGGTCGAACGCCTGAAACGTGATCCCGGCAAGGATCAGGCGCGGCTGCTGGAAGTGCAGCCCTTCTGGCGGACCTGCCAACGTCTGATGCAGGCCAGACCGGGCGATCCGGAGGTCGAAGCGCTGCGTTGGCTGATCGAGGAATTCCGGGTGTCGCTGTTTGCCCAGGAACTGGGAACCGCCGAACCGGTGTCGGCCAAGCGCATCGCCAAGCGGATGGAGCAGGTCGGGGGCTGAGCGCGCGCTTCCGTAGGAGCGGATTCATCCGCGACTGTCAGCGTGTCATTCGCGGATGAATCCGCTCCCACAGGGGGCGCCTGTAGGCTGGCAATGACACCGGATCTTGCAGGTCCAGACTCGTCTGGACGCTTGTCCTGCCTCGTCAGGGCGAAGGCGTTCGGACAAGTCCGAACCTATCAAGAGCCTCCAGCCTTGTAGCCTTTCCCCGTGCCCCGTGCCCCGTGCCCCGTGCCCCGTGCCCCGTGCCCCGTGCCCCGTGCCCCGTGCCCCGTTTCCCTCGCCCTATCGGCAGCCAACCACCCCCTTGCTGGCCTCGAAGCCATGATTGCCGATCACCTGATAGCGGACTTCGACGCCCGCGCCCAGGCCGGCAGCTTCGAGCGCGCTGCAGATCTGTTCGCCCGACGACGATCCTGGCCCGATCGCCGATTGCACCGACATCTGCACCTGGCCATCGCTGCTCCACCAGGCCTCGCGCACGTCGCTCAGCGATTCCAGATCGGCGATCAACTGATCGCGCGCCGGGTCGCCGTCGGCGCCTTGGCCATAGGCAGCGCCGGAGTCGCTTTCGGTGGATGCGCCGTGTGCGCTGGCAGGCGCGGCACGCTCCGCGGTGATGGCATCAGGTGGCGAAGGTGGCGCCAGTAATTCGGGAGGCTGTGCCGATTCGGGCGTTGGTGGTGACACATTTGCGGCCGGCGCCGCGCGCGCTCGTGCCCATGGCTGCGGAGAGTCGGCCAACAGTTGCCAGGCCAACAGCAGCGCGAGAACGCCAAGTGCCAGTCCGCTCAGCAGCGGCAGGCCGATGCGGAGGACGCGCAACAGGCTGATACGGATGCCGGCACGCCGACGCAGTTCGGGAGCAAGCGCCGGTTCCACCAGGGCCCAGAGCCCGGCGCCATCGACCACGCGCAGGCGCTCGCCTCGGGTCGAGCGCTTGAGACTGTCGCTGCAATAGCCAGCGCTGACCAGGATGCCGCCGGCCACGGCGGCGCTGTCGACCGCGTGCATCAGCGAACGGACATGTTCCGACTCGATCTGCTCGTCGCGGCGATGGCGGCAATCGACCAGCCACTCCAGACCCTCGCTGTGGACCCGCAGTCGCGGGCCATCGGCGCTGTCTGCCCGGTTCTGCACCCGGTGACCCTTGTGGGTCCAGGCCCTGGCCAGCAGGTCGGTGAAGCCCTGTGTATCCAGCGGTCCGAGCACGCCCAGGCCGGCGCGCGCTTCGGGCAGATCCCTCTCCACCCACAGTCGTGCTGCCAGCATCAGCGCGCCGATCGCCAGCGAGGATGACAAAACCAGGGCAAGGTAGGCTGGCAGTGCGGGTAGATCCAGCATTGTGCTTGCTGCTCCTGTACGGCGGATTTCCGTGTCCAGACCGACACTTGTCTACGCCATCGCTGGCAACTCCGGGCTGAACGGCAGAACGGTTCCTTTGTCCTAATGCGCTAGCGCATCGAACTTTGGTTGGTCTGCTCTACTAAAAGGCTTGACAACCCCCACACCCCGACCTGTACCTTTGCTGCCATGCACAACGACTTCACCTCGACCCAGCTGAACCCCGGCCTGCTCACGGTCGGCTCGCTAGTTGTAGTAGTCGTCATTACTGAGCGCCAAGTGCAGGCCGCCTAGCCGTACGGACAGACCCAGGGCCCTGCACTCGGACGAGAAACCGGGGCCACGAGCAATCGCCCCGGACCGACGCAGAGCCTCCTACACCGGAGGTTTCATGCAAAGCGACAACATCAAGGCTTTTCCCGATCGAGCCCCGGCCCGGGCCATGCTGCGCGCCACGGGACTGAGTACGGCCGATCTGGAAAAGCCTCTGATCGCGGTGGTCAGCACCTTCAGCGATGTCACCCCGTGCAATATGCATTTGCGTGAACTCGCGGCCGCGGTCAAGGACGGCGTGCGTGCGGCCGGCGGTACGCCGATCGAAGGCAACACCATCGTCGTCTCCGACGGCATCAGCATGGGCACATCAGGCATGCGTGCCAGCCTGGTATCGCGCGACTGGATCGCGGATACCATCGAATTGTTCGTGCGCGGCCATTCCTTCGACGGCGTCGTGGTGCTCACCGGCTGCGACAAGACCATCCCGGCCGCCGCCATGGCCTTGGGACGTATCAACATTCCCGGCCTGGCGCTCTATGGCGGTTCGATCATGCCGGGCCGCTTCCAGGGTCGCGATGTCACCATCCAGGATGTGTTCGAAGCGGTCGGTGCCTGCGCTGCCGGCAGGATGAGCCATGAGGAGCTACGTGATCTGGAGGGCAAGGCCTGTCCGGGTGCAGGTGCCTGTGGCGGCCAGTTCACGGCCAACACCATGGCCACGGCGCTGGCCTTTCTGGGTATAGCCAGCATGGATGGCACCGATCTGCCGGCGCTGCATCCGGACAAGCCCGCGGCTGCGCAGGCTGCCGGTCGGGCGGTCATGGACATGGTGCGCTCCGGGTTGACCCCGCGCCAGATCATGACCGCAGAAGCCTTCGAGAACGCCATTTCCGCGGTGATGGTCACCGGCGGTTCCACCAATGCCGTGTTGCATCTGCTGGCCATTGCCCGCGAGGTTGGCGTGCCCCTGACGCTGCAGGATTTCGATCGCCTCAGCCGCAGTACCCCGGTACTGGCCGATCTCAAGCCCGGTGGCAAATACGCTGCACCGGACATGACCCTGGCCGGCGGGCTGCGCCTGGTGGCGCAGCGCCTCAAGCAGCAGGGGCGATTGCACAATGGCCTGACCGTCAGCGGTCAGCAGATGCACGCCGAAGCTGATGCGGCTGTCGAACGTGACGGTCAGAAAGTGCTGCGGCCGTGGAGCCAGCCGATCAAGCCCGAGGGTGGCATCGCCATTCTGCGCGGCACGCTCGCGCCTGAGGGCTGCGTGGTCAAGCTGGTCGGGCACGATCGCCGCCAGCACATCGGTCCGGCGCGGGTATTCGACAATGAGCCTGATGCCTTTGCGGCCGTGCAGGAGGGCTGCATCCAGGCCGGCGACATCATCGTCATCCGCCATGTGGGCCCGGCCGGCGCCCCCGGCATGCCGGAAATGCTGGCCGTCACCGCCGCGTTGATGGGCGTCGGTCTGGGCGATTCGGTGGCACTGGTCACCGATGGACGCTTCAGCGGCGCCACCCACGGCTTCATGGTGGGTCACGTGGCGCCGGAAGCGGCCAGAGGCGGGCCTATTGCATTGATCGAAGACGGCGATGTGATCACGCTGGATGTGGACCAGCGCATCCTCGACGTGGCCGCGCCGCTGGCCGATCGCGCCGTCAGCTACGTGCCCAAGGCGCCGACCGAGCTCTACGGCGTGCTGGCCAAGTACGCGCAACTGGTGGGTTCGGCGTCTGAAGGGGCGCCGACGCATCGAGGGGCGCGTGCGTGAATACGTTGTCAGTGGGCGCCTGGTGGCGCCCACGCCCGGTTTCCTGCAGGTACTCTGCCGGAGAGGTGAAACGTAAAACGTAAAACGTCAATCAGAGCGCGCTTCGAATTGACGTTTTACGTTTTGCGTTTGACTACTGCTTGCCCCTGTCCCCCAACCCCAGCCCCGAGGCCAATCCCATGACCAAACTCTATTCCGATCAAGATGTGCAACCCGAAGCCCTGAAGGGCCAACGTATCGTCATCCTGGGCTATGGCAGCCAGGGCCGTGCGCAGGCGATGAATCTCAAGGATTCGGGTTTTGACGTGACCATCGCCCTGCGTCCGGGTGGCAAGACCTGGGCCCAGGCCGAGGCCGATGGCTTCAAGCCCAAGGAACCGTCGGTGGCGCTGAAAGACGCCAACGTCATCTCCATGCTGCTGCCGGACACCGAACAGCCCAAGGCCTACCAGCAGTGGGTGGCGCCGAATCTGAAGGCCGGCACGTTGCTGATGTTCGCCCACGGCTTCAACGTGCATTACGGCACCATCGTGCCGCCCAAGGATGTGGACGTGGCGCTGGTGGCACCGAAGGCACCCGGCAAGCTGGTGCGCCGTCAGTACGAGGAAGGTCGCGGCGTGCCCAGCCTGATCGCCGTTCACCAGGATGCCACCGGCACCGCCAAGGCGCGGGCGTTGGCCTGGGCCTGGGGCGTGGGATCGGCGCACGCTGGCGTGCTGGAAACCACCTTTGCCGAAGAGACCGAGACTGATCTGTTCGGTGAGCAGGCCGTGCTCTGCGGCGGTGCCACCGAACTGGTCCAGGCCGGATTCGAAACACTGGTGCAGGCAGGCTACCAGCCGGAAGTGGCCTATTTCGAAGTGCTGCACGAGCTCAAGCTGATCGTCGATCTGCTGTACGAAGGCGGCATGGCACGGATGCACCAGTTCGTCTCCGACACCGCCAAGTACGGTGATCTGACCCGCGGTCCGCGCGTGGTCAACGGCGCTTCGCGCAAGGCCATGCGCGAGATCCTCCAGGAAATCCAGGACGGCACCTTCGCCCGCGAGTGGATCGCCGAAAACGCCAACGGCTGCCCCAACTACAAGGCTCTGCTGGAGCGTGATCTGGCCCACCCGATCGAGTCGGTCGGCAAGCGCCTGCGTGCGCGCATGAGCTGGCTGCAGGCTGGCGCGCAGGACAAGGCGGCGTAAGAAGCGGGGGCACGGGGAAAGGGGCAGGGGGCACGGGAAGTGCTGGGTTCGGACCCGTCCGAACCCACAAGATCCCGGCTTCTGTAGGTCCAGGCTTGTCTGGACGCTTGTCGGAACTTTGCCAAGAACGTCCAGACAAGTCTGAACCTACAAGAGCACGAACCCCGTAGCCTTTTCCCGTGCCCCGTGCCCCGTGCCCCGTGCCCCGTGCCCCGTGCCCCGTGCCCCGTAACACCCGAAGGAAGTTCCATGAGCCTGAAAATCTGGATCGACGGCGAACTCAAGTCCACCGAGGACGCCACCGTCAGCGTGCTGAGTCATGCCTTGCACTACGGCACGGGTGTGTTCGAAGGCATCCGCAGCTACCCCACGGCCCATGGTGCAGCGGTATTCCGCCTGCGCGAGCACATGGTGCGTATGCAGCGCGGCGCCGAAGCCCTGGGCATGGCTTTCGACATCGAAGCCTGCGAGGCGGCCATCCTCGACACCCTGCGCGTCAATGGACAGCGCCAGGCCTACGTTCGGCCGCTCGCGTGGCTGGCCGATGGTGGCCTGGGCCTGGACCTGGGCAAACAGACCGCGCACCTGATGGTGGCGACCATCGCATGGTCCAGCCATTTGGGCGGGCATCGCGTGCGCATGAGCGTGTCGCCCATGCGCCGCAACACCGCGCGAGCAATGCCGGCGCTCAAGCTCACCGGCGGCTATACCAACGCGACCATGGCCAAGCTCGAAGCCAGTCGCCGCGGTTTTGACGAAGCCCTGTTCGTCGATGACGACGGCCATGTCGTCGAATGCACCGGCGAGAACGTGTTCATGGTCAAGGGCGGCAAGGTCATCGCCTCCGAACACCCCGACGCGCTGGGCGGCATCACTCGCCAGACCGCCATCGAACTCACCCATGCAGAGGTGCGCCCGATCAGCCTGGCCGAACTCAAGCAAGCCGACGAAGTCTTCCTCACTGGCACCTCCGCCGAAATCTGCGCCGTCGCCGCCCTCGACGATCGCGAGTACGCCGACAACCCGGTCACTTGCGAACTCGCCGCCCTCTACCAGCGCATCGTCCACGGCGACGAAGACCGCTACCGCCATTGGCTGAGCGAGTACCAGGTCTAACCCGCATTTCTCACACCTGCGCGGGCAGATGCCCCCATTCTTCTAGTGAAAAAAGGGGATTCCGAGACACGCACCAGCCACAGAGTGTTTGGCTGCATCTGCCCGCGCAGGTGTGAGCAGTGCGGAATAGCTGCGCAATACACGCGGGACTGCAGGCCACGTAGCCCGCGCAGCGGGCTACGTGACGTCGGCTGGACAACTCATGCAACGGCCGGATGCTGTTGTGGGCGCGTGCCGCCCTACGCACCACGTTCGCGATGAAATCGACCGACCAGCTCAACGATCGCCACTGTCAAGGCGTGGCCGCTCACACCCACGGTCCACCAGATCATTGGCCAGCGCATCACTAAGTGCTCCCCACCCATGCCCAGGCTGATGCCGGCGAACAGGATCATGCCGAAGACGTAGCTGGCGAGGTGGATCCAGAAGGAGAGGCGCAACGCGGCTGCGCCCTTTTGCTGTTTCTGCTGGCTGCTCCGTGCAGCTTCAGACTTGGCATCGACGGTCAGCGCCATCACATCCACGCCGAAGGCAGAGGCCAGCGCCATCAGCGACTCGCGCGAGGCCTTGTCGCCGCCCTCGATTCTCTGCACAGTGCGAAGGCCAATGCTGGCGGTCTCAGCCAGATGCTCCTGTGACCAGCAGCGCTCTTCGCGCCAGCGCCTGTTTTTTGCGCCATCCGGGCTGTACTGCATGTTCTTGCTCCTGTTTGCGGCCAAGTATCGGCCCGGGCTCAGGGTGCCTGATCGAGGCAGATATGCAAGGTCAGGCCTGTGTCGCGGAGCCGTCAGCAGGCCGCCAAAGTCACGCCAGCCGGTTTGGGAGCGTCTACTTGTCCCGGCTTTGCTGCTCGCAGTCGTTGACAAGGCGACGCCAGGGCGCTGCAGGCCTGCCGCTCTTGTAGCCCGTTGTGCCGCGCAGCGGTTCAGCGGGGATCTTTGGCATCACCGCCCGGACAGCGCCGCGCGCAGTTCGGGCTACAAGCGCTTTTGTAGCCCGTTGTGCCGCGCAGCGGCTCAGCGGGGCTCTTTGGCGTCACCGCCCGGACAGCGCTGCGCGCAGTTCGGGCTACAAGAGCCAAGGCACCTGCTTTTCGCAGCCCGTTGTGCCGCGGAGCGGCTCAGCGGAGCCAGGGCACTGGCTTGAACCCACCCTGGTGCCGCAGGCAACGGCACCTGGGTCTTCGATTGCTCAGCGCAGTTCGCAGAAGCAGAAGGCGTAGGTAGCCATCGGTCGCTTTTCCCAGCCGTTGAGGATGGCCAGATCGTGATTGAGCTCGCGCGCCATCTGCGGCTGCAGCCAGCTCGGCAGCAGAGCGCTGGCGACGCTGGACTGGATCATGGCCCGAGCCCGTGAGTTCATGCTGACCATGAACTTCTCGAAACCGGTCAGTTCCTTCTCGACATAGACCACCTGGTAGCCATCGCTGCCCAGATTGGCGCGTTCAGCAGCATTGGCGATGGCGTCCTTGAGGCCGCCGAGCTGGTCGACCAGGCCACGCTCCAGCGCCTGGTTACCGCTCCACACGCGGCCCTGGGCAATCTCGTCAATCTCCTCGGGCGTCTTGCCGCGATTCTTGGCCACCTTCCCGATGAAATCCTGATAGCCGGCGTTGATCACCGACTGCAGCACGTCACCGATGCGCGGATCCAGGGGGCGACGCGGATCCAGCGCGCCGGCCAGCCAGGTGGTGGTGGTGCCTTCGCTGTGCAAGCCGAGCTTCTCCATGGTCTGGCTGGCATCCGGGAACAGGCCAAAGATGCCGATCGAACCGGTGATGGTGCTGGGCTCGGCGTAGATGGCGTCGGAGGTCATCGAGATCCAGTAGCCACCGGAGGCTGCCACATCGCCCATGGACACCACGACCGGCTTTCCAGCCGCGCGGGTCAGCTCCAGTTCGCGACGGATCAGTTCGGAGTCGAAGCCGCTGCCGCCGGGTGAATCCACCCGCAACACGACCGCCTTGATGTTCTTGTCCTCGCGCGCCTTGCGCACCAGCTCACTGGTGCTGCGACCGCCGATCATGCCCTGTGCCTGCTGGCCGCCGACGATCTCGCCCTGGGCCACGATCACGCCAATCTGGGTGGCGTCGCCAATCACCGGAATGGCCGGGAAGCGCTTCAGGTAAGCAGCCAGATTGACCTGCCGGAAGGTTTCCTTGTCGTCGTCCTTGGCGCCGGACGCAATCAGCATTTCCCGGATTTCGTCGGCGGTCTTGAGGCCATCGACCAGCTTCTCGTCGACAGCCAGCTTCGCCATGTCACCGTTGACGGCAGTAATACGCTGCGGCAGTTCGTCGATCATCGCGCGCAGTTCGGCGGTCTCCAGACCGCGGGCGGCGGCGATATCGTCGAGGAACACGGTCCAGACGTCCTCCAGCCAGTAGCGGTCGGCCTCTCGGGCGGCATCGGAAGGGCCGTCGAGCAGATAGGGCTCGACCGCGCTCTTGAACTTGCCGACGCGGAACACGTGCATCTGCAGGCCGATCTTCTCCAGTGCCGATCGGTAGTAGTTGCGATACCGGCCGAGGCCTTCCAGCAGCGCCATGCCATCGGGATGGATGTAGATCTCGTCGGCATGGGAGGCCAGGTAGTAGGCGCCCTGATCAAGGTAATCGCCATGGGCCACCACCTTCTTGCCGCTCTTGCGGAAGGCATCCAGGGCGCGACCCACTTCACGCAGCGTGCTGACGCCGGCTCCGCCGTAATTGTTGAGACTCAGCAGGATCTGGCTGATGTTGTCATCCTTGGCCGCCTCGTCCAGCGCCTTGAGCAGATCACGCAGTTGGGTTTCCGGCACTTCGTCGCCCAGGGCCTTGGCCAAGGCCACGTCGGCCGGACTGCCTGAGTATTGCTCGACGATCTCGCCCTTGATGTCCAGCACCAGGGTGGTGTTCTTCTGCAGATCCCTGTCGCCGCCGCCAAAGATGGCCATGACCACAAAGATCAGGATCAGCAGAAACACCAGATTTACCACCAGCCGGCGGGTGAAATCGAGTCCATTCCACAAGCCGCCAATCAGGCGGCGCAGGAAGCCGGGGCGCTTTTCAGCCATGCAGTACTCCTAGGGCTTTGAGTGCGCAAGCCTGCGCACAGTGGCGCCGATCATACGGTTTTGCGGGTGAAAACCGATGTCCCGTTGGTCACGTGAAAATGCTGTCAGCGGCGTTGGGTTTCTGCGAGTTGCAAGGTTCAGGGTTCCACACTCAGCCAGCGTGGCTCATCGCTTTCGCTCTCCTGCGCCTCCACGCCGCGATGGCGGCCAGCGTTCTTGGCGCGGTAAAGCGCCAGATCTGCACGGCCGATGACCAGGTCTATGTGCTGTTCTATGCCTTCGGCGGGCGGACGGCAGCGGGTAAAGCCGATAGAACAATGCACCACGATCCGAAGCTCGCCGACGGTTACGGCCTTCGTGCCCACGGCGTTCAGCACGGCGCGTACGCGGACCTCGGAAGCGCGATCGGGATCGTGCGACAGGATAAGCAGGAATTCCTCGCCACCCCAGCGAATCAACTGACCCGAGCCGGATTCAAGTCGCTGCAGACGTGCGGCAACCTCGACCAGTACCGCGTCGCCAACGGCATGGCCATATTGGTCGTTGATCTGCTTGAAATGGTCGATATCGATCAGCAACAGCAGCAAGCCACCCCTGGCTTCGCTGTCCCGCAGCCATTGGCCGATGAGGGCGTGGAAATAGCGTCGGTTCCAGGCGCCGGTCAGGGGATCGGTATTCGATGCCCGCTCCAGCGCTTCGGTGCGGATCGCGACCAGTTGCTCCAATTCCGTCGCACGAGCGGCCAGCGCTCGGGCACGCACCCGTCCGCCGGCGAGTCCGAGCAGAACCAGCCCCAGCGCCGCACCTGTCAGCGCCAGCGGGTGCTGCCACCAGGGCGCGTCCACCCTGAAATTGAAACTCAGCGGGCCATGGCTGGCACCGGCTGCGTCCAGGGCACTGACCTCGAAACGATAGTCGCCTGGCGGAATTCTCGGATAACGCCGATCGCCATCGGCCGACCAGTCGGCAGGCTGCGAATCCAGACCGAGCAGCTGGGTGCGGTAGCGGATGCGGTGCTCGTTGCGGAAGGACAGCAGGCGCGGGGCGAAGTCGATCTCACCATGTTGGGCCGGAATTCGCGCGCCGTTCGCAAGCCGCTGGCCGCCGGTTTCTACCCGTAGCTGCAATGGGGCAGGATCTGTAGTTCGCACACCGGAATCCGGGTCGAAGACCACCAGTCCGCCAGCATTGGCCGCCCACAGGCGCCCGGCATCGTCGACCACGGCATCGCGATTGAATTCCAGCGCCGGCAGCCCGTCATTGAGATCAAAGCGACGAAAGCCGGTTTCGTCACCGGCCAGGGTGGCATCGGGGGCTTCCAGTCGGCGCACGCCATCGTAGCCGAACAGATAGACGCGACCCTTGAGATCCTGCGCAATCTCGTACACCGAGCGCGGTGCGCCGCCGGGCTCCGGCACCGGCGAGCATTCCGGACCCTTGCTGCCCCAACGCAGGCGCACGGCACCGGCGCGCGTGCCCAGCCAGACTTCGCCATTGGCCAGGGGCTCGACATCGTAGACGGAGCCATAGGGTGAGCAGTCTGCCGGCATCGCGTCGATGTGCTCGCCGTCGGTAAGCAGCGCACCGCCGCCTGTCCCGATCATGACCAGCGACCCGCGCTCGGGCGTATCGACCAGTGCCATCGAGCGCACCGCCATCTCGGCGTATTCAGGCCGCTCCAAGAACATCCGGTGCACGCCTTCGGGGCTGATCTCGGCCAATCCATGGCCGGTGCCGGCCCAGATCCTGCCACGGAATTCGATCAGCGACTCACTGGCGGTCGCCGGCAGACGATCGTGGTCGGCATCAAATTCCCGCCAATGTCGACCGTCGTCCAGCAGCACACCGCGGCTGGTTGCGTACCAGTAGCGACCCTGGGCATCCACATGGGCGTCATAGACGACGCGGTCGCTGTAGGGTTCCGGCAGCAAGCGTTGCCAGCGGCCATCATGCTGGCGGACTGCACCGCCCAGCGTCCCGGCCCAGAGCCCACGCTGGCCATCCCGAAAGCGCATCTGGCCCACGCCGACAACTACTCTTTGCGGCAAACCCTGGCGCTCGTCAAAGCTGCGCCAACGACCTGGTTCCAGGCGCAGAACGCCACTGGAACCGCTGCCCAGCCAGATGATGGGATCCTCGGCGTTGCCGGTCAGCAACAGGGCTTGCAGATAACTGTCCGGCAAGCCGTCGCGCAGCCCGTACCAGCGAAAGCCATCATCCATCCGGAAGCGCGCCAGCCCGCCACCCCAGAGTGCCGCCAGCATGTCGCCATCGGGGAGCGGCGCGATCGCGAACACGCCACCCAGGGGTCGACCCTCCGAGGTACGCCAGCGCGTCAGCTGCTGGCCGTCCCACCTGGCCATGCCGCGACCAGTGCCTATCCACAGCCGTCCCAGCCGATCCAGCGCCAGCCCGCGAATGGCGCTGTTGGGCAGGCCTGAGGCCTGGGTCAACCGGAAGTCGCTGCGCTGCGGCTGCCCGGCGGCATCGAAGTCGAAGCGGAACAAGCCATCGACATTGGTGCCCACCCAGAGTGTGCTGCCATCCGGCGTCTGCAGCAGCTGCGCCACCTGCAGGTCGGCGCTGTCCGGCACCATCGAGCAGTGCTGGGACTGGCAGTGGAACAGACCCTTTGGTGTGCCTACCCAAACGCCATCGAGGGCGCCAGTGATGGCTTCGACGGACCCCAGCGATTGTCCGTCCGGACCCGTCACAGGCGTCAACACAAAGTCATTCAGCCAGTACAGCCCGGCACTGTCGGTACCCACCCACAACCCGTCGGCATCGGCCCAAAGTCGGTTGACCCAGGCGCGCACGCCGGACTGGATGGGCACCGGAGCAAAACGCACGCCATCCCACCGGGCCAGGCCATCCTGCGTGCCGGCGTAGACGTAGCCGGCAGTGGTCTGCGCCAAGGCCAGTACGGTCATCTGCGGCAGCCCCTCTGCCGACCCCAACTGGTGCACGCCCAGACTGTCGAGTTCGACGGTCGTGTCGGCGTCCGGACCTTCGCGCACGGTCAGGTCCGGTGCTGCAATGCCGCTGCCCGCGCAGGCGAGCAAACCCGCAAGGACCAGCACGGATGGTGTGATTGCCCGAAGCGTTGGCAATGGGGAGATCATGCCGTGGATGATATCGCCGCCTGCATCCGCGCCGGGCAGGTCGAACTATCCGGCCATGGCCTGCAGCACCAGGCCTGCCAGATAGGCGCAATAGGTGCCCAGCGCATAGCCGAGGACGGCCAGCAATACGCCGACCGGTGCCAGAGCCGGGTGGAAGGCGCTGGCAATGACCGGCGCCGAGGCTGCCCCACCGATGTTGGCTTGCGAGCCCACGGCCATGAAGAACAGCGGCGCGCGGATCAGCTTGGCCACAATCAGCATCAGGGCGGCGTGCACGCTGATCCAGATGCCGCCCAGAGCGAAAAGCCAGGGTCGGTCGAGCAGGGCCCCCAGATCCATGTGCATGCCGATGGTGGCCACCAGCACATAGAGCATCACCGAGCCCACCTTCGAAGCGCCAGCTCCTTCCAGACTGCGGGCCTTGGTGAAGCTCAGGCACAGGCCCACGGTGGTGGCGGTCACCGTGATCCAGAAGAAGCGCGAGGTCAGGCTGTAGTCCTGCAAGCGCCATTCCGGCGGCAATGAAGCAATCCAGGTGACCAATGGCTCAGCCACCGCGTGCGCCAGTCCGGTGGCACCCAGACCCAGTGCCATGATGACCATCAGGTCCGATAATGACGGGATGCGGTTGTGTTCTGCCTGATAGCTCTCGACGCGACGTTTCAGATCGTCGATGGCAGAGGTGTCGGCGCCGGTCCAGCGGTCGAAGGCCTCGCCGCGGGCAGCCAGGAACAGCAGCACCGCCATCCACACATTGGCGACCAGTACGTCGACGGCCACGAACTGGCCAAAGAGCGTGGCGTCGACGCCGAAGACTTCTTTCATCGCTGCCTGGTTGGCGCCGCCGCCGATCCAGGATCCGGCCACCGTGGTCATGCCGCGCCAAGTGTCGCCGGCGACAGTTTCGGGGTGGATGAATCCCATCAGCCCGAAGGCGATCACGGCACCCAGCATCACGCCGAAGGTTCCAACCAGAAACATGATGACCGCCTTGGGGCCGAGCCGCACGATCGCCTTGAAATCGATGGCGATGCACAGCAGGACCAAGGCGCTCGGCAGCAGGTAGTCGCGGGCCATCGGGTACAGGCCCGAGGCATGGCCATCGATGACGCCGGTCGAGTTCAGCAATGCCGGTATGAAGTAGCACAGCAAGATGGCAGGCACCACGCCGTAGAACTTCTTCCAGAATCCGTCGGGCCGGGCCGAGGTCCAGAACACCAGGCCCAGGATCACCGCCAGCATGCCGAGCACGACCGCATCGTTGCTGAACAGGGCGGTCGCTGCTTCAGGATTTTCGACAGACATCAGCCATTCTCGAGTGGACCAGCAATGGCCCCTAGCCTAGCGGGGTTTGGGCGGGTATGTGGCGAGAGCAGATGGCCGCGCCGGCCCGGCCATCCATGGCCGGTCGTTCGTCGCTGCCGACGCATGCGTCGGCTCGCTTCGCGACCGCTCTGGGGTCTTTCGCCTGAGCCTTCCCTGGCGCTTTGCGCCGGCCCGGCCATCCATGGCCGGTCGTTCGTCGCTGCCGACGCATGCGTCGGCTCGCTTCGCGACCGCTCCTCACCCTCCTCCTATGGCCTGGACGATTTCTATGCGGTCGTTGGCGGCGACTTCGGTAATGAGGTGCTGGCTGCGGGGGACGATCTCGCCGTTGCGTTCGATGGCCACCCGACGCTCGCCATAGCCGGCCAGTTGCAGCAGCCCGCTGATGCTGATGCCGGCCGGAACTTCCTTGATTTCGCCGTTCAAACGGATGGAAATGGGTGCCACGGACATGGGCGGGCGAGCTCCGGTTTGGTGGAATCAGCTTTCGGTGCGATTGCGACCAGATCGTTTGGCCACATACAGCTTCTCGTCGGCGCGTTGCAACAGTTCCGCCGGACTGCTTTCCACGGCGGGCATGGCCGACGCCACCCCGCGGCTGATAGTGACCACGCTGGCCGTGGGCGAATCGAGGTGCGGCAGGCCCAGCTCGAATACCGCTCGGCCCAGATCATCGGCCTTGGCGCGAGCCCCGTCCGTGGGTGTCTCGGGCAACAGGCACACAAACTCCTCGCCACCGTATCGGGCGAGCAGATCAGCTGGTCTGCCGAGGCGAGCCTTCATCGCTGCTGCCGCGGCGCGCAGACAATCGTCGCCTGCTTGATGGCCGTAGTGATCGTTGTAGGCCTTGAAGTGGTCCAGATCCAGCAGGATCAGCGACAGTGGCAGCTTGTTGCGGCGGCAGCGCAGCCATTCGACCTGCAGGCGCTCGTCAAACCAGCGTCGGTTGGCGACGCCGGTCAGACCGTCATTGAAAGCCAGTGAGCGCAGGATGTCGGTCTGCCGCTTGAGTTCGATCTGGGTACGGACACGTGCGCGCACCACGGGCGGATTGACCGGCTTGCCGATGAAGTCGACGGCGCCCACCTCCAGGCCCAGGGTTTCGTCCTCGGTGCTGTCGCGGGCAGTGACGAAGATCACCGGTACATCGCGGGTGGCAGGATCGGCCTTGAGTCGGCGGCAGACCTCGAAACCGTCGATGCCCGGCATCACCACGTCGAGCAATACCAGATCGGGCGGACGCCGCTGGCACAGGCTGATTGCCTGCGAGCCATCGGTGGCCATGGAGACGTCGTAGTCACCCTTCAGGATCTGATAGAGCGTCTGGATGTTGGTCGGTTGATCGTCAACCACCAGGATGCGCGGGCGCTCGGCCTGCGGCAGCTCACTCACGGCTTTCCCCTGTGTGGTTGTCAGTCATGGCGTCGAGTGCCGCTTCCACGCGGCGGCAGGCATCCAGTGCAGTGGAGAAGTCTAGCCGGCCCAGCGCATCTTCGACATTGCGCAGTGCTGGCAGGAGCTCTGCGGTGGCCAATTCGCGAAGGTCTGAAAAATGGTCCAGTGCCGCCATGTTGCTGTCGACCAGCGCCACGACCAGGCGATCCAGGCACTGCACAAAGGCACTGCTGTCGAAGTCTTCTTCGGCGATCGCATGTTCGGCGGCGGGAGCGAGTTCTTCGGCGGCCTGCTCCAGGGCGACGATGGCCTGCGCCAAAGCATCGGCCAGGCGATCGCTCAGCCGCTGCAGTTCTTCAGGATTGGCACCGCGCTTCAGTGCCCGCTCGAGCTGCGATGACAGCGCGGAGAGCGCTTCGGCGCCGAGCGTGGCAGCCACACCCTTGAGCGTATGCGCGGCGCGTGCCGCCTCGATCCTGTCTCCCTGGGACAAGGCTGCACGCAATCGACTCACGGATTCTCCCTGTTCCTGCGCAAACAAGCGGGCCATCTGCGCGTACAGCGTCCGGTGTCCGGCCAAGCGCGCGAGCGCCGGTTCCAGCGCCAGTACCGGCAGCTCCTCGACTTGCTGGGCGGGGCTGGGGCTGGCCGTGCCCGGCATCGGGCCATCGGCGGACCCGGGTCTGGCCAGTGCCAGCAGCGTCGCCACCAGCGACTGCACATCGATGGGTTTGGCCAGATGCGCGTTCATGCCGGCGGCACGACTCTGGGCGCGATCTTCAGCACTGGAGTTGGCAGTCACGGCGATGATCGGCAACTCGGTCAAGCCGAGGGTGCCGCGGATGATTGCGGTGGCTTCGAAACCATCCATCTGTGGCATCTGGATATCCATCAACACGGCGTTGAAGGCGCCGGGTCGCTCCCGCAACTGGTCGATTGCCTCCTGGCCGTCGCCGGCCACCGCAACCTCGGCGCCCTCCCCGATGAGAATCTCGCGCGCGACGTGTCGATTGATGGGATGGTCCTCGACCAGCAGCACGGACATGCCCTCCAGGGGACGCCGAACAGCCGCGGGTGCACTGGTCAGGGTGCGGTCGGCAGCCGCCGCAGGCAGTGCATCGTCGGAGCGACCGAAGGCCAGACGTACCCGGAATTCGCTGCCGGTGCCGGGGCGGCTGTCGACACTCAGACTGCCGCCCATCAAGGTGATCAGCCACTGGGTGATCGGCAGTCCAAGGCCGGTGCCGCCGAAGCGGCGCGTCGACGAGGTTTCGGCCTGATAGAAAGGTTCGAAGATCCTCTCTACCTGCGCATCCTCGATTCCGATGCCCGTGTCGCGTACACACAGTTCCAGCTCGATCCGATCCGCGTCGCTGTCGAGCAAGCTCATGCGCACCTCGATCTCGCCCTCCTCGGTGAACTTCAGGGCATTGCCGACCAGGTTCATCAGCACCTGGCGCAGGCGCAGTGGGTCGCCGATCAAGATGGCCGGAATCGCCGGATCGACAAAGGTCGTCAGCGCCAGTGACTTGCTGCGCGCGCCAGGCGCGAAAAGTGCGGTGATTTCCGCGGTCAGTTCGGTCAGTCGGAACGGCCGTTGCTCGATGGCGATTCGCCCGGTCTCCAGCTTCGAGTAGTCGAGCAGATCGTCGAGGATGGCCAGCAGCGCGCGCGCTGCAGCATCGATCTTCTGGGTCTGGTCGCGCTGGACGGCACTGATCTCGGACTTCTGCAGCAGATAGGTCAGACCCAGGATCGCCGTCATCGGCGTACGGATCTCGTGGCTCATGTTGGCCAGGAATTCGCTGCGCGCACGGTTCGCGCGTTCGGCCAGTTCGCGCGCTTCGCCCAGGCGCACTTCGGCCAGACGACGTTCGGTCAGATCCACCAGCAACAGCAGGCTGCGCGTGCCCACGCGCGCACCGTGCAGATCGAATACCCGGACCTGCTGGTTTGCCGCCAGCAGGCTGAGTTCCAGTTGCAGGGGTGCGCTGGCGTCGGTTTCCAGACGCTGCCAGAGGCTGCGGAAATCGTCACAGGCGGCGGCATCGGTGCAGTGACTGGCCAGCCAGTCTTCCAGCGAAATGCCTGACGCGGCGGGCGAGAAATCGCTGTCGTAGCGAGCGTTGGAGAAGCTCAGCACATCGTTTTCGAAAACCAGGAATGGCAGGGGCAGATGGTCTACGAGCGCGCGCATCAGGGCAGCGCTCTGCTGCAGTTCCAGGGCGATGCGCTTGGCCTCGTGGATGTCGCGCACGATCCAGTACAGCGCCGGGCGCCCGGCGAATTCGATGGTCTGGGCGCGCACCTGTACTTCCTTGATGCCGCCATCGCTGGTGCGGTAGCGGGTCTCGAATTCCACCCGACCCTCCGCCAGAACGCGGGCGATATGCCGGATCGAGTCGATCGGGGCGGCATGGGCTTCGTGGTCCCGCACCCTCAGCGCGCCGAATTGCTCCTGGCTGTATCCCAGCATCTGTGCTGCGGCTGGATTGAAGGCCAGCGGCTTCTCGCTGTCGAGATCGACGATCAGCACGGCGTCAGGGGACAGATCGAACAGGGTGCGATACAAACGATCTGCCGGACTGCGGGCACTGCTGGTGGCGTTGTGACTGATCGGGTCGGCAAAAGCCAGCAGGGCGCCGGAGACTGTGCCGTCTTCCCGGGTGGGGGTGATCGTGGCCCGCAGGCTGGCAGCGTTCGGCCCGAGCTGGCAGTTGCCCTCGTAGCGCGGCAGTTCTCCAGCAATGACAGCACTGACGGGGTCCATGCCCGGTTCAGGCCAGCGCAGCAGCGTGCGCAGATCGGCACCCAGCAAGGCGCCGGGACTTTGTTCCAGATGGCGTGCGAAGGCGCTGTTGGCAAAGCGGATTCGGGCTTGCACGTCGATTCCTGCCAGGCCCTCGTCTACACCCTGCAGCAGTCGGCGGTGCAATCCACGCAGGCGCTTCATTTCCCGGCGCCGCAGCGTGGCGATCACCCCGGCCAGACAGGCAACGACCGCCACCAGCAGCCACAGCAGCAAGCCGAAGCGCGCTTGCCGGCTCCAGTCGGCGAACACCGATTCCCGATCACGCAATACTTCCAGCGACCACGGTCGATCGAGCGTGATCAAGCCCGATTCGACGGTGACTCTGGCGCTGTAGGCATTGGCCTCCGTCATCTGGACACCATCTGCCGGATAGCTCGCCACTGACCGACCGTCAGCATCGCGCAGGATCACTGCAGTGCCAGGCTGGACCAGTGGCAGGAGCGCGTCGAAATAGGAAGGGGCGAGGATCAGGGCGATCACGCCGTTGAAACTGCCGTTCACCGAGCGCCGCGCGCGTGCCGCCAGTTCACCGCTGGAGGACAGCTCCTCGGGAGCCGTGGTGAGGTACAGGCGTGCATCGACATCGGCGTCGGCCCGCGCTGACCACAGAAAGGCCTGATTGCCTAGATCGATGCCCACGTGCTCCGGGCGACTGCTGGCGGCGACTCGCCCGTCAGCGTCAATCAGCAGGACTGCGATCAGGTCCGACTCCAGTCCGGAGATGACCGAAACGATGGCGGCGGCATCGAGAGGATTGGCGTTCAGCGAGGAATCCAGGCGGTTCAGCAACAGTGAAGCGGCCGCCAGACGTTGGCCGACGGTCTGTGCCGCCAGCGTGGCCGAGCTGCCGATGCGGTCGCGGGCCAGCGATTGTGCCTCTTGGTACTGGCGGCGCAGATCCAGACCGAGCCCGGTGCCGATGATGGCCAGGCCGATGGCTACCAGCGGCCAGGGTGACCATTGGGCCAGACCAATCCGCCGCAACCACTGGCTGAAGCGTGATTGCCCGGGCTGTAGGGCTTTATCCATGGCTGCATGCTACCTGTGTGCCAGCCACTGGCGATATGCGCGCCGATCCGTAGAATGAGGACCTGAAGCGGGTGTAGTTCAATGGTAGAACTGCAGCTTCCCAAGCTGCTAACGTGGGTTCGATTCCCATCACCCGCTCCAATCCGATCCTGCCGCCCGCGCCGACCCTTGCGTGGCCTGCCTCAGACGCCAACGGACACGCGGTTTCTGCCATCGATCTTGGCCCGATACAGCGCCCTGTCGGCCCGGCTGATGCAACGATCCAGAGTGTCGAGCCCGGTGAATTCGGCCACCCCGAAGCTCATCGTGATCGGCGGAGCCCCCGGATATACCGGCTTGTTGGCGATGCTCTCGCGCAGACTGTTGGCGCGGGCCTCGGCCTCGGTGATGCTCATGTCCGGCCACAGCATCAGGAATTCCTCGCCGCCCCAGCGACCGGCCGCGTCGTGCGACTGCAAACTGCTCTTCAGCCTGCGCCCCAGGCCCACCAGTACCTGATCGCCGACGGTATGTCCGTTCTGATCATTGATGCGCTTGAAGTGGTCGACGTCGCCGATGACCACGATGAAAGAGCTCTTCTGACGCCGGGCCTGCTCCGAGGCCTGTTCCAGCGCTTCCAGCATGCCGCGTCGATTCAGCAGTTGCGACATGGTGTCGGTGGCTGCTGCCTCGGCCAATGCCGCCTCGAGCTGACACCGGGCCTCGATCTCGGAGCGCAGCATGGTGTTCAGCTTCTCAAGCTCGGCGCTGCGTTCGCGCACCATCTCCTCAAGCCGGTCGCGCGCTGCCTTGAGTTCAGTCACTGCGCCCTCGCGCTGCGACTGCGACAGGTCCAGCCGCTCCGACATGTCGTTCAGTGCCGTGGCCAGATCGGCAAATTCGTCATCGCCGGTCCAGGCCAGCTTCTTGTCGAGCTTGCCCTCTGCGATTTCCTTGAAGCGTCCGGCGAAGCGCCGCAGTACCGCGCGTGCGGAACGCGCCAGCCACAGGCTCATCGCCAGCGCCAGGGCGACGGCGATGACGAAGGACACCGCCGCGTTGGTGCGCAAGGTGGCCAGCTTTTCGGCAATGTCCTCGGCAGCGATGTTGAGTGCGAGCAGATAGTTGCCGTCGCTGTTCTTCACCTCGGCGATCGCATTGAAGTCACTACCCTGAATGACTGGCGCTCCCCCTGTCGGCGACTCGGAACGCAGGCTTCCGGGCAGCGAATCCCCCGGCGAATAGCCCGATGCGGCGCCGAGTGAATCAGCCACGACCGTCAACCGCGGGCCGTCCCGCCGCAGCAGGGTCAGCCGGCTGATGACCCGGTTGCGCTCGGTGATGCTGGCAAAGCGCCGCATGAGGTCGGCGTATTCGGGGCGTGCGGTGTCCGCCGGGGATCGCAAGGCGCTCCAGTCGCTGAGCTGCATGGCCTCGGCCGCCAGCGTGGCATTCTCGCTCAGGCGCGTATTTAGCGCATTGCGCAGCTCCGATTCAGCCGCCCAATGCAGATACACACCCAAGCTCAAGGCCACCAGCAAGGCCACCAGCAGGTGCGTGTAGAACAGTCTGCGTCCGATGGTCAGGCGTCGGCGCGAAAGACTGACTGGCGGAGTGGCCCCTGACACGGCAGTAGGAACTCGACGTGAATTGCGCAATCTGCCGATGTTAGAGCCTAAGCACGGTCTGTGCACGGTCCGTAACCGGGTTCAGGTGATCTCTTGTGACGCCGGTAGGCGGTCACGAGCATTCAATATGTTTGCGCGCCGTCAACGCCTCGCCTAGTCTCGCCCGATTGGTCGCACCGGGGCGCGGCCGCGTACCGGAACTGGGGAGAGCAGCATGCTGGGTCAGATGGCATTCGGGGTGTTGGGGCTGGCGGTTCTGATAGGGATTGCCTGGGTGTTCTCCAACAACCGTGGCGCAGTGAACTGGAAACTGGTGCTCACCGGGATCGGCCTGCAGATCGGATTCGCGGTACTGGTGCTGCTGGTGCCCGGTGGCAAGGACGTGTTCGACAAGCTGGGTCAGGGCTTTGTCAAGATTCTGAGTTTCGTCAATGAAGGCTCGAATTTCATTTTCGGCAGCCTCATGGACACCTCGACCTACGGATTCATCTTTGCCTTCCAGGTATTGCCCACGATCATCTTCTTCGCATCCTTGATGGGCGTGCTCTATTACCTCGGCGTCATGCAGGCGGTGGTGCGCGTGATGGCCATGGCCATCACCAAGGTCATGAAGGTATCCGGCGCCGAGACCACCTCGGTGTGCGCCAGCGTCTTCATCGGTCAGACCGAGGCTCCGCTGACGGTACGACCCTACATCGCCAAGATGACCGAGTCGGAACTGCTGACGATGATGATCGGCGGCATGGCCCATATTGCCGGTGGCGTGCTGGCAGCCTATGTGGGCATGCTCGGCGGCGGCGACCCGGTGCAGAGTGCCTTCTACGCCAAGCACCTGCTGGCGGCCTCGATCATGGCGGCGCCAGCGACGCTGGTCATCGCCAAGATCCTGATACCCGAGACCGGCCAGCCGCTGACCGGAGGCACGGTCAAGATGGAAGTCGAGCAGACCGCCAGCAACATCATCGACGCCGCCGCCGGTGGCGCCGCCGACGGCCTGCGCCTGGCCCTCAACATCGGTGCCATGCTGCTGGCCTTCATTGCCTTGATTGCACTGCTGAACTGGCCGCTGACCTGGATCGGCGAAGTCACCGGCCTGCAGGCGGCGATCGGCAAACCCACCGACATGGCCCTGATCCTGGGCTATCTGCTGGCGCCGCTGGCCTGGATCATCGGCGTGCCCTGGCAGGATGCCACCGTGGTTGGCAGCCTGATCGGACAGAAGATCGTCATCAATGAATTCGTGGCCTATCTGCAATTGGCCGACATCATCAAGAACGGCGTCGATGGCGTCATGCTGACCGATCAGGGCAAGCTGATCGCCACCTACGCGCTCTGTGGATTCGCCAATTTCTCCTCGATCGCCATCCAGATCGGCGGCATCGGCGGCCTCGCCCCCGAACGCCGCAGCGATCTCGCCCGATTCGGCCTGCGCGCCGTGCTCGGCGGCTCCCTGGCGACCTTCATGACGGCGACCATTGCCGGGGTGTTGACGAGGTTTGGTTGAATTGGAAAGTGAAACGTAAAAAGTGAAACGTCAATTGCGTAGTCCCGATTGCTCGGTCTCGTTTGGCCGCCGGGAGCATGTGCAGGACCTTGCTTCGAATTGACGTTTGACATTTGACTTGCCCCAACGGAGTCGTGGGAATTCCTGCCATGCACAAAGCTAAAAACTCGGCCCCCCTCGTCACCATCCTCGGCAGCTACGTCCAGGATCACTGCTGGACCACCGATCGCTTTCCGGCGGTCGGAGAAACCCGGGTGGGCCGTTTTTCCACCGGTCCTGGTGGCAAGGGTTTCAATCAGGCCGTGGCGAGCCACCGTCAGGGTGTGGCGACGCGCTTCATCGGCGCCGTCGGCGCTGATCCGCTGGGTGAGACCGCGCGACGGTTTGCCGACAGCGAGGGGCTGGATTGTCACTGGCAGCAGGTGGAATCGCGGCCGACAGCGACCTCCAGCATTGTCGTCGATGGCGCAGGTCGCAATCTGATCGTGGTCGATCTGGCCGCCAACCTGGCCCTGGATCCGGCGGTGGCGCAGCAGGTCGAGCGCGGCGTGCGTGTGGTCCTGACTCAACTGGAGACCGGCCTCGCCAGCGTCGCCGCGGCTTTGGCCCGAGCACGTGAGGTCGGTGCCTTGGCGTTCCTGAATCCGGCACCGATGCACCCTGAGATCACGCCCGAACTGTTGGCGCTGGCCGATCTGCTCACCCCCAACGAGACTGAGTTTGCGCTGTTGCTGGCCAAGCTTGGCGTGCCTGATGACGTGTCCCGGCCCTGGGACATTGATGATCTGGATCTTCATGCGCTATGCCGCACCACCGGCGTGCCCACCGTGGTCATCACGCTGGGTGAGCATGGCTGTTTCGTCTCGCACGGCCGCGATCATCGCGGCGACGATCAGCCCTATTACCGCCTGCCGCCCGAAGCAGTGCGCGCCATCGATACGACCGGCGCCGGTGACGCCTTTTCCGGGGCCCTGGCGGCCGCACTGGCCTTTGCCGAGGCGGGCACGCCGTTTCGCGACGCGGTGATCCACGCCAACCGGGTCGCCGCGATGAGCACCGAGACACTGGGCACAGCACCCGCCATGCCCACCCTGGCGCAGGTGCGGGCGCGGTTTGGAAGATGAGAAGCGGGAAAAAGGGAAAAGGAAAAGGGGAAAAGCAGGCACGGCGCGATTCGGTGTAGCAACCGAGGGCCGGCAGAACTGGGCCATCGCCTCGAATGGGCCTGTCCAGGGCAGCGTGTCTTGAATTGAATCTCCGCGAAAGGATAGCCACCGAGGCGCTTCGCACGAAACTTGGGTGAGTCCCCGTGCAGCGCCACGGATCAATCTGTCTTTCCCTTGCAGACTATTCCCGGCAGCCGATGCAGGTGGCTGAGCCGCTCATCCGCTCTTCCCTTTTCCTTTTTCCCTTTCCCCTTTTCCCGCCCTTCAGAACTGCCTTTCCATGGTCTTCGGATCCGGACCCGGCGGCTCACGGGCGATCCAGTAGCTCTTCGCCTCGCGGTCGAAGCGTCGCCGCATCGGGTCGACGCCGCGGGCGCGGGCGAGCAGGGCGATCGGGGTGACCACACCGAAGTAGATCAGGGCCATGACGATGGGACTGACGATGCGGCCGAGCAGATGGCCGAGCGCCATCCAGGCGCGGTTGAGCGGCAGCAGCCAGCTCGGAGCCAAGCTCGCCAGCAGCGCAAATAACAGGCTCACGCCTGCTGCCCAAGGCATGGCCGGGTGGCTGTGGTGCCAGGCCCACAGCGTCACCAACGCGGCGACCGCGGCCATCAGCCAACCGAATACACGGTTGCTGCCGACCCCACCACGATCGCCGTCGTGGGCACTCTCGATGGCGGTGCCGCGGCGGCGGCTCATGGCTGGAGCCGTCGCGGACAGAGTCCGCTCCCACAGGAGCGGCGGCCTGGCTTTCTGTGGGAGCGGACTCTGTCCGCGAACAGACTCGCGACCAGCATCGGGTGGGTCTCGACCATCAGGCTGGCAGCTTCGCCAACGCCGCGTCGATGCGCTTGAGCGCCTCAGCCTTGCCGGCCAGGTACACGGTGTGGTCAATCGAGGGGCTGACCTGGGTGCCGGTGATGGCCACGCGCAGGGGTTGGGCAACCTTGCCCAGGCCCACGCCCAGGGTGGTCGCGGCTGCGGCGAGGGCCTCATGCACGGAGACGGCACTCCATTCGGTGGCGGCCGCCAGCGCTTCATGCGCGGCCTGCAAGGGCGCGCGCGCTGCTGCCGTGAGATGCTTGGCCACGGCGGCATCGTCGTACTGGGTCAGCGGGTCGATCCAGACCCGGGCGCGTTCGGCCATTTCCTTGAGCGTGTGCACGCGCTCGCGCAGACCCACGATCAGATCCTCGGCGGCCGGTCCGCGGTCCGGATCCAGGCCCTGCTGCTGCAGATGCCAGCGCAGTTCGGGGGCAATCTCGGCCGGGTCCATGGTCTTCAGATAATGCTGATTGAGCCAGCGCAGTTTCTCGACATCAAAGCGGCTGGCGGAGTGGTTGACGTCGTCAGCCGAGAACAGGGCAATCATCTCGGCGCGCGAGAAGATCTCCTGATCGCCGTAGGACCAGCCCAGGCGTACCAGATAGTTCAGCAGAGCATTGGGCAGATAGCCGTCTTCGCGATAGCCGAGCACATTGACCGCACCGTGGCGCTTGCTGAGCTTGGCGCCATCGGGTCCCAGGATCATCGGCAGGTGGGCAAAACGCGGCACCGCCTGACCCAGTGCCTCGTAGATATTGATCTGGCGCGGGGTGTTGTTCAAATGATCATCACCGCGGATGACATCGGTGATGCGCATGTCGGCATCGTCGACCACCACGCAGAAGTTGTAGGTGGGCGAATCGTCCGAACGCCAGATGATCAGATCGTCGAGTTCGGCATTGTCGAAGATCACCCGGCCACGCACGCGGTCATCGACCACGACCTCGCCATGCAGCGGATTCTTGAAGCGGATCACCGGGGTCACGCCGGCCGGCGGCGCCTCGACCCGATCACGCCAGTAGCCGTTGTAGCGCGGCTTCAGGCCACGCGCTTCCTGATCGGCGCGCATGGCTTCCAGCTCTTCCTTGGTGCACCAGCACTGGTAGGCCTTGCCGGCCGCCAGCAGTTCGTGCGCCACCTGCCGGTAACGGGCGAAGCGCTGGGTCTGGAAGTAAGGGCCTTCGTCGTGCTCCAGATCCAGCCAGCGCATGCCGTCGATGATCCCGGCGATGGCCGCCTCGGTGGAGCGTTCGCGATCGGTGTCCTCCACCCGCAGCACGAACTGGCCGCCATGGCGGCGCGCTTCCAGATAGCTGAACAGCGCCGTGCGGGCGCCGCCCACATGCAGAAAACCGGTGGGACTGGGAGCAAAGCGGGTACGGACCATGGATTCGTCGGGGGCAGGGGAAAATGGGGGCGAAGGGTAGCATTTGGATGGGGCACGGGGCACGGGGCACGGGGCGGGCTAGGGGCAAAGGGCCAGGGGCACGGGGGACGGGGCAAGGGGCAAGGGGCACGGGGCACGGGAAAGGCTCGCGTTCCGACGTCATTGCGAGCCACCTGTTTCGGCCTGAAACTGCCCACGGGCCATGACCCCCCGGCGTCATTGCGACCCCGGACTTGATCCGGGGGAAGCAATCCAGGGATGTGCGGCGCTACCCTGGATTGCTTCGTCGCTGCGCTCCTCGCAATGACGCATCAACAACCGTCCAGACGAGTCTGGACCTACAAATGCTCAAAGCCCGAAGCCTTTCCCGTGCCCCGTGCCCCGTGCCCCGCTTCAAACCAACAACCAACAACCAACAACCAACAACCAACAACCGGCTGTCACCCGCGCCAGGCCAGGCTCAGGGCTTCGGCGCTGGGCACGATGCGGCTTTCCAGCGCCAGGGCGCAGCGCAGGCCGCGGTCGAGCAGGCGGCGATGGGCCTCGGCCATCGCTGTGGCGCGCTCAGTGTCGAGCAGGCCGTGGCCGGTCAACCAGCCCAGCAGCGCCGCGGTCTCGGTCGGTGGCGATTCCTGCCCCTGAGCGCGATGACCCTCGGCCAACAGCTGCTGCTGGGCGATGAATTCGATATCCACCAGCCCGCCATGGCCCTGTTTCAGGTCGAAACGCTCGCTGTTGCTTCGATCCAGCGCCTCGCGCCAGCGCTCGCGCATCTGGCTGACTTCCTGGGCCACCGCGACCGGGTCTCGCTGGCGGAGCAGCGTGCGCGTGCGCAGCGCTTCGAACTCGGCGCCCAAGGCGGCATCGCCGGCGACAAAACGCGCCCGCACCAGGGCCTGGTGCTCCCACAGCCAGGCCTCTGATTCCTGGTAGCGGGCATAGGCCGACAGCGGCGTGACCAACAGACCCTTGCTGCCATTCGGTCGCAATCGGGCATCGATTTCATACAGCGGACCAAAGGCGGTCTGCACCGTCAGCAGATGCAGCAGTCGCTGGGCGGCGCGCGCCAGATAGCGCTGGCCATCGAGTGCGCGGGCGCCGCCGCTTTCGGCGTTCTGAAGTACTTCGTCATAGACGAACACCAGATCGAGATCTGAACTGAAATTGAGCTCGCGACCGCCGAGGCTGCCATAGCCGATCACGGCCAGACCGAGTTCGGGGTTCAGGCCGGGCAGGACGCCGTGCTGGGCGGCCAGGTCGCGCAGCGCAAAGCGCAACAGGCGATCGATGACCAGATCGGCGATATCGGCCAGCCCGCTGGCCGTGCGCGCGGCATCGCTGCGCCCATCGAGAAATGCCAGTGCCAGTTCCAGACGCGCACTCTGCTGGAATTGGCGCACCCGTTCCAGTTCGTGTTCGGTGTCGCCCGGATCGACCGCTGCCAGTTCCTGCTCCAGGCGTGCTGCGAATTCGACCTTGCCCGGGATGCCGGTGGCCAGCCTCTGGTCGAGCAAGTCATCCAGCAGGATCGGTGATTGCGCCAGCGCGCAGGCCAGCCAGGGGCTGGCGACCAGTAGCCGGTGCACCCTTGAGATCAGGGCCGGGCGCTCGGCCAGCAGGGCCAGATAGCTGGTGCGCCCGGCCACCGCGGCGAGCAGATTGACCCAGTGCTCCAACGCCGACTCCGAACATTGACCATCGCGACAAGCCGCCAGCACCAGCGGCACGATGCGATCCAGTCGAGCACGGCCGCGGGCGCTCATGGCGCGCACAGCCGGTGTTTCTGCCAAACGATGCAGCGCCCGGGCATCGGGGCTGTCGGGCAATGCCGGCCGGTCGCCGTTTTGTTCCGCCGATGCCGAGAATCGGCGCCAGAGCTGGACATCGCCAGCGTGACCGGCCGGCAGCGCAGGACCGGTGGACGCCAGCGGCAGGCAGCGCTCGAAGGCCGCGCTGACCAGGGTGCGGTGATAGTCCAGATCATTCATCAGCGCGGCGAAGCTGGTGTAGTTCAGGGCCAGCGCGTAGCGCTCGCGGACGTCCGGATCCTCGGGCAGCACATGGGTCTGTTCATCGCGATACATCTGCACCCGGTTTTCCAGTCGCCGCAGATAGCAATAGGCCTCGGCCAGCGCCAGGGCCTCGTCGGCGGCGATCACGCCGCGTTCTGCCAGCAAGGTCAGCAGTTCCAGGGTGTTGCCGGTGCGCAGGCTGGGGTCGCGGCCGCCGCGGATGATCGATTCCAGCTGCACCCGGAATTCGATCTCCCGAATGCCGCCGGGACCAAGTTTCAGATCGTGCTCGCGCTCGCGCCGCCGCACTTCGGCGTCGACCATGGCCTTCAGTTCGCGCAGGCCCTCGAGCGCGGCGTAGTCGAAATAACGGCGCCAGACAAAGGGACGCAGTCGCTCCAGCAATTCGCGACCGGCCGCCAGATCGCCGGCCACCGGTCGTGCGCGCAGCAGCGCAAAGCGCTCCCATTCGCGGCCCTCGCGCTGGTAATAATCTTCCATGGCATCGAAGGACAGGGTCAGGCGGCCTGCCGTGCCAAAGGGACGCAGGCGCCAATCGACGCGATAGCCGAATCCTTCGGCGGTGGTCTCGCCGAGCAGGGTGCTGGCACGTTGCACCAGACGGGCGAAGAAATCCTCATTGTCCAGTGCGCGGCGACCATCGGTTTCGCCGGCGCGTGGAAAGGCTGCGATCAGATCAATGTCGCTGGAGAAGTTCAGTTCACGGGAGCCGAGCTTGCCCAGGCCATAGACGATCAGCGACTGGACCACACCGTCTTCGTCGCGCGGTTCGCCATGGCGTGCGACCAACTCGGCCCTTGCCGCGGCGAAAGCCACCTCGATACAGCGCTCGGCCAGCACCGTGGTGCGTTCCAGTGTGCGCTCGACCGAGTCACGCCCAAGCACATCATCGATGATGATCGACAGCGACTCCGCTCGTCGGAACTGGCGAAGGCGGGCACTCAGCTCCGGATCGTCGGCCGCAGGCGGCTGCAGTTCAGCGGCCTCGCGGCCGTCGATCAGAGCCAACAAGGCCGGGCGGCGGCGCAGTTCCTCGACAGCAAAGTCACTGGCCAGCAGTACCGCATCCAGTGCGGCTGGGGCGTCCGCTGCCTGCAAGCTCTGCCGTCGCTCGGTCAGCCAGTCCTGCCATGGCGGCGGGTAATGGCTCATGACCTCAGGCGGCGGCGCTGATGTCGGCGCTGCCCTGATCGACGGCAAACTGCACCCGTCGGGTCACGCCGCAAACCAGTTCGTAGCCGATGGTCCCGGCCATCTCGGCGATGCGTTCGACCGGCAGTTCCGGACCCCACAGCAATACCTCGCTGCCGATGCCGGCGCCCGGAGCGGTACTGAGGTCGATGGCCAGCAGATCCATGGACACCCGCCCGATCACCTTGGCGGTCTGTCCATCGATCTTCACCGGTGTGCCGCTGGGGGCGTGGCGCGGGTAGCCGTCGCCATAGCCGATGGCAGCGATACCGATGCGCATGGCGTGAGGACAGACGTAGGTGCCACCGTAGCCGACGCGCTCGCCTTCGGCCAGCGTCTGTACCGAGATCAATCGCGTCGACAGGCTCATGGCCGGTTGCAGGCCCAGGTCGCAGCCCATCTTGCGGGCAAAGGTGGACAAACCGTAGAGCATGCCGCCGGGACGCACCCAGTCGCCCTGACTGTCGGGAAAGGCTTGCAGCGCGGCCGAATTGGCCAGGCTGCGCTCGCCGGGCAAGGCCTCGATGGCCTTGCCGAAGCGTTGCATCTGGGCCTCGGTCTGTTCGCGGTCATTCTCGTCGGCGCAGGCAAAATGGGTCATCCAGCGGATCTCGCCGACCTGGGGCAGAGCCCGCAGGCGCTGGTAGACGCGCTGCGCCTGCTCCGGCGCAAAGCCCAGTCGGTGCATGCCGGTGTCGATCTTGACCCACAGGGACAGCGCCTTGTTGACGGCCGTGCGTTCCAGCAATGCCAGCTGGTACTCGTGGTGCAACACGCAATCGACCTGCAACTCGTGCACCAGCGCCAGGTCGCGTGTCTCATCAAAACCCGATAGCAGCACGATCCGATGACCGTGTCCGGCACGGCGCAGGCGCTCGGCGTCGGTCAGCGTGGCCACACCAAATGCATCAGCGGCGCTCAGCGCCTGCGCGACCCGTTCGAGGCCATGCCCGTAGCCGTCGGCCTTGACCACGGCCATGACCCGCGACCGCGGCGCCAGTGCACGCACGCGCTGCAGATTGTGGCGCAGCGCAGCTAGATGGATGGTGGCGGTGGTTGCGCGCATGCTCGGAATCGGTGCTGGAATGTCCAGTGTAGCCTTGCCGAGCTGCCGCAGGCATGCAAGGCGTAAGGCGTGGCAATGCGCGGGCGCTGCTGTGGTGCCCGCTGGGTCGCCCAGTTGACGTCACGGCTTGCTGGGCTCACGCTTGAGGGATGACGGAATGTAATCCCAGACCATGGAAGCTTGCCGCGGGGCAAGGTCGGCAATGCGCATGAACTCGGGTGCGCAATTTGAAACTGCGTCGCCGCTGGAGCTGGCCCTGCGCGACATCGATTACCGCGTCGCCGAAGATGCAGCAGTGGTCTGGCTGATGCATCCGGACTTTGACGAACTGGACGCCGTGTCGGCCGGATTGATCGAACGCGATGCCCGTCGGCTTGGGCACCTGCTGGATTTGCTGCTGCATCTGGAATTGTGCCCGGAGCCGCTGCAGGACCGGGTCTATCGGGTGCTCGACGATCTGCGCGATCGCATCGAGATTGATCACGGCCAGCCCGCATCGGAGCGCTGGAAGTCGGATCGGTGCTTTGATGTCGAGAGGCTGCGAGAGCGCCTCGGAGAAGGCAAGGTCGGGGCGAAGGCCCCGTAGGCTTCATCGTTGTGGCAGGTCCGGACTCGTCTGGTCGCTCTTGATCAGGATCAGACAGAACCTCGCGGCTTTGGTAGGTCCAGACTTGTCTGGACGCTCTTTGCTCGGTGATGCAGAAGCGTCCAGACAAGTCTGGACCTACCAAAGCTCGAAGCCCATGGCCTTTCCCCGTGCCCCGTGCCTTCATCCCGCAAACAATGCGGAATAGCGCCGGGCGGCGACCTCGATGTCGCTGCCGCCATAGAGCCCACCCGCGACGGCGATGGCATCGGCGCCTTCGCTGATCAACTCCGGCGCATTCTCGGGCGTGATGCCGCCAATGGCGACCAAGGGCAATCCCAGTGCGCGCGCCTTGCGCAGCAGTATCGGATGGGCCTCGCGTGTGTTCTGCTTGGTGCTGGACGGGAAAAACGCGCCAAAAGCCAGATAGCTGGCGCCGGCATCGGCGGCGCGCTGGGCATTGACCACGCTGTCATAGCAGGAGGCGCCGATGATCGCCAGCGGCCCCAGGCGCGTCCGCGCGGCGGCGATGGTGGAATCCAGCTCACCGAGGTGCACCCCATGCGCCATCAGTTCGAAGGCCAGTTCGACATCGTCGTTGACGATGAACACCGCGCCCAGCTGCCGACAGACCTGAAAGATCGCCCGGCCACGCTCGGCGCGCTCGGTGGCGCTGGCGCTCTTGTCACGATACTGCAGCAGGCGGGCGCCGCCGCGGATGCAGGCAGCCGCGGCATCGCTCAGCTGGTCTGGTGCCAGCCAGGTGGTGTCGATCAGCGCATAAAGGCCACGGATCAGGCTGGGATTCATGGCGGCGGAAACCTCGCTGGCGGCTTTGCACGGTTTTTGGGGCGCATCGGTATGCTGCGGTCATGGCGGCTGGCACGGCCGATGATCCGGTGATCACGCCCGCTTATGCCAGAATCCGCGTCCTTTTTTCATTTTCGGGATGATCAACGATGAGCGCAGTGGAACCCACTGACGGCCAGGGGCCCTGGAAGACCTTTGTATGCGTGGTCTGCGGCTTCATTTACGACGAAGCCGCCGGCTGGCCTGCCGAGGGCATTGCGGCCGGCACCCGCTGGGCCGATGTGCCCGACTGGTGGACCTGCCCGGACTGCGGTGTGGGCAAGGCCGATTTCGATATGGTCGAGGCGTGAGCCCTGGGCCCGGCCAGCTTGGCGAAGCCAGCACGTGCTGAGCTCGCTGCTACTGGCCGGGCTGCTGGTCCAGGTTCCGGAGCAGAGCGCGCCGTCGGAGACGCGTCTGCCGGCGGTGATCAGCGCCGAGCAGCGGCGTATCGAGCAGCAGCGCCGCCCTGACGCGCTGATCGAGCTGGATCTGGTCGATCTGGCGCGGCGAAAGCCACTGATCGATATCGCCGAGGTACTGAGCGAAATGCCGGGTGTGATTGCGCGACCGCGCAACAACGGTGCCCAGGACACCCAGATCCAGATCCGCGGATTCGGCGCGCGCAGCCCCTTCGGCGTGCGCGGTCTGCGGGTGGAATACGATGGCATTCCGGCCACGGCTGCTGATGGCCAGAGCCAGATGGGACATCTGGACCTTTCGGCGGGCGGGCGCGTCAGTCTCATCCGCGGCCCCTTCGCGGCGCTCTATACCAACGGCGGCGGCTACCTGCGAGTGGATGGCCGGCGCGACACGGCGGGCAACTCCGATCGCGTCAATCTGGCGCTCGGCAGCTTCGGCCAGCGCCGGGTCGGATTCGAGCTCAACGCCGACGACGAGCTTCGCGGCACGCTCTCGGGAAACCGCTACCGCAGCGAGGGCAGTCGCGAGCACAGTCGCGCCGAACGCACGCTCGCGGCGGCGCGCATGGACTGGGAGCCAGATGCAGCCTCGCGCCTGAGTCTGAGTGCGCACCACCAGGACCAGCCGCTGGGCGAGGATCCGCAAACGCTGACCCGGGCCGAGTTCGAGCGCGATCGGCGTCTGGCCAATCCCGCCGCGGTGCTCTACGACACTCGCAAGAGCACCCGCCAGTCGCAGCTGGGCGCGAGCTACACGCGCCAGCTCGAGCAGTCGGAATGGAGCCTGTCGGTCTACACCGGCGAGCGCCAGATCGATCAGTATCTGAGCGTGCCGCGAGCAGCCCAGGTGCAGCCGGCCAGTGGCGGCGGTGTCATCGATCTGGGGCGTGACTATCACGGCTGGTCATTGCGCTGGTCGCGACAAACCGAACTGGCGCTCGGGCAGGCCGAATTCAGCGCCGAGATCCGCGACGAACGCTTGTCCGAGGATCGCCTGGGATACGAGAATTTCGTCGGCAACCAGCTCGGCGTGCGGGGTCAGTTGCGGCGTAACGAGCGCAATGACAGCAGGGCGCGCGACGCCATGTTCCGCGTCGACCTGGATACCGGCCCGGACTGGCGCTGGTCTGCCGGCGTGCGCCGCAATCTGACGGACTACCAGAGCCTGGATCGCTACATCGTCAGCGGCAATCCCGATGACAGTGGCGAGTACGCCAGTTCCGCCACGCTGCCCGTGCTGGGATTCAGCTATCGGATACGCCCGGAATGGCTGCTGCATGGCGCGCTCGGTCGCAACCAGGAACTGCCTACGCTGGCCGAGCTGGCCTATCGCAGCGACGCCGGCACCGGTTTCAACACCGAGCTGCGACCGGCGCGCGCCCGCCAGGCCGAGTTGGGCCTGCGCTACGCAGGGGAGCGCGTCAATGCCGAGCTCACCGCCTTCCAGGTGCAGACCACCGACGAGATCGTCGTGGCCAGTTCCTCGGGCGGACGCACCAGCTTCCAGAACGCGACCGCCACCCGCCGCCGCGGCCTCGAGTTGTCTGCTCTGTGGCGTTTTTCCGAGCAATGGACCGCGCGTGGCATTGCGAATTGGCTCGATGCCCGTTACAGCGTCGGCTACAGCCGCTGTCCCCAGCCGCCGTGTGTCGGGATTCCCCCGGTAATAGCGGCGGGTCAGCGATTGCCGGGCGTACCGGCGCGCAGCGCCAATCTGGTGCTGGTCTATCAAGCGCAGGACGATCTCGGCGCCAGCCTCGAGTGGCAGGCGGTCTCGGCCACGCCCGCCAGCGACCGCAACCAGGACCGGGTGCCCGGCTATGCGGTGGGCAGTCTCAGCCTCCAGTGGCTGGCACCGCCCGCCCGCTGGGGCCAGCCGCGCTTCACGCTGCGCGTCGACAACCTGCTCGACCGCCGCTACAGCGCCTCGGTCATCGTCAACGAGGCATTCGGACGCTACTTCGAGCCGGCCCCGGGCCGCAGCCTGTGGTTGGGGGTGGACCTGGCCTTGCCCTCGTGCTCGCCCTGAACCGCAAAGGCATCAGCGCAGGGCTCCTTGCGGGTGGCAAAGGCGATAACTTTCCTGAGGTCGGCGCTGACGCCGCAGCCCGTCGACCACGCCCGTCGCAAACCACAGATCGCCGTCGTCGGTATCGCCACCGTCGATCAGTCCGACGATATGCGGATGTCTGAGGGCGGCAACGACACGCCGTTCATGGCGCAGTCGGTCTATCAGATCGGCGTTGCCGCGCACCAGCTTGAGCGCCACCTGCTGCTCGAACCGACCGTCGGCACGCTCGGCCAGATAGACGTGAGACATGCCGCCGGAGCCCACCAGTTCGACGATGCGCCAGGGCCCGACACGCGCGCCGGCCCTGAGGATGGCACCAGCACAGGTCTGGCCGACCAACTCCTGGAGAAAGCGTCCGTGCAGTGCCTGGCCGGTCTTGAATCGATCCCGGGGGCTTTGACCCATCTTCTGTCTGTCGTGTGGAGGTAAACTATGCTCGCACCGGATTGAAGTCGCGCCGTACTGCTTTTCGCGTGCTTCAGTTGCTGTGCGGCACCTGAGTCTCAGCCACCCTTTCCGGACTTGTCGCCAGAGCTTGCTGCGCCTAGGTCGCCACTTGCGCCGACAGCCATTGTCGCGCCTCATTCCATTCGCGCTGAGCGGTGCGCAGGCTGATATCCAGCGTGTCAGCGGTTTCCTGTTCGCTGAGCCCGGCAAAATAACGGCATTCGAACACCCGAGCGTAGCGCGGGTGTCGCGCCTCCAGCCGATTGAGCAGATCGTCAAGTTCGATCAACTGGGTGGCTTCGGCATGCAGCTCGGAATCCACTGCCGAGAGCGTGTCATGCGCCTGACCGCTGCCGCGCTTTTCCGCCAGCCGCTCACGGGCGTAGTCGCACAGCACCTGACGCATGACCTTGCTGGCCAGATTGAAGAAGTGGTGCTTGGATTCCACGTTGCTTGCCGCAGGGTCCATGATGCGCAGATAGCACTCGTGCACCAATGAAGTGGCATTGAGCGTTCGGCCCTGCTGTCCGTGGCCCAGTTGTGCTCGCGCCAGCCGCCGCAGATCGTCATAGACCACGGCGATCAGCTGCGCCGAGGCTTGCGCACTGCCTTGCTTGAAGGCTGCCAGCAGCGTGGAAAAGTCTTGTGTGTCGACGGCCATGGAATCCCTCCGGCCCTTAGGATAGGAGGATTGTCGACGCTTGGGCAGGATCGGCGACCAAGCTCTAGTCCGTTGCCGAGATCGCCGCGCCCGCCGGATTTGCCGGCGAGCCGACTCCGGGACTATTCGAAGGAATTCGCGAAAAGCGAGCCATTGCTCACGGAGAAGTTGAAGAAGAAGGATTGCGACGTCGCATTTTCACGCACGGCGTTGCACGACAGGGCCGCGTTCTGCGGAGTCTGCCCGACATAGAAGTCCATGAAGATGGGGGTCACGTTGCCCAGCAGCAAACACAGGGCGGGGCACAGGCGAAGACCGTGGCGGCAGTGCCGCACTTCAGGAGATTCATGGCATCGAGCTCTGTCGCCCGGAATGGCTGTTTCAAAGCTGGGTGCGGATCCGCGTATGCAAACCCGCCAGATGTTTTCGCCGTTCGTCGGCGACTGTGCTTAATACCTGGGCAGCGGCCTGGTCGGGCAGCCGTCGGCGCGTCTGCGGGCGGCTTCGGAGGTGGAAGCGTCGCCCAGCGCGTCGCGGGTTTCGGCGATCAGCAGCCAGTTGCGCATGCACCATTCGCCAATCTGTGAACCCAGGTCGTAGCTCTTCATGGCCAGCTTTTCGGCATCCAGAAATTCGCCCTGGCGCAGCAGCGCTTCGGCCTTGAGCTGCCACAGGCGGGGGTTCTCGGTCTCGATCGTGAGCGCTTCCTCGATCTGCGCCAGGGCAGCGCTGTGCTCGCCCCTGGCTTCGGCGGCGGCGGCGGCCTCGATCAGCAGCTCCACCGCCGGGTTCTGCAGAGGCGCCACTTCGACGGCCGAGCGGGTGGCGCTGGCGAGGGTGCGCAGTTCGGCGACGCGGTCGCGGGCCGGCGGCGGCTCGGGCGCTGGTTCTGGCGGTGGCATGGTGGCGCAGCCGCTCAACAGAAGCAGCGTCAGGCTGGCGTGCAGCAGGCGGATCGGAAGCGTGTTCTTGCGGTTCAAGGTGTGCGTATCCATACACGGTCGGCAATGGCCGCCAGATCTACCCGGCCGGGCAGACGCCAGCCGCGGAAGGGCGTGTTCTTGCCGCGACTGGCCATCGCGGCGGCATCCAGGGTGTGTTCTGCGTGCGGCTCGATCAGGACAAAATCGGGCGCGGCATCGGGCTCCAGTTTCGGCGCCGGCAGACCCAGGATGACCCGGGGTGCCAGCGCGCTGCGGTCTATCCACTCGGCATAAGACATCAGCTGCTCGTGGACCAGCTTGAGGCCCAGGCCGAGAAAACTGTCGAGGCCGGAGGCACCCGGCTCGGTGGCCGGAAAGGGCTTGAGCTTGGCGTCCGGATCATGCGGCTGGTGATCGCTGCACACCGCGTCGATTTCGCCACTGATCAGTGCCTCGCGCAGCGCATCGCGGTCGTTGCTGGTGCGCAGCGGCGGCAGCAGATGGGCATCGCTGCGGAAAGGCAGCACATCGTGCTCGTTCAGATAGATCTGATGCATGGCCACATCGGCACTGACCTTGAGCCCGCGGGCGCGCGCAGCCGACAGCAGGCTGACACTGCGCGCACAGGACAGTCGACCGAAATGGGCGCGCACGCCGCTTTCCTCGATCAGCATGAGATCGCGCGACAACGCCAGGGTTTCGCTGGTTTCTGGAATGCCCGGCAAGCCCTGCAGCGCGGCGACCCGGCCTTCATGGGCCACGCCACCAGCGCCGACATGCGGATCGACCGGCTGCAGATGCACCGCCATGTCCAGCGAGGCCGCGTATTGGAGGGCGCGTCGCAGCAGATGGCTGTTGCTCAGCGGCTGGCCGATATTGCCGACTGCGATGCAACCGGCCGCGCGCAGTGCGCCGAGTTCAGCCAGGCTGTCTTCACCGAGGCCATGGGTGAGGGCACCGATCACATGCACCGTGGCGCCTCGGCTATCGCGGGCCCGGCGCAGGATCAGTTCCACCACCGCGGTGGAGTCGATCACTGGCCGGGTATCGGGCGGCAGCACCACGTGAGTGATGCCATTGACCAGCGCCGCGGTCGCCTCCGAGCGGATGTCGGCCTTGTGCGTGGCGCCGGGCTCGCGCAGGCGCGTCGCCAGATCCACCAGTCCCGGTATCAACCAGCGGCCGCGACCGTCGATACGCTCGGCGCCCTTGCAGCGGGCGGCATCGGGGTCCAATGCCAGCACCTGGCCCGGCGCGAACAGCACATTGGCAATGCGGTCAATGCCGAGGTGCGGAAAGCGCACCAGCGCCCCTTCGATCAGTATGCGGTTCATGCGCCAGCATCCATCTGTGGCACCTGGGCGCCGAGAATCTGCGACATCACCGCCATGCGCACGGCCAGACCGTTGGACACCTGCTCCAGAATCACCGATTGCGGGCCGTCGGCCACGTCACTGGCGATCTCGACGCCGCGATTCATCGGCCCCGGATGCATGACCAGACAGTCAGGTTTGGCCAGGGCGAGGCGTTCACGGGTCAGCCCGTAGCGGCGGAAGTATTCGTTCTCCGAGGGCAGGAAGGCCCCACGCATGCGCTCTCGCTGCAGCCGCAGCATGACGATGACATCGACATCGGCGATTCCCGCATCCATGTCGGTGTAGACGCGCACGCCGAGTTCCTCAATGGCTGGCGGCAACAAGGTGCGGGGTCCGATGACGCGCAGCTCCCCGGCCCCCAGGATGCCGAAAGCGCGCAGTTCCGAGCGTGCCACGCGTGAATGCAGCACATCACCCACGACCGCGATGGTCAGGTCCTCGAAGCGCGGCTTGTGGCGGCGAATGGTGTAGGCGTCGAGCAGCGCCTGGGTCGGGTGTGCGTGTTGACCGTCGCCCGCGTTGAGCACCGCCACGCCCGGCGCTGTGTGTTCGGCGATGAAGTGGGCGGCTCCTGACTCGGGGTGGCGCACGACGAACATGTCGCAATGCATGGCTTCCAGCGTGGCCAGCGTATCCAGCAGGCTCTCGCCCTTGCTGGTCGACGACGAGGCCACATCCAGATTCAGCACGTCGGCCGACAGCCTTTCCGCCGCCAGTTCGAAAGTGGTGCGCGTGCGCGTGGACGGCTCGAAGAACAGATTGATGATGGTTCGACCGCGCAGCAGCGGCAGCTTCTTGTTGCCGCGCAGCGCCACCGAGCGCATCGAGTCGGCGACGTCCAGCAGTTCTTCGATCAGCTTGCGTGGAAGGCCGTCCACCGTCAGCAGGTGGCGCAGACGGCTGTCGTCGGTCAGTTGCAGGCTCATGGGCATGGTCACGGATGGCGGCTCGGTTGTTCGACCAGCTCCAGGTACAGCGGCGCCGGGCCGCGCAGCTTGATCTGCTGGTCGGGTGGCAGCACCAGTCGGGCGCCGACGGCGCCGGCTTCAATGGGCAGTTCACGGCCATTGCGGCTGACCAGGACTGCCAGCGTAACGCTGGCCGGGCGGCCGTAGTCGAAGATTTCGTTCAGCGCCGCGCGGATGGTGCGGCCGGTGTAAAGCACATCGTCCACCAGCAGCAGGTGCCGGCCCTCCACATCCCAGGGGATGCGCGAGGGGCGAACCGTGGGATGCATACCCACACGGGTGAAGTCGTCGCGGTAGAAGCTGATATCCAGCTCGCCGATGGCCTCGCTCAGGCCGAGCGCTTCACTCAGGTATTGGGCCAGCCAGACACCGCCGGAATGAATGCCGACAATGCGCGGATCAGCGATGTTGTGCTCGGCGAGGCGGGCACGGGTGCTGGCGACCAGCGCGGCGAGCAGGGGGTCAATGGCCGGCAAGTGCAAGATAGTCCTCCAGGATCACAGCAGCAGCATGCGCGTCGATGTCGACCGCGTGTTTGCGTCGGGCGTTTCCGGCGGCGCGTTCTCCGGCAAAGCGGCGCTTGGCCACCTGGGTGGATCCGCGCTCGTCGTGTTGTACCACCGGACGCTGGTAGCGTTGCTCGACGGCTGCCGCGAAACGGCGCGCGCGCTTGCTCATCGGCTGCTCTCCGCCTTCGCGGGTCAGGGGAAGGCCGACCACGATGCCGCCTGGAGCCCATTCAGAGACCATCGCGTCCAGCGTCGTCCACATCAAGGCTTCCGGCTGCATGGCCAGTGTCTTCAGCGGTCGGGCGCGTCCAGTAAGTTCATTGCCAACGGCGACCCCAAGGTCTCGGGTGCCCACATCCAGCCCCAGCCAAACGCCACTGGTCACCGCCGGCTTAGGCGCATCCTCATGCATGCCCGGCGTAGTCCGTCAGCAGGCGCATGTCCACACCGGCCAGTTGGGCGGCCGCCAGCCAGCGCGCTTCCAGCGGCGTGTCGAACAGGATCGAGGCGCTGGACGGCACACTCAGCCAGGAATTTTCCTTGATCTCGTTCTCCAGCTGCCCGGCGCCCCAGCCGGCATAGCCCAGCGCCACCAGCGCACGCTTAGGGCCGCGACCCTCGGCCATGGCGGCGAGCACGTCGCGCGAGGTGGTGACGCAGATTTCGTCGGAGACCTTGAAGGTGGAGTCATATCGTACGCCCGGATCATGGACCACAAAACCGCGATCCATCTGCACCGGTCCGCCGGCATACACTGGCATCTGGCTCAACTGGGGATCGGTGGTCGAGATCTCCATCTGCTCCAGCACTTCGCCGAGCCGATAACTACTCAGCCGGTTGACCACGATGCCGAGGGCACCGTCGGCATTGTGCTGGCACAGGAAGGTAACGCCCCGCGAGAAATTGGGGTCGTCCAGCCCGGGCATGGCGATCAGCAGATGGTTGGCCAGATAGGATGAGCTAGTCATGTGCCGATTGTAGCGGTCCCGATGGGGAGCCGTGCAGTCTGTACGGCTGATCCTGGCAGCGCCGGATTCAGTTTCGTCCCTACGGCAGACTCGGCCCAGGCAGATGAGGGCGAGGATCGGGTCAACCGATGGTCCGGTCCTGCGTTGTCACAGCGTCATCCGACCAACGGCATCCATGGGGGGGCGCAACGGAGTGCCGTGTTGGCCGTCACAGTCGAGAATGCTGCTGCCCGTCCATAATCCGTCGACGGGCCGAATGCCGGGGGCAATATGTGGATGATTCGAAGTTGGTGTGGCGTTGCGCTGACCGCATTGGCGGCGTTCTGCGCCCAGCCAGTGTGCGCCCAGAATACGGGCCTGATCTACCGGGGCAGTTTTGAAACCGTCGCCGATGCCCCTGCCACCGATGCCGAGGCCGCTCGCTTCCTGACCCAGGCCACCTTCGGACCCACCGTTGCCGAAATCGCGCGCCTGCGCGGCATCGGCTACAGCCAGTGGCTGGAGCAGCAGCTGTCGATGCCCCCGACGCTGACGGGTCCATGGCTGGACGCTCTGGTCGCCAATCCGGATTTCTCGCTGAATTCCGGGCACCGGGTGGACCGCTGGTGGGTGCAGGCGGTGTTCGGTCAGGACCAGCTGCGTCAGCGCATGGCCTGGGCGCTCAGTCAGATCATGGTCACGGCCGACTCCGGCGGCATCGATACCCGAATGATTGCCGAATACGCCGATCTGCTGACACGCAACGCCTTCGGCAGCTACCGCACGCTGTTGGGAGACGTCACCTTCAGCCCGACCATGGGCCAATGGCTGACCTATGTGCGCAACCGCGCCTCCTACAGCACCGGTACGCCGCCGACGACGATACTTCCCGACGAGAACTACGCCCGCGAGGTCATGCAGCTGTTCTCCTTCGGCCTGATCAAGCGCAATCTTGATTTCAGCCCGCAGCTTTCGGGCGGCAATCCGATTCCAACCTACGACAACACCATCATCGGTTCGCTGGCCCGGGTGTTTACCGGGCTGTCCTACGAACGCACCAACTACACCGGCACCAGCTTCGGCAACAACACCAATCGCAACCTGCTGGCGCCGATGATCTGTTTTCCGATGAACAATCCGCCCAACAACCAGAATTATCTGGCCGGAGGGCGCACCTTCCACGATTTCGCCGGCAAGACGCTGTTCGACGGGATCACCCTGCCGGCAGTGGCCGACTCCCAGGCAGGCTGTGCCCAGGACATCAATGCTGCGTTGGACGCCATTGCCAATCACGCTTCGGTAGCGCCTTTCATCAGCCGCCAGCTGATCCAGCGTTTTGTGACCTCCAATCCCTCGCCGGCCTACATCCAGCGGGTGGCGACCAGGTTCAACAACAACGGGCAGGGCGTGCGTGGCGATCTGGCCGCAGTGATCACCGCGGTGCTGATGGACACCGAGGCGCGTTCGGCGCCCAGCGGCAACTTCGGCAAGCTGCGTGAGCCGGTCCTGCGAATGACCGCCCTCTGGCGCGGCCTGGAGGTGATCCAGGGCCAGCCCGAGCCGCCGCTTAATGGCAGCGGCGGCACCAACACCAACGTCGGCAACATCAGCATGTCGCTGGGTTTCGACAGCAGCCTGGGCCAGCGGCCCTACAACTCGCCCACGGTCTTCAATTTCTACGAGCCCGATTTCCGCAATCCAGGCGCCATCCAGAACGCCAATCTGTACTCGCCGGAATTCCAGATCCTCAACGAGTCGACCATTACCCGGATGAATGACACGATTCAGAGCCGGATTGTCGACTGGTATGTGGGCAGCAGCAGTTGCAATACCGTGACCCGACCGTGCGTGCCGATCGCGCCCTATCTGGCGATCATGCAGCAGCCCGGGAACGCGACCACCTACGGCCAACTGGTCGATGCCTTGAACCTGCGGATGATGGCTGGTGCCATGAGTAGCAATATGCGCAGCGTTCTGGTCACCATGCTCAGCAATCAGACGGCGCCCACGACGGACAGCACCCGCATCGACAGGATTCGGCAGGTCATGCGCGTGATTGTCGTTTCCCCCGAATTCGCCGTTCAGAAGTAAGGAGATCGCCATGTCCCGCATCCGTCGTGAACAGCGCCGCGATTTCCTCAAGCACTTCTGTGCCACCCTCGCCGGCGGCTCGGCACTGTCGCTGATTCCTCAGCTGCGACTGATGCAGTCGGCGCTGGCGGCGACCCAGGGCGATCCCGGCTACAAGGCACTCGTGTGCGTCTATCTCAGTGGCGGCAGTGACTCTTTCAACTGGTTGATCCCCTCGGACAACACCCGCTACGGCATCTACTCGGCTTCCCGTGGTGGTGTCTACACCGGCGCCAACGGACCGCTCGGCATCGCCCAGGGCGCGTTGTTGCCGGTGAACCTGACCGGGCCGGGGGGCGCGGCCTTGCCGGCCGGCAACACCTACGGTCTGCACCCGGCCTGCGCCGACTGGACCTCGATCGATGACAATGGCAACCAGACCAACATGCCCGGCCTGCGCACCCTGAGCAATCAGGGCAAGATCGCCTGGCTGGCCAATACCGGCACCCTGGTGGTGCCGCTGACCAAGGCCACCTACAGCAATCCGGCCCTGCCCAAGCCGCCCCAGCTGTACTCGCACAATGATCAGACCAATCTCTGGTTCCAGGGACGCGAAACCACGAACTTCGGCTACGGTTGGGGCGGTCAGGTCGCTGACCTCCTGTTCTCGCAGAACACGCCGATTGTGGGCACCAGTCCGCCGCTGATCATGCCGATGAACGTGTCCTTCTCTGGCAGCAATCGCTTCCAGGTCGGCACTCAGGTGGTGCCCTACCAGATGTCCAGTTGTGGCGACCCCAATGGTGGCAATCCCTTCGCCGGCAGCATCGTCGGCAGCAGTTTTGCCAACTGCTCCGGCTCGGATTCCCTCAACAACTTTGCGCCCTGCGCGTCGGCCACGCAGCAGGAAGACCTGGCCCTGTGCAGCCTGCTCGGGGCCAGTGGCAACCTGTTCCAGACCGAACACGCGGCCACCATGCGGCGGGCCATGGATCTGGCCGGCGCGATGGCCAGCAATCTCACCGGTACGCCCAATCCCTCGCTGCTGACCACCCCCTTCCGGGCTTTGGCCGACAATCAGGCGGTGGCCGGCTACAACCTGGCGGCGGACGGCAACAATTCGCTGGCCGAGCAACTGGCCATGGTGGCCCGGCTGATCAAGATGCGCTCCCAGCTGGGGCAGACCCGCAACATCTTCTTCGTGTCCCTGGGCGGATTCGACACCCACGCCGCACAAATGCCGGACAACGGCCAACCGCGCCTGTTGCGACGCATCTCCCGAGCGCTCGGCTCCTTCTACCAGGCTCTGGTGGAAATGGGCGTCGAGAACTCGGTCACCACCTTCACGATGAGCGAGTTCTCACGCACGTTGAACTCCAATGGCGATGGCAGCGATCACGCCTGGGGCGGAACCCAGCTGGTCATGGGCGGTGCCGTGAACGGCGGCAATGCCAGCAGTGGACGGCTCTACGGGACCTTCCCGGACCTGACCTTGAACGGCCCCGACAGCTTCAGCCGCGGCCAGATGATCCCGACCACGGCCATGGATCAGATGGGCGCCACGCTGGCGAGCTGGATGGGGCTGAGTAGCGGCCAGGTCAACACGGTATTCCCGAACCTGTCGAACTTCTCCAGTCCCAATCTGGGCTTCGTGTAGGAGACCCAGGCGAGGCCCTCCTGCCGGACGTAGCACGCTCTGGTGGGTCCAGGCCTGCCTGGACGGTCCGCTGACAATCTGCGTCAGTGTCTGGATTGCTTCGCTGCGCTCTCCATGAACCCATATCGCAAGTCGTTGATTTTCTTTGTCCGCCTGTAGGAGCGCCCTTGCGGCGCGACCGCTGCGGCGGACGTGCGGCTTGGCGGTCGCGACGCGAGGTCGCTCCTACAGGCAGATTCGTGGTTCATGGCCCGTGGGCAGTGTCGGGCCGATACAGGTGGCTCGCAATGACGCCGGCTCTTGTGGGTCGAGACAAGTCTGGAGCCACAAGAGCCCAAAGCCCGTAGCCTTTCCCCGTGCCCCGTGCCCCGTGCCCCGTGCCCCGTGCCCCGTGCCCCGTGATCAACGCATCTTGATGTCGCCAGCGACAAACTGCCAGGTGCGGGTAATATGCAGAATGTCTACGTCATCCTCGCTCTTGGGCACCGGATTGAAGGGCGCCGACAGCTCGACGATGCGCCGCGCCGCGTCGTCCAGCACCGGATGTCCCGAGGAGCGGATCACGTCGATGCGCTCCAGGCTGCCGTCCTTGTTGATGGCGACCGTGAGTACCAGACTGCCATCCAGTTGGCGTCGGCGGGCTTCATCGGGATAGTTCAGATTGCCGACCCGCTCGACTCGGGCCACCCAGGCCGCCATGTAGTTGGCAAAGGCATACTCGCGGGTATTCGCCGAAATGAACTTGCGCTTGGGGCGCTTGGCGTAGGCCTGGGATTGCCGATCCAGCTCGGAAGCCAGCTTGGCCATTTCCATGCTGCGTTCCACCAGTTCCTCGTCGCGCGGCAGCTCGCGCTGCTGGATCTCGTCCCTGGGCGTGACCGGGCTGACCTGCAGCGTGGAACTGTCCTGGGTCAGTACCGGTGTGGGCGCCGTCTCGGCAGGCACCGGCGCGGGACTGCTGGCACGCACCGGCATCGGCGCAATGCCGTCCTCCGGCTTGGGGACCGGTGAGGAGAACATCTGCGTCGGTCGCTTGGCCTCTTCACTGTTGCCGCCACCGGTCTGCGCCGCATTGGCCAGGAAATCGGCCTTTTCCGGCTCTTCCTGGGTGGCTGACTGCACCAGAATGACGTCCAGCGCCGGCAGTGCGGCGCCAGGCGGTGCCTCATCGGTGAAGCCCACGCCGAAAATGAGCACGGCATGCACGACGGTGGCAAACAGCAGTGTCAGCGACAGACGATCGCCGGACCCGATAGGCGCGTTACTCACTGTCGCAGCGTCTCCAGGCGGTCAAACAACATGCCGGCGATATTGATTCCGAACTGTTGATCAAGTTCACGGATGCACGTGGGCGAGGTCACATTCACTTCGGTCAGATACTTGCCGATGACATCAAGACCCACAAAGATCAGGCCTCGCCGCTGCAATTCCGGCCCGACCTGCTCGCAGATCCAGCGATCATGGTCACTGAGCGGCTGACCGCGACCGCTGCCACCGCGGGCCAGATTGCCACGAAATTCGCCTGCGCGTGGAATCCGCGCCAGCGCAAATGGCACCGGTGCGCCGTCGATCAACAGGATGCGCTTGTCGCCGTCAGTGATCTCCGGGATGTAGCGCTGGATCAGCGCCGCCTGGGTGCCTTCCAGGGTCACGGTCTCGAAGATCACGTTGAGGTTCGGGTCGTCGGGACGCACTCGGAAAATGGAAGTGCCGCCCATCGAATCCAGCACCTTGACCACACATTCGCCAAATTCGCTGACAAAGGCCCGCAGATCGTCGGGCAGCCTGGATACCAGCGTGGGAGGACAGCATTGAGGAAACAGCGCCGTGAAAAGCTTTTCGTTGGCGTCGCGCAGCGCCGAGGGCCGGTTGACCACGGTGGCGCCCTGGGCCTCGGCCCGATCGAGAATCTGGGTGTCGTACAGATATTCGGCGTTGAACGGCGGATCCTTGCGCATCAGGATCCAGTCGAAGTGTCCGCCGTCGTGAATCTCCGGCGGGGATTGCTCGAACCAGTGCCCAGGGTCGTCGAAGACCCGGGTCAGGCGCGTGCGCAGCCAAGCGCGGCCGTCACGCAGGCCCAGGTCACGTTGCTCGCAGACATGTACTTCGTAACCGCGGCGCTGGGCTTCCAGCAGCATCGCGAAGCTCGAATCCTTGTGAATTTTCAGCTTCTGGATCGGGTCCATCAGCACCGCGAGGCGGCGAAGCATGCGCCAACTCCTTGATACGCTAGGGATTGCCCCTGCAATGCGGCTTGCCTTGCGGGGGGGCTCGCCTATTATGCCTGCGCAGGTGCAAAATCCCCTGTATCGTGAGCACTGAATCTGGAATCAGAGGCCATTCAGTCGAGCGTCGGAATCGAGCAAGCACAAACACTTGCAACGTAATCTTGACATTCGATGGAAGCTTGGCTAAAGAGCTTGCAGGGAGTCCTCCTGATCCGCCCCGGTGTACTTGGGATGGCCAGGGACGCAGATCAGCCGGAGTGAACCGGCACCGTGCGACCGAGGGTCGCGCCGATGACAAACGTGGCGGAGGTGGGAGTGGACGAGTCGCAGAACAAGGGGAGCCTCGCCGGACTGCGCGTGATGGTGATTGACGACAGCAAGACCATCCGCAGGACTGCTGAAACGCTGTTGAAGAAGGAAGGCTGTGACGTGGTCACGGCAACGGACGGATTCGAGGCTCTGGCCAAGATTTCCGATCACCAGCCGCACATCATCTTCGTCGACATCATGATGCCGCGCCTGGATGGGTACCAGACCTGCGCGTTGATCAAGAACAATCAGGTGTTCAAGGGTACGCCCGTGATCATGTTGTCCAGCAAGGACGGTCTGTTCGACAAGGCGCGCGGGCGCATCGTCGGCTCCGAACAGTATCTGACCAAACCCTTCACGCGCGAGGAATTGCTGGGCGCGATCCGACGTTATGTGGATACCAAGACAGCGGCAGAGAGCTGAGCGGGGGCGTGCAGACGGGGAGGTCGCATGGCAAGAATTCTGATTGTGGATGACTCGCCCACGGATGTCCGCGTGCTGAGCGGCATGCTGGAGCGCGCCGGCTTTCAGACCCTGTCGGCCTCCAGTGCCGAAGAAGGCATTGCCCGCGCCAGGGAAGAGCACCCCGATCTGATTCTCATGGATGTGATCATGCCCGGGACCAACGGATTCCAGGCGACGCGCACCCTCAGTCGTGACCCGGAAACATCAATGATTCCGGTCATCATCGTGACCACCAAAAGCATGGAGACCGATCGGATCTGGGGCATGCGTCAGGGGGCAAAGGATTTCGTGACCAAGCCACCGAACGAGCGCGACTTCATTTCACGTATCCAAGCTCTGCTCGCGGGATCCTGAGGAAATATCGATGGTAGATCTGCCGGAAAACGCAGCCCTGAATCCCTTCGAGATCCTGCTCGATTACGAGCGTCGCAGCCTCTCGCATGTGGCCGGTTTGCCAGAGCAGCTGGACGCGCCAGGATTGTGGCGAGCCATTGCCTATCGCTTGGGCGACGTGTTTCTCGTCAGCGACATTTCCGAAGTCAACGAAATTCTGATGTTCCCCCAGATTACCCCGGTGCCTGGAACCAAGGCCTGGATGTTGGGTATCGCCAACGTGCGCGGCAATCTGGTGACGGTCATTCATCTGCGCGGATTCCTCGAAGGCGAGCCTTTCCGCGTCAACGAACGTACCCGGGTGCTCGTTGTGCGCCTTGCCAGTGGTAGCGTAGGGCTGGTGGTGGACGAAGTACTGGGGCAGCGCAGTTTTGTGGAAGAAAACATGCGCGACATCGAAACATATGCCGATTCCCCGATCAGTCGCTTTCTCGAAAGCGAATATCGTCAGGGGCAATCGACTTGGGGTGTTTTCAGCATGAGTGCGCTGATGCGGGCGCAGGATTTCATGCAGGCGGCGGCCTGATCAGGCCGACAATCGGGGTTTGGACGGGACGACAGTGGGGGTCATAGAGCGATGAGTGCGGCAGCCGGTGGTATCCAACAGCGCGAAAGCTCGACCATGCTCGCCATCCTCGTGGTGGTGTTGCTGGTCGGCCTCGTAGGCTTGATTGCGAATTTCTTCTTCGCCAACGTCAACAACAACGAAGACCGAGCGGCAATTGGTCTTTCAACTGACATACGCGTGTACTCGCAGCAATTGGCGAAGTTCGCGGCTCAGGCGGCTGGCGGTCAGGCGGAAGCCTTCGACGAGTTGTCCGATGTCAAGGGCACCATCCAGTCGCATCTGCGCAAGCTGGAGGAGGGTGATCCACAGGAGGGTGTGCCTTCCATCCGCAAGAATCCCGAGGTCGAAGTTGCCCTGAAGGCGGTGAAGGACACCTGGGCGCCGATCCTGCAGGCGTCTGACGTCATTCTTTCCCGCCGCGAGGTGGTCGAGGATCTCAACGCCACGGCAACAGAATTCCAGGACAAGATTCCGCTGCTGCAGGCGCGTACCGATGAAATGACGCAGCTGCTCGCCACCCGCGGCGCGCCGCAGGACCAGATCTACGTGGCAGGCCGCCAGAACACCCTGGCCGATCGAATGCTGCGTCGATTGAACGAAGTGCTGCAAGGTGGCCAGACCGCCTCGACCGCTGCTGACGGATTCAACCGCGACGCCGCCGTGTTCGGTCAGATTCTGGACGCGCTCCAGAATGGCAGCCCTGATCGAGGCATTCGCGCCATTGCCGTTCCCGAAGCTCGCACCTTGCTCGATGAGGTCTTTCAGATCTTCCAGGAGCTGGGCCAGTACGTCGAGAGCATCACCACCGGCGCCATCGACCTGATCGACGTGCGCGAGGCCGCCAACACCATTTCCCTGGATTCGGAACAACTGCTGCAGGATGCCGAACAGCTGTCGGTCGAATACGGTGAGCAGGCCAACAACCGAACCTTCCCCTCGCTGACTGCAGCCATTGGTTCCGGCGCTCTCGCAGCACTCGCACTGATCCTGTTGGCCATCTTGATCTACCGCGATCAGGCCCGTCGCTACAAGATCACTGCCGATCTCAATCAGCGTAATCAGGAAGCCATTTTGCGCCTCCTGGACGAAATGGGATCGTTGGCAGAAGGCGATCTGACGGTAAAGGCAACGGTGACCGAAGACATCACCGGAGCCATCGCCGACTCCATCAACTTCGCCGTCGAAGCTCTGCGCAGCCTGGTAACCACCATCAACGAGACCGCGGTGCAGGTTGCCGCGGCAGCCCAGGAAACCCAGGCCACCGCCATGCATCTGGCCGAAGCGGCCGAGCATCAGGCCCAGCAGATCACCTCGGCGTCCGCGGCCATCAACGAAATCGCGGTGTCCATCGACGAGGTGTCACGCAACTCGGCCGAAAGCGCCGACGTGGCACAACGCTCAGTGCAGATCGCCGGCAAGGGCGCTGCCATCGTGCGTCAGACGATTCAGGGCATGGACAACATCCGTGACCAGATTCAGGAAACCTCGAAGCGAATCAAGCGACTGGGTGAATCGTCCCAGGAAATTGGATCGATCGTGGAACTGATCAACGACATCGCCGAACAGACGAACATTCTGGCACTGAACGCCGCTATTCAGGCAGCATCGGCCGGTGAGGCCGGTCGCGGATTCGCAGTGGTGGCGGACGAAGTGCAGCGACTGGCAGAACGCGCTTCCAACGCGACCAAGCGAATCGAAACGCTGGTGCAGACGATTCAGTCCGACACCAACGAAGCGGTGAGCTCGATGGAACAGACCACGGCCGAAGTGGTGGCCGGTGCCCGCCTTGCGGAAGACGCGGGTCTGGCGCTGGGCGAGATTGAAAAGGTGTCGAACGATCTGGCCGACCTCATTCAAAACATCTCGCAGGCCGCGCGACAGCAGTCAGCTGCTGCGACCAACATATCGGCCACCATGAACGTGATTCAGGAAATTACGACCCAGACTTCGGTCGGCGCGAGCCAGACGGCAGAGTCGATTGGAAATCTGGCGCAATTGGCTGCTGATCTCAGACGTTCAGTGGCCGACTTCAAGCTGCCCAACTAGGCGTCAGGGGCAGTTGGTGATCAACAAGGCGAAGCTGCGGGCCCATTGCCGCAGCGCGGGTAGCAGGCGCAGGAAGAACGCGCGGCGAAGCCGGCAAACAGGAGTCCGCGGATGAGGCTTCAAGACGACATCGACTTCACCACGCTGACCTGGGTCAAGCAGGAGCTGGACGATACGCTCAAGCAGTCCCAGCAGGCGCTGGAAGCGTACGTCGAGGACACATCTGACAAGAGTCAGATGCGTTTCTGTGCGAGCTATCTGCATCAGGTGCAGGGCACCTTGCGCATGGTCGAGCTCTACGGTGCGGCCATGGTGGTTGAGGAAATGGAGCGCCTGGCACTGGGCTTGCTCGACGGCCAGGTGAAACAGGCAGACGATGCCTACACCGTGCTCATGCGCGGCATGGTTCAGCTGCCGGACTACCTCGAACGCCTGCAGGGCGGACATCGGGATATTCCGATTGTGCTGCTGCCGCTGCTCAACGATCTACGCGCCTGCAGAGGCGAAAAACTGCTGAGCGAGACGTCATTGTTCTCGCCGGATCTGGGCGCGCCGCTACCGTCTTCCGCCGGGGGTGCGAAGTCAGTGGTTCCGCAGCCCATGGTGGCCGCCAATGGCGGGCGGCTGCGACTGGCTTTCCAGTTCGGACTTCTGAAGTGGTTCAAGGGCGAAGACATCGATGGCAATCTCACCCGGCTGATCGCGATCCTCGACCGTTTTCGCTCGATGTGCACCCAGCCAGACGCCCGTCGTCTGCTGTGGGTAGGCGCGGGCGCGCTGGAGGCGGTGCTGGTCAAGAGCATCGAGGCCTCCGTGGCACTCAAGCTGTTGATCGGAAGGGTCGATCGTGAGCTCAAGCGCCTGATTGATGCCGGCGAGGCTTCCTTTGCGGCGGCGCCGGCCAACGATCTGACCAAGGGATTGCTCTATTACGTTGCCCAGTCATCTGCGACCTCGCAGCGCGTGGCTGAACTGCGGCAGGTGTACAAGCTCGACAAGCTGATGCCCAGCGAGGCCGAACTTGAGCACGCCCGTGGCGCCCTGTCCGGACACAATCGTGCGCTGCTGGATACGGTGGGCACCGCGATCAAGGAAGATCTGCTGCGCGTCAAGGACGCGTTGGATCTGTACCTGCGCACCGGCAGCGGCAACGTCGATGATCTGGCACCGCAGGGCGAGGCGCTGCACCGGGTGGCTGACACGCTCGGCATGTTGGGTCTGGGCGTGCCACGTCGGGTCGTTCTTGATCAGCAGGATGTGCTGGAGCGCATCGTGCGCGGTCGCCAGCCGGCCGAGGAAAGCGCGCTGCTGGATATCGCCGGTTCGCTGCTGTACGTCGAGTCTTCGCTGGATGATCACATCGAGCGCCTCGGCGGCGAGCAGCAGGCGCCAACCACGCCGAGTTCCGGTTTTGAACTGCCCCAGGCGGAAGTTCGCAAGATCCTTGATGCCACGACCAAGGAAGCGTCTGCCAACATCCAGCAGGCCAAGCAGGACATCGTGGCTTTCATCGAGTCGCCCTGGGATCACAGCAAGATCGAACAGATCCCGCGCTTGCTGGACGAGATCAGCGGTGCCATGCGCATGCTCAATCTGCCCGAGCCGGCGGCACTGCTCGGCGGCGTGGTGCGCTTTGCAGAAGTTGAATTGCTGCAGCATCGTCGGGTGCCCTCGGGGGATCAGCTCGACCTGATGGCCGACGCGATCGCCAGCATCGAGTTCTATCTCGAGGCCGTGAAGGAAGGCCGACGCAACCGCGACAAGATCCTTGACGTCACCCGACGCAGTCTGGAGGCATTGGGCTATTGGCCGCTGCCCGAGGAAGGCGCCGAAGTGGCGGCCGAAACTGCGGACGAAACTCCGCCCGTCGCGGAAGCAGCGGTCGAGGCCGCCAGCGAATTTCCGAGTTTCTCAGACACCTTCGAGACCGAAAGAACCCAGCCACCGGAGTCGGACTCGGTCACGTTGCAGATCGACGGCGGGCAGCAGTTGCCCGAGATCGAGCTACCGCAAAGTGACGCCAGTGCAGTCGATGCCCTGATCCACAGTCTGGACCTTCCGGAACCGACCGCTGCCGCCGATGCAGCGGCGCCGGAAAGCCTGGAGAGCGCGTCGGCCGAGATGAGCAGTGCGGTCGAGATCGCGCCGGGCGAAAGCCTTGATGATCTGGTGATCGGCGAGATTGCTTCCGAGCCGGTAACGCCGTCCATCCAGAATCTGGATGAACTCCGCATCACCAGCGCTGAATTCGAGCCACCAGAGAGTGTTTCTGCAGACGAAGGCCTGCAGTCACCGGTGGAAGAGGCGATCGATCTGGATTCGTCTGCGGTCGAAACCGCTGTCGAGGTGGAGGCTGCCAGCAGCGAACAGGCTGCCGATTTCACGCCAGCCCCGAGTGAAGAACTCGAGATCCAGCCAGAGGCATCGATCGAGACTCCTGTTGCGGCGCTCGATGCGCCCGAGCCGGAAGCTGCGGACAGTACGCTCGAAGCTGAGGCACTGGTGGTACCGGAAGCCGTAGAGACTCCGTCGGCACCGGTCGAACAGGTGCCGGAGGCACCGCTGCCTGATGGTATGCCGACCGGCTTCAGTCTGCCGGACGTCGGCTTCCATTCGGTACCCTCCGACGAGATCGACGATGAGATCCGGGAAGTTTTTGTCGAGGAGGTGCAGGACGAACTCGACAATCTCAACAAGCAGTACCCGGCCTGGAAGAACGACCTCGGTGATTTCGAGAAGCTGAAGCCGGTCAGACGTTCCTTCCATACGCTCAAGGGTAGTGGTCGACTGGTCGGTGCACTGGCGATCGGTGAGTACGCCTGGAAGATCGAGAACATGCTGAACCGTGTTCTCGACAAGACCATACAGCCCACGCCGGCAGTGCTGGATCTGCTGGACCACGCCATTGCTGCACTACCCGGCATGTTGCTGGCGCTCAAGGGGGAAGGTCAGCCCGATGCCAACATCGGCGCGATCATGTGGGTTTCAGATCAATTGTCCTCGGGACAGGAGGTCTGGCTCCCAAAATTCTCGCCCGCCCCGGTGGTCACGGCTGACGCAAAGCCGGCCTCCGAGGCGGGCGTGCCTGAGTCCACTGTCCCGGCAGAGGTCGACGTCGACATGCCGGCCGACGGCAACGACGAGACGGATGCGGCGGTAGTTCTGGAAGAGGCTGAGCAAGCCCAGACCGACGATCTCTCGGTGGATGCCGACGAGCAGCCCGAGGCGCAACGCGAGCCTTCGCCGCTGGAAGTCGATCCAATGCTGATGGACATCCTCAGCAGCGAAGTCGAAGGACACCTGGCCACTATCCGAGGCTATCTCGGCCAGGCGGCGGAAATCGGCCCACAGCCGGTGACCGAGGAATTGCTGCGCGCCGTGCATACGCTGAATGGCGCCTTGGCCATGGTCGATCTGCCGCTGTTGACGCGTGTCGTCGCTCCGCTGGAGGGATACCTCAAGCGGCTGCGTGCCCGCGGTTTGCAGCCGGCTGAAGAAGGCATGGTTGCCCTGACCGAGTCTGCCGAGTGCATATCCGAGGTCATGGCCGCGGTTGGTGGCGGTTCTGAACTGCCCGACACCTCAGGGCTGGCCGAGCGGGTGTCAGCGCTCCGCGACGGTTTGCCGCCGCCCGATCATCCGTACCACGGTTTCGGCATCCACGTCGCTGATGAGGTTCGCGATGAGGTGACCGGTGCCGAGGATCACGAGTCTGCTGACGCCAATAACGTCGAGACCGCCCCTCTGCCGTGGTACGAGGCCGAACTCGATGCCGAAGCCGCCGAAGCAGCCGACGAAGGTGAAACCGTCGGAACGGTGGAAATGACGGAAGTATTTGACGCCGCTGAGGACGACGTCTCGCCGGATACGCTGAACGCACTGGCCGAACTGGCCGCCGAGGAGCTTCGCCCGGATGAAGACCTGCCGGTGGAAGATCTGGGAGAAGCAGTCACCGAAACGGGTGCGAGCGATGACGACGCTCTGACTTGGCTGACCGATGTCGAGGACGTCGCCGTCACAGCTGACGAGAGCGATGCGGGTGCGGCGCTTGATGACTCGCCGGCAGGAGATGCCTTGGCGCCTGAGGCCATGGCAGACGATCTGGAAGCCTTGTTCGAAACCTCCATTGAAGAGCTGCCGGAGTCCGAGCCGGTCGAAGCGGCAGCGGACGTCGCGGATGCGTTGTCCGCGGCCTCGGATCTGGAAGCGCTGTTTGATTCAGAACTCTCGGAAGAATCGGATCAGGTCGAAGTCGCTGCCCATTCGAGCGAAACAGAGAGCGCGCGCCTCGGCGAAAGCGAGCATTCAGCCGACGAACTGCAAGCGCTCGGAGAACTCGCCGATCTGACCGAATCCCCCGATGACGAACTTGCGGGACTGACTGAGACAGAGGCCTTCCTCGCTGATCTGGGTGCCATCGGAGATGAAGCCGGCAGCGACGGGATCTCCGCGGAAGCCCGGGTGGAAGAGACCGCCGACTCTGAAGCAGAAGCGATTGACGACGGTGGTTTGTGGTCGCTGGATGACAGCGAGGAGCAAGCCGCCGTAGGTTCCGACGAAGCCTTCGACGAGAACAGCCGTGAAGACGCCCGGGAACGGGACGACGTGCCCGTGTCTGCTTTGCTGGCAGATCATGACGCTGACCTTGAGATACCCTCTGACGAGGCCGCGGCGTTCGCTGACGAGGTCGAGGGGCTCGAAAAGGAGGCAGAGGGGCTCGCCATCGAGGTAGAGGCTCTCTCCGATCAAGCCGTTGGGCTTACCGACGAGGTTGCCGAGCCGCTGAGCGAAGCCGAAGAGCAGTTGGAGGATGAGGCTGAGCGCTCCGATCAGAGCCTCGAACTCGCTGAAAGCATTGAGCCGGCCACCGTGACCGACGGGGAGTCGCTTTCGGATCGAGTTGAGGAAACTGAGATCGAAGCGGCGGCAGGTGCTGATGAGGGAATCACCAACGCAGCATCAATGCCGGTTGATCAATCAGAAGAAACGATCGAACCGGTGATTGCTGCGGAGGCGGAAACAGCGGTTGCAGCCAATCACGCGGCGGCTTTCGCTGGAGACGTCGATCCCGAGGGCCCGCTCGACCTGCCCGATATGGACATGGACCTGCTCGATATCTTTGTCGAGGAGGCTGTCGATATTCTGGATCACGCCGACGGTGCCATGGCGCAGCTCCGTGAGAATCCGGAAGACCGTGAGCCAGTCGCGTCACTGCAGCGCGATCTGCATACGCTGAAAGGTGGCGCCCGCATGGCCGGACTGTATCCGGTCGGCGATCTCAGCCATGCGATGGAATCTCTGTTTGAATCCATTGTCCATGGTGAAAGGGCGGCATCACGGGCTTCTATCGAGGCCCTCGAAAAGGCCTTCGATCGGCTGCATGGCATGGTGCAGCGAGTCAAGGTTCGCCAGGCGATCGCTCTGCCCGAGCACACCATTGCCCGACTTGAAGCCATCCTCGAAGGACGAGAGGCCGAGTTTGATGCAGAGCTTGCCGAGCTGGGCGCCTCCGCTGCGGAAGCCGCAGAGGCGCAGGCAGCTGCAGAGACCCTGACCGGCGCAGACTCGGGCAACGAATCGACATCTGCTGGCACAGAAGAAGCGCCTGTGCGCAAGGTCATCCCGGCCCGTGCACCCACGCGATCGGGCGCGCAACGGCGAACCCAGCTGGATGAGGACGAGGTTGCAGCGCGTGCGGCGCAGCAGGAACTGATCCGTGTTCGCGCGGACCTGCTCGACAACCTGGTGAATTTCGCGGGCGAGGTCTCGATCTACCGTTCGCGCCTCGAAGCCCAGATGGGTGGCTTCAGGTTCAACCTGGTCGAGTTCGAACAGACCGTCAGCCGTTTGCGCGACCAGTTGCGCAAGCTGGAGATGGAAACCGAGGCTCAGATCCTGTCGCGTTTCCAGCGCGAGACCGAGCAATCAGGCAACACCGAGTTCGATCCGCTGGAGCTTGACCGATTCTCCACCCTGCAGCAGCTGTCACGTGCGCTGGCCGAGTCGGTGTCCGACTTGGTCTCCATTCAGAACCTGCTGGACGATATTGCGCGTCAGTCGGAAACGCTGCTGCTGCAGCAGTCCCGCGTCAGCTCGGATCTGCAGGAAGGTCTCATGCGCACGCGCATGGTGCCTTTCGAGAGCCTGGTGCCGCGTTTGCGCCGAATTCTCCGCCAGACAGCGTCGGAACTCGGCAAGAAGGCGCAACTGAAGGTCGAGGGTACTCAGGGCGAAATGGACCGTACCGTGCTCGAGCGCATGACAGCGCCCTTCGAGCACATGTTGCGCAACTCGCTGGCACACGGTATCGAACTGCCGGAAAATCGAGTCGCCAAGGGCAAGCCCGAAGAGGGAACAGTCAGCATCAAGGTGTCGCGAGAAGCGACCGAAGTGCTGATCCAGGTGACCGATGACGGCAGTGGCATGAACCGCGACGCCATTCGCACCAAGGCGATCGAGCGGGGATTGATGACGCCGGACGCGACGCTGAGCGACCGCGATATCTTCCAGTTCGTGCTGGAAGCGGGCTTCTCGACCGCAAGCGAGGTCAGCAAGGTTGCCGGTCGTGGCGTCGGCATGGACGTGGTCGCCAGCGAAGTGAAACAGCTGGGCGGTTCGCTGGAACTGGATTCCGATGTGGGTATAGGCACCCGGATCACCATCCGTCTGCCCTTCACCCTCGCCGTGGCTCAGGCCGTCATGGTGCGCCTGGGCGAGGCCACCTACGCCATTCCGATGACATCCATCACCGGCGTGACCCGGATGCCGCGCAAGGAATTGGAACGCCGACTCGAACAGAAGCAGCTGGACATCAGCTACGGCGGCGAGATCTATCAGATCTACGATCTGGGTGATCTGCTGCGATCTCCGGTGGGCCACGGCATCGACGAGACCCAGGTGCCGCTATTGATGAGCAAAACCGGTGACCAGCGAGCCGCCGTGCGCGTGACCCAGGTCATCGGCTCCAAGGAAGTGGTGGTCAAGTCTGCAGGTGCCCAGCTCAGTATCGTGCCGGGCATCTTCGGCGCCACCATCATGGGTGACGGTCGGGTCGTGGTCATTCTCGATCTGGCGCCTCTGGTTCGTCACGGCGTCGCTCTGCGTCAGGCACCGGAACTGGCGGCCGAACTGGAGTTGATGGAACCGACGCCGGAACCGGCACCGCGCCGTCAGCCGCTGGTGATGGTGGTGGACGACTCGATCACCATGCGCAAGGTCACCACGCGCGTGCTGGAGCGAAGCAACATCGATGTGTTCACGGCGAAGGATGGACTGGATGCCGTCGAACAACTTCAGGACCGCATGCCGGACGTGATCCTGCTCGACATCGAAATGCCCCGCATGGACGGCTACGAGGTGGCTACCTACATTCGCAACGACAACCGGCTCAAGCACATTCCGATCATCATGATCACCTCGCGTACCGGCGAAAAGCATCGTCAGCGGGCCCTTGAGGTGGGCGTGGATCGTTATCTGGGCAAGCCCTATCAAGAGACTGATCTGTTGAAGAACGTACAGGATGCGCTGGCCGCGGGGCATGCCAATGTCCACTGAGATCACGGTTGCGTTGGTGTTCGAACTAGAGGAGGGTGTCACTGCTCTGAAGGCGGCGCTGGCCAATGCCGGCGTGCGCATTGCCGCGGAGTGCAGGGCCAGTGCTCTGGATTCCGATGCGATCCTCGGCAGCGGTGCCGATGCCATCGTCGTCAATCTTGATTCGGACCTTGCCGACCTGCTGGATGACGTCACCGATGCGCTGGATGCGTCGGAGCGCCCGGTCATCTTCAATGATCCTTCCGCGTCCAGTGATCTTAGCGGTTGGGATCGGGCGCGCTGGATGCGCCACTTGTCGGCAAAGCTCAAGGGCAACAGCGACGTCACACCGCCCGCGCCTCCGGGTTCGCAGTCCATACCGGTGCCGGTCGCTCGCAAGCCGGTGGTGCCCTTGGTTGCCGATTCCGCCGGCGCGGTGGCCGAGGCCGATCTGCGAGATCTCGCCTTCGATCTGGAAGCTGAGCCCGAGAAGCTGCAGGTGCAGCCTGCGGCCGAGGCATCCAGCTTCGACGAGCTCTCGTTCTCCACACCCGAGCTGACGGAAGAAGCTGTTCCGGCGCCGGCAGATGGCATGGCTGATCTGCTGGATCTGACCTTTGATCCGGCCGGCGACGTAGGCTCCGAGGACCCGACGGAAGGCCGGGAATTTTCGCTGGATGCGCTGGATCTTGAAGTATCCGTCGATGACATCGGGACCGCGCCGACCACGGCAAGGCTGGCCGACACGCTGGAGTTGCCGATTGAAGCGATGCAGGCGGGGGCCAGTCCAGGTGCGCTGACCATGGGCGACGAGATCGATGATCTCGATGCCTTGTTCGACGAGCCCTTCGCTGCCCAAGGCGCCGAGGAGCGGGCTGAAGCGCCAGAGGCTCTGAGTGAACTGGATTCCTTGTTTTCGACCGACCTTGTGGAACCGCCGGCCGGACAGAGCCTGGTTGCACCTGATGAATTGACCGATCTTGACGCGATGTTCAGGGAATTCGAGGCTTCCCAGTCGGTCGATCCCGCGCCGATGCCTGAGTCTGAACCGCGAAAGCCTGAAGCTGCCGAAAAGCCTGCATTCAAGGGCATGAGCGAGGCCCTTAACTGGTCACTGGAGCCGGTGGAAGAAAGCAAGCCGGAAACGCCTGCCAGAGACGAAGCCGCACCGACCTTTGAGTGGCGGCTGGATGGCGGTCCGTCTCCGAAAATCCCCAAGCCGGTTGCTGCGGCGCCAGAGAAGCCGCCCAAAGCCGACAACGCCCCGCCGATTCCAGCGGATCTGGAGGCGTCGTTGGCTCTGGCTGATTTCAAGTTGATGGATGACGATGAGTCCAGCGACACCGGCGCGTCAGTGCCGATGGAGACAGCTTCGGATGACTTCGATTCGCTGGATCTGTCCTCCATAGAAATGGATCTGGGCGACGTCGATCAGGCTGGATCGCCGCCGCCGTCCGAGGTCGATTCGGAACTCGGATTCGCAGAACTGGATTTCGATCTCGATCTGGACGTTGGAGACAGTTCTTCCGCGAGCATCGGAGCAAGCCTGGACGGCAGCAGCGAAGATGATCTCGACAGCTTGTTCGTGTCGACCCCCAGTCCATCGAGACCGGGACTGAATCTTCCCGATCTCAACAGGCTCTTTGTCCTCGGAGCGTCCATTGGCGGACCGGAAGCCATCAAGGCCTTCCTGTCCAGGATTCCTGGCAATGTGGAAGCAGCCTTTGTTGTGGCGCAGCACATGGGTGCAGAATTCCTGGAAATGATGGCCGCACAGCTGGACTCGGCCACCAAGCTGAAAGTTCGCTACCCCAAGCCCGGCGAGCGTCTGAGACACGGTGAGGTCGTGGTGGCGCCGGCCGGCGAAGAGATCAGCATCGACGATAGCGGCAGTCTACGATTCAGCGCGGTATCTGCCAGCACACCTTACAGCCCCTCCATCGACCAGTTGGTGCGCGGCGCCACCGAGCGTTTCGGCGATCAGGTCACGTTGATCCTGTTCAGCGGCATGGGCACCGATGCAGTGGAAGGTGGTCGCTATCTCAGCGATCACGGCGGCCAGGTCTGGGCGCAGGACCGGGGCTCGTGCGTGATTGCTTCCATGATCGACGCGGCCAAGGCCCAGGGCATCGTCAAGTTCGAGGGCACGCCGGCGCAGTTGGCCGAACGCGTGCTTGAGGTTCTGGGCTGACGGCACGCCAATGCACTGGGCGCGGCGACGCGCTCAGAGCGCCTGCAGGAATTTGAGGAAGTAAACCCGACCATGAACGAACAGATTGAAATTCGAGGGTTGATGATTCCTGTGACCAATGGTCGCGTCCTGCTGCCCAACGCCAGTGTCGCCGAGGTCATCACGCTGTCGAACCCGGACAAGATTCCCAACGCGCCTGAATGGCTGATGGGAAGAATCAACTGGCGCGGCTGGCGACTACCGCTGTTCTCCTTCTCGCTGTTGGCCGGCATGGCTCTGGACGAGGGCTCGCGCGGTACCCGAATTACCGTCCTGAAGGCCCTGGGTGGGCATCTGCGCATGCCCTATATCGCCATGCTGGCGCAGGGCTTCCCGCGACTGACCACGCTGTCGCCCGAGGTCATGGTGCCGTCGAATGAATCGATGCCCACCCGCCCAGGCGTACTGATGAATGTCATGGTCCGCGATGATCAGGCGGTTATTCCTGACCTCGGCCAGATCGAGCAGTTGATCAGCGATTCGCTGGCGGCAGCCTAAGTTCGCGCCCCATGCGCATACTGCAAGCGGAGCAATTGCGCAGGCATCTTACGGGTACATTGCTGCCCGCCTACCTCGTTGCCGGCGATGAGCCCTTGCTGGTCTTGGAAGCCGCTGACGAGCTCAGGCGAGCTGCCATGGCCAGCGGCGTCGGCGAGCGACTGGTTTTTGATGTCATGGCCGGCTTCAGTTGGCCTGAGTGGCGAATGGAAGTGCGCTCTTTTGGGCTGTTTGCGACTCGTCGGCTGATCGAGCTGCGCCTCCCGACCCCCAAGCTGAGTGCCGAAGGCAGTGCGGCGGTCCTGGAATTCCTGTCCGAACCCGGTGAAGACATCCTGCTTGTTCAAACCAGCGAATGGAGCAAGGCCGTCGAAAGCCTGTCCTGGGTACGTGCCATCGAGGAATCCGGTGCGCTGATGCCGATCTGGCCGCTCAAGATCGGCGAGCTTCCGAACTGGATCCGGCAACGAGCCAACAAACTTGGAGTGAACCTGACCGACGACGGCCTCGCCGAGCTGGCTTCACGGGTCGAGGGCAATCTGCTGGCCGCACATCAGGAGCTCTCGAAACTGGCCTTGTTGGCACCGGGGCAAAGCATCGATGCGTCGCGACTGGTGGACCTCGTTGCCGACTACGCCCGCTACGACGTTTTCGCCCTGTTTGATGCGGTGACTGCCGGGCGCGCATCCAGGGTTCGCCGGATTCTGGCAGGTCTGCGCGGAGAGGACACCCATCCGGCGGAACTGCTGGGCTTTCTGATCAATCAGATCACCGTGCTGGCTGGTGCCGAAGTGCTCAAGAGTCGCGGACAATCCCTGCATGCGTACTGGCCCAGTCATCGAGTGTTCGGGCCCAGGCAGGCGGCGATGGAACGGGCGCTGGGCCGCGGATGGGCGCAGAGACTGGCCGAGGCCCATCGAATTGATCTGGTGTGCAAGGGCCGGGCGGCTGGCGATCCCTGGGTTGAGATCGAGCGCTGGCTGCTGCGCGGCAGCCTGCCACCCGCGCGCGCTGCGCGCTTCGCCGCATGAAAGCGCTGGCGCTGCTGGGGGGGACATTCGACCCCGTGCACGTGGGGCATCTGCGGGCCGCCATCGAAGCCCGTGAAGCGCTGGACGCCGAGGAGCTTCGTCTCTTGCCCTGCGCGCTCCCGCCGCACCGGGATCGACCCTCTGTCGGCCCCGAACAACGCCTGCAGATGCTGGAACGTGCGGTCGCTGGACTGCCGCGGATCAGTTGTGATCCACGCGAATTGCAGCGGCGTGGCCCCTCCTACTCCTACGACACGCTGGTCAGCGTCCGCGCCGAGATTGGCGAGCAACGGCCCTTGGTACTGGTGCTAGGCGCAGATGCCTTCGCCGGCCTTCCAGGTTGGTATCGCTGGCGCGAGATCATCGATCTGGCGCACATTGCCGTATTGAGCCGGCCGGATGCCCATGGACTGATCGATCCAAGGCTTGAGGAATTGCTGGCCATGACCGGAACGGCTGAACCGGCGCAGCTGTCGCGTAGTCCTGCCGGACGGGTGCTGCGACTGGAGATTCCACCGCTACCGGTATCTTCGACCTTGATACGCGCCCGCCTCGGGCAAGGCCGAAACGTGCGTTACCTGGTTCCGGACCCGGTCATCGAACTGATTCGTGAACAGGGCTGGTATGGCGCCAGCAACGGTATGGACAGGTCCGATCTATAATCGGCTGATATTGCACAGGAGGCTGTTTCGCATTGAACACCACGCGCACCCGGAAGTCGGATACCGCTGTCACTGAAACTGCTGTCAGGAAAACGACGCGCACACGCGCCAGGACCGAGTCTCAGGACGCTGTGAGCACGACGTCGGCGCCTCGCACCGCCACGCCCACAACCCGAAACCCCAGGACCACTGCGGTGACCCAGGCGGATCTGGCGCAAGTGGCAGCGACAAAGCAGCCCCGCAAGACGCCGTCGGCAAGCGCTGCGGGCAAGGCGCCGAAGTCATCCACCGCCAAGAGTGCGGCTGGCAAGACTGCTGCGGGCAAGACTGCGGCGGGCAAGGCTGCTACGGGCAAGACTGCTACGGGCAAGGCTGCAACGGGCAAGGCTGCAACGGGCAAGGCTGCTTCGGGCAAGACGGCTACGGGCAAGACGGCTACGGGCAAGGCGGCTACGGGCAAGAGTGCTACGGGCAAGACTGCTACGGGCGCCGCCAAGACCGTGCCAGGAGTGCCTCGGCGCACTGTCAAGACCAAAGCCAAGAGCACAGAGCCGACTATCGATGTGAGGGTTCGCGACGCCGTGATCGCGCGCCTGGATTCGATGAAGGCCAACGATCTGCTGGTGATCGACGTGCGTGGCAAGACCAGTCTGACTGACTGCCTGGTGATCGCCAGCGGGACGTCGACGCGGCATGTCAAATCCATGAGTGATGAAGTGGTGGTCACGGCCAAGAATCTCGGCATTTCGCCGCTGGGCGTCGAGGGTGAGCGCGAGGCGGAATGGGTGTTGGTGGATCTGGGCGACACGATTTTCCACGTCATGCTGCCGCGTACCCGTGAGTTCTACGGTCTGGAGCGTCTGTGGACGGTGGGCGATGACCCGCAAACCGCCCGAACGGGCTGAGGCGGCCGGTCATGGCCATGCAGGCCCACGTGCTGACCGTCGCCGAGCGCGCGCCTGACTGGGTGCGACTGGGCTTTGACGAGTACGCTCGGCGACTGGCGCACAAACTGCCGGTGCAGCTGACGGAGCTGGCGTTGGGGCCACGCGGCAAGACCATCGATATCAAGCGTTCGATTGCTGATGAGGGCCAGCGCATGCACGCGGCCATTCCCCGGCAATCGCGGGTCATTGCGCTCGACGGCCGCGGCGAGTCCTGGTCGAGCGAGGCGCTGGCCAAGCATCTCGCGGCGTGGATGATGGATGGCCGTGACTTGTGCTTTCTGATTGGCGGCCCTGATGGTCTGGCACCGCAGTGTCTGATGGTGGCGCACCAGAAATGGTCGCTCGGGCCTTTGACCCTGCCGCACGCGCTCGTTCGCATCGTGCTGGCCGAGCAGCTCTATCGCGCAGTCAGCATGCTTGGAAATCACCCCTATCACCGCGCTCGCCCCAGTGTGGGTTGAGCTGGCCGGTACACGGCCATGAGCTCGTCGCTGATCCTGGCCTCGGCCTCGCCACGGAGGCTGGAACTGCTTCGGCAGATCGGCATCGAGCCGCGTGTCTGTGCGGTCGATATCGTGGAATGCCAGACCGAACTGGAATCGGCAGCGGAGTACAGCCGACGCATCGCGAGGGACAAGGCAGTGGCTGGGCGTGCGCTCTGTGCGGACAATGTCGACAACTGGGTTCTGGGTGCCGATACCGAGGTGGTGGTGGACGGTCTGCCACTGGGGAAGCCGCAGGATCCCGAGGATGCCCTGCGCATGCTGCGTCTACTCTCGGGCCGCGAGCACCAGGTGTTGAGCAGCGTCGCCCTGATCGGTCCGCACTTCGACGAGGTCATGTTGCAGAGCACCAGCGTGCGCATGGCCAGGATCGCGGCGGCGGAAATGCAGGCTTATGTGGAGTCCGGTGAGCCTTTCGGCAAGGCCGGCGCTTATGCAATCCAGGGGCGTGCGGCCTGCTTTATCGCGTCCATTGCGGGTAGCTATTCTGGCGTCATGGGCCTGCCGCTGTTCGAGACTGCTACGCTGCTCCGGCGTGTCGGACTAATCTGAACGATGCTGTTGATGGAGGGATTGGTAGAGGGTTCATTCAGGCCCACGACACTCCAGGTTCATCGATTCGCGGTTAGAGTGCTCGGGGCAGTGGCATGACTCCCTGCACTTGTCCGAGTGGCCGTCCCAAGCCCGCTTCCGTTATAAGCCGACCATCCAGACTGGCCATTACCTATTGTGTCCGAAGAAATACTGATCAATGTCACCCCGCGCGAAACGCGTGTCGCCCTCGTGGAGAACGGCATGCTGCAGGAGGTGTATATCGAGCGCGCGCGACGCCGCGGTTATGTCGGGAACATCTACAAGGGTCGCGTGTCCCGGGTGATGCCCGGCATGCAGGCGGCGTTCGTGGAGATTGGGTTGGAGCGCACGGCATTTCTGCATGCGAACGATCTGGCACGCATGCCTCAGGATGGGGAGCCATCAGACGGCCCTGCAGCGCCCGTGCCATCGATCACCGAACTGGTGCGCGAAGGTCAGGAGATCATTGTTCAGGTGGTCAAGGACCCGATCGGCAGCAAGGGTGCTCGACTGACCACGCATCTCAGCATTCCCTCACGCTACCTGGTGCTGCTGCCCTACACCAAGTCTCTGGGTGTTTCGGTGCGGATAGAAGACGAGGGTGAGCGAACGCGCCTCAAGGAGGCCATGCAGGAGCTGACCGCAGAGCGCCAGCAGGGGTACATCGTGCGCACCAACGCCGAGGGTGTCGGTCAGGAGCCGCTGCGGGCGGACATGGATTTCCTCGATCGCCTGTGGTTGTCGGTGGGTGAGGACATGCAGACGGCCAAGCTCGGCGAGCGCATCTACGAAGAGTTGCCGCTATCGCTGCGGGCGCTGCGTGATTTCCTGAAGCCACACGTGGAGAAGGTGCGTATCGATTCGCGCGAGACTTTTGACCGCGCCGTGCGCTTCACCGAGGAATTCATCCCCGAGTACACCGAGCGTCTGGAACACTATCCCGGCGAGCGACCCTTGTTCGATCTCTATGGTGTCGAGGATGAGATCCAGCGGGCCCTGCGCAAGGAAACACCGCTCAAGTCCGGTGGCTATCTGATCATCGATCAGACCGAGGCGATGACCACGATCGATGTCAACACCGGCGCCTTCCTCGGGCATCGCAACCTGGAGGAAACCGTCTACAAGACCAATCTCGAGGCGGCGCAGGCCATTGCCCGGCAACTGCGGCTGCGCAATCTCGGCGGCATCATCATCATCGATTTCATCGACATGATGGACGACGAGCACAAGCGTCAGGTGTTGCGCACGCTGGAGAAATCGCTGGCACGGGACCACGCCAAGACCACCGTCTACGAGATGTCGCCCCTGGGGCTGGTGGAGATGACGCGCAAACGCACCACCGAAAGTCTGGAGCGTCAGCTCTGCGAACCCTGCGCCGAATGCGCGGGCAGAGGGACCGTCAAGTCTGCCGAGACCGTCGGCTACGAGATCTTCCGCGAGATTACCCGGGCGGTGCGGCAGTTCGAAGCCCGCAGCGTACTGGTGCTGGCACCACCGGCCGTGGTGCAGCGGGTCTTGGACGAGGAGTCGGCGGCTCTGGTCGAGCTTGAGACCTTTATCGGAAAGCCGATCCGCTTCCAGCCGGAAGAGCAGTACTCACCCGAGCAGTACGACGTGGTGGTGTTGTGACAGCGGCTCGCGGGGAGCAGGAGTGAAGCCAGCACAACGCCTTTGGCGTCGCTTGCGGCGCTGGACGCTGTTGACGATTGCCGCGGTTCTGATCGGTGCCGCCGGGCTGCTGGCCCTCAGCCGATTGTTGGTGCCTTGGATCGTCAGTTCACCTGATGTCGTGGCGGCATGGCTCAGCGATCGAATCGGGCGAGAGGTGCAGCTCAACTCGGTATCGGCCCACTGGGATGGTCCAGGGCCGGTACTGGAATTGGGCGGGCTGCGGATCTTCGACAAATCAGGTGGGGAAACCGCCATCAGCCTGGGGCGCGCCCGGGTGCAGGTCGATGTCTACGCCTGGTTGTGGCCTGGCCGACACCTCATTCGCGACTTTCTGCTGGTCGATGCACGCATCGAGCTGATCCGCGAAACCACCGGGCTCATATCCGTGGGCGGCTTCGGGGGCTCGGCTGCGCAAGCAGGTGGCATCGGTGACTGGTTGGCAAAGGTCGGGCATGTCGGGCTGACTGGCGGCCAGGTGGGTTTTGTCGACCGCGCCAGCGGCGCCGAGTTCGAGCTCGATCAGGTCGAGCTGCGATTGCGCCAGTCCGGCAGCGGGCTGAGTCTGGGGCTCCTGCGCCGCAGCCGTGATGGCGGCGGGCAGTTGCGCCTGGTGCTGGACAATCAGGGGGCATTGCAGTGGCCGCCCAACAACGCCGAACTTTATCTGGAGGCCGAGCAGTTTCCGGTGTCTGATCTGGCCGGGCTCGGCATCGTGCTCGGGATCTCGCTCGAGAACGGGCAGCTCGATGGTCAGCAATGGAGCAGCTGGCGCGATTCGCAGTTGCAAAACACTCAAGGCGACTGGCGCAGCGCTGGCCTGGTGCTGACCGCGCCGGCCATGGATTTGCCCAAGACCGGCCATGTGGCCCCCAATCTGCACTTGCCGGAGGGCAGGCTGGTGCTGCAGGGTCAGCGCGGATCCGGGGGCATGGCGCTGGATCTGCGCTTTGGCGATGGGCTTGAGGCTGAGGACCTGCAGGCGGAGATCAGCGCCCGACTGGATACCTCCGGGCGGGTGCAGGCGCGTGCCAGCCGACTGCCGGTAGCCCTCGTCAGCGCGCTGGTCCAATTGACCCGGGCGACGCCGGAGGGGTTGCGCTCAGCGGTCTATGCCTCGCAGCCCGATGGTGAGTTATCTGACCTGAGTGCCGAGTGGAGTCCGGATGGCTGGCAGCTGCATGCGGATCTCAAGCAACTGCGCACTCGTTCCGGCATGGCACGATCGCTGCGACTGGACGGCGTCGATGGCACTGTCCATGCCGACGGCCAAGGCCTGGTCCTGGAGATAGACCGTGTACCGGTCAGGTATTCGATGCCCGGGGTATTCCGTGAAGCCATCGAGTTCCAGGAGCTCGAACTGCTGCTGGGCGCTGCGAAGCGCGATGGAAACTGGGTATTCGAAGTGCCGGCGGCACACGTTCAAGGCCAGGGATTCAGTGCCGACCTGGCGCTCAGGGTGGATCTCGATCCGGAGGCAGGCCCGCTGCTTCAGGTCCAAGCCCATGTGCCGGGTGCAGAGATCGAGGCAGCCAAGGCATTCTGGACGATCAACAAGATGCCGCCCAAGACGGTGGCCTGGCTCGACCGGGCACTGGGTGTCGGCAGGGTCACCCGCGGTGACGTCGTCTTCCGGGGGCCGGTCAAGCGCTGGCCCTTTGCCGGCAACGAGGGGCGATTTGAAGCGCGTTTCGAGGTTGCCGGGGCCGATTTGAATTACCACGCCGACTGGCCCGAAGCCAAAGGCGTCAATGCCGAGGCCGCTTTCATCAACAACAGTCTGGAGGTCTACAGCGCCACCGGCGAATTGCTCGGAAATCGCGTGGTCTCCGGCAGCGGCGGCATCGCCAGTCTCAAGAATCCAGTGCTGCAACTCAGTCTTGTTGGCGAGGGCGATGCTGGCAACTGGCTGCGCTTTCTCAAGTCCACGCCGCTGCAGCGCAGTTACGACAAGGTGTTGTTCGGCATGAGCATGTCCGGGCCAGCCAAGGTGGCGGCGCAGTTCAGCATTCCCCTGCGCAAGGATCTGGAGCCGGGCAGCCTGACCGGTCAGGTAGAACTCCACGGCGTGCAGTTTCTGGATACCAAGTGGGATCTGGATTACGCCGATGTACAGGGTCACGCCGACTACAGTGCTAGCGGTTTCAAGGCAGAGAACTTGGGCCTGAATCTGGCGGGCGAGCCGGCCAGGCTGTCACTGGCGGTCGGCAGCTTCTGCGCCGACCCAGAACAGCAACTGGAGGCCAGCATGATCGGGAGGCTCTCGGCGCAGGCGCTGTTTGGTCATCAGGAGCAGCTCACATCCTTGCTCAATCAGATCAGCGGCAGCGCCGACTGGCAGGCGGCACTCAATGTGCCGCGTGCGGCCGCTCAGAGCGCCGGAGCCCGCAGCATGCTGCGCTACCAGACCGATCTGGCCGGTATCGCCATCGCCCTGCCTGAGCCGCTAGGCAAGGCCGCCGACGCCGTGCTGCCGCTGGCACTGGAGATCGAGCTACCGGCGGCTGAAGGCGTGGCTCCGGACTTGCGCATGGACATCGGCAGTCAAGCGCGTCTGTACGCAGCTCTGGGCACTCGTGACAGCGACTTCCACGGCCAGTTGCAGCTCGGCAGCCAAACAGCCAAGGACCTGCCCTCGCGTGGACTGCGGGTCACGGGCGCAACGCCAGAGGTCGACCTGCTCGGCTGGACGAGCTGGATCTTCGGTGGACCCTCTGGGGCTCCGGTTGACTCGATACTCAGCGATCTGGACTTGCGCATTGGAAGTCGGGGAGACCGGCTGCAGCTGGATCGCAGCGAGGGCCCCTGGTTGCTGAAGGTTCAGGGGCCCATGGCCGAAGGAACGGTGCGATTCGAGGGCGGCGAAGGCAGATCGGCGGCCGTCGTTGCCGAATTCGATCATCTGTACGTGCCGGAGCCGGATGATGGCGCTGCCAGCCTGGCCCTGACTCCGGCGATGGTGCCAACGCTGCACTTCCGGGTGCGCGATCTGCGGGTCGGCGATGCCCGTCTGGGTGAGGCCAGGCTGGAGGCCTTTGCCAGTGCCGATGGCTTGCGAGTCGATCTGCTGGAAGCAAGGTCGCCGGTCATGGAGATCCACGCCAGTGGCGATTGGCGTGCAACCACCAGCGGTGCCGAGTCGCGCTTCAAGATTCGCATGCTCTCCGAAGACCTTGGCGGGATGATGACCGGCCTGGGATTTGCCGGTGTCATTGCCGGTGGACAGACGCTGGCGCAGATCGATGCCCGCTGGCGCGGCGCGCCCTTTGCGTTTGCCTTGGAGCGCCTGACCGGAACCATCGACATCTCCGTCGGCCAGGGGCGGTTCCTGGACGTCGATCCTGGCGCCGGGCGCATCTTCGGATTGCTCAGCCTGCGCGAACTTCCCCGTCGCCTGACCCTGGATTTCCGGGATCTGTTCCAAAGCGGCATGAGCTTTGATCGGATCGAAGGCCGGTTTCAGCTCGCCGATGGCAATGCCTGGACCGAGAATCTGACGGTGCGTGGACCGGCGGCCGATATTCTCATCATCGGCCGCACCGGGTTGGCCTCCCGTGACTACGATCAGCAGGTCATGGTCGCACCGAGAATGTCGGGCGTGCTACCGGTGATCGGTGGGCTTGCTGCGGGTCCCGTCGGTGCCGCTGCGGGCTTTCTGGCCCAGGGCATGGTGCAGCAGGATGGGGACATCGAGAAGGCCTCACGCGTGCATTACAGCGTCGCCGGTTCCTGGGAAAAGCCAGTCGTCGCGCGTCTGACTCCGGTGCGCCCGGACGCGCCCCCGCGGCGTCGGCGGGAAGAAGCGGCCGACGAGGCCGGGTGACCATGCATGAACTTGTGGGTTAGTCTGCAATTGCTGTCACACTGGCACGCTACCTGCTGTCACCATCGTTGGTCTTGACCAAAGCTCATGATTGATCTGCACTGTCATATCCTGCCGGGCATCGATGACGGTGCGCCAGATCTGGACACGGCCTTGGCCATGGCCAGGATCGCCTGTGGCGATGGCATTACCGTCACTGCGTGCACACCCCACATCTACCCCGGTTTGTATGAGAACACGGCTGCCGGTATCCGCCATGCCATCGTTGTCCTGCAGCAGGCGCTGGATGAGGCCGGTATCCCGCTGCGTCTGGTACAGGGCGCCGATGTGCACCTGACGCCGGATCTGTTGGCGGGCTTGCGTGCCGACCGTATCCCCAGCCTCAACGGCACCCGCTATTTCCTGCTGGAACCGCCGCATCACGTCGCTCCGCCGCGGTTCGAAGAGAATGTCTTTGGTCTGCTGGCGAATGGTTATGTACCGGTGATTACCCATCCTGAGCGGCTGACCTGGATCGAGGATCACTATCCGATGTTCCTGCGCCTGGCCAGGGCCGGTGCCTGGCTGCAGATTACCGCCGGGGCCCTGGTCGGGCGATTTGGCAAGCGCCCCCGCTACTGGTCGCAGCGTTTGCTCGATGAGGGCCCCGTGCACATCATTGCCAGCGATGCACACAGCCCCAATCGGCGGCCGCCGTTGATGGCCGAAGCCCGGGTGGCAGCGGCCAGGCAGGTCGGTGAGACGGAAGCCTGGGCCTTGGTCCGGGACCGGCCGGCGGGCGTACTCAAGAACTGGCGGCCGGAACGTCTCGCGCCAGCATTGGATACCCCCGCGGCAAAGCCTAGTGCCGTCAACTTTGTGCGGCGATGGCTATCGCGTCGATAATGCGGCGCTAATGCGGATGGAGAGGTCAATAATGCGTTTGCCATACAAAGTTCTGCTTGCAGTTGCGCTGATGCTGTTGACGGCCTGTGCCAGCGACGGAACCCGCGACGTCCGCGAGGGTCGTGCGCGGATGGTGACCACCACCGACAAGCTGCAGCCACCGGATACAACCACGGCCAGCGGCGCCTACGAAGGCCGCTCCGAGTACCGCATTGGCGCTCAGGACGTCATCGATATCTCGGTGTATCAACTGCCGGATCTGACGCGCTCCGTCCGGGTGAACTCCAAGGGCATGATTTCGCTGCCCTTGCTCGGCCCCATCGAGGCTGCCGGCAAGACCGTGCCGGAGCTGGAAGCCGAGATTACCCAGCTTCTGGCGGAGGATTTCCTGCAGAATCCTCAGGTGACGGTTTTCGTGCGGGAATACACCAGCCAGCGAATCACGGTGGAGGGTGCGGTGAAGTCACCGGGCATCTATCCCCTGAGCGGCCGCACCAGCCTGTTGCAGGCCATCGTGATTGCTGGTGGCGTGACCGAATTGGCCAATCCGCGTGGCATCATCGTGTTTCGGGTCATTGACGGCGAGCGCATGGCCGCCGTATTCGATTTGCGGGAAATACGCGGCGGCAATGCCGAGGATCCTCAGGTTTACGGCGATGATCTGATCGTGATCGACGAGTCCGGGCCCAGGTCGGCCTGGCGTTCGCTGCTGCAGACCATGCCAGTACTCGGTTTGTTCCGAATCCTCTAGCCAAGCCGCCCCAGTTCGGGCGCTTACCCAGGAGCTACATATGCAGGAGCCGGCGGAAAACGGCCCCCTTGGCGGCGACAAACTGCCGAGTCCCATGCCCCAGCGCAACCAGCAAATCGCTGCATTGGACCCGCGCATGCAGGCGTTGTCCACGTTGGCGCGCGGCGGTGAGGACGAGTTTGGCGAGAAAGACGTCGATCTGCTCGAATATTGGCGTGTCATCGCCAAGCGCAAATGGACGGTATTGGCGGTTTTCGCCATTGTCCTGCTGACCGGCATCATGGTGACCATGCTTACCACGCCGATTTTCAGGGCTACCGCGACCTTGCAGATCGAACGTCAGGCCAATGGCGTGGTCCGAGTGCCAGGCATCGACTCGGGCGACGTCATTTACGACCCCGAGTTCTACGAGACCCAGTTCCAGCTGTTGCGCAGTCGCTCGATGGCGGAAAAGGTTGCCGCTGACCTGGACCCGAACGAACCGGTCTTTGCGGTGATGAGCGCGCCATCGCCGCTGGGCAAGCTGCTCTATGCCGTGCTGGGCGTGAGCCAGCCAGACGTCGATGCCGTGGGTCTGGAAACGCGGCGCCGACAGCTCGTGAGTCTGGTTCAGAGCGGTTTGTCGGTAGAGCCGGTCAAAGGCTCCAGGCTGGTGCGGATCAATTTTGACAGCCCCGACGGCCCACTGTCGGCCAAGATCGCGAATGCCGTGGCCGAGGGTTTCATCGAGTCGAACATGGAGCGGCGCATCGACAACAGCTCCTACGCCAAGGAGTTCCTGGAAGATCGGCTGGAGCAGGTCAAGCTCAAGCTGCAGGATTCGGAAAAGGCGCTGGCCGATTTCGCCCAGCAGGAACAGATCGTCAATATCGGCGATCGGCAATCATTGCTGTCGGGCGACCTGACGGCCTTGAACGCGGCGCTGACGGCCGCCAAGCAGGAACGCATCGATGCCGAGGCGCGCTTGCGCCAGTCCCAGGGCGCCAGCGTGTTCTCGCATCCGTTGATGCTGCAGAACGAGGGTGTACAGGCCTTGCGCTCGGCCCGCGGCAAGCTCGAGGCGGAATACCAGGAAAAATTGCTGACCTTCAAGCCGGCCTACCCGCAGATGCTGCAGATCAAGAACCAGATCGAGCAGATCGACAAGCAGCTGGCGGAAGAGGTCAAGATCATCAAGCAGGGCTTGGCTGCCACCTATGAAGCTGCCAAGGACAAGCAGGAAATGTTGCAGCAGCAGGTGGATGCGCTGGCCAATGACGTGCTGGCTTTGCAGGGGCGCAGCACCAATTTCACCCTGCTTGAGCGCGAAGTGGAAACGAACAAGCAGCTGTACGACGCGCTGCTGCAGCGTTACAAGGAAATCGGTATCACCTCGAATGTCGATTCCAATAACGTCAGCATGGTCGATATCGCGCTGAATCCTGGAGCGCCCTTCAAGCCTGACTTCATGGGCAACTTCATTCTTTCGGCCTTCGTCGGTCTGGTACTCGGTGTATTGCTGGCCTTCCTGTTCGAATTCCTTGATGACACGCTGCGGCGACCGGACGAAATCGAAAAGCACCTAGGCATCGGTGTCTTGGGAGTCATTCCCAAGATTCAGGGACTGACGCCGGAGGAGGCATCCATGGACGCCAGATCCGCATTCTCGGAGGCCTATCGGTCGGTGCGCACCTCGTTGCAGTTCTCCACCGAGGCTGGCGTGCCCAAAGTCCTGCTGGTGACAAGCCCTTCGGCCTCCGAGGGCAAGTCCACCACGGCCTTGACCTTGGCGCGAAACTTCGCCCAGCTGGGACGGCGAGTGCTGTTGATCGACGGCGATCTGCGCAATCCGTCCTTGCATCGTATTCTTGGCAGTGACAACTCGGATGGATTGAGCAACTACCTGGCCGGGAGCATTCGCCCGGCGGCAGCCATCAAGCCGACCAAGACCCTGCGCCTGACCTATATCCCGTCGGGTCCGCTGCCGCCTAATCCGGCAGAGCTGCTGGCTGGCCCGAAAATGGTGTCCTTGCTGAGTCTGGCCAGCGAGAAATTCGATCAGGTCATCATTGATGGCCCGCCCATCATGGGCCTTGCCGATTCGCCGATCTTGTCGAACCTGTCGTCAGGCACCTTGCTGGTCATCGAGGCCGGGACCACCCGCATCGCGACGGCAAAGGCTGCGCTCAAGCGCTTGTTCGGCGCGCGTGCCCACGTCGTGGGTGCGCTGATCACCAAGTTTGACGCGCGCGTCGCGGGTTACGGTTCCGGCTATGGTGGCGACTATGGTGGCTACCATTACTATTCCTACGGTGGCGGCGAGGTGAAGCCAGCGCTGACTAAGGATTGATCGAGCATGGGCAGTGACAGCTTCGATCTGGTGCTGGCGGTATTTCGCGAGCCGGCGCGTATCGCCGAGATACGCGAGCGGCCACTGCCCGAAGATGTGGCCAGGGTCATTCGTCTGGCTGCCGGCGAGGCATCGGCACTGGAAGACGCGGTCAGGTCGACGGGAGAGAACGAAGAAAAGCTCGTCGAGGCCTCGGTTTTCTTTCTCCAGCAGATCTTGTTTGCCCCGGGCGCGGATTCCTATCGAGTCCTTGGCGCCGCATCGAACAGCCAGCAAGATCGCCTGCGTGAAAACTATCGCTGGCTGATGAAATGGCTGCACCCCGATCGCAATCAGGATGGTTGGGAAGCGGTCTATGCCGATCGCGTGAATATCGCCTGGCAAGACCTCAAGACGCCCAGCCGCAGGGCGGATTACGACGAGAAATCGGCGGTGATCCCCACCGTTGGCGTGTCGACTGAGTTGGTATTGAGGACTCGCCAGACGCAGGCGGCGCCGAGCGCACCGATCCTGTCCGGCTCAACGGTTCGTCTTCTGCCTGCGTTCATTCTCGGAGGGCTGGGATTGGGCGCGGTGGCGGTGATCAGTCTGATGTACTGGTCGCAGATACAAACCCAGAAGCAGCTCGCAGCCTCTCGAACCCAGGCTCTTGTTGAGCGCAAGGTGGATGAGAGCACGGCGGCCGGACTCCCGGAAGATCCGGCTACCACTGCGTATGCAACTGCCGATTCTGATTTGACAGCGCCACCCTCACCGATTGTCGCCGACGCAGGTCTGGCGCCAACAGCTGTCGTCTCGCTTGCCGTGGATGCCGGTCCGGGCGATCAAGAGGTTGCCGACGAGCAGGAATTGATCGACGGAGAGATGCTGGCTGCAGCTGGGGAGGACGAGGTCAGTCCGGACCCGGCAGCACCTGACGAAACCCGGACCGACGGTGATGGATGGGTGCCCGCCGACTCCGATTCGGCTACCTGGGCTGAAGCGCAGGCGGAATCCCAGACTAAGGCCGATGCCCTGGCGCGTGCGCAGGCGCAGGCTCAAGCCCAGGCAGATGCCTTGGCGCGAGCACAGGAAAAAGCCCAGGCCGAGGCCGACGCCTTCGCCAAAGCCCAGGCCCAGGCCCAGGCCCAGGCCCAGGCCCAGGCCGATGCGCTGGCGAAAGCCGAAGCTCAGGCCAAGGCGGATGCGCTGGCGAAAGCCGAGGCCCAGGCCAAGGCCGATGCGCTGGCCAAAGCCGAGGCCCAGGCCAAGGCCGATGCGCTGGCCAAAGCCGAGGCCCAGGCCAAGGCCGATGCGTTGGCGAAAGCCGAAGCTCAGGCCAAGGCCGATGCGCTGGCGAAAGCCGAGGCCCAGGCCAAGGCCGATGCGTTGGCGAAAGCCGAGGCCCAGGCCAAGGCCGATGCGTTGGCGAAAGCCGAAGCTCAGGCCAAGGCCGATGCGTTGGCGAAAGCCGAGGCCCAGGCCAAGGCCGATGCGCTGGCCAAAGCCGAGGCCCAGGCCAAGGCCGATGCGTTGGCGAAAGCCGAGGCCCAGGCCAAGGCCGATGCGTTGGCGAAAGCCGAAGCTCAGGCCAAGGCCGATGCGTTGGCGAAAGCCGAGGCCCAGGCCAAGGCCGATGCGCTGGCCAAAGCCGAGGCCCAGGCCAAGGCCGATGCGTTGGCGAAAGCCGAGGCCCAGGCCAAGGCCGATGCGTTGGCGAAAGCCGAAGCTCAGGCCAAGGCGGATGCGTTGGCGAAAGCCGAAGCTCAGGCGAAGGTCGATGCCGCTGCTCATGCAGTTCCCAAGGCTGTGTCAGATGCAGCCCCGATTGCGCCGGCAACACCTGCAAGCGCGCTTTTGGCGCCGGCTGACGCCGATGCGCGAGCCCTGATCCGCGAATTTGCGTCTGCTTATGCAGCGGGTGACCTGGGTCGCTTTGACCGCCTGTTCAGTCAGGGGCGCCCGCAGGCCCTGGATCACGAGCGCATGCGTGGCCGATTCGGCAATACGGAAATGCGATTCCTGGAATTCGAGCAAGTGCGGTTGACGCCAGAATCAGGTGCCACCCGCGCAAGAGCCCGGTTTCGCGATACCTACGTACCGCGCGGTGAGCGGCGTGCGGTAACCGAGACCGGAACCATCGAGTGGATCATTCATCTGGAAGACGGCGCGGCTCGTATTTCTGGCCTGGCGCGGAGCGGGTAGCCAAGATGCTCGAGATTTGCAGCGCCCGGATCAGTATCCATGTACGCGATGTGGACCTCTAGCTCGTGAGGCGGGTCGCAAGGAGACAGCTAGGCCTGTTCGGCCTTCTGCTCGTGCTGCTCTGGCTGGTCGGCGTCAGAGGCTATTCGGATTACCTGGCGCGGGTGCTTCCCGAGCGTGCGCTTGCGCTCAATCCATCCCAGCCCGAGGCGCTGCTGCGAGCGGCTGAATCGGCCTTGCTGACACATCGGCTCGGCGAAGCGGAAAACTTGGCGCGCGAAGCACTGCGAATTGCGCCCATGAGTGGTCCGGCCTTGCGAGTGCTTGGTGCCGTGGCCGAGGCGCGAGGAGATCAGGCCAGAGCTCGGCAACTGATTGAACTCGCCGTTGCCGTGACTCCCAGGGACACAGCCGGACAATTCTGGTTGGCGATCAATGCGCTGGTCGCTCGGGATCTTGGCGATTGCCTGCGACGACTCGATCGCCTGTTGCGATTCGAGCCCCAGGTTGAGCCGGATGCCTTTCCCATTCTTGCCACCATTGCCGTCAGCCCGGCCGGCGTCGGTGCGATCGCCGGTACCCTGGCACAGGATCCTCCTTGGCGTGGCGGATTCATGCAGCAGTTGATCTACCAGGCGCCTGCCGCCACGGATGTACTGCGACTGTTCCGCGCCATCTCGGCCGAGCAGGGCAAGGTGCACCCCGGCGAATGGGACGCGCTTATCGCAAGGCTGATCGCCGCCAACGACTGGATCAGGCTGCGCCGTTTGCTGTCCGCCCATCCGGAGCTGGGGAGTGCGAACACGCTCGTGCACGATGGCGCCTTTGATGGGGACGGACACGGGCCCGTGTTGGGCTGGAATATCGGTCGGGTTCCAGGTGCCGACGCCATGATTTCAGAAGACCCCTCGGCAGCCGGGAATCGTGCATTGCGATTGCAATTCCACGATCGCCGCGTGCCCTTTCGCCATGTCTCGCAACTGCTGCTTCTGCAGCCAGGCCCTTACCGCTTGACGGGTCGGGTGCGTCTGGTCGATCTGCAGACGCCGCGGGGCCTGGCATGGACACTGACCTGCACCCCGGGGCAAGCAGTGATCGGCAAGAGCGAATTGCTTTCAGGCAGCAGTGACTGGCGGGCCTTTGATATTCAGTTTCAGGTGCCTGAGGACAATTGCGGCGGGCAGTCACTGGTGCTGGCAGTAGAGGCTCGAATTGCTGCGGAGCAGCAGATTGTCGGAGAGGCTTGGTTCGACGATCTCCAGATCGCGGCCCTCGCACCCCGTTCATCAGCTGACGCGGCTCATCCCAAGCTTGAGACTGTCACCGGATCGAGATAACCTATGTCCGTCAGACTTTCTGAAGCGAGCGGAGTGCTCACGCATGAAAATCATTGCCCGAGGACTGTGCTCCGCGATGTTGGCCATTGTGGCGACGTCGGCGTTTGCCCAGACCAATGAGCCCTCGGAGCGAGAAGACGAGATCGTCGGCACCCTGCAGAATGTGGTCGGAACTGTCCTGATCAAGGTTGGCGATGAATCGGTGCCCGCGGTGGAGGGGCAGCAAGTTCGCTACACCGAAGAAGTCCTGGTCACCGACGGTGCGCGTGCCCTGCTGGTGTTCAACGACGGTTGTGACATGGACCTGGAAGACGAGGAGCTCTACGAGATTCCGCGTCGTTCTCCCTGCGCCACGCTGTGGTGGGCGGGTCCTGCCGCTGCGGGTGTGGCTTGCGGTGCGGCACATGCGAACAAGTCCAACAACTCACGGGCTCTGGCGGCGGTCGGACTGGCGGCGGGTGGCGGCTTGCTCGGTGTTGCCCAGGGTCGGGAGACGGACTACCGGGAATACGCTGCAGCGTTGGAATCGGCCGAGGGTGAGGTTTACGCCACCAATCAGGCCGGCGAGCTTGAGGTCATTCGCCCGGGTACGCGCTTGCGCGCCGACCAGCAGGTGGTGGTCAAGGAATTGTCCAAGGCGGTGATCCGTTTTGACGACGGCTGTACCAAGGAAATTCAGGTCGGCGGCGATCGCGATGACCGTGACGAGCGCGAAGACCGCTACGTGGTACCGCACAATTCACCCTGCTTCACGCCGGGAACCTGGTGGGCCAGTGCTGCGGCTGCCGCCGGTCTGTGTGTGACCGTGGAAGACAAGAAGGATGTGGCATCGCCCTGATCAGGGCGGCCAATGCAGCCTACGTCCCGCAAGGATTGCGGGCATAGTGCCCGCCGCATCGTTCCAATACCCGGCGTCGTAGCGACCCCTCGGCTTGCGCCTGCGCCCCAGCGCGTTCTTGACTGCCAATGCAGCGCATGCCGCTGGGTCAGGGGAGCGCTGGAGATCGGGTATTCAGGCCTGCCGTTCGCAACTGTTGCGGCCAGTCTCCGAGCGGTTTGAAGGGCCTTCTGCACGGGTAGATGACGATGTTGGGCGGTGCTCGCTTCTTCGCCTATCTACTTGATTTGCCTCGGTCGCTGCGCTCCGTGCGCCTTGCCCTCTGCCGGTTCGCGACGCTTCTTCAAACCGCTCATCCGATCAGTCGTTGTTCCCGATCTGCCTGAGCCAGGCCTGCAGATTGTAGTAGTTGCTGATTCGCTGAATCAGTCCCTCTCTGATCTCGAAGAAGGCGCCCCCGGCAAGCCGATAGCGTTGTCCGCTGGCAGCCGGCAATCCCTCGTCGGTGGACAGATATTGGCCGGAAACCACGTATTCGGCCGCCGCGCGTTGGCCATTTGCCGAAACCATGATCTCGATATCGCTGAGGACTTCCAGATAACACCGCTTCATGCGCTGCAGAAAGTGCTCGAAATGAGCTCGCCCGATTTCCCGGTCTCCCTGATTCAGATCGTGAATCACGTCGTCGGTCAGCAGTTCCAGCATTCCTGGCCAATCGGCGCGATTGAAGGCCAGATAGTAGCGATGAATCAGCTCGCGACTGGATGCTGCGCTGCTCATTCGAAGCGGTAACCGAATTCTTGGTGAAAGCGGCTCAGAAACTGCTCACGGTCAAACTTCTGATTCTGGGTGCCTGGATGTTCGATCTTGATGGCGCCCATCAATGAGGCTATTCGACCCGTGGTTTCAAATTCCAGGCCATTCATCAAGCCGTAGATGAGCCCGGCGCGATAGGCATCGCCGCAGCCGGTGGGGTCGAGCACGGCCTTGGCCTTGGCGCTGGGAATCTCGATCAGGCCTTCGCGCGTATACCAGCGCGAGCCTTCAGCGCCGCGGGTGACGATGTAGGCCGAAACCTTTTCGGCAATCTGCTCGGGTGACCAGCCGGTGCGTTCCGACAGCAACTGCGATTCGTAGTCGTTGACCGAGACGTAGGTGGCATTCTCGATGAAGGCGCGGAACTCCTCGCCGTTGAACAGGGGCAATGCCTGTCCCGGATCGAAGATGAAAGGCACACCCATCTCGCGGAATTCGGCGGCGTGTTGCAGCATGGCATCGCGATTGTCGGGAGCGACGATGCCGAAGGCCGCGTTCTTGACGTCCTTGACGTGGGCACCGTGACTTTGGGTCATCGCGCCGGGATGGAAGGCAGTGATCTGATTGTCGTCGAGATCAGTGGTGATGTAGGCCTGCGCGGTGTAGTGGTCCGGCAGTTCCCGTACGCAGCGCAGATCAATGCCCAGGGCCTCGAAATGCGCGCGATAACTGTCGAAATCGCGTCCGACAGAGCCGAAGGGCACCGGATGACCGCCCAGCAGCTTCAGGTTGTAGCTGATGTTCCCGGCACAGCCGCCGAACTCCCGGCGCAAGGTGGGCACATAGAACGCCACGCTCAACATGTGAACCTTGTCGGCGAGGATGTGGTTCTTGAAGCGGTCTTCGAACACCATGATGGTGTCGAAGGCCAACGAGCCACAGATCAGGGCTTGCTTGGGCGCCATGCGTTGGGAATCCGAACGAGAGGAAAATCACGCGGAGACTACCGCGCCAGCGTCGACGAGGCCAGCCGCACGCGGGGAAAGCGCACACACGCGGACGCTACCGAGGACCGCACTACGGCAGCACGTCTACATTCTTGACCAGCAAGAGTTCGCAGGCGCCGGCGCCGTTGTCCTCGCGCGTCAGCGATGAACGCCAGGACCAGCCGTCTTCGCGGCGCGCCGCGACCAACAATCCTTCCAGTCTCACCACCTCCCCGGGTCGTATCCGACGCAGACTGGCGCTCACGGCAGCATCGGCAGGGATCAGATGGACATTGGCGGCCGAGCGGACGATCTCGTCGGCCGGAATCGGTGGCTGATCGATCCAGCGGTAGTTGAAGAAGCGGGCGCCCTGGCTGATGTCGAGCTGATCAATCACCGCGCTGTCCGACATCCGGCCCCAGCCGATGGCAAAATCCACGGGCGACAAGGCCGCTCCGGCATCGAATCGATAGCTGAGGCGAGACAGCACGCGCGCCTCGGTGCGGAACTCGGCCAGCGGCGTCAGTTCGAACTCGCCGTGGCGGATGCTGGGCTGGCCGGCCGGGAGGTCGCGCTGCAGCGGCGTTTCCGGGGCCAGAATTCCCGGTTCGCGCGGGATGCCGCCGGGATCGCGCGTGTGCAGATGCCAAAGTCCGCCAACGACGCAGACGATCAGCACCAGCCAGCCATTACGGCTCATCCGGATGCCTCCGTGTCGAGCTCAAACGCAGGGCTCCCGGCCAGCGCTCTGCGCCCGCATTGGCCAATCAACTCGGCCAGTTCATGCATCAGCGCCTCGCGGGCATCGCTCTTGCGCCACAGCAGCCCCAGCTGACGGCTGGGTGCAGGTTCACGGAAAGGGCGCAGCAGCACATGGTCGTTGTTGGCCACCGGCGGCATGACCGCGAGCTTGGGCAGCAGGGTCAGGCCGACATTGGCCGCCACCATCTGTCGCAGCGTTTCCAGACTGGTGGCGCGAAAGCCGCTGCGCTCGGTGCCGCCGCCCAATTCACAGAGCGACAGGGCGTGAGCCCGCATGCAATGGCCCTCTTCCAGCAGCAGCACCTCACGGTTGCGCAGATCGCTGATCTCGATCGGGCCCGGAAATTCCGATGCGCGCTCGCGTGGAAGCGCCAGCAGGAAAGGCTCGTCGAACAATTCGGCCACTCCCAGGGCGTCACCCGCCGCAGGCAGGGCGAGAACGATGGCGTCAAGTTCGCCGCGTTCCAGTTGCGCCTGCAGGTCTTCGGTCTTCTCTTCGATCAGCAACAGCTCCAATTTGGGGAAGCGCTGGCGCAAAGCCGGAACGACATGTGGAAGCAGATAGGGACCCAGCGTGGGAAACATGCCCAGCCGGATGCTTCCGGCTTCCGGATCCCGAGCGCCGCGCGCCAGTTCGCGCATGGCGTCGACTTCCCGCAGCACGGCGCGGGCCCGGGCGACGATGGCCTCGCCGGTAGCGGTGAGCAAGACCGCGCGCGGCTGGCGTTCGAAGATCTGAACGCCCAGCTCTTCTTCCAGTTTCTTGATCTGGGTGGACAGCGTAGGCTGGCTGGCAAAGGATGCTTCCGCCGCGCGGCCAAAATGCTTGTGATCCGCCAATGCCACCAGATACTTGAGATCACGCAGATTCATGGCAGGCTGCCGTTGCCGAGATTGGCTGAGGAAGGGGAGTCGGAAGACTCCTCGGACGGACCGAGCGCTCTCTTTAGTCAACATCAATCAGACCATGGCCGCAATCCCCGCGCGGCCAGCCAGTTCTCGCAGAGCGGCGCTCGCCGCCAAGGGCTGCATCCGGGGCGCGCGGGTTTAGACTAGGGCCAACTACGGAGAGAAGCATGAGCGACGTCACCAACCCGTCGAGCATTCCCGGCCAGTCTCATATCGGCATGCGAGAGCATTTCCAGGGGATTCTCGGGCGCAACACCGCTGATTATTCGATCATGTCTGCCCAGCGACACCACATCCAGCTCAGCCGCATGGCCGATGCCAAGGCCAACATCATCATCACGGTGTCCTCCATTGTCCTCACCATCGCCATGGGCCGACTCAATGACCCCGAGCTGCGTCTGAGCATGCTGACGCTTGCGGCCTTCTCTCTTGCGGCCCTGTTGATGGCCATACTCGCGGTTCTCCCCAAGTACAGGCCCTTGCGGCTGGAAGATCCGAAGAATCTGCCTGACTATTTCAACATCATGTTCTTTGGACACTTTTCGGAGATTCCCCGGGAAGAATTCTGCCGTCTGTGGGCCGACGCGCTGCGCACGGATGCCGCCGTCTACGAGAACTGGACCAATGATCTCTACTCCATGGGCACCTATCTGGCGCGGCACAAATACCGCTATCTGCGCTTCAGCTATGTCTTCTTCCTGACCGGCTTTGTGATCGCGGCGCTCGAGCAGGTCTCACGCTTCACTTTTTGAGGATGGTTTTGCATGCGGCTGGGACCCATAGCCGGGGCGACTCTGATCGTGCCCGATCTGCAACAGGCGCTGGTTGCCTACGTTGAGCGACTGCGCTTGCGTCAGCAGGATCAGGGGCGCGTGCCGCGCCAGCGCGCATTGGATCTTGGCGATACCGCCCTGATGGATGCGCCCACGGCCACGCTGACTCTCGCCAACGACTTTCCAGTCAGCCTGACGCTGATCGAGGTGCCGGGCGCGCTACCTTTGCCCGAGTCCGGCATGCGCGGCTGGTGGCAGCTGATTCTTGCCGTGAAGGATCCTGAATCAGTCCGCCAGTCTCTCGCGACCAGTCACTGGATACCGCAGGATCTGGCGGATGCCGGAAGCTGCAGCTTCACTGGACCGGCGGGTGAGCAGATCGTGCTGCGCCGGTCGTCCGACGGAGCCACCGAAAGCGGCAGCGCTGAGCACGCACCTGTACTGCTGGGCGCTGGCCTGAGGGTGGCCAACATGGCGACCTCAATCGGTTTCTATCAGGGACTGGGGCTGGTCAGCGGATCGCATCCATCCGAGTCGCCGCAAGCCGCGGATCACGATTCCGCGCGTGGCCTCGGCAGACTTCGTGGCGATCAGCGCATCGAGTTCATCCGGGCTCTGCCAGCGGTCCCGCGCGATGCCGGCCTGCATCTGGGCCTGCGTCTGCTCAGTCTCGCGCGCAGTGATCTCTCGGGTCGGCGCCTGCAGGCGGCAGATGATCCCAGCGCCCGTGTTCTGGCGGGTCCCGATCACGAGGCCATCGAACTGGTCTGAGTGCGCTGCGGCTCAGGGTTGCGCCTTCAGCATCGCGCCGAGTTCGCTGATCGTCATCGGATGGGCGAGGTGATAGCCCTGGGCCATGTCGCAGCCCATGCCCTCCAGCAAGGTCAGCGCCTGGGCATCTTCAACGCCTTCGGCCACGGCGCGCATGTCCAGATGGTGGGCCAGATCCACCATGGCGCGGACCAGCTGACAGGCGCGGCTGTCGCTGGCCATCGGTGTGACGAAGGACTGGTCGATCTTGAGTTCGGTGGCAGGAAAGTGCTTCAGGTAGGTGAAGGAGGAATAGCCCTGACCGAAATCGTCGATGGCGATATCGACGCCGATCGCGCGCAGATGGTGCAGTGAGACACTGCTGAGCTCCGGGTCTTCCATGACCGCAGTTTCGGTCACCTCCAGCATCAGGCTGGTCGGCGGAATGTCCCAGATCGCCAGTGCCCCCGAGATCTGTTCCACCAGCCCGGATTGACCAAAGACCTTGGGCGATAGATTGATGGCGCAGCGCAGCTGTGGTGCCTGACGACGCAGTTGCGCATATTCACGCAGAACCGCGTTGATGCTCCAGCGAGTCAGTTCCTGGGCCAATCCGGTCTGCTCAGCCAGGGCCACAAAGCGGCCCGGTGGGATCACGCCATGGCGAGTCGAACTCCAGCGTGCCAGTGCCTCGACCGCAACAATGCGGCGATCAGCCAGCGCAAACACGGGTTGAAAGGCCAGCGACAGCTCGTTGTTGATCAGGGCGTCGCGCAACTCGTCCTGCAGCCACAGATCGGCGTTGGTGGTGCCGGCGAGCATGAAGCGACTATTCAGCTCCAGACCCCGATGGAGGGCGGTCATGGCACTACGGATGAGGCTCTCGGTGGCGAGCAGGCTGCCACTGTCCTGTCGCTTGCCGGCATTGACCGCCAACGCCAGGCTCAACACCGGCGTCATCGGTCGATCCTGCACCGACAGCGGAAAGTCGAATTCACCGAGGACCTTGCGCGCCGCCAGCACGCCGTGGTTGGTGCTGAGCAGGTCCGGAAGGCACACCAGGAACTCGTTGGATGCCACCCGATAGATGCGATCCGTGGGTCGCAGCAACTCGCGCAGGCGTGCTTGAGCAGCATCCATCAGGCTGGCGCCGCAATCCATGCCCAGCAAGGCCACCATCTGCCGCATGCCACGCAGGTGCACCAGCAGAATGCCGGCGCAGCCAGCGTCATCACCTGCAGCCAGGATCTGGTCGATCTCCTGCAGTTGCTCCGTGCCGATCAGCATCAGGCCTGCCCCGAGTGTCGCGAGTCAAAGATAAAGTTCCGTGGGATCCAATCCATAGGCCCCAGGAGCCAGCGCCCGTTCAATCCAGACGCGTTCGGCCGTGTCCGGTGCATTGGCCAGCGTCCACAGATCCACTTGTGGAAACGCGCGATCCAGGCGCTTGTCGGCATGGGTCAGAATGGTCACCCTTGGGTACAGCCTGCGCGCCGGGTTCTGCGCCATCACCACCGCTACCGCACCATTGCTGAGTTCGACCAGACTGCCCGTTGGGTACACGCCCAGCGACTGGCTGAATTGTTCGATCAGCTCAGCCTGGAACAGCTGATCGCGCTGCCGATACAGATACTGCAGCACGTCATGGCGCGACATTGCCTTCTGATGCGGCCGATCACTGCTGAGAGCGTCAAAGGTATCCACCAGACCGAGCATGCGCCCGGTGAGCGGGATTCTTGCGCCGGCAAGACCCGCCGGATAGCCGGATCCATCATGCCGCTCATGGTGGTGGCGGATCATGTCAGTGATTTCCAGATCGCGAATGCCCGACTGTTCCAGCATGGACAGGCTGTGATCCAGATGGGTGCGCAACTGTTCGCGCTCGCGCTCGCTGATCGCATCGGAGCGCTGCAGCAGTTCTTCGGGCAAGGCACCCTTGCCGATGTCCATCAGCATGCCGGCGCTGGCCAGGTCCACCAGCATTTCCCTCGGAAAGCCCAGGTGGCGGCCGAAACTGGCGGCCAGCGCGCAGCAGTTGACGGCGTGGCTGTAGCTGTAGGCGTCGCGTTTGCGCAGCGCGTCCAGCCAGAAAAAGGCATCGGCATTGCGAATGACGCTGGCGACGATGGGTTCCATGGCGCCGCCGAGGGCCTCAGTCGAGAGGCGCTTGCCGGCGCGCACATCGTCGACAAAGCTGGCAGCCAGGGCACGGGCATCATCCCAGGCAATCTGCGCCTGCTTCAGCTCGTCGGCCAGTTCGGTCTGGGTGTGATAGACGCCGGGCGCCGGCAGCGGCCGCCCGCGCCGTGTCAGGCTGCCGTAACCCAGTTTCTCCAGCATTCCGCGCTTGCCGGGCGGGGTGCTCTTGTGGATATCGATGTAGACGTGACGACAATAGCGCCTGAGCTGCTCGATCTGGCTCAAGGCATCGATCTGGAATCCCTGCAAGGGAAAGCTGGTCTCGGTCCATGGGCGATCCAGCCTGGACACGAACATGCCCAGCGTCAGCTCATCGATTCCAAGGCGGCGCTCCTCGATTTCCATGGATCTTGGGAGTGATCTGTCCGGCCCGCAGGATTCACCCAAGCATGCCATGGTCGCGTGATCGTGTGCTGCATCGGGGAAGAAACGAGGGCACGAGGGCACGAGGGCACGAAAAATCCAGGGCGCGAGGTACCTGCCTCTGCGCGCCCTCGCGCCCTCGCGCCCTCGTGCCCTCGTCCAAGACTGGTTTGCGGGCTCTGGGGCGCGTCCCGTAGCATGCGCGACCTTTCCTTTTCCGCTGATCGAGCGTGCCATGACCGCTGAAACCTCCTATCGCACCCACCTTTGCGGCCAAGTCGACGAGACCCTGGCCGGCCAGAATGTGGTTCTGTGCGGCTGGGCCAATACGCGGCGTGACCACGGCGGCGTGATCTTTGTCGATCTGCGCGATCACTCCGGCCTGGTCCAGGTGGTCATCGAACCCGAGAATGCCGAGGCTTTCGCTGCCGCCAACCGGGTGCGCTTCGAGTTCTGCCTGCGTATCGAAGGCAGCGTGCGTGCCCGACCTGCCTCGCAGGTCAACGAGCGTCTGGCCACCGGCAGGATCGAGGTGGTGGCCGCCCAGGTAGAAGTGCTGAACGCCGCCGCGCCGCTGCCCTTCATGCTCGACGAGACCCCGAACGAGGAAGCGCGTCTGCGCTACCGTTATCTGGACATCCGCCGCGGCCAGATGCAGAAGCAGTTGCGCCTGCGTACGCGACTGGTCTCGGAAATTCGCCGCTATCTGGACGCGCGGGATTTCCAGGACATCGAAACCCCGATCCTGACCAAGGCCACGCCCGAAGGCGCGCGTGACTACCTGGTGCCGAGTCGGGTCAATCCGGGCCAGTTCTATGCCTTACCGCAGTCGCCGCAGCTGTTCAAGCAGCTGCTGATGATGGCTGGGATGGATCGCTACTACCAGATCGCGCGCTGCTTCCGCGACGAGGATCTGCGCGCCGATCGCCAGCCTGAATTCACCCAGCTCGACATCGAGATGGCCTTCGTGCGCGAGAAGGACATCCAGGATCGGGTCGAAGATCTGATCCGCCACGTCTTCAAGAGCGTCATCAATGTCGATCTTGCAGCCGAATTCCCGCGCATGACCTATGCCGAGGCGATGCGCCGCTACGGTTCGGACAAGCCCGATCTGCGCAATCCGCTGGAGTTGGTCGACATTGCCGAGCACGTCAAGACCAGCGGTTTCAAGGTCTTTGCCGGTCCGGCCAACGATCCGGGCGGTCGCGTGGCGGTGCTGCGCGTGCCCGGTGGGGCCACGCTGACCCGCAAGCAGATCGATGATTACGGCCCCTACGTGGCCCGCTACGGTGCCAAGGGTCTGGCCTGGATCCGTGTGGATGATCTGGCCAAGGGCCGTGAAGGCCTGACCAGCCCGATCGTCAAGTTCCTCGACGATGAGGCGTTGAACGGCATCCTGGGCGCCACCGGTGCGGTCACAGGCGATCTGATCTTCTTCGGCGCCGGCCCCTACAAGACCGTCTCCGATTTCATGGGCGCGCTGCGCCTGGTGGTCGGCCGCGATCTCAAGCTGGTCGAAGAGGGTTGGCGCCCCTTGTGGGTGGTCGATTTCCCGATGTTCGAGTTCGATCACGGCGAGAACCGCTGGGTGTCGCTGCATCACCCCTTCACCGCGCCCACCATCGAGGATGCCGCCGAACTCGAAGCCAATCCGGGCGATGCGCTGTCGCGCGGTTACGACATGGTGCTGAACGGCAGCGAGATCGGCGGTGGTTCGATCCGTATCCACCGTCCCGACCTGCAATCGGCGGTGTTCCAGTTGCTCGGCATCGAGGCCGAGGAGGCCCAGGCCAAGTTCGGCTTCCTGCTCGACGCGCTGCGCTTCGGCTGCCCGCCGCACGGCGGCATTGCCTTCGGCATCGATCGCATTGCCACGTTGATGTGCGGCGTCGATTCCATTCGCGAAGTCATTGCCTTCCCGAAGACCGCCAGCGCCCAGTGCCCGCTGACCGAAGCGCCCTCGGAGGTCTCCGAACGCCAGTTGCAGGAGTTGTCGATTCGCGTGGTGCGCAAGGAAGCGACCAAGGCCTGAGCAGCGCCAGCGTTGAGGTCGAGCTGACCCGTCGGCAAAGCCCCGGGTCAGTTCTTCGGCGTTGACCTTTGCGTACGCGCTCGGATGAGGCAGACTGAGGATTCCGGGCTGTACCTTGGGATCATGAATTCTGGAAACGCCTCTGCGCTGGACGTGGTCTCGGTCGAGCGACTCGCGGCACTCGGCGACATCCTGCAGCACACCGAGGCGGTAGGATTCCGCTGGCGCGCAGCGCCCGGCTGGCCGGTCGAGCTGGTATCGGACAATGTCAGGAACTGGGGATTCGACCCAGATGCCCTGCAGCGCGGCGAGCCGGCGTTTTCCGAGCTCATCCATCCCGATGACCTCGTGCGGGTGTCGGCGGAGGTCCAGCGCCACGGCAGCCTCGGTCGCAGTCGATTCCATCAGGAATACCGGTTGCGCAAGGGTGCCGACGACTGGCGCTGGGTGGAGGATCACACCTGGGTTGAGCGTGGTGAGGACGGTGAGCCGCGGGCCTATGTCGGTGTGCTACTGGACGTCACCGAGCGCAAGCGGGCAGAACTGGCGTTGGAGCTGGCTGCCACGGCAGTGCCGGGATTGCTGACCACCGAGCCACTGCAGGAACGCATCGTGGCTGTGCTCAATCGTCTGGGCGAAGGCATGGGGGCCGACCGGGCCTATGTTTTCGAGACCCACTCGGGCGGGCCCGACAACACCGCGCTGGCGAGCCAGCGCTTCGAATGGTGTCGGGCTGGAATCGCGCCACAGATTGACAATCCGCAACTGCAGAATCTGGAAATCGAGCGGCTGTTTCCGCGCTGGTTGACGCAATTGCAGAACGATCAAGGCATCAACGGTGCGGTTTCCAGCTTTCCTCTGTCCGAGCGCGAGCTGCTGAGACAGCAGCAGATCCTGAGCCTGATCGTGGTGCCGGTGCAACTGCGCGGCTGCCTCTGGGGTTTTCTGGGCCTGGACGCGGTGCGTGGCGAGCGGCACTGGAGTGCCGCTGAGGAACGCGTGCTGCGCCTGGCGGCCGCCGCACTTGGGGCCGCCATCGAGCAGCAACGCAATGTCCAGGCACTGCTGAACAGTGAGCAACGCCATCGTCTGGCCCTGGAAGGTGCCAATGCCGGCGCTTGGGAATGGAGTCCGGACGGTCGCAGTCTCTGGTCCCGCCAGCAGTTTCGTCTGCTGGGATTGGACCCGACGACCGACCAGGCCAGCCACGAGCATTGGATGGCCGTAGTCCATCCGCAGGACCGCGAGTGGGTCGATGCCGAGGTCAGACACGCCTATGTGCACGGCAGCGCCCTGGCCATCGAATATCGCGTGGTCCACGGCGATGGCGTATCGCGTTGGGTCGCCACCATCGGGCGCCCGCGGCGGGCCGCGGACGGCGGCATCGACGGCATGGTCGGCATTCTGCTGGACATCGATGGACGCAAGCAGGCCGAAGAACGCTTGCGGCTGTCTGCGGCGGTGATCGACAGCACCCATGATGGGGTGGTGGTGACGGATCTGGAGGCCCGGATCATTGCCGTCAATCGCGCCTATTGCGAAATCACCGGGTACTCCGAACAACAACTTCTGGGGCAGAACCCGCGCATGCTGCAGTCGGGGCGCCATGATCCCGAGTTCTATCAGTCGATGTGGGAGGCGCTCCTGGCCACAGGCCATTGGCAGGGAGAGATCTGGAGTCGGCGCAGCGGCGGCGAAGTCTATCCGGAGTGGTTGACCATCAGCGTGGTTCGCGATGAATCCGGACGTCCGCAGCACTATGTGGGCGTGGTGACCGACATCACCCGTTTGAAACAGACCGAAGCCGATCTGGCCAGACTGGCCCATTTCGATCCTCTCACCGGCCTGCCCAACCGCCTGTTGGCACAGTCACGCCTGGAATACGCCATCGAGCGTGCCGAACAGGATGGAAGGCGATTGGCCCTGTTGTTCATCGACATGGATCGTTTCAAGAACGTCAATGACAGTCTGGGGCATCAGGTCGGCGACGAACTGCTGTGCGCAGTCGCTGAGCGCTTCCGACGGGCTTCCAAGATCAGCGACACCGTGGCCCGACTGGGCGGTGACGAGTTTCTGGCCATCGTCGAGAACGTGGGTACCGCGCGCTCGGCCGGCAACGTTGCTCGCGATCTGTTGAATTGCCTGTCAGAGCCCTTCCATCTGCCCAGCGGCCATGAGGTTTTCGCCAACGCCAGCATCGGCATCAGCCTGTACCCGGAAGACGGCGCCACTGCCACCGATCTGGTGCGTTGCGCGGATGCTGCGCTGTACGGCGCCAAGGATCTGGGCCGCAACACCTTCCATTTCTACACGCCCGGTCTGATTGCTGCCGCCAGCGACCGACTGGAGTTGGAGGGCAGGTTGCGGCACGCGCTGACCCGGGGCGAATTCGTGGTTCACTACCAGCCGCTGCTGGATTGCCAGAGCGGCGCAGTGATGGGTGTGGAGGCACTGGTGCGTTGGCAGCCGCCGGGTCAGCCCATGATCCTGCCCGGTCGATTCATCGGCCTGGCTGAAGAAACCGGTTTGATCGGGGCTCTGGGCGACTGGGTGATGGAAACCGCCTGCCGCCAGGTGCAGCGCTGGCGCCGCAGCTGCGCGCCCGATCTGCGGCTGGCGGTCAACCTCTCGGCCCGCCAACTGCGCCAGTTGGAGTTTCCCGACCGGCTGACGCGGGTGCTGTCCGATACCGGCCTGGATCCGGATGCACTGGAACTGGAAGTCACCGAATCCATGCTGATGGAACATGGCAACATGGTGCTCGGCACCCTGCACGCGCTGCGCAGCCTGGGCGTGCGCGTGGCCATCGATGATTTCGGTACCGGCTACAGTTCGCTCGCCTATCTCAAGCGATTGCCGCTGGACACCCTGAAGATCGACCGCAGCTTCGTCGCCGACATCCCGGCACACGCCGGCGGCGCCGAAATCGCCTCAGCCATCATCGGCCTGGCCCACACCCTGCACCTCGATGTACTGGCCGAGGGCGTCGAGAACATCGAGCAGCTGAATTTCCTCCGAGCCCAGGGCTGCGACTTCTTCCAGGGATTCCTGATCAGCGAAGCCCTCAGCGCCGATGCCCTGGCCGAACGCTTCCTCACCCCCTGAAGCCGACTCGCGTTTTCCACTGGCAGCTCGAACAGGTACAATCCCGCGGCTGCAAGCCGGCGTAGCTCAATTGGTAGAGCAACTGATTTGTAATCAGTAGGTTGTAGGTTCAAGTCCTATCGCCGGCACCAGGAAAATCAAGCGCTTGGATGATTTTTGCCGGGGCTTCAACCAGGCTGAGTCAGCATAGAGTCAGCAGCTGGCGCGCTATCTGACCAAGCATTCGAGCCTCGCCCCGTCATTTCCGTGCTCGGGACCTTCCAGTGCGAAGGCACTCCAATTCCACCAGCGCGTCGACCAGCAAGCGTCGAAGAATCGCGTTTTCAGCGAGCAGCATGTCCATCGAAGGCAGGCAGTCGGCTCCGGGAATGGGTTCGGCAAGCACCGATCCAAGCCGCTTGCTCGGCCTACCGCGCCGCCTTTGGCTAGAAAAAGCTTCGGCAGCCAGAGCCCTCAGCAAGACTGTCACAAGTCCGATTGCCTCTGGGCCTTCGGTAGGCTGCGAAACCGAAGGCGCAGGCGCCTGTGGGCGCGAGCTACTGGCTCCAGTCGAGAGCACGATGTTGCGACCAGCCTTTGTGTTCAGCCATGCATGGACCTCCGTCTCCGGCCAGCAGGTCGTATGTACTCCCAAACGGACAGGGGCTGGAAAATCGCCGATCTTCATCATGCGGTAGATGCTGGAGCGTCCCACCCCGAGCAATTGGGTGAGGTCCTTGATTCTGAGCATTCGTCCTTGGACTACGCGAGCTTCGGTCATGGATGGATGTCTGATTCGAACGACTCTGACGCGGTGTGCCCTTCAATGATTCCGCTGTCCCTCGTCGCCAGCAAGCTGCCAAACCCATGCATCGTTGCACCCCGAACCGCCGGCAGATGATCCAAACGCACGTCCACACTTAGCACGTCGACGCGTACGCGCTGTCCTTGAACCTCGGGTAGCTCAAGGTGCGTCTCCACCAATTCGCGAAGCTGATCGCTCCAAGGGTAGATCAGCGCGAGGTTGGGGCATTTGTACGCGACGGCGTAGGCATACATCTGCAGCAGGTCATCATTACCGGGACGCAGGCGGCCGGCTTCGTCGCGGCTGGTGAGCTTCCACTTGGTGTCGCCGATGGCGATCAGCTTCTGGCCGTCGCGCAGGTTCGCGTTGGGCTCCGGCGGGTTCCCAGCGGCAGCAATGAAGGCATCGAAGGCCTCGGCCGAGAGCACCAGGTTGTCGTGATCGGCAATGACCTTACGCGCCGTCGCAAAGGCGTTCTGCAGAAGCTCGACACGGTGGTGCCCATCAACGCCGCGGCACGCTCGATCAGCGCCTTGGCCTCGGGGCTGGTGCGAAGATTGATTCGGGCGGATTCCTGGGTGGCGGACATGGATCGGCACTGTTGTGTGCTCAGTGCATTGTGCGTCAGATTGACTTACGCGGCGTGTGGCTTGTTTGCCGCGTGAGGTGTGCCGGCTGATGGCTTTGAAGTCGGTGGGCAACTGGAAGGGCGTCATGCGACCCGCGCGGCTGCGGCAGGTGCCGGGCAGTTCAGCTGGGTTGACCAGGTGCCGGTGCGGCGCCACCTGATTGACCTGGATGCCCGAGGAGAAGCGCCCGCACTGACCCGACAGCCTCAGGGCACGTCAGAGTACTCCGACACGAATCTAGGACCTGGTCTGGCAAGCGGGATCCCTATCGACGCGAAGCGACGTCACTGTCGCGTCGATGCCGGCGCTTGCCCGCGAGACGGCGAAGGCGCCCGGGTAGAGATCTGGCGAGAGGCTCCGCGTGGGAGCCAAGGACACGGCGAGCGTCACTGCGCCCCAGAATGACGCAATAGACGGAAGCGCGGTATGTGAACAGGACGCTTGACGGCATGAGACCGCAGCGTAGACTGCCCTGCGCAGTGCGCAAGCCGTGACTTTGGAATTCCTGTCCGTGCCCATCAGCTGCATTGTCGCGGGGCAGGGGCGCTGGTCTGTGCTCCTCGCAGGAACTCGCTCCGGCAATCGCGACCGATGCCGTTGTCCCTGAAGCAATCCAAGAAGACTCTTGAGCCAATGCGTATCTGCCCGAACATCTCCGCCTCATTGCCACATCGAGTTCTGCGTACTGCGGCGTTGCTTGTCCTGATCGCCGTGCTGGGCGCCTGCGCAACTGCAGGCGGCGGCAAGAGCGTCCATTCATCACTGACGCCGATCGACGGTGAGCCGCGCGGCTGGTTGGTCGCCACGATTGGCGTGCTGGGCGAGCAGGACAAGTTGCCGCCGTTCCACGGCAACTACGTGAATTTCCGCCCGGTGCCCGAGCAGGGCCGCGCTACCGGAACTTTTTATGCGTACATCAACGACGTAGTGAATGCGCCGCGAGAGGAACTGGATGTCTTCGAGGGCGGCAAGCTGCAGAAGGTCATTGTGATTCCGCTGCGCCCCGGGCAGTACGAGATCACCGGTGGTGACATGGTCACTGATGTCGGGGTCGCCACCGCCTCCTACAGGTCGGCGCCCGGATTTTCCCACCCATTTGAAATCCGTGCCGACCAGTTCACCTATGTCGGCAGTTACCTGGCTCGGGTGATGATGGGCGAAAATGCCGTGGGCATGACCATCCGCAGTGGCGCCTACTACGAGATCAGCGATCAGCAGCAGCGTGATCTCGCTTTGGCGCGCGCCCGCGACCCCTCACTTCCCAAGGACGCACCTGTGGCTGATGCGATACCGCGTCCGCCGCAGCTGGCTGCCGGGATGTTTCTTTTTGTCGAATGACGGCGGCGGATAGCTGAATCCACGTCGGGAGAGGAAGTGCCCGATGCCGGTCGGCCGCAGGTCCCCGAGCGCCTTTGGGCGAGACTCAATCAATACTTGCTCTTTGCTGTTGAGGGTTGAAACCGGTTGCCGCTGGATTGGCTCGTCCACTACTTTTTGCGCATGTCGCTGCATACCGAAACTGCTCCATGCATCTGGCTGCTTCTTCAATCCTCCAATTCCAGCAACGCCGCCTTGGCGCTGGCGAATTCTGGGTCAATGGCGAGCGCCTTGCGGTAGTGCCTGCGGGCCTGATCGGCATCGCCCTTGATCTTCCAGGCGTAGCCCAGGCTGTCCCAGGTGTTGGCTGAATCGGGGTAGAGCTGGGTGTTGAGGGTCAGCAGCTGGATGGCGGCGTCTGATGGCTGGCGCTGCAGCAGCGCCAGGCCTTGTTGATTGAGGTAGGCCTCGGAGGCGGCCTCGTCGCCGGCTTCCTTCAGCGCCTGATACGCGGCCAGTGCGGCTTGGCTGTCACCGGCCAGCAGCAATTCACGCGGCTGCTTCTGGCCCTTCGGCAACTGCGGGTATCGCTGCCATTCGCCCGTGCGCCCTTCGATGCTGAGTTCCTGCAGGCCCTGATCATTGATGCCGATTGCGATCTCGCCATCGCTCTCGCGACGGCGGTAGCGTTCGTCACCGATGGGTACCAACTCGCTGCGGGCCTCGCCGGCGAGTTGCAGATAGAGCTCTTCGCCATCCTGTACCACCGTGGCCACTTGCTCGCTGTTGTAGCGGTAGCGTCCGGGCGCGGTTTCTCGGGCGAATTCACTGAGTGCCACGGGGGTGTAGCTGCGGAATCCCGGCCACTGGTAGGCAAAGGCCACCGCTCGCTGGATTTCACCCATCAGCGCCGGCTGATTGGCGTTGATCATCACGACCACGCCGATGCCTCGATCTGGATGCGCCAGCAGCAGCGCGCAAAAGCCTTCGTCCCAGCCGTTGTGACCGAAGTAGCGTTCACCATTGAAGTCCGACAGTCCGAATCCGCGGCCATAGGGCGCGTCGGCCTGTGCCTCCAGCATGGCTCGTGCGCTGGACTGCTTCAGCAGTTTGCTGGTCCCGGCCAGCGCCTGCTGCATCTCGACGGCAAAGCGCGCCAGATCTGCTGATGTGGTCCACAGGCCGGCGGCCGCCATTTCCGGATAGATGTGGCGCTTGCCGGCAACATCCTTGCCGTCGGGCAACACGCCGGCGGCCGAATGTTCCAGTTTCTTCGGTGGCAGCGGATTGTCAAAGCTGCTGTCGCGCATGCCGACGGGTTTCAGCACCAATGTCCGCATCAGCTTGGGAAAAGGCTGGCCGGACACTTCGGTCATCAGCAACTGGGCGACGGTGTAGCCGCCTCCCGAATAGCGCCATCGGCTACCCGGCAGCAGGTCCACGCGGATGGCCGCCGAATTGGCGGGTGCCTGACCCTCCAGGATCTGCAGCATGGAAGGCACGCTGGCGCCCGCGGGGTAACCGGCAAATCCGTGTACGGTCAAGCCGCCGGTATGGCTGAGCAGGTGCGACAGCGTCACCGGCACCCGCTCGGTGAATTCATTGTCTGGAATCTTCCACGATGCCAGCCGGTCATTGACCGGCTGATCCAGGGACAGTCGGCCGTCCTCGACCATGCGCATGGCCCCAAAGGCGGCGACTGGCTTGCTGACAGATCCGGCCTGGAACAGGGTGTTCTCCTGCACTGCAGCGCCGCTGTCCCGATCTGCCAGACCGTAGACGCGGGTCCAGGCGATGCCGGATTGGTCGATGACGGTGATGGCGACGCCCGGGACGCCGTAGTGGCTCATGCGCTCTGCCAGCGACCAGCCCGGATCGCCAACGAAGCTGACCGGCGGACGCAATCCATGGATGACGCGCTCGATCTGGGCGTCCGACGCCTCATCAGCCTGACCTGGACCCGCGAGCAGCAGGCCGATCACGGCCGTGAGTGCCAGGCATGACTGGCGCTTGATCGATGGTGGCTGCTTGGACATGGAAAGCTCCCTTTGGATGGATCGGGCATCAAGGCCGGCGTGGAGATGGATATGATCGGCAAGGACCGATGCGTCCGCGACGCGGCCGCGGGTAACAGATCCGATGCAGTGACCAGGAGGCGAGGATGCCAAGTTTCATTGGACAGTGGACTACCACGCGGTACTCCGGCAACGACCCTGCCAACCCCGAGATGATCACCCTCACGATCACGGCAGACGCCGATCCCAACGCACTTGATGGAGCCTATCCGCGGCCGGGCGAAGACGCCCGCCTGTTCGGCCCGCTGGATGCCACCGGCTTGATCTGGACTGCGCGAATCGATGAGCGCAACAGCAGCGGCGATGAAGGCGATGCGGTGTTCTTCCTCTCGGCCGATGGCAGCACGATCTACGGCGCCTGGCAAAGCCAGCAGCATGGCAACGGACCGCAGCCCTGGTTTGGAACCCGGATTTGAATTGATGCTGGTTGTTGCCGATGATGGGAGGCCGGCGAGCGGCCATGGCCGCCAGCCGGTTTTTCCATCGTCAGATTCCAGGAGTGATCATGGCTGGTCCCGCCACCGCTGGTCTGTTCATCTATGCCAAGGATCTGGAACGGCTGAGTGTCTTCTATCAGGCACTTCTGGGTTTCGGCGAAATTCATGCGCGCGAGGACATCGCGGTGCTGGAAGTGCCCGGGCTTCAATTGGTGATTCACGCCATACCCAGGCATATCGCCGACAGCTTCGAGATCACTTCGCCCCCCGAGCGGCGCGAGGAAGCGGCGCTGAAGTTCTTTTTCACCGTGCCGTCTCTGGATGAAGCCGCTGTGATCGCCGCCGCGCATGGCGGCGAAGTGCTGCACGATCGCTGGGAGGGACGCGGCTTCCGGGCCTGCAATGCCATCGATCCGGAAGGGAATATCTTCCAGCTGCGGGAATCGAGCGCTCCGTGAGCCCGTGTCGCAAATTGTCGATTTACCGGCACAGTCCAGGTTCGCTTGGATCGGAGGTCTGGGGCCAGGCTGTGGGAGCGGACTTTGTCCGCGATCTGGGATGGTGTGTGCGCGGCGCCAAGCGTCGCGGCTGAAGCCGCTCCCACAGGGGCCGGTTCATGGCCCGTGGGCGGTGTCGGGACTACACACGCGGCTGCTGATGGCGGTGGCTTGTGGCCCGCCTCAAGCCACCGACCAAGGCGTGTCACCTGCGCAATGGATCACTTCGGGCCATGTTCAAGATCCGAACGCTCTTCCCTTGTGCGCTCTCGGCCCCTCCCTTGCGTACTCTGTGGCCAGCGCTTGACCGCGATCTGCTGAGGTCCGGATCGTCACCGTGCCGGCCGCTCAGGGCTGGGCTTGGCACTCGTCCTTTCCGCCTTGAGTCCGCTGGTCGCGATTGCTGCCCCAGCGCTTGTCGGCCTCGGGCGCATGGATCTGCTCGCAGGCTTCCTTGCGCGGCACTTGCAGTGCCCTCACAGACATTTCCTGCAAGGGCTGGCTTCGGGCTTCCGGTATCAGCTGCGGGTTGGCCGGGCGATCGCGGATCGTCACCGGGCAAGCGTCGTGACGGTAAAACACCACCCCGTTCTCGGCAATGCAGTGCCAAGAATAGAGCGCTGGCGCATCGGCCGACGCAGGCGCGCCTTGATCAACGACGGTCGGCAGGGCCTGGGCTTGTGCGCATTCCATTCGCAGCTTGACCCGTTCGTCGATCTCTGCCTGTCTGAGCTCATCCTTGCGAATGCCGAGTTCCCTGGACAAGGCAGCGTCCTTGTTGCCCAGTTCGGCCATCTGGCGCTCCAGCTTGGTGTTGGCCGCGGCGTATTGCTTGCTGATTTCCTGTTCCTTTGCGGTACATGAGTCAGCGTCGCCAGCGGCATCCGGCGGCGCAGCTCCGCTGCCGGTCTTCAGCGCCCGAGATGTATCCACCGTTTCCACCGCAGCGGGATCTGCCGAGCACGGACTTTGCGAATACACCGGGTTGCCACCGGAATCCTTGCACTTGTAGACCTGCTGCGCGGCCAGCGGTGCAATCGACAGCAACAACAAGGTCAGCCACCAGCCTGCTTGCGCCGAGCGAATCAACAAGGATTGCCGTCTCATGATGCTTCCGGAATGGTACGACCGAGGTGAAGTCGAACATCATCCGTGCTCAGCGTGCAACCGTGGCTGAGCGGCGGCACCCAGGCACCGACGGGCGGCGTGTGAATCGGCTCCAGAGCCGAAGTGGCAGGAGCAATCAGTCTTGCCGGGTGGCCCCACAAGCCGGCGCATCCGGATCCAGCAAGGCCAGTTTGACCGAGAGAGCGAGCGGGTTGCCGGCTTGCCGCAGGGCCTGATAGCGGCTGACACAGGCCTGCGGGCAACAGCCGCTGCCGATTTTGGCCGAGCAGCGTGGCAAGCGGGCAACGCAGGCGTCCATGACCTGGGCTTCGCCATGGGCGCAGCCCAGGAAACGCTCGGAGCACATCGCCAGTTGGGCCTCGCTGACGGCGCCGCCAAAGTTCATGGGTACTGACGCCGCTGCCGCCGAAGACCGATGCGATGCGGTCGGTCGATCGCGATGCTGATCCAGCCACTGCTGCAAGGCCCGCTGGGTGGCGGCGGTGTCAGTGCCGGCGGTCGCCAGGCGTGCCGAGGCGCCGCTGCTGCAGGGCTTGTCCTGATAGCTGAGTGCGCCATTGGCATCGGCGCAGCGGTAGATGTCGCCGGAGGCGCCGAGGGACAGCAGCAGGACAATGGCGGGCAGACTCAGCATGGGCGGCCTCGGGTGTGCGGCTGATCGTCATTATGGTGGATAAGCGGAGCGCGAGGGTGGGGTGGTGTGAGCGCAGGATGCTTTGCCAGCGCGTCATTGCGAGCCGCCTGTTTCGGCCTGAAACTGCCCACGGGCCATGAACCTGCCGTCGTAGGTCATGTTGTCCGCGTCAGCGGACTACGTGACATCCATTTGCGTCACGTAGCTCGCTACGCGAGCAACGTGACCTACAACAGCAAAATCAACAACTTACGATATGGGGTCATGGAGGGCGTAGCGAAGCAATCCAGGGATGTGCGGCGCTACCCTGGATTGCATCGTCGCTGCGCTCCTCGCAATGACGCATCAATAACTTGCGATATGGGTTCATGGAGAGCCACCTGTGCCGGCTCGACACGGCGCATCGGTCATGACTTCGGTGGCGGGCTCAAGGCGGCTCTGAGGAGGGACGCGAGCGTGCGCGGCCGCCCTGGACCTTTGGGGAAAACAAGGCGGCGCCGCAGCGCGGCGCCCTGCCCAGCCGCCACACTGTTCATCTCGCGTGGGAATCAGATGAAAAGCGTCCAGACGAGTCTGGACCTGCAAGAGCCCAGAGCCAGTAGCCTTTTCCCGACTCCCGACTCCCGACTCCCGACTCCCGACTCCCGACTCCCGACTCCCGACTCCCGAGTCCCGAGTCCCGAGTCCCGAGTCCCGAGTCCCGTCAAGGCTCTTCCACCTCATAGCCACGCGCCCGCAGGGCTTCGACGTAGCCATCCGAGCGCAGGATCAGCGACATGGGCAACACGGCGAAGGTGGTCTGGTTCTTGGCGATCGCGGTTTCGGCGGCATCCAGCCAGGCCGCTTTCAGGCGGTCGAAGAGATCGTCCAGGCCACGCTCGCGGGTGACTTGCGATTTCAGGATGGCGTCGGCGCAAGCCTGATTCTGGTCGGAGAAGGGCAGGCCGCGCAGGGCTTCGATGTCACCGGTGGCCCAGGCATTGGCGCGATCGCGCATGGTGTCGAGGTCGGATTCCAGGCGATCCAGGGTCTTGGCGAAGCAATCCAGATCATCCAGGCTGGTCTTGGCGAAATCCTTGATGGCTTGCTTGGGATCGCCGATGTCGACCTTGATTTCTGGATTGGACATCGGAATCTCATGTTTCTTGGCCGTCTTCTTGATCAGCGGATAGACGATGCTGTCATTGCTCAGACCGGCGCGCTTGATGGCCTTCTCGTAGAGCTTCTGCGAGGCAAACAGCGGTCGTTGCTTCTCGATGCTGCGGCTGCGTCCGATGTACTTGGCCTTGAGCGGCAACCAGCGCGCGTAGAGCTCGGGCGGGACCACGTCGACCAGTTTTTCCTTGTCCGGGTTCTTGCGCGAGCCCATCGCCGCGGGCAGCAGCAGCATGCCCTTGAACCAGCCGATCTTGGTGGTGAGGCTGGCTCTGGGGGGCAGCAGTACTTCCTGGGATTCGATGACCGCCTGCTCGACCTCGCGCGACACCCAGGTCATGCGCTTGGGCAGCGGGTACTGGGTGCCGAGTACCCACATGAAGTGCTCACCCTTGGAGATTCGCCAAAGCCCGGGACCAGGCAACTCGCCGCTGACGACGATGGCTTCCATCATCTGGCCGCTGGCCGGGATTTCCCGCTCGACGGGCAGTGACAGGCTGGCGGTGTCTGGGTTGGATGGCGCCTCCGGCTCTTCGGCCAGGGTAGGGCGGGGAGCGGCAAGGGTCGCGAGCAGCAAGGGCAGCAAGAGCAATGTGCGCATGGGGGTATCCGTTACAGATCGTCGCGAAGTCTCGCCAAGTCCTCTGCGCCCGCGCGTGAAGTTCCCGTTAGTCCGTACAAGCTTGACAGCCTCGGTTCAGCTGGATGACCTCTCCGCTGCCAGCCATTCGCGCACCCGGGCGTAGACCTCGGCCCGGCTGAGCAGATCGAAATGGCCACATTCGTGGGCAATCCAGCGCTGATCGTCCGGGAAAGCCAGCGAGCGTCGCGGGTCATGATGCTCGCCGAGGGCGCTGGCCACCGGCACCAGACCGTCGCCCGGCCAGCGCCGGCGCTGCTCGGATGCACGGGCCCGGGTGGCAGCAATCGTGTAGCAGCGCACATCCGCCGGCAGGGGCGCCAAGGCCCGCGTGTCCCGGTGCCGTTCCTGGCTGCTTTGGCGATCGATCAGTCGACCGAAACGCAGATCCTTGATGCCGGCACTGCGACTCTCGCCGAGTTTCAGCAAGGGCGCGCTGTAGGGGCTGAGCCCGATCAACGCATCGGCCCAGCTGCCGGCGCGCTCCAGCGGCGCACCATGATGCGGGGTACCCAGGAAGACCATGGCGCGCAGGTGTCGGGTCCATCCCTGTGCTTCAGCGTTGGCCTGGTGTACGGCGCTGCGGGCGACCAGGCCGCCCATGCTGTGACCGAGCAGGGTCAGTGACTTCAGCGGCACCGGCCAGGCATCCAGCAGTTGCTGCAGCAGCGCCGCCAGTTCGCGGCCGTTCTCGGCGATGTGGCGACCGCTGTTGTAGTGCAGATAGATCGGCGTGTAGCCGAGCTCCTGTGCCAGCGCGGCGCCGTGATCGTGGCCCTCGCGTCGCCATTGGCGATCGTTCATGCACAATCCGTGGAGCATGAGCAATACATGGGGGCCGACATCGGGCAGGGCTGCCGACAAGGACGCCGCTTCGAGTTCCAGCGGCTGAGCGCCGTGGCGAAACTGCATCGGAATGGCCAGGGGATTGGCGCTGCGATGCAGATGATCGCCGAAGACCCCATTCAGCGCCGCGACTACGGCATCGCGTATCGGTGGCGGCTGCTTGCCGGCAAGCATGGGTGCCGCCAGCTGCAGGCCGGCGTCCAAACCATGTCCGACCAGCCGACTGACGCCTCGCACCGAGCGATAGACCAGACCGGCAATGCCCCTGGTCGGGCCCTCACGCGGTTTTCCCAAGGCCGGTGCCAACCCAGAGATGTTCCGGTGCATGGACTCGACGATCGAGGTCACGCCGGACACGGCATCGATGGCCAGACGGCTGGCGCCGCGCAGATCATCGCCCAGATGGCTGCTGGCCTTGCCGCGCCTGCTTGGTGCTGTCGTCATCGCTTTTCCTCCCACGTTCTGCTCTTGTACCCCGATGCCATGGTGCACGTGCTCAAGGCTGCAGTAGAGCGCGATCTCGGTGCGTGACGGTCTCAGCGCGCGCCAGACTGGTGCAATCGGGGGCGCCGGGCGACGTCGTGCTTGACCTTCTCCCTGCGCGTCGGCAACCTGAAAGCACTAGTCGGGAGCATCGATGACCGGAACCCCTGAGTGCTTTGATGAAATGGGATGGCCAGACCATACCCGTGCGCCTTATGCGCTGGTCGATGCCTGGCTGAAATCGCTGCCAAGGCCGCAGCTGGAGCTCAAGCGTCGCGAGGCCGAAAGTCTGTTCAGGCGCATCGGCATCACCTTTGCGGTGTACACCGACGGCGGCGATCCGGAACGCCTGATCCCCTTCGATCTGATCCCGCGGGTGCTGGCGCAGGCCGAATGGCAGAACCTCAAGCTCGGACTGGAGCAGCGGGTGAAGGCGCTGAATGCCTTCATTCACGATGTCTACCACGGTCGCGAGATCATCCGCGCCGGCCGCATACCCGAGCATCTGGTGCTCAACAATGCTCAGTTCCGGCCGGAAATGGCCGGCTTCGACGTACCCTGCGGCATCTACAGTCACATCGCCGGTATCGACATGGTTCGGACCGGGCCGGATCAGTACTACGTGTTGGAGGACAACTGCCGTACGCCTTCCGGCGTGTCCTACATGGTCGAGAACCGCGAGGTCATGCTGCGGCTGTTCCCGGATTTGTTCCGTCGCGCCTCGGTGGCGCCGGTGGCACATTACCCGGACGAATTGCTGGAAACGCTGCGCTCGGTGCCGCCGGTCAACTGCAAGGGCGAACCCACCGTGGTGCTGCTGACGCCGGGCATCCACAACAGCGCCTATTACGAGCACGCCTTTCTGGCCGACGAGATGGGCATCGATCTGGTCGAAGGCGCCGATCTGCTGGTGCAGAACGATGTCTGCTACATGCGCACCACCTCCGGGCTGGAGCGGGTCGATGTCATCTATCGCCGCATCGACGACGACTTCATCGATCCGCTGGTGTTCAACCCGAACTCGATGCTGGGCGTGCCCGGCCTGTATTTCGCCTATCGCGCCGGCAACGTCAACCTCACCAACGGCATTGGTGCCGGCATTGCCGATGACAAGGCGGTCTACATCCACGTACCGGAAATGATCCGTTTCTACCTGGGCGAGGAACCGCTGCTGTCGAATGTGCCGACCTGGGACTGCCGCAAGGCCGACGATCTCAAGTACGTGCTGGCCCACCTCGATCAGCTGGTGGTCAAGGCCGTCCATGGTTCGGGCGGCTACGGCATGCTGGTCGGACCGCACGCCAGCAAGGCGCAGCTGGCCGAATTCACCCAGTTGCTGAAGACCCGTCCCACCGATTACATCGCCCAGCCGACGCTGGCCCTGTCCACGGTGCCGACCTTTGTCGAGCAGGGCATCGCGCCGCGGCATGTGGATTTGCGGCCCTTTGTGCTCAGCGGCGGCGATCGCATCCGCATCGTTCCCGGCGGCTTGACCCGCGTGGCCCTGACCGAGGGTTCGCTGGTGGTCAATTCTTCGCAGGGCGGCGGGACCAAGGACACCTGGGTGCTGGAGACCTGATGCTCGCCCGAACTGCCGAAAGTCTGTACTGGCTGGCCCGCTACGTGGAGCGCGCCGATTACGTCGCGCGCCTGCTGCAGGGGGCGGGGCACATGAGCGCCGTGCGGGTGGATGCCGAGCGCAGCAGCGAGTGGGAATCGGCGCTGGTGGCCTCGGGCTGCCATCACGACTACTTCGCCAGCCGTGACACCGCCAATGCCGAGGGCGTGATCGCCTATCTGGCCTTCGACCAGAACAATCCCTCGTCCATCGTCAGCTGCATCGGCACCGCCCGGCGCAATGCGCGCACGGTGCGCACGGCGCTGACCGCCGACATGTGGGATGCGGTCAACAGCACCTGGCTGGAGCTGCGCGAGTTCGACTTCGCGGCCATGGACGATGATCGGCTGACCGCCTTTCTGGACTGGGTCAAGGCCCGCGCCGGGCTGTTCAACGGCGTCTACGCCAGCACCATGCTGCGCGCCGACGGCTTCCATTTTGCCCGGCTCGGACAGTTCATCGAACGCGCCGACAACACCGCGCGCCTGCTCGACGTCAAATACCACGTCAAGCTGCCCAGCGCCGAGGATGTCGGCGGCGTGGTCGATTACTACCAATGGCTGGCGATCCTGCGCGTGCTCGCGGCGCGGCGGGCCTACCGGGTGCTGTTCAAGACCTCGGTGGCACCCATCCACGTGGCCGAGTTGCTGATCCTGCGCCCCGAATTCCCGCGCTCGCTGGTGTTCTGCTACGAGCAGATCACCAACCAGCTCGACCAGATCCAGGGGCACGATCCCAAGCGCAGTGCTGAGGGCAAGCGACTGGCCCATTCCATGTATGCGCAGCTGCGCTTCGGCCGCATCGACCATATCTTCAAGAGTGGTCTGCACGAATACCTGACCGATGTGATCGTGCGCAATGACGAGCTGACGCGCGAGATCGCCCAAGGCTATTTCTTCTGAGCAAGCGCATGACGTCGGCCGCCGGCCGACGCCAGGACCTGGAGTTCGCATGCAACTGTCGATACACCACAGCACCCTCTATCGCTACGACGAGGCCGCGCATCGGGTCTTCCAGGCACTGCGGCTCTGGCCCATTCCCGGCAGCGGCCAGGTGATCCGCTTCTGGCGGGTGGACATCGACGGGGTGCGGCTGGAGCCTACCTGTGTCGATGGCTTTGGCAATCCAGCGGCCACCCATGTGATCGATCGGCTTGTCGATTCGATCAGGATCACGGTCCGCGCCGAGGTGCAGACCCAGGATCGCAGCGGTGTGCTCGGTGCAAGCACAGAGCCGCTGCCGCCGGCGTACTTCATGAACTCCACACCCTTGACCGCGCCGGATGTGGCCCTGCAGGAACTTGCCGCCACCTGCCGCGACGAAGGCGACGGTGAGGTTGCCCTGATTCACCGGCTGTGTACCGCGGTCAGTGAGCGCATCGATTACCAGCCCCATAGCACCCATGTCGCCACCTCCGCCGCTGAGGCCCTCAGCGCCGGCGCCGGCGTCTGCCAGGATCACGCCCATGTGCTGATCAGTTGCGCCCGCGTGCTGGGCTTCCCGGCCCGGTATATCAGCGGCTACCTGTGCGCTGGCGCCGGCCTGGCCGCCGCCAGTCACGCCTGGGCGGAAGTCTGGATCACCGATCTGGGGTGGGTGGGCTTTGATCCGGCCAACCGCGTCTGTCCAGACGATCGCTATGTGCGCGTCGCTGTCGGCCGCGACTACAACGACGCCGCCCCCGTGCGCGGCGTCCGCCACGGCGGTCTGGCCGAGACCCTGGAAGTGTCGGTGCAGGTGGGCGACGGTTCGCAGTAGCGGCGGGGCAGGGGGCACGGGGCACGGGAAAGGGGGCACGGGGCACGGGAAGAGCCCGGCGCTGTTGTGGTTCCAGACTTGTGTGGACGCTCTTGCGCTTCAAAAGGGGGCACGGGGCACGGGGCAGGGGGCACGGGGCACGGGAAAAGCCGGGTGTTGCTGTGGGTCCAGACTTGTCTGGACGCTGTTGCGCTTTGCGGAGGGACGCGCGCGCGGCCGCTTTTTACCTCCTCCTGTCCTGGAACACCCAAAGCGGCGCCGCAGGCGCGGCGCCCTCCAACGGCCGTGCGCGCCGTGCCCGACCCGGCGCGCTATGCTCGTCCCCCAAAATCGAAGCCAGGAAATCCCCTCAGATGACTTATTGCGTTGGCCTGCTGCTGGACGAGGGCCTGGTGATGCTGGCCGATACCCGCACCAATGCCGGGATGGACAACATCTCGGTGTTCGCCAAGCTGCACGTCTTCCATGTGCCGGGCGAGCGCATGATCTCGATCATGACCGCCGGCAATCTGGCGATCTCGCAGGCGGTGGTGAACCTGATTCAGGATGGTCTGGCCGATCCCGAGACCGGCGCCATCCAGACCATCTACAACGTGCCAACCATGTTCAGGGCCGCGGCCCTGATCGGCGAAGCGGTACGCTGGGTGCACAAGAACCACGCCGATGCCATGCGCAAGCAGGATGTGGGCTTCGACGTCTCGATACTGCTCGGTGGACAGATCGCCGGACGCACGCTGCGCCTGTTCAACGTCTATGCCGCCGGCAATTTCATCGAAGCCACCCGGGACACGCCCTTCCTGCAGATCGGCGAGCACAAATACGGCAAGCCCATCCTCGATCGCGCCGTGAACAGCACCACCACACTGACCGACGGAGTGAAACTGGCGCTGATCTCGATGGACTCCACGCTCCGATCCAATCTGAGCGTGGGTCTGCCGCTGGACCTGCTGGTCTACAAGCGCGACGAACTGGTCGCGCCAGTGCAGCGTCGGATCTGCGAGAACGACGATTACTTCCTGATGATCCGCGAGCGCTGGTCTTCAGCGCTGCGCGAAGCCCATCGAAACATCCCGGCCCCGGATTGGGCGCTGGATTGAGTCAGCGGCATCGCCTGTGGGAGCGGCTTCAGCCGCGACCGAGGTATACCCGAAGCCGACGCATGGCGGGCAGAGCCCGCTCCCACTCAACATGCCGCAAGTCATTGATTTGAGGGCACGAGGGCGAGAGGGCACGAGGGCACGCAAGATCAAGAGCTCGCGGTGAGGCCGCCTTCGCGCGCCCTCGTGCCCTCGTGCCCTCTCGCCCTCCAAAGTTCGATGCGCGAATAGGCGCACCACCGCGGGCGACCGGAACTCCTGAAGCTGTGCGCTGTGCCAGCCGCTACTTCTTGTCCATCTGCTTGACCATGCCGGACAGGCCACCGGCCAGGGCGTAGGCCTCGAATCCGAGCTTGGTCAGGATGAAGGCAGCAGCGGCGCTGCGCTCGCCGGTGTTGCAGTAGCACAGATACGAGCGCCCGCGGTCCAGGTCCACAGCGTACTCACGCAGTCGGTACAAGGGCATGTTGATCGCACCCTTGATCGCGCGCTCGCTGAATTCCTCGGGTAGGCGCACATCGACCACGCCGGCGCCCTGGCGCACCAGGATCGAGGCCTTGCCGGGGGTCAGCCATTCCACCGTGGGTTGCTTCAACAGCTCGCTGAAGTCGCTCTTCTTCAGGCGCATCAGCTTGCCCGGCTTCATCATGGTCACCGAGGCATTGCGCACGCTGTTGGAGAGCAGCGCGTCTTCGCCGAAGCTGTCGCCGCGTACCAGATAGGCCACCACCGCCGGATCACCATCGCCGGACTGCAGCACGCTGGCAGCGCCGTCCTTGATCACATAGAAGTAATCGCCGTCATCGCCTTCGCGAATGATGGTCTGGTTCTCGCTCACACTCAGTTCCTCGAAGCGCGAGAACAGTCGTTCCAGATTGCCGGCTGGCACCCGGCGCATGGCATTGTTCTGCAGCAGGCGGAAGATCCAGCGATTGCCGTCAGGATGCTTGTCCAGCAGCTTGAAGTCGGCGCTGCGGGTGAGCTGGTCGAAGGTGATGACCTTCTCCAGAAAGCGCCGGTCCAGCGACACCAACGTTGCGGTGAGTGACTGCACCGAGGCGGTAAAGCGCCGCGGCATCAGATCGCCGATCGGGTAGCGGCCCTGCAGCGAATCCGCCACGATGTCCTTGCGCTTGCCGTCCGGGTAGTCGCCGGCGACGACACCGCCCAGCAGATAGTGGGTGATCTCGTCCTGATCACCGGCCTTGAACAGCACATGGCCCTTGCCGTACTCATCCGATTCCGCCTCGTTGGCAATCACGTCCAGATGCTCCGGACGCAGCGAATCCAGCGGGTAGAGATGCTTGAGCTGACTGGCGTCGATAGACATGGCCTGACCTGCGCAGCGCGATGGCCTGAATATAGCCCGATCGGTGGTGCTGGTTGTCGGTTGTCGGTTGTCGGTTGTCGGGACTCGGGACTCGGGACTCGGGACTCGGGACTCGGGGATCGGGGATCGGGAATCGGCTGTTGTGGGTCCAGACTTGTCTGGACGCTTTTGACTCAAGAGTGTCCAGACAAGTCAGAACCTACAACGGCTGGATTGCTTCGTCGCTGCGCTCCTCTCCATGAACCCATATCGTAAGTTGTTGATGCGTCATTGCGAGGAGCGCAGCGACGAAGCAATCCAGGGTAGCGCCGCACACTCCTGGATTGCTTCGCTACGCTCGCAATGACGCGGGGGGTTCACGGCCCGTGGGCAGTTTCAGGCCGGAACAGGTGGCTCTCCATAAACCCATGTCGCAAGTCGTTGTAATGCCATATTCCGGCAAGAGACGGCTCTTGTAGCCCGAAGTGCGCGTAGCGCTCTCCGGGAGGTGACGCCAAAGAGCCCCGCTGAGCCGCTGCGCGGCACAACGGGCTACGCGCATCAGGCGGGTTCATGGCCCATGTGCAGTTTCGCGCCGATACAGGTGGCTCGCAATGACGCCGCTTTGGGGTCATCGTGGTTCCCGTGCCCCGTGCCTCGTGCCCCGACCGACAACCGACAACCCAGAACCGGCTTCACCGCGCTCAGGCTCGCAGAAACTGCCGCACCACCGGGTTCTCGGTCTCGTCGACGCAGTCGAAGCCCAGGGCGTCCAGGCTGGCGCGCAGGGCGCTGGCATCCTCGGCGTCGGCAACCTCGATGCCAGCGAAGACCCGGCCGTATGCGGCGCCGTGGCTGCGATAGTGAAACAGCGTGATGTTCCAGCGCGTGCCCATCTGTTCGAGGAAGCGCAGCAGGGCGCCGGGGCGCTCCGGGAATTCGAAGCGATAGACGCGTTCGCGGCCATTGATCTCGGCGCGACCGCCGACCATATGGCGCACATGCAGCTTGGCCAGCTCGTTGTCGGTGTAGTCGCTGACGGCATAGCCTTCGGCCGCCAGCTGGGTGGCGATCTCGCGGCGCTCGGCGGTGCCGCGGCGCAGGCTGATGCCCACATAGATCTGCGCCGCCGCTGCGGGCGTGAAGCGGTAGTTGAACTCGGTGACGCTGCGCGGGCCGAGTGCCCGGCAGAAGCGCAGGAAGCTGCCGGGTTCTTCGGGAATGCCGACGCCGAACACGGCTTCGTGCGATTCGCCGATCTCGGCACGTTCGGCCACATGCCGCAGCCGGTCGAAATTGACGTTGGCGCCGCTGGCCACGGCGCACAGCGTGGCGCCGGGCTGCTTCAGCGTTTCGGCGTAGCGTTTGAGGCCAGCCAGCGCCAGCGCGCCGGCTGGTTCGAGCATCACCCGGGTGTCATCGAAGACGTCCTTGATGGCTGCGCAGATCTCGTCGGTGTTGACCAGTACCATGGCGTCGATGTGCTCGCGCAGCACCCGGAAGGTGTGGTCGCCGATGCGCTTGACCGCCACGCCGTCGACGAACAGCCCGACCTGATCCAGGGTCACCGCCTCGCCGGCCTTGAGTGCGGCATCCAGACAGGCGGCATCGACCGGCTCGACGCCGATGACCTTGATCTCGGGGCGTAGCGCCTTGATGTAGGCGGCCATGCCGGCCGCCAATCCGCCACCACCGACCGGAATGAAGACTGCGTCGATCGGCCCGGAATGCTGCCGCAACAGCTCCATCGCCACCGTGCCCTGACCGGCGATCACCGCCGGATCATCGTAGGGATGGACGAAAGTCAGGCCGCGCTCGGTCGCCAGGCGCTTGCCGACCGCGGCCGCGGCGTCGTAGCCATCGCCTTCGAGAATGATCTCGGCGCCATAGGCGGCCACCGCGTCGACCTTGATCGAGGGTGTGGTGCTGGGCATCACGATGGTGGCGCGGCAGCCGAGTTCGCGCGCCGCCAGAGCGACACCCTGGGCATGATTGCCTGCCGACACCGCCAGCACCCCGGCGGCGCGTTCGTCGGCGCTGAGGCTGGCCATCTTGTTGTAGGCGCCGCGCAGCTTGAAGGAAAACACCGGCTGCAGATCTTCGCGCTTGAGCAGCACGCGGTGCCCCAGTCGCCGCGACAGCCGCTGGGCTTCGGTCAGCGGTGATTCGATCGCCACCTCATAGACGCGAGAGGTGAGCACGGCGCGCAGATAATCGGGTATCGGATCCATGAACATCGCTTCCTTCGGTTCCTGATGTTGCATTGCAACAGGCAAAGCGTGCAACCGAGCGATCGTGCCAGGGTGATTGACGACAGCCCAGTGGGCGCACAGCATCCGCCCGGTCCCCGTTCGATGGCCCATTCATGTTTGCAGCCCTGCGGCAGCTTCCACGCACGGTCTGGCTGATCGGCCTGCTGAGCCTGCTCAACGACAGCGCCAGCGAGATGCTGTATCCGCTGATCCCCTTGTATCTGGCCTCTGTGCTGATGGCCGGGCCGCGCGCGCTCGGCATCATCGAAGGTATTGCCGAAGCCACCGCCAGTCTGCTCAAGCTGTTTTCCGGTGTCATCGTCGATCGCACCCGGCGCAGCAAGCCATGGATCGTGTTCGGCTACGGGCTGGCCGGGCTGGGCCGGCCGCTGATCGCCTTCGCCAGTTCCTGGCCCTGGCTGTTGCTGATCCGCTTTACCGATCGTGTGGGCAAGGGCCTGCGCTCGTCGCCGCGCGATGCCTTGCTCGCCGCCAGTGCCGGGCCCGAGCGACGCGGACTGGCCTTCGGTCTGCATCGGGCGATGGACAACGCCGGCGCCGTGGTCGGGCCGCTGCTGGCTTTTGCGCTGCTCGGGGCCGGCGTGGAGTTGAAGCAGGTCTTCCTGTGGTCGATCGTGCCCGCGCTGTTGTGCGTGGCCCTGGCGCTGGCCATCCGTGAGCCGCCGTCGCTGCCGCGAACGTCACCGCCAAGGCCGTTCGACTGGCGCATGCGCGATCTGCCGCCGGTCTACAAGCGCTATCTGGTAGTCGTTGGCCTGTTCACGCTGGGCAATTCCTCGAACATGTTCCTGTTGCTGCGCGCCCATGAACTGGGGGTGCCGCAAGCGCAGATTCCGCTGCTGTGGGCGGCGGTGTCGGTCGTGGCCATGCTGTTCTCGACACCGCTCTCGGCCTTGTCCGATCGCTACGGCCGGGTGCGTTTGCTGGTCGGCGGCTATCTGGCTTATGCCTGTTTCTATTTCGTGCTCGGCGGCCTGGGTCAGGGTGGTCTGCTGCTCTATGGCTTGTTCGCGTTCTATGGTCTGTTTCTGGCCGCGACCGAGGGCGTGGAAAAGGCCTTGGTGGCCGATCTGGCCCCGGAAGAGCGCCGCGGCACCGCCTTTGGCTGGTTCAATCTCATCGCCGGCATCACGCTGCTGCCGGCGTCGGTGGTCTTTGGTGGCCTGTATCAGGGCGCTTCGCCACTGCTGGCATTTGCCTTTTCCGGGAGCTGTGCGGTTCTCGCCGCGCTGCTGCTGATGTTCTGGGTGCGGGTGCCAGCGCGTAGCGCCTGACCGTGCTGCGCTCTTGCTCTTCCGACCGCCCGAAGCGCCGCACACCCTGCCGAGCAAGCTCGGCACTACCAAAGCCTCGTACTCCGATGCTCTGGTAGAGCGGAGCTTGCTCCGCTGCTTCTGCTGGGCTTTGGCTCTTGCTCTTCAGACCACGCTAGGAGCTGCACACCCCGCCTGGCAAGCCGGGCACACTGACGCTCTGGTTGCACCCGATCGCAGTCGGTGCAACGATCTGATCCAGACTGTTTCGGATGATCGGATCATGGCCAAGTACCGGTGGTTGTCAGCTCTCTGTCTGTTGCTGGTGGTCCTGAGCACCTTCGCTTCTGGAGTCGCCGCCCAGGAAATGATCAGTCTGAGATTGAATGGCCGTCCGGTCACCTTGCCTGTGGAAACGCCGGTGCTGATCGATCAGGTGCCAGGCACGCTGGGCGATCTGCGCAATTTCCCCGATGGCCTGCAGATGGAGTGGACACGCCAGATCGGACCGCAGAAAGGGCTGGGCAATCCGGTCTTCAGCTTCAGGCTGATCGGCCCGGTCACCAGCACGGCGCCCTTCCGCGTGCTGGGACAGGCGATCACGGTCAACGGAGATACTGTTCTGGCCGGCGTCGAGCCGGATCTCAACCTGCCGGTCAACACGCCGGTGGTGGTGGCGGGCTTGCTCGACCCCAACGGCAGCGTTCTGGCCACGCTGATCGAACGCCGGGGTCAGTTCGGACAGACTTTCCTGCTGAGCGGGCCTGTGCAGGCCATCGATGCCAATCTCTCCCAGGTGCTGGTGGGCAGTCAGTGGGTGAGCTACGCCGGCGTCAGTTTCATTCTCTGTGCCGAGCCGCTGCCGCAAGTGGGCGAGTTTCTTGCCGTGCGCGCTCAATCGCAGCCCAATTTCCAGCCGGGATCGGTGCTCACCCAGGTGATCTCGGGTTTCTGCTTGACACCGGTACCGCCTGGCACTGCGGGTGCCCTCGGAATGCTGCAGGGCATCATTACCCAGATCGTGGACGCCACCGAATTCCGGATTGGATCGCTCAGCGTACTGGTATCGACTCCGACCCAGTTTGTCTATGGCGGACGTGATGAACTGGCGGTGGGCATGCCGGTGATCATCGAGGGTAGCTATGTCGATACCCAGGCATTTGATGCGGCAGTGATTGAATATGTGCGGCCGGTTGTTCGCTTCCAGGTGCCGGTGACGCCGGCACAGGTCACGCCAGGAGTGTCGATCAGTCCCTATGAGCTGCTGGTGCGGGCCAGTCCCCAGGCGCGCGACGAAGACCTGATTCTGGCCAACGGCCTGACCCAGACCCGGCAGGTGGAAGTGCGCGGCTACATCGACGGCCTTGGACGCCTGTACGCTACCCGGGTGCGCGACCGCGGCAATCCCAACAACAACGCCGTGCGCCTGCGTGGACCGGTCCAGACCATCGCCGATCCACTGCTGACCATCCAGGGGCTGACGATAGACACCACCGGGGTCAACATCTTCGACGAGTTTGGGGTGTTCCTGACTCGGCCCCAGTTCTTTGCCGCCCTGCAGCTGAACGATGTGGTCGATTTCAGCGGCGCCAGCTACAACTCGGCCACGCGCACGCTGAGCGGCGGCACGGTGGTCTACATCGGCGCCGAGCCATTGCCACCGCCGCCGCCCGTGCGCGGCAACCAGACCGTCATCAGTAACGGCACGGTGTCCGGCTATTCCGATTCCACGCCTCTGTTCAGGGACGGTTTCGAGGGTTAGTCCAGCTTGCGGGGAAGGCGGTGTTGGCTTGAGCGGCGCGCGGGTCATGGGTCGGCGCGGATGGCGCTGTTGTAGGTCCAGACTTGTCTGGACGCTCCTCGCTCGGTGATGAAGAAGCTTCGAGGAGAGAAGCGCGCCAGCGTGGCCATTCTTGTGCTTCAGGCAAGGCAAAGCGGTGAACACAGATCCCAAGTGATTGATTTGAAGTCCGCGTGAGCACAACGCCGGCTTTGTTCACCTGTAGGAGCGCCCTTGCGGCACGACCGCTGCGGCGGACGTGCGGCTTGGCGGTCGCGACGCGAGGTCGGTCCTACAGGCGAGCTTGTGGTTCATGGCCCACAGGCAGCGCCGGGCCGACACGGATCGCCGGCAGAGTCGCGGCGACAAGATTCGCCGTCGCGACACACCGACGCTAGGCTCGCTTGATGACCCCGATGATCGCCAGTACCACGACGGCGCCGATGGTGGCGTTGATGATGGCGCCGATGATGCCGCCGCCGATCGCCAGTCCCAGCACGCCGCCGAGCAACCAGCCGCCGACATAGGCGCCGATGATGCCGATGACGATATTGCCGACCAGGCCGAGGCCGCGGCCGCGCATCAGTTGTCCGGCCAGCCAGCCGGCGACGGCGCCGATCAACAGGAAGATCAACAAGGATGTGACGGTCATGAGCATGGATCTCCATCGGTTCAGGGGTATCTGACCATCCCTCTGTTCGATGGTCGTTGCAAGGGTGATTCTGCACTGGCCCTCGACGGCTGCCTCTCGTAAAGTGCGCTCATCCAGTCAGCAGCGAGGGTAGTCATGGGTTTGCAGCAGCTGTATGCGGACCACCTGCGCGAACAGATGCGCCGGGCGGATGTGGCATTGGAGCGCGCCGGCTTCGATCATCTGTTGATCCCCAGTGGCACTGAGCGCTATGGCTTTCTGGATGACCAGACCTATCCCTTCCGGCCAAATCCGCATTTTCTGTCCTGGCTGCCGCTGACCCAGCATCCCGCCTGCTGGATTGCCTACACGCCGGGAAAGCGACCGCTGCTGGCCTACTACCAACCCGAGGACTACTGGCACGTGCCGCCGGCGGCGCCGTCCGGATTCTGGGTGGAGCATTTCGATCTGCAGGTGATCCGCTCACCGGAAGATGCGGCGCAATTTCTGCCGGCGGCCACACGGGCAGCCATCATCGGCGAGGACAATGCCGCCATCGACGGCTATGTGCCCAACAATCCCGAGGCAGCGCTGGCCTATCTGCACTATCACCGAGCCCGCAAGACGCCCTACGAACTGGCGCAGCTGCGCGCCGCCAGCCTGCGTGGTGCGCGCGGCCATCTGGCCGCCGAGGCGGCCTTTCGCGATGGCGCTTCCGAACATGAAATTCATCTGGCCTTCTGCGCCGCCGCCGGACACACCGACCACGGCTTGCCCTATGCCAACATCGTGGCTCTCAACGAGCACGGCGCCATCCTGCACTACCACCACACGCCAGCGCCGCGTCCGGACGAATCGCGCAGCTTCCTGATCGATGCCGGCGGCAGCGAGGCCGGCTATGGCAGTGACATCACCCGCAGCTACGCCCGCGATCCGGGGCTGTTTGCTGATCTGATCGGACAGATGGATGAGTTGCAGCAGGGTCTGGTGACCGAAGTCCGCGCCGGCCTCGACTATCGCGAGCTGCATCTGCAATGTCACTATAGGTTGGGCGGGATCCTGCAGCGCAGCGGCATCGTCAACATGAGTGCGGAGGCGCAGGTCGAGCGCGGCGTCACCAGCGTGTTCTTCCCGCATGGTCTGGGACACTTCCTGGGGCTGCAGGTGCATGACGTCGGCGGATTCCAGCGCGACGATCGCGGCGGCGACATCCCCAAGCCCGCCGGGCATCCGTATCTGCGCCTCACGCGCACGCTGGAGCCCGGGCATGTGGTGACGATCGAGCCCGGCCTCTATTTCATCCCGATGCTGCTGGCCAGATTGCGTGATTCGGCCGATGCCGCCAACGTCGACTGGTCGCTGATTGATCGGTTGCTGCCCTTTGGCGGCATCCGCATCGAAGACGATGTCCACGTCACCGAGGGCGAACCGGAGAATCTCAGCCGCGACGCCTTCCGGACCTTGGCGGCCTGAGCCATGCCGCCGATGACCGCAGAGCGCCTCACCAACGCGCTGCAACATCGGCTGGAGGCGCTTTACGATCTGGACCTGCCGGCGCAGGTGGCGGACCATGTGTTCAGCGACGCCGAGCTGGCCCGGCGCTTGCGTGGCAGCGGCCAGCGACAGGCCCGTGAGCAGCTGCTGGTGCAGCAGGGCGGTGACGAGCTGTCACTCAGTCTGTATCTGGATCGGGCACTGCTTGAGCCCTTGATCGAACGCAATCCCCTGCGCGCCTTCGAACTGGAGCTGCTGGATGCCTTTGCCGCGGTCATCGAGGGTGTCAGCCATTTCGTCTGCGTGGTCTGGCACGCCCTGCATGAGCGCCCCTGCACGCAGCTGGAGCTGGAGCTGCAGGCCGAAGTCGACAAATTCGCCTTGCTGCATCAGCTCTGGCGCGAACAGCGTGCCGACAGTCCGCAGCCGCTGCTGGCCTGCCTGTTCGAGCACATTTCTTTCGAGCGTGGGCTGGATGCGGTGGAGAGCGAGCGCTACCGGCTTGCCAGTCACTACGCCGCACGCTACTGCGGCAGCATGCAGCAGCGATTCCAGGGCCGGTTGGACCATCCGCAGGCGCGCACACAGCTACGCCGTTTCTATCGCAGTCCGCAGACCGAGAAGCTGCGCTGCGCCGTGTCGATGTAGCGGCTTAACCCCATTGCGCGCATCGGCGCGTTTCTCGGATCAACCCGGCCAGTAGCGGCCGGCCCTGACCCGAAGGAACCGCCATGAAACTCTGTCTTCGTCCGCTGCCCTTGGTATTGGCCATGACCGCCGCGCTCACCCTCGGCGCCTGCGCCCGCAACAGTCCCTCGCCCGAGACTGCCAGACAGGACGGCCCCGAGCTGCGCCAGAATGAGTCCAAAGCGGATACCCGTGACGTCTTGCTGGCCAAGGAGGAAGCGGTGGCCAGGCCGCGTGCGCTGAAGCCGCAGGAAGCACAACCCTCCGCTCCAGTGGTGGCGCAGACGGCCATCGCGGTGGGTGCGGTGGCCCCGGCACCGACGAATCTGCCCAATGGGCCGCAGAACCGGGCTGGCGTGGGCGAGCCCACCGACACCGAACGCTATGCCGACATCACGCCGAATGCGGTGATCGCCGCCAGCGAGCAACCGGTGTCCACCTTCTCCATTGATGTCGATACCGGCGCCTACAGCAATGTGCGTCGTTTTCTCGACCAGGGCCAGTTGCCGCCCACCGATGCCGTGCGCATCGAGGAATTCATCAACTATTTTGACTATGCCTATCCGACCCCGGACAGCCGCGAGCAACCCTTCAGCGTCCACACCGAACTGGCGCTGGCGCCGTGGAACCAGGAGCGCTGGCTGTTGCAGGTGGGCCTGAAGGGCTTCGAAGTGCCACTGGCGCAGTTGCCGGCCAGCAATCTGGTGTTCCTGCTGGATGTCTCCGGTTCCATGCAGAGTGCCGACAAGCTGCCGCTGGTCAAGCAGGCCATGAAGCTGGTGGTCGAGCAGATGCGGCCGCAGGATCACATCGCCATCGTGGTTTACGCCGGCGCGGCAGGTCTGGTGCTGCCGTCGACTTCCGGCGCCGACAAGGCGCAGATCATTGCTTCACTGGATGCGCTGGAAGCGGGCGGTTCGACCAATGGCGGGCAGGGCATCCAGCTGGCCTATCAGGTGGCTCGCGAGCAGTTTGTCGAAGGCGGGGTCAATCGCGTGATCCTGGCCACCGATGGCGATTTCAATGTCGGCATGGTCGATCAGCAGGACCTGGAAGACCTGGTGACCCGCGAGCGCAAGAGTGGCATCGCCCTGACCACGCTGGGCTTCGGCCAGGGCAACTACAACGATGAGATCGCCGAGCGTCTGGCCGATCTGGGCGACGGCAACCACGCCTACATCGACACGGAGCGCGAGGCCCGCAAGGTGCTGGTCACCGAACTCAGCGCCAACCTGCTGACCATTGCCAAGGATGTGAAGATCCAGGTCGAGTTCAACCCGGCGGTGGTCGCCGAGTACCGTCTGATCGGCTACGAAAACCGCATGCTGGCGCGCGAGGACTTCAACAATGATGCTGTCGATGCCGGCGAGATCGGTGCCGGCCACACGGTCACTGCCCTGTACGAGCTCACCCCGGTGGGATCGCCGGCTCTGCGGCTGCCGCCGCTGCGCTACGCGGCCACCGAAAAGGCCGAGGGCAAGTCCAATGAAGTGGCCTTGCTGAAACTGCGCTACAAGCTGCCCGAGCAGGAGCGCAGCCGCTTGATCGAACAGACGGTCACGCGCCCGCGCCAGATCAATGCCGGTTCCGCGCAGCTGCAGCTGGCCGCGGCCGTGGCAGCCTTCGGCGAGGCCCTGCGTGGCGGCAAGTACCTGGATGGATTCGCTCTCGGCGCCATCGCCGGGCTGGTCGCCGAGCACAAGGGTCAGGACCGCTATGGCATGGTCGCCGAACTCGAGGATCTGGTGCGCAAGGCCGAGGTGCTGAGCGGCGGCGAGGCGCCGGCGCAGATTGCGGTGAGCCGCTGATCGCGGATGAATCCGCTCCCACAGGCAGGTGCCAACACTGTGGGAGCGGGCTCTGCCCGCGAACGCTCTTCGGCCAGTAACAGGCCAGAAGCTGGACGCGAAGGACGCGAAGGAAAAGCAGAAAGTACACGAAGAAGAGCCGATTCAGGCATGGCGCCGGACGTGAGATCCGTTCTGACATGGCGGCGTGCTTATTCGCGCAACAGGGACTTGGAAGTAAGTCACGTTGACCCGAAGGGTCTACGTGACAGCTTTGCCAGCCACTCAGGCCGCGCCGCGGCCAATGTGGCCTGTAACACGTGCAATTATCTTCCTGGCTCTTCTTGTTGCTTTTCCTTCGCGTCCTTCGCGTCCTGCTCTTTTTCAGGGTCCCCTTGGAGAGTTCCCGGCATGACCGGTCGCGGATGAATCCGCTCCCACAGGGCGTCGCGATGCAAGGTCGCATCTACTCCCAGAGGGTGACCTTGCTGGCGTCGAGGGTATAGGCCGAGGCGGCGATGTCGTTCTTGATGGTCTCGACATTGAGCGTACCTTCGATCCAGTAGGCGTCGTAGATCTCGGTGACCGGGATCGGCTTGGCCAGTCGTGCCAGGATGATCTGGTTGGGTGGCGGCGGCGGTACGTGGATGCAGGCACCGAAGTAGGGCACGATGAAAAACTCGCTCATCTGGTTGTCGCTGTCGACCTCGACCGGCACGATGTAGCCGGCGATTCTGACCTCTATGCCGTCCAGTTCCTTGATGACCTCGAAGCTGCCGGTCTGTTCGGCCTTGAACATGCCGTCGTGAACCACCGTGGGCGCTTCCATCAGCGCCTCCACTTCGTCCTTCGGCATGAGTTCCAGCCAGTCCAGCTCACGGGCCGCGGTCTCGGCAGCCAGGGCCCGGCCGCCGGTCAGGAGCAGGAAGAAGCAGAGCAGGATCAGACGCATGCAGTGGGGCCCAGGCAGAGGTCAGGTGTGGAGGGTCAGGCCGTCGGCCAGTGATCGCCGGTAGGCCAGCCAGGCTGGAATCAGTCCTGCGATCAGGCCGCCGACGAGTACCGCAGCGGAGAAGGCTAGCTCACGCGGTGTGAACGCGAAGGGATCCAGATACAGCCCGAATGACGCGGCGACCCAGGGTGCGGCGATCCACAGAGCGACTGCCATCAGCAGCGCGCCGACCAATGCGCCGAGCAGGGTGATGGCGGTCGATTCCAGCAGCAGCAGGGCAGCGATCTGCCAGGGCCTGGCACCCAGCGCGCGCAGGATGGCCATCTCGCGCCGACGTTCGTTCAGCGTCGTGACCAGCGCCGTACTCATTCCCAGCAGCCCGGCCAGCACCACGCAGATCGAGATCAGCATCAGTGCCGACTCGGCCACCCCCACCAGACTCCATAGTTGCGTCAGCGTGTAAGCCGGCATGATCGCCAGCAGCGGTTCGCCAGGGTAGTTGTTGAGCTGGCGTTGCAGGGCGAAGGCCGCGGATCGATTCTTCAGGCCGACAAAGATCGCGGTGATGTTCTCGGGTTTGTGGTGGTCGGGGTCGGCCTCGTGCCCGTGATCGTGGTCCGTATCGTGCCCGTGATCAGGGTCGTGGTCTTGAGCGGGTCCGCGCGCGGGCAGGCGCACGCCATGTTGCCAATCGGCGTGTATGGCTTCGAGACTCTCCAGCGACACGTGTACCGTGTGGTCCACGGGTGTACCGGTGGGCGCCAGGATGCCGACCACGCGGAAAGGTTGATCGTCGTGGACCATGATGTCGTGATTGCCGCCGCCATGGGCGACGATGATCGAGTCCCCCAGCTGGTAGCCGAGCTTGGCCGCCACCGTGGCCCCGATCACGGCCTCGTGCAAGGCGCTGAAGGGCGCGCCGCTGGCAAAGCGCAGGGGCTGCGCACGGCCATGGCGGAAGTGTTCGAAATACGCGCCGCTGGTGCCCATCACCCTGAAACCGCGATGGGAGTCGCCCAGGGAAATGGGGATGGCCCAGGCAATCTGCGGTTGTGCCGCCAATTCCTCGAAGGTGCTGTAGCGGATGTTGTTGCTGGCATCGCCGATGCGGAACACCGAATACAGCAGAAGTTGCACCGGGCCGCTGCGGGCACCGACGATCAGGTCGGTGCCGGAAATGGTGCTGGCAAAGCTGGCCCGGGTCTGCACCCGCACGCGCTCGACCAACAGCAGCAGGGCGACACTGATGGCGACCGTGAACAGGGTCAGGCCAACGGCGAGGCGCCGGTTCCAGAGACTGGCCGAGGCAATGCGCAGCAGCATCAGCCAGCTCCGGCGCGATTGATTGCCGAGAGTTCGAGGCTGCGATCAAAGCGCGCCTCCAGACTTCGGTCGTGACTGACAAACAGCAGTGCCGCGCCAGCGCGACGGCATTCTTCGAACAGCAGTGTCAGGAACTGGTCGCGGCTGTCGCTGTCCAGTGCCGAGGTCGGCTCGTCAGCGATCACCAGTTCCGGAGCGCCGATCAGTGCTCTTGCGGCGGCGACGCGCTGCTGCTGTCCCACCGACAGCTGGGCTGCCGGGCGCCCGGCCAACTCGGCCGGATCCAGTTGCAGCCGCTGCAGCAGTTGTTCGGCTCGCAGTGCTCCGGCAGCGGCGCTGCGCTCGCGGCGCCGGCGCGAGAAGCCGCAGGCCAGGTGGATGTTGGAAATCGCATCCAGATAGGGCAACAGGTTGAACTGCTGGAAGATGTAACCGATGTGGTCAGCGCGCAATCGGTCCCGCTGGGCCGGTCGCAGTGTTTCCAGGGCCGTGCCCAGCAAGCGGATGCTGCCACTGGCCGGTGCCAGTACACCGCCGATGAGATTCAGCAGCGTGCTCTTGCCCGAACCGCTGGCGCCGCGCAGGAACAGGCTCTCGCCGGCCTCCAGATGCACGGCTTCCAGATCCAGAAGGATCCGGTCAGGGCGCCAGCCGAAGCGTAGCTGCTCGATGATCAGAAGCTGGGACACGGCATCACGTTCATGGAGGATTGTCTGGAACCAATGTTATACTGTTACACTATCGCCGCACCGGTGTGATGGTCGAATGAGTATGCCGCAGCACCCCAAACATCGCGGATCAGTGAGCCTGGACGGGCTGGGCGCCGGCGTGTCGCTGGCGTGCGCGGTGCATTGCGCGGCGATTCCGTTGATCTTTGGCCTGATTCCCAGCATGCAACTGGCGCTGCAATCCTGGGACAGCGAGTGGCAGACCTTGGCGCGATGGCTGCTGTGGACCCATGATGCCGAGCGGGTCTTCGTGTCCCTGGTGCTGGTGTTTGCCAGCACCGTATTGATCCGCGGTTATCTGAAACACCGCCAGTCGGCGCCGCTGCTGATCGGCGCCATCGCGGCACTCGGTCTGATTGGCGGCGCCTTCGGTCACTGGCACAGCGCGGATCTGCTGCATGTGGCGCTGCAGGTGGGCGGTGGCCTGGCCCTGGCAGCAGCCCATATCGTCAACCTGCGTTGCCTGCGCCGCGCCGGCCTTCACGCTCACAAGCGGGATAATCGCGTTTTCGCGACGGCCGCCGCGCGCTGACATTCTGGCTGCGCCGTCAGAGCCGCGATGTCGCGGGCAACTCGGCTCATCCGCCCTCCAGCTTCTCCGCCAGTTCCAGCCATTCCAGCTCGATCTGCTCGCGCGCCGCGCTGGCATCGGCCCGGGCCTGTTCCAGTCGGACCAGTTCCAGCGCATTGCTGCCCTGATGGGTCGCGGCATCGACCAGAGCCTGCTCCGCCGCGCGTTCCGCTGCCGTGAGTTTTTCGACCTGTTCTTCCAGACGCTTCAGGCGATTGCTGAGCGCGCGCCGTTCCTTGTGGTCGATCGCAGGTGCTGTTGAACTTGCGACTGGCGTTGTCGATGGCGCGCTGCTGCTACCTGGCGAGCCCTCGCCGCGCAACAGGCGCGCATAGCTGTCCAGATCGTCGTCAAAATCACTGACACCACCGGCATACACGCGCAGATAGCGCTCGCAGCAGCTCTCCAGCAGCGCGCGGTCGTGGCTGACCAGGACCACGGCGCCCGGGAAATCCTGCAGCGCCTCGACCAGTGCCGCCCGGGCCGCCATGTCCAGATGGTTGGTAGGCTCGTCCAGCAGCAACAGATTGGGCTTGTGGGCCAGCAGCAGTGCCAGGGCCAGACGCGCCTTCTCGCCGCCGGAACGCGGCCCGACCGGTGTGGTTGCCAGCTCACCGCCGTAGCCAAAACCACCGAGATAGTCGCGCGCCATCTGATCCGACCAGCCCGGCACATTCTCGCGGGTCAGCGCCAGCGGCGTGGCCTCGGCCGGCAGTTCTTCCACCTGGGATTGGGCGAAATAGCCGATGGCCAGATCGCGGGCTGGCTTGCGTTCGCCGGACATCGGTTCCAGCACGCCGGCCAGCAATTTCATCAGCGTCGACTTGCCAGCACCGTTGCGCCCGAGCAGCCCGACCCGGTCGCCGGGTTCCAGAAACACCGACACGCCGTCCAGCACACGGCGCTCGCCATAGCCGGCCGCGACCTTCTGGATGCTGAGCAGCGGATCGGGGAGCTTGGCGGGCGTCGGCACCGTCCAGTGCACTTCCGATTCTTCCGCCGGCACCGGTGCCGCGTGCAGTTTCTCCAGCGCCTTGACCCGGCTCTGGGCCTGCCTGGCCTTGGTCGCCTTGGCCTTGAAGCGATCGACAAAGCGCTGCAGGTGGGCGCGCTTGATTTCGATCTGGGCGGCTTCCTTGCGTGCCTGCTCGATCCGCGCCGCGCGCTGACGGGCAAAGGCCGAGAAGGCGCCGACGTAGAGTTCGGCGCTGCTGCCGTCCAGATAAAGCGTGTGGGTGCACACCGAGTCGAGGAAATCGCGGTCGTGCGAGATCACCAGCAGCGTGCCCTTGTAGCGTTTCAGCCAGCCCTCCAGCCACAGCACCGTGTCCAGATCCAGGTGGTTGGTGGGCTCGTCCAGCAGCAAGAGGTCCGATCGACACATCAGCGTGCGCGCCAGCGCCAGGCGCATGCGCCAGCCGCCAGAGAACTCGTTGACGCCACGCGCCAGATCGCTATCGGAAAAGCCCAGCCCGCGCAGCAGCTGGGCGGCGCGCGCTTCGGCGTCCCAGTTGCCGGCGTGATCCAGGGCTTCCGCCAGATGCGCCAGCTCATGGCCGTCGGCCTGCTGTTGCGCCTGTTCCCAACGCAGGCGCAGGCTCACCAGCTCTTCGTCACCGGCCAATGCATAGGCCAGTGCCGTCTGCTCGCTGTGTGGCATATGCTGGGCCACGCTGGCCTGCACCCAGTGTCCGGGCACCACCAGGGCGCCTGCATCGGGCGTAAGGCCGCCGGCGATAGCCGCAAACAGCGAGGATTTGCCGCTGCCGTTGCGGCCTACCACGCCCACCCGACTGCCCGGCGGCAGGTCAAAGGTCGCGTTCTGGATCAGCGCACGGCTGCCGCGCGCCAGGGTCATCGATTGCGCCCTGATCATGGGCGACGACCCGAAATTGCCCGATTAGTTCCCTGTATTCCCAGCACGTGCGTTTGCCGAAGTTCATTCATAGACCGCAGAATAGCGGGCTTGGGAAGCCAAAGTGCGGGCGGCGCCAGTCGCTGGTGCCGCAGACGCCGCTCCTGAATCCGGTTCCTCATTCCGACTACAGCCCCCAGAAGGACATCATCGATGAAATCACTGCTCTCCAGGAGCGCTATCGCGCTCGCACTCGGTACCGCCCTGATCGCGCTGCCGGCGCTGGCCATGGATCCGGCCTTGAAGACCGACAAGGACAAGAACAGCTACATGATCGGCATGCTGTGGGGCAAGCAGCTTCAGGACATCAAGGGCGATGTCGACATGGCCATGGTGCAGAAGGGTCTGGCCGACTCCTTCGCCGGCGAGAAGACGCTGATGACCGAAGAAGAAGCGCAGAAGGTCAGCGGTGACTTCCGCACCATGCTGCAGGGCAAGCGTGAAGCCGAGCGCGCCAAGGCAGCCGCCGAGAACAAGGCCAAGGGCGACGAGTTCCTGGCCAAGAACAAGACGGTTGCTGGCGTGAAGACCACCGAGAGCGGTCTGCAGTACATGGTTCTGACCGAAGGCACGGGTGCCAAGCCCAAGGCCACCGATCAGGTCAAGGTCGATTACGTCGGTACCCTGATCAACGGCACCAAGTTTGATTCCAGCATCGATCGCGGCCAGCCGGCCACCTTCCCGCTGAACGGCGTGATTCCGGGCTGGACCGAAGGCCTGCAGCTGATGACCGTCGGCAGCAAGTACAAGTTCTTCATCCCGGGTAATCTGGCCTATGGCGAGCAGGGACAGCCGCAGGGCGGCATCGGCCCGAACGAAGTGCTGATCTTCGAAGTCGAGCTCAAGGAAATCCTGAACTGATCGAGTCCGATCAGTCCCAGTGCAGAAGCCGCCGCAAGGCGGCTTTTGCGTTTGTGGGGCAGGGAAAAGCCGGGGCAGGGCGACGGGGCACGGGGCAGGGGGCAGGGGAAAGGCTACAGGCTTCAGGCTCTTGTGGGTCCAGACTTGTCTGGACGCTCTTGGCGTGGCCTGCGAGAAGCCTCCAGACAAGTCTGGACCCACAAAACTGGCAGGCCTCGCGACAGCTTCGCGGCTGAAGCCGCTCCCACAGGGGCGCGTAGCCGCAAGTATCTGCATCGGACCCACAACCCAAAACGCACAACCAACAACCAACAACCAACAACCAACAACCAACAACCGGCATTTCAGCGTGCCGCTCGCCGCCTTCGCCGCTATAGTCGGCCCCCGTCGGGCCAGTGGCGGCGTCTGCGTGCGCCCCGAAAGGCTCCTGTTCGAGTGAGCAAGGCATGCGTGTAGCGATTTTCGGCACCGGTTATGTGGGTCTGGTCACAGGCGCTTGCCTGGCAGAGGCCGGCAATCAGGTCATTTGTGTGGATGTGGACGCGGGCAAGATCGATCGCCTCAATCGCGGCGAGATTCCGATCTACGAGCCCGGGTTGGAGGATCTGGTCCATCGCAATCGCCAATCGGGCCTGCTGCGCTTCACCACCGATGCCGCGGCCGCGACCGCGCACGGCGAGATCATCTTCATTGCCGTCGGCACCCCGCCCGATGAGGATGGCAGCGCCGATCTGCGCTATGTGCTGTCGGTGGCGCGCGATATCGGCACCCACCTCTCGCGCTATGCGGTCGTGGTCAACAAATCGACGGTGCCGGTGGGTACGGCCGATCGGGTGCGCGCTGCCATTGCCGCCACGCTGGCGGAGCGCGGCGTCGAGGTGCCTTACGATGTGGTCTCCAATCCCGAATTCCTGAAGGAAGGTGATGCCGTCAAGGACTGCATGAAGCCCGATCGCATTGTCATTGGCAGCAGCAGTGCCAAGGCCATTGCCGCGCTGAAGGCCTTGTATGCGCCCTTCAACCGCAATCACGAGCGTCTGGTGCTGATGGATGAGCGCTCGGCGGAACTGACCAAGTACGCCGCCAATGCCATGCTGGCCACCAAGATCAGTTTCATGAACGAAGTGGCCAACATCGCCGAGCGCGTTGGTGCTGATGTCGAAGCGGTTCGTCTTGGCATCGGCTCCGATCCGCGCATCGGCTACGCCTTCATCTATCCGGGGATTGGCTACGGTGGCTCCTGCTTTCCCAAGGATGTGCAGGCCCTCGGTCGCACCGCCCGCGGCGTCGGTTACGAGGCCCGTATCCTGAATGCGGTCGAGGCGGTCAACTACGACCAGAAGTCCAAGCTCTACGCCCAGATGGAATCCCATTTCGGCGGCAATCTGAAGGGCCGCACCATCGCCATCTGGGGCCTGTCGTTCAAGCCCAACACCGATGACATGCGCGAAGCCCCCAGTCGCACGCTGATGGAGGCCTTGTGGGCTGCTGGCGCGAAGGTACGGGCCTTCGATCCCGAGGCCGCCCATGAGGCGCGGCGGGTGTTCGGGGAGCGTGACGATCTGGTGCTGGTCGACGAGGCCATGGATGCGCTGGATGGCGCCGATGCGCTGGCCATCGTGACCGAGTGGAAGGCCTTCTGGAGTCCCGATTTCGCCCGCATCGCCAAGGCCATGATCGCGCCGGTGCTGTTTGACGGACGCAACATCTACGACCCCAAGGTGGTGGAAGCGGCCGGTATTGCCTACTACGGCATCGGCCGCGGCCGTAGCGTGCAACGCCCCGATTTCGTCTGAGGATCCACCATGCGCGATATCGAGCGGAAGCGAATACTGGTCACCGGCGGCGCCGGCTTTCTCGGCTCACACCTGTGTGAGCGCCTGATTGCGCAGGGACACGATGTGCTCTGCGTCGACAATTTCTTTACCGGCGCCAAGGCCAATGTCGCTCATCTCATCGGCCATCCGGCCTTCGAGTTGATGCGGCATGACGTCACCTTCCCGCTCTATGTGGAAGTGGACGAGATCTACAACCTGGCTTGCCCGGCCTCGCCGATCCACTACCAGCATGATCCGGTGCAGACCACCAAGACCAGCGTGCACGGCGCCATCAACATGCTGGGCCTGGCCAAGCGGGTCAAGGCCAAGATCCTGCAGGCCTCCACCAGCGAGGTCTATGGCGATCCGCAGATTCACCCGCAGCCCGAAGGCTACTGGGGCCATGTCAATCCGATCGGCATCCGCTCCTGCTATGACGAGGGCAAGCGATGCGCCGAGACGCTGTTCTTCGACTATCACCGCCAGCACCAGTTGCGCATCAAGGTGGCGCGCATTTTCAACACCTATGGTCCGCGCATGCACCCCAACGACGGTCGCGTGGTGTCCAATTTCATCGTGCAGGCGCTCCGCGGCGAGCCGATCACGGTGTACGGGAAGGGCGATCAGACCCGTTCGTTCTGTTATGTGGATGACCTGGTCGATGGTCTGATCCGGCTGATGGAGTCGCCCGATGACTTCACTGGCCCCGTGAATCTTGGCAATCCCGGGGAGTTCACCATCCTGGAACTGGCGGAACGGGTGCTGGCAATCACCAAATCCAGTTCGAGTATCGATTTCCATCCCTTGCCGGCCGATGATCCCACCCAGCGACGCCCGGTCATCGATCTGGCCCAATCCCGACTTGGATGGCAACCCAAGGTTTCGCTGGAGCAGGGTTTGCCACAGACCGTGGCCCATTTCAGTGATTTGCTTGGTATCGAGAAAGCCTGAAAGATCAATCGATTGTGAGATTGTTCTGCGGCGAATGACGGGGTTTCGGAGGGGGCCGGTGCCGGCCCGGGATGTTTGCGATCTCTGAATCAGGCATTCAGGAACGGAATGCCTGCACGTTCCGCCGTCGACGTCAAGAATTGTCGATTACAACGGCTTTCTTTAGAATCCCCCCTCCACGGCTCCCCGAGCGAGCCGGCTTTACCCCAATGGACTGCGCGTGCAGACGATGAGTCTACGCGACGCTGCGGGGTCGCCCGTCTCCGACGGTGGTTCGCACTCGCCAGACTGCAGGAGAGGACCGCGATCGTGAAGTGGTACGTCGTAAATACTCGCCCCAGAGAAGAGGCCCGCGCTGTTGAGCATCTCACTCGTGAGGGCTATCAGTGTCTGTATCCCCGAATCCGCCGCACCTTGAAGACCACCAAGGGTCGGGTGGATCGCGTGGAATCCTTGTTTCCCAACTACCTGTTCTTGCACGCCAACCCGATGACGGACAATCTGGCGCGTGTGCGCTCGACCCGTGGGGTGCGCAACCTGGTCCGCTTTGGTCTGGAGCCTGCCGAGGTTCCGCCCGAGGTGATCGAAGAGTTGCAGTTGTGCGGCGAGAAGCAGAATGGCGTCATTCGCCTGAACGGCGCCGCGCGTCAGGCCGTCGCTGCCAAGTTTGCCGACAGCGAACTGGTGGATTTTGGTGGTGTGTTCCTGACCACCGACGGCTCCGAGCGCGTCATCCTGTTGATGCGCGTGCTCGGTGATTACAACAAGGTCAATCTGCCTGAAGAGCAGATGGAAGGCTCACAGGCTGCCGCCTGATCCAAGTGACCGGCGGATCGCGCCGAAGCAGTGCAGTCGATGTGTTGTTGCCAGGCAGCAGCACATCGACTGGTCCCGTTGACGCGGCATCGTCCGCATTGCCCTGATTGAGACGCCACGATGGGTCTGTCCCTACGCGATCAGCTGCTCCAGGCGGGCTTTACCCAGTCCAAGCCTGAGCCCAAGGCGGATCCCAAGCCCAATCATCAGCGCCGGGATGGTCGGCCTCCGCACAAGCGCGGCGGTGGGCCATCGCAGCAAGCACGCAAACCCGAGGGGCAGCCACGTCCGCCGCGCGAAGCCAAGTCCGGCGGCGAGCCGTCATTGGCGCACGCCTACCAGATCCGCGCCGAAACCGAGAAACGCGAGCGCGAAGAAGCGCAGAAGCGCGCTCAGGAAGAAGCCCAGCGCAAGCGCGAGCAGCGCCAGAAGCTGTCGGTACTGGTGGCTGGCAAGGCCCAGAACAACCCGGCCGGGGAGCATGCGCGCAACTTCTTCTATGGCAAGAAGATCCGCAAGGTCAATGTCACCCCTGAGCAGTTCCAGCAGCTCAACGCCGGCGAACTGGGCGTGGCGCAGGTCGATGGTCGCTTCCTGATCCTGAGCCCCGAGATCATCCGCGAAGCCCTGAGCATCGCACCTCAGCACGTGGCCCTGTTCGTGCCCGAGGGCATCGGCGCTTCCAACAACCCGGATGACGACTACAGCGATCCCCGCTTCCAGGTGCCGGACGATCTGGTCTGGTAGCTGCCGCCTGAGCTGGTGCGTCGCGGGTCGGAGTCTCGATTCTTGGACGCGAAGGACGCTAAGGAAAAGCAGAAAGGACGCCAAGAAGAGCCGATCGAAGGTTGGCGACAAGGCCTCAGCCGGAACCCGTTTTCCCCGCTCCCCCAAGAGTGGTCGTCGAAAAGCTTGCGGTAGCGCGGCTCCGACGCGCCGCAGTCCTGGCCGGAAGCGATGACCCGTTCGCGTCGGCGGCCGCGATCGGCGGAATAGACGGGGCTTGCCCGGGAAGAGCGGCGTCTTACCGTGTCGTGTCGTGCCCCACAGTTGGCGATCAGGCCGCGCCGCAGACCCGGCCCATACCTTCGCGATCTTTCTGCTTTTCCTTGGTGTCCAACGCTTCTCCCCAACGACGCGACTCGGCCGCCGATGTCACGTAGCCCGCTTCGCGGCCAACATGACCTACGCGTCCTTCGCGTCCAACGCTGTTCCCTTCAAGGCGGCTCAGCCCACCGCCGCCCCGAACAGACTGCCGATCAGCCAGGTCAGGGCGCCGGCGCCAGCGCCGATGCCGAGCATGCGGGCACCGCCGGCCAGGGCCGAACGGCCGGTGAACAGGCTGAGGCTGGCGCCGGTGGCGAACAGGCCGATGCTGGCCAGCGCCGCACCCAGATAGCCGGCGCCGGGCAATTGCCCGCCAAAGAAGAAGGGCAGCAGCGGCACCAACGCGCCCAGCGTGAAGGACGCAAAGGAGAAACCGGCCGCGCCCCAGGGCGAGCCCAGATCATCCGGGTTCAGGCCCAGTTCCTCGCGGGCGAGCACATCCAGCGCCACCTTGGGGTCGGCGGTCAGTCGATTGGCCAGAGCCATTGATTCAGCCTCCGAGAGCCCGCGCGCCTGATAGATCAGCGCCAGTTCGGCCGCTTCGGCTTCCGGATACTCCGCCAGTTCCTGACGTTCCAGTTCGATCTGGTACTCGAACAGCTCACGCTGCGAGCGCACCGACACGTACTCGCCTGCCGCCATCGACAAGGCGCCAGCCAGCAGCCCGGCGATGCCCGCGGTGATGGTGGCCTGGGTGCTGGCCGAGGCGCCGATGACGCCCAGGATCAGGCTGGTATTGGAGACCAGGCCGTCATTGGCGCCAAAGATGGCCGCGCGCAGATTGCCGCCGCCCATGCTCTTGTGGCGACCACCGACGTCTTCCAGCTTCAAGGGCAGGGCGTGACCCGGGACCACCGCATCGTAGGCCGACAACCCACGGATCTTCAGCGCCGCCAGCAAGGGCTTGACGCGCCGCGGGCCCAAGCGCCGGGCCAGAGACAAGGTCAGGCGTTCGCGCGGGCCGGGCACGAAGCCGGGCAGGGGGCGGCCCTCGCGGGCAGCGATGGCGGCCCAGGTCTCACGCTGCTTGCCGGCCTCAGCGCCCAGCTTCAGGAACAGTGCCGCGATGCGGGGATCAGGCTCTATCGCCGCCAGTTGCTCATAGAGCCAGGCCGATCGGGTTTCTTCCAGCCAGCTTTCCGGGGCGCTCATGCGTCTACTCCGGTGGACGACGGCCCATACTGACAGAGCAACCGCGGTGACGCGATGTGCTGGATCAAGGCTGCAGACATGCCTGGGGCAATGTCGGCGGCGTCGTAGCAAGCCACCTGTGTCGGCCCGACACTGCCGACGGACCATGAATCCCCGGCGTCATTGCGACCCCGGACTTGATCCGGGGGAAGCAATCCAGAGGTGTGCGGCGATACCCCGGATTGCTTCGTCGCTGCGCTCCTCGCAATGACGCATCATGACGACATGGGTTCATGGAAAGCCATCTGCTCCGGCCCGAATGTGCCCACGGGTCATGTATCGCCGGGCGCTCGTGTAGGCAGGGTCCTTCGCGTCGACGGGCATTGGTCGAGCCACCTTCCACACACGCGAGGCGCCCGGCGTATTGCGGTCCACGAAGCCGCGGCCGCCGGCGCGAAGAACCAGAAGGCACGAATCCAGGCCCACGCGCGCCGGAGCCGCGCTACGTCTGCTGAAGAAGCGCTGTCGTAGGTCCAGACAAGTCTGGACCAACAAAAGCCCGAAGCCCGTAGCCTTTCCCGCGCCCCGCGCCCCGCGCCCCGCGCCTCCGACCAACAACCAACAACCAACAACCAACAACCAACAACCAACAACCAGCTCTTACTCCTCCGGATCGTAATCCAGCACCGGCGCCAGCCAGCGTTCGGCTTCGCGCAGCGACTGGCCGCGTCGGTGGGCGTAGTCCTCGACCTGTTCCTTGCTCACCCGGCCGACCACGAAGTACTGGCTGTCGGGGTGGGCGAAGTACAGTCCGCTGACCGCCGCGGCCGGGTACATGGCATAGCTCTCGGTGAGTTCAATGCCGGCATTGGCCTCGGCCTCCAGCAGATCGAAGATCACCCGCTTCTCGGTATGGTCGGGGCAGGCGGGATAGCCGGGAGCCGGTCGAATGCCGCGATAGCGCTCGTCGATCAGGCTGTCATTGTCCAGTTCTTCATCTGGCGCATAGCCCCAGAACTCACGCCGCACGCGCTGATGCATGCGCTCTGCGAAAGCCTCGGCCAAGCGATCTGCCAGGGCTTTCAGCAGAATCGCGCTGTAGTCGTCATGAGCGGCTTCGAAGGCCGCCACATGCTGCTCGATGCCGATCCCGGCGGTCACCGCAAAAGCACCGATGTAATCGGACTTGCCAGAGGATTTCGGCGCAATGAAATCGGCCAGGCACAGATTGGGTCGGCCGGGTGGTTTGTCGGCCTGCTGGCGCAGGAAGGAGAGGGAGGCTAGCAAGCCGGGACTCGGGACTCGGGACTCGGGACTCGAAGAGCCGGATCGGCCATCTCCGACAATCTCCGCCCCTGCTGTTGGCGTCGGCTGACGCCCGTAGGCCGAGGTTCCGGCGTGGTTCCGAGTCCCGAGTCCCGAGTCCCGAGTCCCGGCATCATCGGAGTCCCGAGTCCCGGCGTCACCGGCATACACCTCCACCTCCTCCCCCACCGAATTGGCCGGCCACAGGCCGATCACGCCGCGGGCAGTGAGCCAGCGTTCGGCGATGATGCGATCGAGCATGGCGTTGGCATCGACCAGCAGCTTGCGGGCCTCGGTGCCGACCACGGCGTCGTCGAGAATGGCCGGATAGCGGCCAGCCAGTTCCCAGGTGGAGAAGAACGGGGTCCAGTCGATCAGTTTGCGCAGTTCTTCCAGCGGATAGTTGTCGAAGACCGTGAGGCCGAGCTTCTTCGGCGCGGGTGGCTGGTAGCTGGCCCAGTCGCCGTCGAAGCGGTTGCCGCGGGCCTGGGCCAGCGACACCAGGCGTTTGCCGGGGCCGCGATCCTTGTGGCGCTCGCGCACGTCGGCGTAATCGGCCTTGATCTCGGCGACGAAGCGCTCGCGTTCGAGCACGCTGACCAGATTCTGGGCCACGCCGACCGCGCGCGAGGCGTCCTTGACCCAGACCACGGGCTGGTCGTAATGCGGTTCAATTTTCAGCGCGGTGTGCGCGCGGCTGGTGGTGGCGCCGCCGATCAGTAGCGGCTGGCTCATACCCTGACGCTTCATCTCGCGCGCGACATGGTGCATCTCGTCGAGCGAGGGCGTGATCAGTCCCGACAGGCCGATGATGTCGGCGCCCACCGCTCGCGCAGTGTCCAGAATCTTCTGTGTCGGCACCATCACGCCGAGATCGATCACCTCGAAATTGTTGCAGGCCAGGACCACGCCGACGATGTTCTTGCCGATGTCATGGACATCGCCCTTGACCGTGGCCAGCAGGATCTTGCCGTTGTTCTTGGCGACATCGCCGCTGCGGCGCTTCTCTTCCTCGATGTAGGGGATCAGATAGGCCACCGCTTTCTTCATCACGCGCGCCGACTTGACCACCTGCGGCAGGAACATCTTGCCGGCTCCGAACAGGTCGCCGACCACGTTCATGCCGGCCATCAGCGGCCCCTCGATCACTTCCAGCGGCTTGTCCGCACGCTGCCGCGCAGCTTCGGTGTCGGCCTCGACAAACTCGTCAATGCCATGCACCAGCGCGTGTTCGAGGCGCTTTTCGACCTCCCAGCCGCGCCACTCCGTTTGTTCGGGACCCGGGACCCGGGACCCGGGACCCGCAGAGGCGTACTTCGACGCAATCTCCAGCAGTCGCTCTGTCGCGTCGCTGCGCCGATTCAGCACCACGTCCTCGACGCGCTCGCGCAGTTCTTCGGGCAGATCGTCGTAGATGGCCAGGGCACCGGCGTTGACGATGCCCATGTCCATGCCGGCGCGGATGGCGTGGTACAGGAACACCGAGTGGATGGCCTCGCGCACCGGATTGTTGCCGCGCATGGCAAAGGAGACGTTGGAGACGCCGCCGGAGATGTGCACACCGGGCATCTGCGCCTTGATCTGGCGGCAGGCCTCGATGAAGGCCACGGCGTAGTCGTTGTGCTCGTCGATGCCGGTGGCGATGGCGAAGATGTTGGGATCGAAGATGATGTCTTCGGGTGCCATGCCGACCTTGTCGGTCAGCAGGTGGTAGGCGCGCTTGCAGATGCTGACCTTGCGTTCGACGGTGTCGGCCTGGCCCTGTTCGTCGAAGGCCATGACCACCACCGCAGCGCCATATTCCTGCACCTTGCGGGCATGGCTCAGAAAGGCCTCTTCGCCTTCCTTGAGGCTGATCGAATTGACGATGGCCTTGCCTTGGACGCACTTGAGGCCGGCCTCGATCACGCTCCACTTGGAGCTGTCGATCATCAGCGGCACGCGGGCGATGTCGGGCTCGGCGGCGATCAGGTTGAGGAAGCGGGTCATGGCGGCTTCCGAATCGAGCAGGCCCTCATCCATGTTGACGTCGATGATCTGGGCGCCGTTCTGCACCTGCTGGCGCGCCACTTCGACCGCCTGATCGTAGCGGTCTTCCTTGATCAGTTTCTTGAACTGCGCCGAGCCGGTGACATTGGTTCGCTCACCGACGTTGACGAAATTCAGCTCCGGCGTGATCACCAGTGGTTCCAGGCCGGCCAGCCGGGTGTGCGCAGCCGGACGCACGGGTTCGCGCGGCGGCATCGCCGCGACCTTGGCGGCGATGGCGCGGATATGTTCGGGCGTGGTGCCGCAGCAGCCGCCGACGATGTTGACCAGGCCCGATTCGGCAAATTCGCCGATGGTGCCGGACATGTCTTCGGGTGACTCGTCGTACTCGCCGAAGGCATTGGGCAGGCCGGCATTCGGATGCGCCGAGATCAGGGCATCGACGCTGCGGGCCAGGTCTTCCACGTAGGGCCGCAGATCGCGAGCGCCAAGCGCGCAGTTGAGGCCGATGGAGAAGGGCCGGGCATGCACCACCGAATAGGCAAAGGCCTCGGCGGTCTGGCCGGAAAGCGTACGCCCGGAGCGATCGGTGATGGTGCCGGAGATCATCACCGGCAGGCGGTAGCCGCGGCGGGCGTAGACCTGGTCGATGGCGTACAGCGCGGCCTTGGCATTGAGCGTGTCGAAGATGGTCTCGACCATGATGATCTGGGCGCCACCGTCGATCAGGCCTTCGGTGGACTCGCGGTAGGCCTCGGCCAGTTCGTCGAAGCTGATGGCGCGAAATCCCGGGTTGTTGACGTCCGGCGAGATCGACAGCGTGCGGCTGGTCGGTCCGAGCACGCCCACGCAATAACGCGGTTGCTCCGGGGTGCGCTCGCTCTGGCGATCGCAGACTTCGCGCGCCAGTCTGGCCGCGGCCACGTTCAGATCGTAGGTGGCCGCTTCCAGATGGTAGTCGGCCTGACTGACACGGGTGGCATTGAAGCTGTTGGTCTCGATCAGATCGGCGCCGGCGTCCAGATAGGCCTGATGCACCGCCTGCACGATCTTGGGCTGGGTCAGCGCCAGCAGATCGTTGTTGCCCTTGAGTTCATGCCCGAAGTCGGCGAAGCGCTCGCCGCGAAAATCGGACTCCTCCAGCTTGTAGCGCTGCAGCATCGAGCCCATGGCACCGTCCAGGATCAGGATGCGCCGCTGCGCATCAGTCATCAGGCGAGCCGCCTCGGACGGGTTCTTGTAGGGCAGTTCGATCATCAGCCTGTTTCAGCCGTCTGGACGGCCGATCCTTTTATCGCGATGGAGCGATGGAGTGTATCCCAAAGCCATGGAGCATGGGCGCAGGCGGGGGACTCTCGGTTGTCGGTTGTCGGTTGTCGGTACGGGTTGGCACGGGCGCAGGTGGGGAAGGCAGAGGTGGAGCTCTACACCGGGGAGGCCCCTGTCGGTGCCCTCCTGCAGGGGCGGGTGCTCTTCGTAGGAGCGACCTCGCGTCGCGAGCAACACGCTGCGTGCTTGACCAGGGCGCTGTGCAAGTACCTTGGTCTGACGAGGGGCGCGCTCAGAAGCCGGACGCAGAGTACAAGGAGAAGACGCACAGAGAACGCGGAGAAAGGCTGTTGTCGAAACTCGCCTTGGCCTGGAGCGATTGACGTCAAGACGTGGCGGGCTCGCCTCTAGCAGAAGGGCCGATCGCTCGAATCCCCGGCGCAGGCCGTCGCCACCCAGACCTTGAAATGCGGTGGGCGCGACTCGACGCCGCCGACACTGATGCGTGGCTGCGCGAAACCGGCTTGGGCCAGCAGGCTGGCCAGTTCATCGGCGCCAAATCCCAGATTGCGGTGCCCGAAGGGTGCCACAACCGTGCGGTGCTGGTGCCGATCCAGACAGGTCAGGAGCAGGCGTCCGCCCGCACGCAGCACCCGGGCGGCTTCGGTCAACACCTGCAAAGGGCGGTCGGAATAGGGCAGCGCCTGCAGCAAGAGCACTAGATCAACGCTGGCATCCGGCAAGGGCAGGGCATGCATATCGCCCTGTACCACGCGCGCCTGCGGCTGATCGGCCAGCCGTGCCTGCCCCGCCGCCACCACCCGTTCGCTGAAATCCACGCAGGTCAGGGTGCGCGTGCGCGGCGCCAGCAACTGCGCCAGTGCACCGTCCCCGGACGCCACATCGAGCACATCGCCGAGTTCCAGCAGTTCCAGACAGGCGCGCATGGAGGCTTCCCAGCTGCGCCCCGGTGAGTAGTGGCGTTCCATGTCCCCGGCCACCGTATCGGCCCAACTGGACGCCCCCAGGCGTGCATCCAGGACTTGCTGACGCCGCGCCTGATCCTCGATCAACACCGCATCTGCGGTATGTGTGCGCAGGCTCCCCCAAAGCGCCCGAGTCGCTGGCGGCCAATCCTCGGCAGTGGCGCGGTAGTAGGCGGCAACGCCGGAGCGGCGATCCATGACCAGACCCGCCTCCTTGAGCTTGGACAGATGCGTGGACACCCGCGGCTGCTTGAGCCGGGTGATGGTCGACAACTCGGCCACGGTCAGCTCTTCGTCGACCAGCAAGGCCAGCAGGCGCACCCGACTGGTGTCAGCGAGCATCCGCAAGAGTTCGGTGGCGTTGGCGAGTTCGATGGCGGGTGGTCCGTCGTGGGCAGATGCGCAAAGTTACAACAGCGAGGCCTGCAGAGGGGCGCGATCGTGTCGAGACGGTCGAAACCGGAATCGCCGACACTTCTACCGGACCGAAGAGCAGAAGCCCGGCAGAAGCAGCGGAGCAAGCTCCGCTCTACGAGAGCATCGGTGTGCGGGGCCTTGGTAGTGCCGAGCTTGCTCGGCAGGGTGTGCTAGCGCACGCCGCTCAGTCGTACAGCGCTGGATCTGCCTTGTCGGGACGGGTCTTGAAACGCGCATGCAGCCACAGGTACTGCTCGGGGCAGGCGCGGATCAATTGTTCCATCAGCGCATTGACCCGGCTGGTGTCGGCCAGCGCGTCGTCGCTGGGAAAATCCACCAGCGGCGGATGCAGGCGCAGGCCGTAGCTGCCATCAGGCATTCGGCGGTGTTCGAAGCCGATCACCGCGGCGCCGCTCAGTCGTGCCAGCTGGTGCGTAGCCGTGATCGTGGACGCCGGAATGCCGAAGAACGGTGCAAACACGCGCTCGCCGCGTCGGTATTCCTGATCGGGCGCATACCAGAGCGCTCCGCCGCTCTTGAGATAGCGCAGCACGCCGCGCAACTCGTCGCGCCGGTACATTGCGTCGGCGTAGCGCAGTCGTGCTGTCTTCACTGCCCACTCGAAGGCCGGATCGTGGTGCTCGCGATACATGCCGGCCAGCGGCATGAAGCGGCACAGCAATCGACCGGCGAGTTCCAGATGGCTGAAATGGGCACCGACCAGCAACACCCCGCGCCCGGCCGCGCGCGCGGCCTCGATGTGCTCAAGACCTTCGACGGTCACCTTGAGGCGCGCGACTCGGCGGATGGAGCCGAACCAACCCCAGGCAAAGGCCACCAGCATGCGCCCCGATTCGCGGGCGTTCTCGGCGGCGACACGCTGGCGTTCTTCTGCTGTCCATTCCGGGAAGCACAGCGCCAGATTGCGTCTGAGGATGCGCCGCCGTCGTGGCAGCAATGCCAGCACCAGCGGCCCAATGGCCGCACCCATGGCCAGTGCTGGCCGATGCGGAATCCGCGCGATCAGCCACAGCAGGGCCACGCCGATCCAGCCGGGCCAGCAATAGGGATGCCAGAGCGGCCTGGCGGCAGTTTTGACCTTGCGCATGGGGGCATCATAAAGGCGGTTGTTCGTTCTTGGTTGTTGGTTGTCGGTGAGAGCTGGCGCCGCACGGAGGCAAGGTGGTCAGCTTTTGCCAGCAACCGACAACCAGCAACCAACAACCCAAAGCACCGTGCCCCGTCAGCTGCGATACTGCGCGCCCGACCTGATTCGGCTGCTCATGCGTCTCTCGCGCCGCCTCTACACGCTCGCGATGTATCTCGCCATGCCGGTGATCCTGTATCGCCTGGCCTTTCGTGGCTTGCGCAATCGAGGCTATTTTTCGCGTTGGCTGGAGCGTTTTGGCTGGTTTCGCGATCCCGGTTTCGAGTCCTCGATCTGGGTGCACGCGGTCTCGGTGGGTGAGTTCAATGCCGCCATTCCGCTGATCGAGGCGCTGATGCAACGTCACCCTGACGCGCCGCTGGTGGTGACCACGATCACGCCTACCGGCTCCGATCGGGTGCTCAAGCAGTTCGGCGACCGGGTGTTTCACGTCTACCTGCCTTACGATCTCCCGGCGGCGATCGAGCGCTTCTTCAAGCGCGTGAAACCGCGCATTGCGCTGGTGATGGAAACCGAGATCTGGCCGAATCTGTATTTCGCCTGCCGTGAGCGCCAGATTCCCATCTTCATCGCCAATGCGCGCCTGAGCGAGCGCAGCCTGCGTGGCTATGGTCCGGCGATCTCCCTGATCACCGAGGCAGTGCAGTGCGCCACCCTGGTGGCGGCACAGTCGCAGGTGGACAGTCAGCGTTTCCTGCAACTGGGTGCGCCGCCGGAGCGCGTGCGCGTGGTTGGCAACATCAAGTTCGATATGGCGGTACCGACAGGCCTGGACGACAACGCCCGCGAATGGCGTGAGCTGTGGGGTGCGCTGCGACCGGTCTGGATCGCGGCCAGCACCCACGAGGGTGAAGAGGCGGCGGTGCTGCAGGCCCACGCCCGCATTCTGGGACGATTTCCGGATGCGCTGCTGATACTGGTGCCACGGCACCCGGAGCGCTTCAGGGCGGCGATCTCGCTATGCCGTTCCTATGGCTTTCGCACCAGTTGCCGCAGCGAGGATTCGATCGCCTCGCTGGATTCGCAGTGTTTCGTGGTCGACAGCATGGGTGAGTTGCTGAAGTTCTATGCTTGCGCCGACGCTTGTTTTGTCGGCGGCAGTCTGGACTACATCGGTGGCCACAATGTGCTGGAGCCGGCGGCCTTGCGCAAGCCGATCCTGATAGGCCCGCACACCTTTAATTTTGCCGAGATCACCGACACCCTGGTGCGCGAGAACGCGGCGCTGCGGGTCGCCAACGGGGCGGCGCTGGGGAGTCAGATCGTGCGCATCCTCAGCGAGCCGGCACGGGCCCGGGCCATGAGCGAAGCCGCCGTGGCCGTGGTCGAACGCGAGCGCGGCGCGGTGCCGCGCACCATCGAGGCGATCGAAGGAATATTGGCGGCGACGGATCGGCGTACGACGCTCTTGTAGTACCGAGCTTGCTCGGCGGGGTGTTCGGCTCTTGTAGGTCCAGACTTGTCTGGACGCTCTCACCAAACATGCCGCAAGTATTGGAATAAAAAACATTTTTCGCAAAGGACGCAAAGGACGCAAAGTAGAGCGATTCCAAGATTTCGGTTGGCGGTGTCGCCAGACATCGCGCTCAACCGGACAAGCATTGAAATCTTCGCGTCCTTTGCGGACAAAAAAGAAGCCCCGAGATCGCCGACAGCTTGATGCGCGAATATGCGCACCGCCGGGGGCAACCGGGGCTCTCACCAGACATGCGCTAACGCATTGATTTATGGGTCTGGAAAAGAAGGGGCAGGGGGAGAGTGTCCAATCACGACCCATGATCTGACCGTGCCGCGGCGTGGGTCCCCCGCCCCTTGCCCCCTGTTCAACACCAAAACCCAACCAAGGCAGCGGAGCAAGCGCCGTTCTGCCAAGGCAACAACGTTCCGCTACTTCAGCAGCGCATTGACCGCTTGCAGATCGGCCACGGTGATGGTCCCGGCGGCCTGCTTCAGTCGCAGCGAGTTCAGCAGATAGTCGTGACGGGCGCGTGCATAGTCGCGCTGGGCCTGGAACAGCACCTGCTGGCTGATCAGCACGTCGACGATGGTTCGGGTGCCGACCTCGAATCCGGCCTGGGTGGCATCCAGCGCGCTCTGCGCCGAAATCTGCGCCTGTTTGCGGGCTTCGACTTCGCTGATGCCTGCGGCCACCGCGCGGAAGGCGTTTCGGGTACTGCGGGTGACGGCGCGTTTTTCCTGCTCGTAGCGATCGGCAGCCGCGTCGCGGTTGTAGGACTCCTGGCGCACCCGCGATTGCGTGGCGAAGCCCTCGAAGATCGGCACGTTCAGGGTAATCCCGAAACCGTGGTCACGGAAATCCGAGCCGGCCGGGAATGAGAGGTTATTGGAGGAGCGCGAGCCCCAGGAGGTCTGATCGACCCAGGTGTAATCAGCGCTCAGCGTCGGCAGGTGGGCGGCCTTGGCGGTATTGACGTTCTCCTCGGCCTGCTTGAGATCGAAGCGGCGGATCGCCAGCAGCGGACTCTCGGCCTCGGCGGTAGCCACCCAGTCCTCGGTCTTGTCGGGGCTGGGGCGGCTGAGCGTGATGTTCTCGGCCAGCGGGCGCACGTCGCTGACTGGCTTGCCGGTGAGCTCAGCCAAGGCCTCGAAGCTGTCGTCCAGCTGGTTCTGCGCCAAAATGGCCGCGGCGCGCGCGCCATCGTAGCGAGCTTGTGCCTCATGCACGTCGGTGATGGCCGACAGACCGACTTCAAAGCGCTGCTGAGCCTGTTCCAGCTGGCGATTGACGGCGGTCTCCTCGGCCTTCGCGGCTTCCAGATTGGTGGTCGCCGTCAGGGCACTGAAATAGGCCTCTGCCACGCGCACGATCAGGTTGTCCAGCGCGGCATCGTAGCTGGCCGCCAGACTGGACTGACCGGCGCGGGCGCCGCGCAGTCGAGTGTAGTTGGCCTGGCTGTAAATGGTCTGGGTGAGCTGCAAACGATACGTGCGCGAGGTGGTATCGCCATTGCCATCTGCGCGGCCGAAGCGCACGGTACCGTCCGGTTGCGGAATCGAGGTGATCTGCGAGCTACTGCTGTTGGAGTCACCCAGGCCTGCGCTGCCGCTCAGGTTGGGCAGCAACGAGGAGCGCGCCTGCACCACACCTTCGCCTGCGGCATACATGGCCGACTCGGCAGCGGCCAGCTGCGGATCACTGGCGCGGGCCATTTCGTAGATCTGGGCCAGGTCAGCAGCGCTGGCGCTGCCGGCGAGGGCCGAGAGGCCGGTGATCAGGGCAATGGTCAGGGTATGGCGACGCATGGAAAACCTCTTGGGATAATCGTCAGAATTCGAAGCGGGACGCGGGCTGCGCACCGTGCAGATAGGGTAGGTCGGTCTCGAACAGGCTCTTGGCTTCGACGTAGTCTGGGCCCTGGCGTGTCAACACCGCGGCATTCATCACCGGCGACTTGCCATGGACCACGAACAACCGGCCGCCGGGCTTGAGCCAGCGCTGGAAGGATTCAGGGATGACCGCCACGGCACCGGTGACGGCAATCGCATCAAAGGTCTGCGCCGGGTGGAAGTCGAAAGCATCGCCGGCCTGTACCTGACAGTTGCGGATGCCAGAGGATCCGATCCGGGCGCGTGCGCGCTCCGCCAGATCGGCATGCAACTCGATGCTGAGCACCTGGCGCGCCAGCCGCGCCAGACAGGCCGCCAGAAAACCGCTGCCGGTGCCGATTTCGAGCACGTCTTCGTCGCCGCCGAGCTCCAGGGCCTGGAGCAATCGGCCTTCGACCACGGGCTTCATCATGAACTCGCCGTGCTCCAGCGGGATCGCCAGATCGGCAAAAGCCAGCTTGCGGTGACGAGGCGGCACGAAATCCTCGCGCTTGATCTCGCCGAGGACGTCCAGCACGCGGGTGTCGAGTACCTCCCACGGGCGCACCTGCTGTTCAACCATATTGAAGCGAGCACGTTCAAAATTGAGCGATCCGGCCATGGCTTTGTCTACAAATCCGAGATGAGAAGGCAAGACGACAAGGGTAGCGGTCCACGGCTGGGTTGCTCAAGGGCGAAGCTTCGGTTTCGGCGGGCCATGTTCATAAGTGCCAGAGGTCATCGCGGGGCTGGTTGTCGGTTGTCGGTTGTTGGTTGTTGGTAGGAGCTGGCTCGCGCGGAGACGCGGAGGGCGCGGAGAACAGCGCGAGCTGCTTTTGCTTCCTGTGGGAGCGGACTCTGTCCGCGATTGTGTTGTGGGTCAGACAAGTCTGGACCTTCAACAGCGAACCGCCGCCATTCTCGACGAAGCAATTCAGGAGCTTGTCACCTTGCTTCTGGATTGCTTCGCTGCGCTCGCAATGACGCCCATATACAAGCCTCTCCCGAGTCCCGAGTCCCAACAACCAACAACCGCTCCTTCTCAGTCCAGCGTCTTCCGGAAGCGCTTCGCCCCAAGGGCCACCACCACCAGCGTGAACACCAGCAGTGGCCACAGATTAGGCCAGACGTCGGCCGGGCCATTGACCTTGAGCAAGACGCCGCGAACGATGCGCAAGAAATGGGTCAGCGGCAGCACTTCGCCGATGTTCTGGGCCCAACTGGGCATGCCGCGGAAGGGAAACATGAAGCCGGACAGCAGGATCGAAGGCAGGAAGAAGAAGAAGGTCATCTGCATGGCCTGCATCTGGTTGCGGGCCAGGGTCGAGAACAACAGGCCTACCGACAGGTTGGCGATCACGAAGGCCAGCACGCACAGCAGCAGGAAAGGGATGGAGCCGAGGATCGGCACTCCAAAGATGAAATGAGCGGCGCTCAGGATCACCGTGACCTGGATGTAGGCCACCAGGATGTAAGGCACCAGCTTGCCGATCATGATTTCCAGTGGTCGCACCGGCATGGCCAGCAGATTCTCCATGGTGCCGCGCTCGCGCTCGCGGGCGATGGCAAGGCCCGTCTGCATGATCAGGGTCATGGTCAGAATGACGCCCATGAGGCCGGGAACGATGTTGAACTGGGTGATGCCTTCCGGGTTGTAGCGGCGCTGGATGCGCAGATCGATGGGCCCGGGTTTGGCCGCGAGGCTGGCCAGCGGCCCGGTGAGCTCGGTGGCCACCGCCTGATCGATCAGGCCGCTGAGCGCGGCAATGGCATTGCCGCTGGCGACCGGATCGGTGGCATCGATTTCCATCAGCAGTTCCGGTCGCTGGCCGCGGACCAGATCGCGGGAGAAATTGGCCGGGATCCGCAGCAGGAACAGCACTTCGCCACGTTCCAGCAGGGCCCGCGAGCCCTCGATGGTCGGGGCCGCCGGCCGCAGATCGAAATAGTCGGAATTCTTCATCGCCGAGATCAGCCGCCGCGAGAACTCGCTCGACTCGGCGCTGATCACGGTGGTCGGCAGATGCTTGGGGTCGGTGTTGATGGCAAAGCCGAACAGCAACAGCTGCATGATCGGAATGCCCACCATCATCGCGAAGGTCAGCCGATCCCGACGCATCTGGATGAATTCCTTGCCGAGTACGGCCAGCAGCCGCTGCATCGAGAACCGGTTCATGCGCGATCTCCGCCGCGCATCAGCGCGATGAATGCGTCTTCCAGGGAGGATTCGACCGGCTCGAAGCGGATTCGATGGCCGCTGGCGTAATCGTGCAGACTGCGTTTGAGCAACTCGGTATCGCTGCCGGATACATGCAGTCGCAAACCGAAGGGCACCACCTGCTCGACGCCGGCCAGTGCGCTCAGCTCAGCCACGGCATCGGGTGGGGCACCGGTCAGCGCGTAGGTGTTCAAGCCGACCTGCGCCAGAATCTCGTCCGGCGTACCCTCGGCCAGCAATTTGCCGTAGGCGATGTAGGCCAGCCGATGGCAACGCTCGGCCTCGTCCATGTAGTGGGTAGACACGAGCACGGTCAGGCCGTCGCGGGCGAGCGCGTGGATCTCGGCCCAGAAATCGCGTCTGGCCTTGGGGTCCACACCCGCCGTGGGCTCGTCCAGCAACAACAGACGTGGCTGGTGCAGCAGGCAGGCCGCCAGTGCCAGCCGCTGTTTCCAGCCGCCTGAGAGCGAACCGGCCAGCTGCCGTCTGCGACTGGTCAGGCCCAGCCTTTCCAGCGTGTCCGTCACCACCTGACGCGGCTTGCGCAGCTGATGCATGCGCGCCGCGAAACGCAGGTTTTCTTCGATGGTCAGGTCTTCCCACCAGCTGAAGCGCTGGGTCATGTAGCCGACCTGCTGCTTGATCGTGGCGCTGTCGTGGATCACATCCAGCCCCAGGCAGGTACCGCTGCCAGCGTCGGCCGTGAGCAGCCCGCAGATCATGCGGATCGAGGTGGTCTTGCCGCTGCCGTTGGGCCCGAGAAAGCCGTAGATGGCGCCGCGTTCGACCTGCAGATTGAGGCCGTCGACCACAGTCTTGCCGTCGAAGCGCTTGGTGAGGCCTTTTACGTCGATGACGAGGTCGTTCATTCTGGTTGTCGGTTGTCGGTGTCGGTGTAGGTGTAGGTGCAGGTGTAGGTGTACGTGTCGGTTCCTGGTGTGTGCAGCGATCGCGGCTGAAGCCGCTCCCAAAGTTTCGGCTGTTTCCAACAACCGGCAACCGACAACCGGCAACCAGCCCGGATGAGTGCAGCGATCGCGGCTGAAGCCGCTCCCACAGACTGCAATCTGGCGGGCTGTGGCATCGGCTGTTTCCAACAACCGACAACCAGCAACCGACAACCCGTCGTCAAGGACGGCGCCTCACCACCACCGGCAACCCAGGTGCCAGCGGCGCCGGACTGTCGAATCGGGCTTCGACGCGATAGACCAGATCCTCGCTGCGCGACTCACTGAAGATCACCGGTGGCGTGTACTCGGGGCTGGCGGCGATGAAGTTGACGGTTGCGGTCAATTCCGAGGTGCAAGCGCTGCAGCTGATGGAGACGGACTGGCCAGGCGACCACTGCGCCAGTTCATTCATCGGCACGAAGAAGCGGATGAACGGGCCGCTGGCCGGCAGTAGTTTCAGCACCGGCGCGCCCGCCGGCACCCATTCGCCCAGCTGAAACAGGGTGTCTTCGATGCGCCCATCCTGGAGGGCGCGGATGCGGGTCTGATCAACGCTCCATTGCACCTGTCCGAGCGCGGCCTGGGCGGCTTCGACGGCGGCATCGGCAGCAGCGATGGCGTCGGGGCGGCCGGCCAGTTCGGCACTGCGCTGTTGCGCCAGCACCGAGGCCACGCGCGCCTGGGCCTGGGCCTGGGCGGCGTTGGCCTGGTCCAGGGCGTCGGCAGAGGTCAGGCCGCGGGCGCGCAGTTCGCTGATCCGTTTCAGTTCGCGCTCGGCCAGATCCAGCGCCGAACGCGCTTCTCGGACCTGCGCCGCAATCACCCGGATCTCTTCCGGTCGGCGGCCGCTGCCAAGATCATCCCGTTGCGCCTGGGCCTGACGCACCTGGCTCTGTGCCTGCAGCAGCTGTTGCTGTTGCAGCTCGCCGTCCACGGCGAACAGGGTTGCGCCGGTGACGACCGCTGCGCCGCGTGGCAGCGGCAGTTCGGTCAGGCGTCCGGCTACCGGTGCGGCAATGTAGGCGTAATCTGCTTCCAGGTAGCCTTGGTAGCCGTCCGGCGCCTGGGATTGGCAGCCGGTCAGCGCCAACAAGCACATCACTGTCCACACCCAGGTGGCCCGGCGCGTCATCACGATCGACTTCATTGCTTGTCTCCAGCCGGCGCGCGCAGCGCCCGCAAACTCAAATCCAGCCAGCACTCGAGGTAGCGATCCGGCTCGAAGGGGCGCTCGTCCACGCGCCCCAGCGAGTGCAACCAGATCGGCATGAACACCAGTCCGTGAATCAGCACCCGCACCGCGTATTCGATATCCATGGGCGCAAATTCGCCCGAGGCCACGCCCTTGCGCAGCACGGTAGCCAGCACGCCGTCCTGCATGCGGGCAATGAAGTTCACGACGAAGTGCCGGGCCAGCTCCGGAAAGTTGCCGGATTCGGACATCATCAGCTTGGGCACACCCTGCATCGGTGAGGCGCTCAGCACCTGCCACCAGCGTCGGACGAAGCGCTCGATCAGCGTGCTGGCACTGATCCCGGGGTCGGCGATCGCTAGCGAGAACTCGGCCAGCAACGGGCCGATGTTGCGTCCCACGGCTTCCGCCAGCAGCGCTTCCTTGCTGTCGAAATACAGGTAGACCGTGCCCTTGCTGACGCCCGCGCGCTCGGCGACATCGTCCAGGCGCGTGGCTGCGAAACCCCGCTCCACAAACAGGCCCAAGGCCGCGTCGACAATCTCGGCGGGCCGCGCCTCCTTGCGCCTGCGTCTGGCTGGGCTTGGGTCCTTGCCCCGGTTGGCGGAAGAGTCGGACATTGATCCATGTTTTAATAACTGACCGGTCAGTAATTTACATCGATCATAGGGCGGGCGCAAGTGCCCCGGAGTCACCTGTGCTGGCCAGCAGCTTGATGCTGTCGGCGCGTCCTGTGGTGTCGTGCTCGACAGCCCGCCCCCATGGACAACACAATGGCCGCGAGAGCGCCGCATAGCGGTCAGACCAGAACAGGGCCAGACAGGAGTGGCGGAATGAACGCGGTGATCTCCCTTGATCGACTCCGATTCGAGTTCAATCGGCTGCGCGAACGACTCTGGCTCAGGCCGCTGCTGATCTGTGTGTTGTCCATCGGCGCCGCCGTTGCCGCCCGGTTGGCCGATGGTCTGGGCCTGTCTCATCTGGTCCCGGAAATCACGGTCGATTCGGTGCAAAGCCTGCTGTCGATCATGGCGTCCAGCATGCTGGTGATCGCCACTTTCGCGCTGTCCTCGATGGTCTCTGCCTATGCCTCCGCCGCCGGCACCGCGACCCCGCGATCATTTCCGCTGGTGCTGGCCGATGATGGATCGAAGAACGCCCTGTCCACCTTCATCGGTGCCTTCATCTTCAGCATCGTCGCGCTGGTGGCGACCAAGAACCATTATTTCGGGACAACCGGCATCTTCGTGCTCTTCCTGATCACGGTACTGGTGTTCGGAATCGTGGTGGTCACCTTCGTGCGCTGGAGCGACAGCATTGCCCGACTGGGGCGCCTCGGAAGCACCATCGACAAGGTCGAGGCCGCCTGCGCCGCAGCCCTGCGCCGACGGCGCCACGCACCTACGCTGTGCGCCAGACTTCGCGCCGGTCAGGTTGGGGGACATGCCGTGCATACCCGCAGCATCGGTTATGTCCAGCATGTCGACATCAGTGCCCTGCAAGCGTGGGCCGAACGGCATCAGGCCTGGGTCGTGGTGGAGGTCCAGCCTGGAACGTTCGTCACCCCGGATCGACCCCTGGCGCTGATCAAGACCGACCAGGGCGAGGCACCGGAGGGCCCCACGGATGCCATCGTTGACGCCTTCACGATCCACGGTGATCGCGTGTTCGAAGATGATCCGCGCTTCGGGCTGGTGGTGCTCTCGGAAATTGCAGCGCGGGCTCTGTCGCCTGCGGTCAATGACCCGGGTACGGCCATCGACACTATCGGCACGCTGGTGCGCCTGTTCTCGATCTGGATCGGCCCCGAGTCCGACAGCGCTCCTGCTGCGCCCGAATACGATCGGGTGTATGTGGCTGAACTGGCGGCTGGCGATCTGTTCGATGATGCCTTCAGCGCCATTGCCCGCGATGGTGCCGGGTCCGTTGAGGTAGGCCTGCGCCTGCAGAAGGCGCTGCTGGCGCTGGCGCGCATGGGCGACGAGACGGTGCGCAAGGCGGCGCGATCGCATTCGATTCTGGCGCTGAAGCGCGCCGAGTTGGCGCTGCAGCTGGACGAGGATCGTGAGCGCCTGCGCGCCGCCGCCGCCGAATGGGAATCGCTCTCGGTGGCTCCTGATTCCTGACCTTGACTTGCTGCCCATGGACGCGGACGACATCCACGTTTAGGGTGCGCGCTGTTTTCCATCGAACGAGGTGCGCCGTGCGCCCGAACTGGTTTCTGATGCCCCTGATGTTGTCCATGAATGCACTGGCTGTCGCGGCCACGCCGACTGAAGACCCCAACCAATGGCTGGAAGGCGTCGAGGACGCCAAGGCGCTGGAATGGGTGCAGGGCCTGAATGCCCAAACCGTGGCCGAGCTGACCCGCTCGGGCGACTTCAAGCGCATTCAGGCGCGCACGCTGGAGATTCTCGATTCCAACGAGAAGATCCCCTACGCCAGCAAGATGGGCGAGCACTACTACAACTTCTGGCGCGATGCCGATCACGTGCGCGGCATCTGGCGTCGCACCAGTCTGGACGAATACCGAAAGGCCGAACCAGCCTGGGAAACCGTGCTCGATATCGATGCTCTGGCCAAGGCCGAGGACGAGAACTGGGTGTATGCGGGCGCTGACTGCCTGCAGCCCGAGTATCGGCGCTGCCTGATCCAGCTCTCCCGCGGCGGTGCTGACGCCAATGTCGTGCGCGAATACGATGTGGTGGACAAGGCCTTCGTCAAGGGCGGTTTCGAACTGCCCGAGGCCAAGAGCGGCATGGGCTGGATCGATATCGATCATGTCTTCGTCGGCACCGATTTTGGCCCTGGCTCGATGACCTCCTCGGGCTATTCGCGCATCGCCAAGCGCTGGACGCGCGGCACGCCACTGAGCGCAGCGCAGACCGTCTACGAGGGCAAGGCCGATGACGTCTGGGTGTTTGCCTTTGCCGACACCACGCCCGGATTCGAGCGCCAGGGCGTCTACCGCGGCATCACCTTCTACACCAACGAGGCCTACCTGCTGCAGGGCGATCAGCTCGTGAAGATCGACAAGCCCGACAGCGCCAATGCCAATTTCCATCGCGAATGGCTGTTGCTGGAGCTGCGCGAGGACTGGAGTGTCGGCGGCAAGACCTGGCCGGCGGGTTCACTGCTGGTGACGCGCCTGGATAACTTCATGGCAGGCAAGCGTGAGTTCGATGCCCTGTTCACGCCCACCGAGCGCTCATCGATGGCTGGCTATTCGCCCACCCGCCATCACATCATCGTCAATGAACTCGACAACGTGAAGAACCGCGTCTATGTGTGGACGCCAGGCGAGGGCGGATGGACGCGACAGCCGATGGCCGGTCTGCCTGAGTTCGGTGAGGTCAGCGTCAGCGCGGTCGATGCCCAGGACTCTGATGCCTATTGGGCCACGGTGACCGACTTCCTGACCCCGACCAGCCTGCACTATGGCGAGATTGGTCAGGATGCACCGCAGTTGCTGAAGTCACTGCCAGCCTTTTTCGACGCGTCGAAGCTGGCCGTGAGCCAGCACGAAGCCATCTCCGCCGACGGCACCCGGGTACCTTATTTCCAGGTCGCGGCCAAGGATCTCACTCTCGACGGCAAGAACCCGACGATCCTCTACGGCTATGGCGGCTTCGAGGTCTCGATGACGCCCAGCTACATGGCCAACTATGGCGATTCCTGGCTCAACAAGGGCGGCGTATGGATCCTCGCCAACATCCGCGGTGGCGGCGAGTTTGGGCCGAAGTGGCATCAGGCGGCGCTCAAGGCCAATCGGCACAAGGCCTATGAGGACTTCATCGCAGTGGCCGAAGACCTGATCGAACGCAAGGTCACGTCCACCGAGCATCTCGGCACCATGGGCGGCTCCAACGGTGGCCTGCTGATGGGCAACATGCTGACTCTGCGCCCGGATCTGTTCGGCGCCATCGTCTGTCAGGTGCCACTGCTCGACATGCAGCGCTACCACAAGCTGCTGGCCGGCGCCTCCTGGATGGGCGAATACGGCAATCCGGATGATCCGGAAGAATGGAAGTACATCCAGACCTTCTCGCCGTACCACAACGTCAAGGCCGACGTGCAATACCCGCGTACCCTGTTCACCACCTCGACCCGCGACGATCGCGTGCATCCTGGCCATGCCCGCAAGATGGTCGCGAAGATGAAGCAACAGGGCCACGATGTGCTCTATTACGAGAACATCGAAGGCGGCCACGGCGGCGCCGCCAATGCTGCCCAGCGCGCCTTCATGACCGCATTGGCGCTGACCTTCTTCTCCCGCGAACTGCGGTAGCGGGGCACGGGACACGGGGCACGGGGCACGGGGCGATCGTGTTGCGACCCGTGCCTCCCGGCCCCGGGTTCCCGATTCAAGGTGTTGATGCGTCATTGCGAGGAGCGCAGCGACGAAGCAATCCAGAGCCGTTTGAAACAGAGCGCCTGGATTGCTTCCCCCCGGATCAAATCCGGGCTCGAAATGACGCCGGTTCAAGGTCACTGCGCGGGCAATGTCAGAGGAATCGTAGGCCGGGTCCGCGCGCCCGCTGGCCCCGGCTGAGCGTAGAGACGGCAAGCGCGCGGCGCCCGGCGGGCCAGGCCGCGGCCGCCGGCGCGAACAAGCCGGGCGCACAACCCAACCCGCCGCGCGCCGGAGCCGCGCTACCCCACACTCGGCTTGATTGCCCGTGTGCAGCGCCGGGCCAGTGCAAGATCGCCATGATCCCAACAACAAAAAGGCCCGCTTTCGCGGGCCTGTATTTTTTGACAACCAGCAACCAGCAACCAGCGACCAGCAACCAGCAACCGGCAACCAGCTACCAGCTACCAGCTCTCAATCCTCGCCGCTGAAGAAGGCAAACAGGCGCATCAGATGCATGAACAGCACCCAGATGCTGCCAAGCAGGCTGGTGGCGATCACGATGTAGTTCGCTTCCGGATCATGGATCAGCTGGCTGGTTTCCCACAGGATCGCGCCCGAGATCAGCAGCACCGCGGCGCCGGAAATCACCAGGCTCAGCACCGGCATCTGCAGGAAGATGTTGGCCACGATCGCGCCCAGGATGACCAGCGAGCCGACGAACAGGAAGCCGCCCATGAAGTTGAAGTTGGTGCGCGAGACCAGCGCGTAGCCGGACAGCGAGAAGAAGATGACGCTGGTGGCGGCCAGCGCATAGACCGGGATATTCGGATCGATGCTCAAGTAGATGCCGACGATCGGACCCAGGAAGTAGCCGAGGCCTGCGGCGTAAACGAAGGACAGCACCAGACCGGCCATGCTGTTGCGAGTTGCGTTCACGGCAAACGGCATGCCGATCATGAAGGCCAGGAATAGCCAGACATTGATGGGCGTGGCGCCGCTGCTGATGGCATACCAGCAGGTCACTGCCGACAGGCCGAGGATCATGGTCAGCAGCGTGTAGGCATTGCGGATGGTCTTGGTATTGGCCAGCGCAGCAACTTCTGCACGGGTCAGGACCGGATTGGCTGCACTCATCTAGGCACTCCAGGCGTTTGGCTTAAGGTTTGTAGCAATATGTGTCGGTCGTCAGCGTAATTCAAGCTCTCGTATACAGGATGTCAAGGCGCGTCGGCATCAGTCCTTGATGTTCAGCTGCGTTCAACGAATACGTTTGGCCGGACATTTTGTTCCTGGGGCAGGCCGGCTCGCCAGTGCTCTGCTCTGTAGGTCCAGACCCGTCTGGACCTACAACAGCATCGGTGTCGGTGTTGGGGCCTCGGGGTCGGCTAGAGCAGGCCGCCTGTGGGAGCGGACTCTGTCCGCGAAAAGGGCTGCCGGTAAGCGGCACGCTAGCCCGCATCTATCACACCTGCGCTAGTCGATGGCGGGCAGACCGCTGCCCGGTCAATCGATGACCGGAGCTGGCTCTGGCCAGCGAGGGTTGCTTGGTCTTCAGTTGCTGACTACGCAGTCCTCAGTTGCCAAGAACCGCCGCCACCAACTCCCCCAGCGCCAGGCTGGAGGTCAAACCTGGCGACTCGATGCCAAACAGATTCACCAATCCGGGCAAGCCGTGCACGGCCTGGTCCTGGATGACGAAATCCGCGCTCGGTTGCCCCGGACCGGCGAGCTTGGGCCGCACACCGACGAAATCCGGTGTCAGATCCTCCTCCCGCAGCGCCGGCCACCATTGCCGGATGGACTCGGCAAAGGCGCGGCGCTGGCTGTCGTCGAACTGGTAGCTGGGCGCGTCTATCCAGCGCATGTCCGGGCCGAAACGGCAGCGGCCGCTGATGTCCATTCCCAGATGTACGCCGAGGCTGGCGCTGCCGGGCAGCGGGTAGATCAACCGCGTGAATGGCGAACGCCCGCGCAGATTGTAGTAGTGGCCCTGGCCGTACCAGAGCCGCGGCACATGTCGGGCATCCAGACCGCCGGTGTTGGCGGCCAGTGCCGGCGCGCCCAGTCCGGCGGCGTTGACCAGTCGACGGCAGCGCAACTGGTCGCCGCCCTCGGTCCGCACCTGGAATGTGCCGTCGCTGGCATCAATGCTTGCGACCCGGGTGCGGCACAGCACCCGACTGCCGTGTTGTTCGATATCGCCGATCAGCGCCGTGATCAGCTCCGGCACATCGACGATGCCGGTATTCGGCGAATCCAGCGCCGCTACGCAGCGCAGCGCCGGTTCGAGGGCCATGGTCTGGTCAGCCTCCAGCCAGTGCACCTCGACGCCGTTGGCCTGCGCCTGAGCCTGGATGGCCTGGAGCCCGGGTCGATCCGCCTCGCGCGTGGCCACGATCAGCTTGCCGGTGCGCCGGTGAGCCACGCGCCGATGTTGGCAATAGCCATAGATCAGCGCCAGTCCGCGCACGCAGGCACGCGCTTTCAGCGAGCCGGTGGCGTAGTACATGCCGGCATGGATAACGCCGGAATTTCGGCTGGAAATCCCTTCGCCCGGTCGGTCCTCCGCCTCCAGCACCAGCACTTCAGAGCCCGACAGCGCCAGCGCCCGCGCCACCGCCAGGCCAACCACGCCAGCACCGACGACGACGGTATCGATATCGAAGCTGCCTGTGGACATGGGGGCGCCCATCCGGGGGTCGGCGTCATTTTGCCCGGCCCAGGGTCGGTCGAACAGTCTGCCGTTGGTAGGAGCGACCTCGCGTCGCGATCGCAGTTGGAGTTCCTGCCACGAAAACCGGGAGCGGCGGCGAGCTGCCGCCTGAAGAGGACACGAAGGAAAGTCCGGCATTTGTAGGAGCGACCTTGCGTCGCGATCGCAGTTGGAGTCTTGCCACGAAAACCGGGAACGGCGGCGAGCTGTGGGCAGAAGCAGGACGCGAAGGACGCAGAGGAAAAGCAGAAAGGACGCGGAGAAGAGCCGGTGACTGTCGATGATTGGACGCATGCTCTGCCGACACTGGCACTGACAACCGCTTTACCGGCCGCGGGTCTGATCGCGGACAGAGTCCGCTCCCACAGGCTGTCTGCTCTTTCCGACAACCGACAACCGACAACCGACAACCAGCAACCTGCTCTTGTGGGAGCGGGCTCTGCCCGCGATGCTGTCCTCACCCGCGATCTCCGGAGGAACGCCATGCGCCCCCTGATCCTCGCCCTCGACCAGGGCACGTCCAGCTCACGCTCGCTGCTGATCGACGATCGGGCCCGGATTGTCGCCAGCCACAGCGAGGCCTTTGACTGCGAGTACCCGCAGCCGGGCTGGGTTGAAGTCGATGCCGATCGACTGTGGCAGACGCAGCTCAGCTCGATCCGCTCGGTGCTGGCGCAGGCACAGTTGCGGGCCGAGGCCATCAGCGCCATCGGCTTGACCAATCAGCGCGAGACCATCGTCGCCTGGGACAAGCGCAGCGGGGCGCCGCTGGGGCCGGCCATCGTCTGGCAATGCCGGCGCACCGCGGCGGCCTGTAGCGTGCTCAGGGACCGAGGTATCGAGGCTGAGGTACGTGCGCGTACCGGTCTGCTGCTGGATCCGTATTTCTCGGCCACCAAGATGTGCTGGATGCTGGATCACTGGCCGCAAGCCCGAGTGCTCGCCGGGCAAGGGCGGCTGGCTTTCGGCACGGTCGACAGTTGGCTGGTCTGGCAGTTGAGCGGCGGCCGCGCCCATCTGACCGACGCCAGCAATGCCTCGCGCACGCTGCTCTACAACCTGCATCTGGGCGATTGGGATCCGTGGCTGCTGGATCTGTTCGGCATCCCCGCCGAGGCCTTGCCGCAGGTGGTTGATTCCAGTGGCGTGTTGGCGCACACCGACGCCGCGGTTATCGGCGCGCGCATTCCGATCGCAGGTATGGCCGGAGACCAGCAGGCGGCGCTGTTCGGTCAGGCTTGCACGCGCCCGGGGATGGCCAAGAACACCTATGGCACCGGCTGCTTCCTGCTGCTCAACAGCGGCGATCAGCCGGTGCCGTCGAAGCACGGCTTGTTGACCACCGTGGCCTGGCAGCTCGCGGGTGCCCGCACCTATGCGCTGGAGGGCTCGGTGTTCGTCGCCGGGGCGCTGATCCAGTGGTTGCGCGATGAGCTGGGCCTGATCCGCCACGCCGCCGAGAGCGCCGAACTGGCCGCCAGCGTGACCGACAGCGGCGGTGTCAGCATCGTGCCGGCTTTCGTTGGCCTGGGTGCACCGCACTGGGACAGCGCCGCGCGCGGCCTGATTTGCGGACTGACCCGCGGCAGTGGCAAGGCCCACATCGTCCGTGCTGCGCTGGAATCGGTGGCCTTGCAGAATGTCGAACTGCTGCACGCCATGCAGGGCGACACCGGCAGCGCACTCACCGAATTGCGTATCGATGGTGGCATGAGTGCCAATGATTTCCTCTGTCAGTTCCAGGCCGACGTGCTCGGCGTGGCCGTGTGCCGACCGGCGCAGCAGGAGAGCACCGGCCTCGGAGCGGGTTTGCTGGCTGGACTGGGCATCGGCCTTTGGCCCGACCTGCAGCATCTGGAGACGCTGTGGCGCGAGCAGCGTCGTTTTGTGCCGGAGATGTCGGGCACCGACCGGCAGCAACATCTGGCGCGATGGCACGCCGCCGTTGCCCGCGCCCGATGCTGACCAGCTTCCGCGGGATTACTCGAAACCGCTTTGGAAAAGCGTATCCGGCAGCAGGCGCTGGTCCGCCAGCGTGTTCAGATAGCACTCGAGGTTGCTGTAGCCGGCCACGCCGGTGAAGGCAATCGACAACTGGTCGCCGTTGTTGTCGGCTACCATCGGATCAAGCCCGAGGGCAGCCTGAGCCAGTTCGAATTCGTCCGGCATGCCATCGCCATCGCTATCTTGCGGTGCCGCGGGTGGCGAGTCCGGATCAAAATCCAGATCAAAAGTGTCGTTGGCCAGCGGCGTGCCGTGGTCGATCGCCGGGAAGGACTGCGCCAGGGTGGAGTCCCGCCAACGCCGCTCCAAGGGGTCTGCAGGAAGGGCGCCCACACGGCCCGGAAGTTCGCCGGGCAAGCCGCTGCCAGGCCCATAGGCGATGGCGGGAAAGGACAGTCGCTGCGACCGCCGGTTGGCCACGCCCAGGTCGAGATTGGGGCCGTTGGCGGGAAAGTCATTGCAGCAATAGAACAGCTGGTAGTCGGACAGCGTGGGATAGGCGGAGAGCTGGTTGTCGCTGACGAATAGCTGGTTGGTGGCGACATCGAGCAGATCGTGCAGGAACATGCCATAGGGATAGCCTGGCCGGGTCAGGAAGCGATTGCCGACGGCATTGATCTGCACCTGGTAGGCCCCGGCAGCAGGATTCTGGTCCACGTCGCGGTTGTACCAGACCAGAAACCCCGGATCGGCATACAGATTGTTGCTGAGTTCCAATTGCAGCGGCGTGGACTGACAGCTCTGGATCAGCCCTGGAAGACCGTCATAGTTGCTCGCCTCGCAGGTGATCTCCGGTGTCCGGCCACCCACCCGATACCAGAGATTGCGTATCAGCGCGATACGGTCCTGTGGGTGATCGGGATGAGAATAGTTGAGCAGCACGCCGCCACGGTCGGCGTGTTCACCCACCGTCTCGCCGAGCATGGAATCCTGCACCGTGATATCGGAGGCCCAGCTGATCTGCAGTGCCTCGTCAGTGGCATGCGCCAGTGTCAGATGATCGAAGATGGCCAGATGGATGCCGTCCAGTCTGAGGGCGTCGTCCAGGCGTTCGCCGCCAGGCGGCACGGGCAGATTCCAGCCAGGGCGCGTGCGCAAATGCCGCACGATCAAGTTGTCGCATGAGTTCTGTTCGTAGTGACCGTCGCAGATCAGGCCGCGAACGATGATGCCGCCCGGGGACGTCTGGCCAGCGATGGTGAGGTCGCCGTGGACGATGTTGGCAATCCCGTGGATCACGCCGCTGACATCGAATACCACCGTGCGCGGTCCGCTCTGCCGCAGCGCCCAGTTCAGCGAACCCGGCTGGGTGCCGGCGGGATCCGGGGAGAGCGTCGTGACGTGCAGCACGACCCCGCCGCGCCCGCCCGTGGCGGCGGCACCGAAGCCCTCGGCGCCCGGAAATGCGGGGATCTGACCCAAAGCCGGCATCGCGCAGAGCGCCAGATACAAAAAGCAGGATAAACGCATCATGGCAAGGTGCCCCTTCACTCGAAGCCGTCACGCAGAAGCAGATCGGGAGTCAACTCGTAGGCGCCGATGTCGACGTTGGCGCCCTGTAGCCGGTCATGCCCGTCCAGATCTTCCACCGCCAGTCCGCTTGGAATCAACATCGTTCCCGAGTCGATGCCCGCAGACTCCGGAGCAAGTCGGTAGTCATTGACGCCACGAAAGCTCGGGCTGGCAAGGCCGAGATCCGAGCCCAGATTTTGGCTGGCGCTCACCGCCGCCAGACTGCTCGGCAAGCCATTGTCCTCAAAGATGCTGTTGTGTACGGCCACGCCCGGCGTGCCGAAAATCTGCAGTGCTCTGGAGGCATGATTGACGACCGTCAGGTTGCTGAGATCGGCCAGTGCCAGCGAGGAACTGCCGGTGACAGTGATTCCACTCTGCGGTCCGGAATGCAGCAGGCTGCTGCTGACACTGACGGTGGCCTGATCGGAGACGCTGATCGCCAGTTGACTGCTTCCAGCTGGTGCGGCCGGGGCGAGATTGTCGTGCAGATTCAGGCGCGTCAGCGATATCAGCGAGCTGCCGCCGGCGGACGCGGCCAAGGCTGTGCCGAAGACACTGGTGGCGGCGCTGCTGGCTGAATGAACTTCAACCTGGCGAGCAGAAATCCGCCCCTGACCCTGGGTGATGAGGTTGACTGCCGTGCCTTCCGTCTGGTTGAGCGCCTGCGCCTGCAGGGAAGTGAGCAACAGACTGTCGAGTATCACCTGCGCGCGTTGCTGGCTGAGAATCTTCAGACCCACACCAAAGGCGACGCTGGGATGGGTGTTGGTGCAGTTCTGGATCTGGCTGTCGTAGAAGGACAGGAAACTGTCGTCATTGGCGTTGAATTGAACGCAGCCGCCGTCCGTGGCCGAACTGCTGCTGTCGCGCAGGCTCAGTTGCCCAAGGATGGCGCTGGCCGTGCCGTTCAGCGTCACCATCATGGTCGCCACCTGCGCCACTGAGCTTCCGCCGCGCAGCTGCAGGCGCGTCAACAGCAAGCTGCCGCCGCTCAGTTGCGCACTGAAGACGCGTCCGCTCGATGACGCATCGAGCACGGTAGCCGCGCCCTGACTGGTGAAACTGGCATCCCAGCCGCCACTGATGCTGAGATCGTTGCCGCTGAGATCGCCAGCGATCAGCGTCGTGCCGATGAGCGTGCCGGCCTGCACCCGAAGTTCGTCCGCGCCGGGCATTCCCAGCGCAGCTGCAACCGCTGATTGCAGGCTGGCATGGGCGCCACTGGGTCCTACCGTGATCACGGCAGCCCCGGCCAGCGGTGCCGCCGAACTCAACACCGCACCCCACCATGCCGCGACCACAACCCATCTCCATTGCCGCATATGGCCTCCCTTGGCTTCCAGCGTGCGGGAGAGCTTGCGACGGTCGGCAAGACGGCGTTAGGACGGGTGCGCCAATGATCAGGACTTGGGCGACTTTGGCACCATGCGTGCTCGCCGTTGGCACCTGGGGGCAAGCGTCGGGAACAGGAAATTGCCGTCTATGAACATGAACACCGCCGAACAGCCGAGATGTTCGCTTAATGGTCGATTTCGCCGTGTCCGATGGCTGGTTCTGCTGAGGGCGCGTGTCCGAAGGCCAGTCGATAGCGTCGGGAGAAATAGGACAGGTCCTCGAAGCCCACTCGGCTCGCTACCTCGCCTACCCGATAACGCCCGCTGCGCAACAAGGTTCGGGCCGTTTGCAGTCGGGCCACCAGAACCAACTCCTGCGGGCTGGTATTCAGGGCCGCCTTCAGGCGGCGCTGCAGCGTGCGCGGCGAGACATGAAAGTGCTCGGCGAGGGCAGCAGGCGTCAGCGCCTCATGCAGGTGCAGTCGTACATGAGCCAGCACGGCATCGGCAAACTCGCGGTCACGAATCCCGCCTTGCTCCAGAGCCGGGTCTTCGTCGCTGGGGGAGAGCACGGGCGCGATCGGCGTGGGCGTTTCATCGCCTGAGGGCGTCAGCCGGCTCAGCAGGGTGCGCAACTGCCGCCGGTATCGTGCTCGGATCCAGACTGCACACCCCAAACCCGGCACCAGGCCCGCCAAGCCAAACAGCAGCAGCATCCGGGGTGTGCCGAAGTCTTGCAGCATGGCGTCCCAGACCTCAGGTTGGCCGGTCAGGGTCAGTCGTCGCCAGCGCTCGGGATAGCCAAAATCAGTGTCGCCCGACCAGCTGCGCGGCAGCACCTCCCTGCCTACCGCCGCATCGGCAGGCTCTGGCGCCCCCGGTCTTTGTGCCAGCAGGCGCACCCGTTCCGCCGTCAGAGCCTGAGTACTGCCCGGCGGGTGTTCGACCAACCAGTCGTTGTAAACCACATCGATACCCAGTGCGCTGCCGGACATCGGTGTCAGGCCGAGTCCGGCAAATGGAATGCGCAACTCAAACGTCCAGCCGCTGGCATGTATTTGCGCCGCGTACTCCACCGGCAAGGGTGCCGACTGCCGTTGCGGCACCGTGGCACCCACGAGCGTGCCGATCAGGCTGTCGCCGCGCAAGACCCCCTGTCGTCCATCCGGCAACAGGAGCAGATCGACGTCATCGTCGTTCATGCTTGGCCCGCCGTCCGCCAGCGCATCCAGATAGATCTGCGCCGAGTCGTACTGGTGATAGCGGTCGACGTCCAGGTCTTTCGGTGCCGCGATCAAGGCAGTGTCGTTGACTATCCCGGCCACGAACAGGTTGTCGTGGTCCCAGCACAATCGCAGTTCCACCCTCGGCGTGCCGGCAGGTGTCGCAGTGGCTTCGATGATCTGGCCCGCATACCAGGGACTGCGCCATTCGCTGACATTGCCGTCGATCAGCGGGGAAAAGCGGCGATAGGGGATGGCCGCATCTCCGCCATCTGCCGCAAGCGTGTGGCCGGTCGCAAGCCAGCCCAGCAGCAAGGAAACACACCAAAGACTGAAGCGCACCTTGGATTTTCTCGCCAACGAGGATGGAGGACTGTGTTGCCCCGCCAGCGGCGCTCCCGTCAGACGATTCGCGTACCGTTCGACCAAGGCATCCGCCGGGATCAGGCGCCGATGCGCTCCAGGATGTTCATCGTAGCCTTGGCCCGGTTCAGCGTATAGAAGTGCAAGGACGGCGCGCCGGCGTTGATCAGCCGCAGGCACAGGGCCGACACCACCTCAGCCCCCAGTTCGCGGATTGACTCGACGTCGTCGCCATAGGATTGCATCCGGCGCTCGATCCAGCGCGGAATCTCGGCGCCGCACTGGTCGGAAAAGCGCTTCAGCTGGCTGAAATTGCCGATGGGCATGATGCCCGGCACGATCGGCACCGTGACCCCCAGCGCCCGGACATCGCGCACGAAGCGCTCGTAAGCCTCGGCATTGAAGAAGTACTGGGTGATGACGCCATTGGCGCCGGCCGCTACCTTCTGCACCAGATGGCGCAGGTCTTCATCCGCGCTGCGCGCCTGCGGGTGGAATTCCGGATAACCCGCTACCTCGATATGGAAGTAGCCGTCGAACTCACTGCGAATGAAGCGCACGAGATCGATGGCATGACGGAATTCGCCGGCCGTGGCCATGCCCGAGGGCATGTCGCCGCGCAGCGCCACGATGCGACGGCAGCCCAGATCCACGTATCGCTGCAGCAGTTCGCGAATCTCTTCGCGCGTTCCGCCCAGGCAAGACAGGTGCGGCGCCACTTCCAGACCCTGGATCTGCCGCAGCCCTACGACCGTGTCGTAGGTGTAGCTCAGCGTGGAACCGCCGGCACCAAAGGTCACACTGACGTAATCAGGCGAGTGTGACTTCAGCATCTCGGCGGTGCGCGTCAGCGCCTCGCGCTGATCCGGGGTCTTGGGTGGGAAAAACTCGAAGCTCAGCGGCAACATGGGCGGTACAGACGTCCAGACATCCGCCCGATTGGCGGTAGCTGGATACTCGCCGCAGAGGGTACATCGGGGCAAGCGCGGCACATCCTGCCGAGCAAGCTCGGCACTACGAAAGCCTCGTACACAGCAGCTGTCGTAGAGCGGAGCTTGCTCCGCTGCTTCTGCCGGGCTTTTCGGCTCTGCACCATGCCCAGGAGCCGCACATCCTGCCGAGCAAGCTCGGCACTACCAGAGCCTCGTACACAGCAGCTGTCGTAGAGCGGAGCTTGCTCCGCTGCCTTTGCCGGGCTTTTCCACGCTTGCGCACTACACCTGTGCGCCACATTCCGCGATGATCCGCCCAGCCTCTGGAGACCGCGCATGGCCGCAGACCCGCCCGCAAGCACGTCGGAAGATCTGGATAAAGACAAGGTCTTCCAGCTGCCCAAGGACACCACCCCCACCTGGGAAGTCGAGCTGCTGCTGTCGGGCGCGCTGGTGTTTTCGATGCTGCAGGTCCCGGGCCTGCTCGACGACGTCCTGTTCGCGCTGCGGGCGAGGTTGAGCGGTGGTCTGCACTACGGCGTGTTCATGCTGTACTTCTATCTGAAGCTCACCAGCTACGCGTTGATCTGCACCTTCGTACTGCACCTCGCTTCGCGTGCAGTCTGGGTGGCGGCTTTGGGCTTGCGCTCGGTCTATCCCGAGGGCGTGCTCTGGGACAAGTTGCCGCGGGGTCCGATCTACCGCGAGTACACCCGGCGCACGACGCTGACCCTGGATCAGATGATCGATCGTGCCGACAATCGGGCCAGTCTGGTCTTTGCCTTTGGTCTGCTGCTGGTGCTGATGTCGTTGGCCATCATGGTCTTCACCATGATCCTGATCGGCATCGGCAGCATTCTCGGCCCGTTTCTCCTCAAGGGCAGCGAGAACTCGTGGATCACCATGGGCCTGCTGCTGATCTTCGTGCTGCCCTTGATGTTGGCCACCTGGATCGATCGCCGCTTCGGTGAGCGCATTCCACAGGATCACTGGTTTGCCGAGGTGTTGCGGCGAATCTTCGCCATGGGCAGCGTCATGGTCTGGGGTCGATTGACCAGCCCGATTCTGCTGACTGTATTCAGCCGACTTGGTCTGATGCGTGGCAATTTGCTGATGGTGGGTGCGCTCTACCTGTTGATGGCCGTGATCGTGGTTGAGACTCTGGTCGCGTCCGGCGCCATTGACCTTCCAGGTGAACGGTACCTGCCCACAGAGGCCTCGGGACGAGAGTTGGATTCGGTGTACTACGCCGATGCCCGGGATCTGCGCGAGGCCCAGCAGGGGCATCCCTACATTCCCAGCGAGATCATCCGCGGGCCCTATCTGCGCCTGTTTGTCCCCTATGTGCCCCGGCGGCTGGACGCAGCACTTGAGCGTGACTGCCCGCAAGCCACGCTGGGCGAGGAGAAATCGGACAAAGACGCGCAGCGCGCCGCAGAGGCCGTACGCACCAGCGAATTGCTCAGGTGTGCAGCCAACAAACTCTATCCAATTCTGCTCGACGGCCAGCCCGCGGCCAATCTCCGCTATGACATCGCCCGTGATCCACTGACCGAGATGCGCGGATTCGTCGCCATGATCGACGTGCGCGAACTGCCGCGCGGTCGCCACGAACTCACCGTGATCCGGCCACAACTGCCCAAGCAGGAAGAGCCGGTGCTGCCGGCGTTGATACCGTTCTGGAAGTGAAGGCTTGTTGTGGGGAAGGTCATGTGTGGGAAGGGCCTTCGACGCGGGGGCAGAGGATCTTGCGTTGCTGAAGAGACCGAAATCCGGCCACTCTGCGAGTGGTACCGATCATTCGCGCAAACGCCCTCGAACTATCAACCCCAGGCCAGCGCAGACCCCGCAGCACCGAGAGCCTGTGGCGGGCGGTATGCGCGCAGTATTTCCGGTCGGACGGCTTCAATCCCTTGTCGCAAAACAGTCACGGGCTCTCGCATGGGACGGTGCCTCTGCAGCCAGAGGATGTTGGCACTCTAGAGTAAATGTACTTGATTGTTAATTCTAGCTTGCCTATTCTTCACGCAGCGTTTCGCATGACCCTGGCCCTCGCGTACTCGGCACTCCAGATTGCGGCCATTCGCTGCCATCGGTTTCGCCAGTCAGCCAGTCTCAACCAAAGGAAATCTGCCGTGTCTCTCGTCTCCAGATTGTGCGTGCTTCTCGCGTGCTTCTGCGTATTGCCTTCACTGGGCGCGCAAAATCCACGGCCGCTCCCTTTCCCGAACCTTGATATCTGGGCGAGCGGTGCAGTCCGGGCCGTCGCGGCTACGCCCGATGGTGGATTCGTGATTGGCGGTGACTTCACCTTGGTCCAGGGGTTGGCTCGTCGAAATCTGGCGAAAATCATGGCCAATGGCTTGGTGGACCCCAACTGGAATCCATTGCTCGCTGGCAGCTTTCCTTCGGTCCAGGCACTGGCAGTTGCCAGCAATGGCGACGTTTACATTGGCGGCGACTTCGAAAGCGTCGGTGGAGTGCTGCGAAATCGGCTCGCGAAGCTGAGTGCTTCGGGCGTGCTTGACAGCAACTGGGATCCTGCTGCCGTCGACGGCATCTCCAACGCGCGCATTCTCGCCCTGGCATTGGCAGGCGATCAGCTGATTGTTGGTGGCAGATTCACTTTCATCGGTGGCCAGAGCCGGAATCGCCTGGCCAAACTTTCAACCTCGGGAGCCGGCGCCGCCGATCCAGCGTGGAATCCGTCGTCGCTGAGTTCCGATGTGCATGCACTGGCCTTCGATGGTAGCCAGTTTGTCTATCTGAATCAGCGATTCGACGGCCTACAGGGTGTCAGCCGCATTGCGGTCGCGGGCTCCGGGGCCGCGGATGCAAACTGGAACGTCCTGACCGATGCGGCCGTGAGCGCCATGGCTCTGGGTGGGAATGACAGCATCTACATCGGCGGCTCTTTCACTCTGGTACAGAGCACGGCAAGGTCAGGATTGGCAAGATTGGGCACAGCCAGCCAGGCGGTTCTCGATCCCGCCTGGACTCCTGCCGTGGCTGGATACGTGCAGACTTTGTTGCGGGTTGGCAGTGATCTTTACGTGGCTGGTCGCTTCAGCAGCATTGCAGGGGAATCGAGAACACAACTGGCGCGCGTCGGCCTGTTGGGTTCTGGCGTTGTTGACCCGGGATGGATGCCCAGTGCCCTAGGGGGATCCGTGAACGTGATGGCCCGGGAGTCCTCTGGGCGCATCATCGTCGGCGGTGAGTTCACTCAGATCAACGCTCAGGCGCGATCGGGCTTGGCTGTTCTGGACGGTGCGAGCGGCGCGCCCAGCGCCGCCACTGATGTCGAACAGCCGGTGCGGTCACTGGCTGCGATGGCAACCCTGCCAGACCAAAGCTTGTTGATCGGTGGTCGATTCTCCCGGATCGGCGGGTTTCATCGACAGAATCTGGTTCGACTGCTTCCCGGCGGCAGCGTTGATACGGCTTGGGGTGCCGATGTACAGGGCGTGGCTGTTCCCTATCTTCAGCCGCCTGGAGAGCCTGGTGGCTTCGACTACGTCATCTCGGTTTGGAAACTTCTGGTGGACGCCGCAGGGCGCGTCTACGTCGGCGGCACCTTCGAGCAAGTAGGCGGCGTGAGTCGAAGAAACCTGGCGCGAATCGGCACCGACGGTCAGCTTGACCTGGGCTGGGTAGCCGATGCCGACGGCGCGGTGGCAGCAATGGCATTCGACGCTTCCGAACAGCTTCTTGTCGGCGGCAACTTCAGCACGCTGGCAGGCCAGCCACGCGGAAGCCTGGCGAAATTGGGGACGGGGGCCGCAGCTACACTTGATGCAAGCTGGGTGCCCACGCTGAGTCTTGGGGCGCTGCCCAGCGTGCTACTCCCTGATGGCGCCGGTAGTGTGTTTCTTGGCGGTGCCTTCAACGTCGTCAACGGCGAAAATTGCTGCACAGGGATTGCCAAGTTGTCGGCCACGGGCGCCGGTCTTCGCGACACCAGCTGGAATATCAATCTCAGTGGATCCCAGCGGAGCATCAATGCGCTCGCCCTGGATGGCGCCGGCAACATTTACCTGGCCGGAAACTTCAGCGGGCTCAGCCAAGCCGGAAATTCCTTCGTCCGTCAGGGCCTGGCCCGGGCGCTCGCAAGTGGTGCCGGCGACATTGATCCGGTGTGGAGCCCCCAACAACTCGCCTTTGGCTACGCCAGTTTGGCACTTCCGGGTGACGGGCGCATTTACGTCGTCAGTGGCATCTGGTTTCCCGGTTGGGTTTTTGCGCTCTCTACCAGTGGCACCGGCCTATGGGACCAGAGTTGGAATGTGACGAGCAATGGCTCGCTTTTCCAAATTTTGGCGGCCGGCAACACCTTGTACGTCGGCGGCTCATTTACGGCTATTGGTGGACAGCCTCGCCAAGGGATTGCGGCCTTTCCGCTGGACGGGTTGTTCGGCGATGGCCTGGAAGACAGGGTGCAGTAGTTTGGCGGAAGCAGACGCCTCCGGTCTTGGTCCGGCAATGTGGAAAGGCTGGCAAGGCAAAGAATCCGAAAAGTCGTGCAAACATCGCTCGTGCAGGCCAAAGGCCCCGTAGTAGGCCCCACTGGGTCTCTTGCGACACGGCCCGGACAGCGCTGTGCGCAATTCGGGCCCAGTAAAGCTGTCGTTCGGACTCCCGAAATTCAACGACCTTCAATCCGGGTTCGCAGATAACCCACAACCCACAACCAGCAACTACCAACCAGCAACCCACAACCAGCAACTACCAACCAGCAACCAGCAACCAGCAACCAACAACCAGCAACCAACAACCAACAACCAACAACCAACAACCAACAACCAACAACCAACAACCAACAACCAACAACCAACAACCAACAACCAACAACCAACAACCAACAACCAACCCACCCCCTTGCGCTTCGCGCTTTTTCAAGGCCCTTGAACTGGATCAAGGCACCCGCACTCCTGTTGCATGAATGATGACCGGGTGACGGTCCACAGGAGATTCCCATGCGCATGGACAAACTGACTTCGCGCTTCCAGCAGGCACTGGCCGATGCCCAGTCGCTGGCGGTGGGGCGTGACCACAATCTGATCGAGCCGGTGCACGTGCTGGTGGCCTTGCTGGACCAGCAGGGTGGCTCGACGCGGCCGCTGCTGGTGCAGGCCGGCGTCAATGTCGGCGCTCTGCGCAGCAAGCTTGGCGAGGCCCTGGAGAAGCTGCCCAAGGTCAAGGGTGATGAGGGCAATCTGTCGATCGGCAACGATCTGAATCGTTTGCTGATGCTCAGCGACAAGCTGGCGCAGCAGCGTGGCGACCAGTTCATCGCCAGCGAGTTGTTCGTGCTGGCAGCGCTGGATGACAAGGGTGAGGTGGGCAAGGCGCTCAAGGCTGCCGGCGCCGACAAGGCGCGGATCGAGCAGGCGATCACCAGCGTGCGTGGCGGCGAGAAGGTGCAGGACGCCAATGCCGAGGAACAGCGTCAGGCCTTGGAGAAATACACCATCGATCTGACCCAGCGCGCCGAGGAGGGCAAGATCGATCCGGTGATTGGTCGCGATGAGGAAATCCGCCGCACCATCCAGGTGTTGCAGCGCCGCACCAAGAACAATCCAGTGCTCATCGGCGAGCCCGGCGTGGGCAAGACCGCCATCGTCGAAGGCCTGGCCCAGCGCATCGTCGATGGCGAAGTGCCCGAGGGTATCCGCGGCAAGCGACTGCTGTCGCTGGACATGGGCGCCCTGATCGCCGGTGCCAAGTTCCGCGGCGAGTTCGAAGAGCGCCTCAAAGGCGTGCTCAGTGATCTCGCCAAGCAGGAAGGACAGGTGATCCTGTTCATCGACGAGCTCCACACCATGGTCGGTGCCGGCAAGGCCGAAGGCTCCATGGACGCCGGAAACATGCTCAAGCCGGCGCTGGCGCGCGGTGAGCTGCATTGCATCGGCGCCACCACGCTGGACGAATACCGCAAGTACGTCGAGAAGGACGCCGCACTCGAGCGCCGTTTCCAGAAAGTCTTCGTCGGTGAGCCCTCGGTCGAGGACACCATCGCCATCTTGCGCGGCCTGAAGGAGCGTTATGCGCTGCATCATCGGGTCGAGATCACCGATCCGGCCATCGTGGCCGCGGCCACGCTGTCGCATCGCTACATCGCCGACCGCCAGCTGCCGGACAAGGCCATCGATCTGATGGACGAGGCCGCCAGCCGTATCCGCATGGAAATGGACTCCAAACCGGAGAACATGGACCGGCTGGAGCGGCGCCTGATCCAGCTGAAGATGCAGCGCGAGGCCCTGAAGAAGGAGTCCGACGAGGCCAGCAAGCAGCGTTTGCGCGAACTGGAGGAACAGATCGGCAAGCTCGAGCGGGAACTGTCGGATCTGGAGGAGATCCTCAAGGGCGAGAAGGCGGCGGTCTCCGGCGAGACCCAGATCAAGGAGCAGCTGGAAAAGGCGCGCTACGAGTTCGAGAGCGCCCGCCGTGCCCAGGATCTGGCCAAGATGAGTGAGCTGCAGTACGGGCGCATTCCGGAGCTGGAAAAGCAGCTGGCGCAGAGTCAGAGCGCCGATCAGAAGATCTTCACCCTGCTCAAGAACAAGGTCACCGAGGACGAGATCGCCGAGGTGGTCAGCCGCTGGACCGGGATTCCGGTGTCGAAGATGCTGGAAGGCGAGCGCGAGAAGCTGCTGCGCATGGAATCGGAGCTGCACCAGCGCGTGGTCGGTCAGGACGAGGCCGTGACTGCGGTGTCCGATGCCATCCGGCGCTCGCGTGCGGGTTTGTCGGATCCGCGCCGGCCGAATGGCTCCTTCCTGTTTCTGGGCCCGACCGGCGTCGGCAAGACCGAGCTGTGCAAGGCCCTGGCCAGCTTCCTGTTCGACACCGAAGAGGCCATGGTGCGCATCGACATGAGCGAGTTCATGGAGAAGCATTCCGTGAGCCGACTGATCGGTGCGCCGCCGGGCTATGTCGGCTACGAAGAGGGCGGCTATCTGACCGAAGCCGTGCGCCGCCGGCCGTACAGCGTGATCCTGCTCGACGAGGTCGAGAAGGCCCATCACGATGTCTTCAACGTGCTGCTGCAGGTGCTCGACGACGGTCGCCTGACCGACGGTCAGGGCCGCACCGTGGATTTCCGCAACACGGTGATCGTCATGACCAGCAACCTGGGCTCGCAGGTGATCCAGGAAATGGCCGGCGAAGACAACTACGCGCGCATGAAGAATGCCGTGATGGAAATCGTGCAGCAGCACTTCCGTCCCGAGTTCATCAATCGGCTGGACGAACTGGTGGTGTTCCACCCGCTCGACCAGACCGCGATCCGGCGCATCGCCAGCATCCAGACCGAACATCTGGCGCAGCGACTGGCGGAACGCGACATCCGTTTCGAACTCGACGACTCGGCGCTGGATCTGCTGGGCAACTACGGCTACGACCCGGTCTACGGTGCGCGCCCGCTCAAACGCGCCATCCAGACCCTGATCGAGAACCCCCTGGCCAAGGAAGTGCTGGCCGGCCGCTACGCACCGCGCGACACCGTCCGCGCCCGCGCCGAAGGCGGGCGGATCGTGTTCGAGAAGGCGTGAAGCTGCCTCGGCTCTGGTAGGTCACGTTGGCCCGCAGGGCCTACGTGACGTTGTCGGAGCGGGGGACTTGCCGGGAACTGGCGCATCACCGTGTCACGTAGCGCCTGCGGCGCAACGTGACCTACGCGCGTCATTAGCGACGCGGATCGCGGGGTTGGCGGGCTCTGGTAGGTCACGTTGGCCCGCAGGGCCTACGTGACGTTGTCGGAGCCGTGGGACTGCCGGGAACTGGCGCATCACCGTGTCACGTAGCGCCTACGGCACAACGTGACCTACGTTTCGCCGTAGTCGCCGTCTTCCGGAGCGACTGCAATCCAATCTCGGGAATACCAACCAAGCCTCGCAAACTTGGCAAATGAACTCCACGGATACTGTGCTGTTCGTGTTGCATGGCCATGTTTCACTGGATTGTGGTGGATATAGTCGAGGTGCTCGTGCAGGTCATTCTCGTCGCGGATGACATGGTCCCAATAGCGCTTTTGCCAGACGCGACCCGGCCGGTCGGGGTGGCGGCGGACAAACAGTAGCTTGAGTCTTTGCACCCAAGTGGCCGTGCCGCCAGTCGGATCACTGACCAGCAGGTGCACATGCTCATCAAGGATTGCCCACGCGTAGAGCTTGAAGTCGTGTTGGACGCGCAGATCTTGCAACAGGCGCAGAAGAAGTTCCTTGGCCTTTGTCGAGCGCAGCCAAGGCTCTCGTCTGTGGCATACAAGCGTCAGGAACACCAGCGTGCCTGGTTGATAGTGGCGGCGAATATTGCCCACTGAGTCCGGTCGATGGGAGCGGGGCTCGGATCATGGAGCGATCCTGAAGTCCCCGACATCGGGTGAAATCCTGTTCGTGTGTAGGAGAATTCCGACAGGGCAGCAACAGATCTTTGGTAGGTCACGCTGGCTCGCAGGGCCTGCGTGAGGTTGTCGGAGCGGGGGCTGCCGGGAACTGGCGCATCACCGTGTCACGTAGCGCCTGCGGCGCAACGTGACCTACGCGCGTCGTGACCTACGCGTATCGTGACCTACGCGTATCGTGACCTACGCGTATCGTGACCTACGCGTATCGTGACCTACGCGCGTCGTGCAACCCGCCTCCATGACCTCCGACCTATCCGACATAAAATGTCTTGACATGATATGTCGGTGAAGATAGCGTCGATGGCAACGCTGTAGCGTCTGATCCGCCAAGGAGGCGGGTGATCGATGGCCAGGCCGCGCAAGCTGGTGACCCTGATCGAGGCGACGGTGCCGCTGCTGCAGCGGCATCTGCTGATCGATGCGATCGACGTGACTCCGATGGCTGGGGAAGTGCCGGTGATCGAGGTCGGGTTTCCGGAGGTGGATCGGCTGCCGATCTACATCACCGATGCCGGCAGTCAGTTGCTCTGCATCAGCTATCTGTGGCGCGATGCCGACGTCAAGGCCAAGCGTCGCGGCAAGTTGCTGGAGACCTTGCTGGATCTGAATCCGAGTGTGCCCTTGTCGGCCTTCGGACGTATCGGCGAGCACTTCGTGTTGTTCGGGGCGCTGAGCCCGCAGGCCACGCCGGAGGATATGGCGCTGGAACTGGCCACGCTCAGCGACAACGGCCGCGATGCGCTGGCCACCTTGTCCGACTTTCTGGTGTGAGAGCGACCATGGCCTGGTGGGATGAAGTGCTCGGATTGCTCAAGGACGAATGGAAGGCGCTGGCGCCCGGTGCGGAACGCACGGTGTCTGAGCCGCCCACGGTGAAGCAGGCGCAGGCCTTGCTGCAACGCACAGCCAGTGAGCTGGCCGATGCCAAGGCCCGCGCCGAGGCCGCGCGTCGACGCATGCTGCGGGCGCAGTCGCAGCTGGAGGCCCTGACCCGGGCACCCGAGCAGCACCCGCGCTACCGCGATCGCTTGAGCGATCTGGCCCGAGCGGTGGTCCACGAGGGCGATATGGCGGCAAGTTTCGACAGCCATATCGCCACGCTGAGTGCGGTTCACGATCGAGTGGAAGCCCAGCTGCGCGAGTTCAACCGCGACGTGGCGATGGCCCGGGCGGCGGTGGCGGCCAGCCAGACCACGCAGGCAGCGGCACCGACGGTCAAGCCGAAGAAGCCAGCGGTCAAGGCCGGCGGTTTCGAACACGCCCGTCCGGACAAGGTCATGGATCGGTTGAGCAAGGGGCCGAGGAGGAAGCGATGAGGGCACGAGGGCACGAGGGCACGAGGGCGAGAAACATCGCACTGGAACCCCGTGCGCGCCCCAGCCGCTGGCAATCGGCGCCGCGAGTAGGTTGGGCCAAGGCCAACGGCCGTGCCCAACATTTCCCCCAATTCAATGTCGGGCACGCTGCGCTTTGCCCAACCTACGGCCGCGACGCGTGAAAGGGCGCAGCCTCCCCAGCCGTTGGCAATCGGCGCAGCCGGCCTTGAAGGCGGTGCAGGTGGCCTTCGATGTGTCGGAAACAGTGCTGATGGCGGTGCGGCAGGCGGCGTTTGACGCCAATCTGTCGAACTCCGATCAGATCCGGGTGGTACTGGATCTGCCGATCACCCGCCAGGCCAAGCGGCCGCGGCTGACCGTGAGTCTCAGCCCCGAGGACTATCAGTTGCTGGGCAAGCGCTACAAACTGGATCCCTCGGATCATCTGGCGATCAAGGAACGGGTCAACGCCGAACTGATCGAGTTTTCCGAGTCACAATCACAGCCGAAGAAGCCCGCCAGGAGAGCCAGATCGTGAACAGTTTCATGGAGCTGCTGAGTCACTTCCCGGGATTTGTGCCCTCGGTGCTGATGGGCGCGCTGCTGGTGTTCTGGCTGCTGGCGATCATCGGCGTGCTCGATTTCGATTCGTTCGGACCGCACTTCGACGCCGACGTGCATCTGGAAACCGATGTCGATGTTCCCGAGCACGGCGGCGGTGGCAGCCATGCCGAGGCCCCGGAAACGCTGATGGCGCTGGGCCTTGACAAGCTGCCCTTCTCGATCGTGGTCAGCGGAGTGGTGTTCTTCTGGTGGCTGCTGACCTTGCTGGCGGTGTCGCTGCTGTGGACGTGGATTCCGCTGCCGGCGTGGATCGCCGGCAGCCTGATCCTGATCGCGGCGCTGATCCTGGCGGTGCCGCTGGCGGCGCGCGCGCTGCGGCCCCTGAAACCGCTGTTTGTCGTGCATGTCAGTGCCAACAAGGAAGCGATTCTCGGCAAGGCCTGCAAGATCCTGACACTGACCGTGTCGGAAAAGTTCGGCCAGGCCGAAGTCGCCCTCGGCAGCGGCGCGCCGCTGAACGTGCGCGTCTATGCCGATACCCCCAACACCCTGACCAAAGGCTCCAGCGCCCTGATCATCGACCTTGATCCCAAGAGTGGGCGTTATCGGGTGGAGGCTTATGAAGCGGCGGGACTCGGGACTCGGGACTCGGGACTCGGATGAGGCGAAACCGTATATCCCGCTGCGGTCTTGCGTAGCTGCACCGGGTTGTCTTTTTTGATTTTGAGAACTGCCCCATAGATTTTCTTGATCTGCGAGTCCCGAGTCCCGAGTCCCGAGTCCCGGCATCGCAATCCCATTTCCAGCAAGGACGAAACCCATGGACCTCGCTTTCACCACATTGATCGCAGCTGTCGTCGTTGTCGTCATCTTCCTGTTCGGATTCCTGGCGTTGATCGCCAAGTTCTACCGCAAGGTGGAGCAGGGTCACGCCATGATCGTCAACACCATGCGGGTGGAGCCCGAGGTGACTTTTACCGGGCGGCTGGTGATCCCGGTGCTGCACAAGGTCGAAGAGATGGACATCTCGATGAAGACCATCGAGATCGAGCGCATGGGCAAGGAGGGCCTGATCTGCAGGGACAACATGCGCGCCGACATCAAGGTCAAGTTCTTCGTGCGCGTCAACAAGACCGCCGAGGACGTGCTGCGGGTGGCCCAGGCCATCGGCTGCGCCCGCGCCAGCAACCAGGACACGCTGGAGGATCTGTTCTCGGCCAAGTTCTCCGAAGCGCTGAAGACCGTCGGCAAGGCAATGGATTTCGTCGATCTGTACCAGGCCCGCGACCAGTTCCGCGACGAGATCGTGCGCCAGATTGGCGACGACCTGTCCGGCTACGTGCTGGAAGACGCGGCCATCGACTATCTGGAGCAGACCCCGCTGGAGAAGCTTGATCCGCACAACATCCTCGACGCCCAGGGCATCAAGAAGATCACCGAGCTCACGGCCGAAGAGAACATCCGCACCAACGAGTTTCGCCGCAACGAAGAGATGCGGATCAAGAAGAAGGATGTGGAAACGGCAGAGGCGGTGCTCGAACTGGAGCGCCAGAAGGCCTATGCCGAGGCCCATCAGCAGCGCGAGATCACCATCACCAAGGCGCGCGAAGAGGCCGAGTCGGCCAAGGTCGCCTCGGAAGAGCGCGCCAAGTCGGAGCTGGCACGGCTGCTGGCTGATCAGCAGATCGCGGTGCAGAACGAGAACGTCAAGCGCGAGACCGAAGTTGCCCAGAACAACCGTCTGCGCGCCGTGGCTATCGAGGAAGAGAAGGTCACCCGCGCCCGCGAGCTGGAGATCGTCGACCGCGAGCGCGAGGTGACGCTGCAGCAGATCGAGAAGGAGAAGGCGGTCGAGGTGCAGAAGAAGGCCATCGCCGACGTCATCCGCGAGCGCATCGTGGTCGAGCGCACCGTTGCCGAGCAGGAAGAAGAAATCAAGAACGTGCGGGTCATGTCCGAGGCCGAGCGCACCCGCAAGAGCACCATCGTGCTCGCCGAGGGCCAGGCCCAGGAGAAGTTCATCGCCGAGGTCAAGCTGGCCGAAGCCGACGAGCAGCGCGCCAAGCACAAATCAGCCGAAGAGCAGACCCTGGCCGAAGCCAGGCTGGCGGTCGCCGCCAAGATGGCCGAAGCCAAGAAGCGCGAAGCCGAGGGCATCGAGGCGCTGTCAGCGGCATCTGGACTGGCCGAAGCCAAGGTCGCCATTGCCAAGGCCGATGCCAAGGAAAAGGACGGCATCGTCGCCGCCAAGATCAAGCTGGCGGATGCCGACGCCGTGGTCAAGCTCGGCGATGCCCATGCCCACGCGCTGCAGGCCAAGATGGAGGCCGAGGCGGCAGGTCGCGAGAAGCAGGGCGTGGCCGAAGCGCAGGTCAAGCTGGTCGACGCTGATGCCATCGCCAAGCAGGGCGCGGCACAGGCCGAAGCCCTGCGTCTGAAGCTGGAAGCCGAGGCCACCGGTCGACAGAAGAGCGGCGAAGCCGAGGCCGCGGCCATTGCGGCACGCTTCGCGGCCGAGTCCGAAGGCCTCACCGCCAAGTTCGAGGCCATGACCAAGATGAGCCCGGAAACAAGGGCCCACGAAGAGCAGCGCATGCAGCTGGACTACAGTCATGCCGAAACCCTGCGCGGCATCGAGGCCAACCAGGCCATCGCCAAGGACCAGGCCCAGGTGCTGTCGCGTGCCCTGCAACAGGCCAAGATCGAGATCGTCGGCGGCGACGGCGAGTACTTCGACAGCTTCATGCGCAGCCTGTCGCTGGGCAAGGCCATCGACGGCACCGTCGGCAAGAGCCAGCTGCTGAACAAGGCCTTCGCCGAGCACAAGGCCGGCAAACGCGATCTGCTGCAGGACGCCAAGGAACTGGTCGCTGCGGTGGGTGGGGCGGATGCGGTGCGCGATCTGAGCGTTGCGGCACTGATGCAGAAGCTGGTGGCGGGGGGGAAGACCAAGGAGTTGGAGATGTTGAAGAAGCTGGTGGGCGACAGCGGGGCAGGGGGCACGGGGCAGGGGGCACGGGAGTAGCTTCGCGCGCCGGGACTATTTCGAGTTTCGACCACTCCCAAGGCAGGAGCGAAGAAGTGATCTCCAGTTTCCGTGATCTGGATGTTTGGAAGGGCGCCGTTGACCTGGCTGTCGAGGTCTATCGGTTGACGCGCCCATTCCCCGTCGACGAGCGCTTCGGGTTGACGTCGCAGCTTCGGCGCGCAGCGAACTCGGTTGCGTCAAATATTGCTGAGGGTCACGCCAGAAACAGCACACGAGAGTTCGTGCAGTTCGTCTCCGTCGCTCTGGGCTCATTGGCCGAGCTAGAGACCCAGTGGACCATCGCAAGCAGGGTTGGTTTGCTCGAATCGACTGACGAGACGATCGAGTCGCTGCCACGGCTCAGGGCGCAGTTGCTGAATCTGAGAAGCGCGTTGCTGCGACGGGCCAATGGTGTATCCGAGTTCATTCCGAGTTACGAAATGACGGTAGATCTGAAAGCCCCGGTTGCGAAGGAACTGAGGGATGGCGATCCAGAGGGAGCGGCGATCGCTGTTCCCGTGCCCCGTGCCCCCTGCCCCGTGCCCCGCCCATGACCTCATCCGCCACCTTCGACCTGCTCCGCAAACGCCTGGCCGCGGCTTCCGAGTCGCTGCGCGCCAAGGCCGATGCGCTCAACGCCAAGCGCATCAGTACCTTTGGACGCATTGAGCCCAAGCTGACGGCGCGCTTGAGTGCGCGCACCGAGCACAATTGCGTCGCGCGCGACATCGTGCGTGTGGGCGAGCGGCTGCTGTTCGGCTACAACGTGACGATGGGTCTGAAGAAGGAGACCCGGGTCGAGGATGTGTTCTGCCTCTACCAGCTGGCCGAGGGCGCGGAGGGCGTGGAGCTTCAGACCGTGCCCATTGCCGGCAGCTTTCTGGACGACCAGCGCTTTGTCGCCGATTTCCGCGAGCTCTTCACTTACTACAAGGCGACCACGCTGGATCAGCTGCGGCTGGTCAACGAGCGCTTGCTGCTGATCTTCCGCACTGGCAGCCAGCCGGGTGACAAGCGGGTGTTCCGCTTTGCCGTCGATACCGCCGGCGCGCTCACCTACATCGACAATCGCGGTGAGCGCGACCATGTGCTGCCGCCCTCGCACAGTTTCGAGTGGCAGCCGGTGGGGCGCGAGGATCATGTGCTCGGTCGGCATGCCCATGTGAACATCCTCGACACGGTGTTTGTCGAAACCATCGGCGGCGATCTGACCATCAAGATCGAGAACAACACCGACACCGGTCTGGGTATCTATTCCGAGCCGGTCGAGGACAAGAACCAGGCGCTGGCCGATGCCGAGATTGCCTACGCCGATCTGCCAACCCTGATCCTGCTCAGCATCAAGCCCTACCGCGAGAACCACACCCGCTACCTGGTCTACAACAAGCGTCTGAAGCAGGTGCTGCGCATCGACGAGATCGGTGATTCCTGCGTGGAGCTGCCCGAGGACCACGGCATCGTGTTTCCCGGCGGCTACTACCTCGAATCCGGTGATTTCAAGCATTTCAAGGATCTGGGCCACGATTTCAGCGGCTACCGGCTGAAGCGTACGGTGCGGGCGCCCAGCGGCGAGGATGTGCTCTACGTCTTCTACGACACCGCCAGGGGCGACTATGCCCTGCTGCCCTATAACCTGATCGACCGCGCCATCGGCCAGCCGCTGCTGGCAGCGGGCTACGCGCGCTTCGACGATGGCCAGATCCTGCTGGTCACGCCCGAGGGCAGCGATGCCTCACGGCTGCACACCATGCAGCTGTGGCGCACGCCTTTCGCCTCCGAGGAACACGCCAGCGCCCAGCCCAAGGTCGGCGGCCTGCTCGGGCGCCTGGGCAATGCCAATGTGGTGCGGGCACTGGCGGAACTGCGCGAGCTGACCCGGCTGGCCGAAGATGCCGCCAGTGAAGGCGCCTACGAGCGCTTGCTGAAGCTGGCGGCGCGCTGTGTCGACGCCCATCCCTGGTTGGCGGAGGCCGAGGTCGGACAGATTGCGGCCGAAGTGGGCACGCTGGCGCGCAGCGGGCGCGAGGCGCTGGAAGCCTATGAGAAGCTGGAGCGCGCACGACAGTCAGCGCGCCAGGCGGTCGAGGCGGCGCAGGGCGAGGTCAGCGAGCTGCTGTCCAAGGTGGTCAGCCTGCTGTGGCAGAAGCCCGAGGACTTCACCGAGGCGATTCGCGCCATCAAGCGCAAGCGCGGCGAGCTGACGGGATTGCGCGAACAGGCGCATGTGGACCTGGCCGCGATCGATGCCCAGGACACCCGTTTGCGCGAGGAGCTCGATCGCATCGGCGAGCGCGCGCTCAAGTTCTTTGCCGATCCAGCGGCCTTTGCCAGCTTGCGCAAGGGGCTGAACGAGGCGGCAGCGGCGGTCGACAGCGCCAAGAGCACCAAGGCGCTGGCGCCGATCGGCGAAAAGCTGGATGCGCTGGCCGAGTCGCTGGACGGGCTGTCGGAACTGATCGCCAGTTTCGAGCAGACCGACGCCCAGCAGCGGGCCATCCTGTTGGGTCAGACCAGCGCGCTGTATGCCGAGGTCAATCGCATCCGCGCCGGGTTGCGTACGCGCCGCGAGGGCCTGCTGGAGCAGGAGCAGGGACTGGAATTCGGGGCCCAGTTGACCGTGCTGGAGCAGTCACTCACGAATCTGCTGGCGCGCAGCGACAGTCCCGAAGCCATCGACGAGGCGCTGGCGCGCACGCTCGGCCAGATCGAACACCTGGAGGGGCGCTTCGGCTCGCAACCCGGCTTTCTGGTCGAACTGACCAGCCGTCGGGAGGCTGCGCTGGAAGCCTTCGCAGCCCGGCGCGAGCAGATCGCGGCGCAGCGCGACAAGCGCGCGCAGGGCCTGCGCGATGCGGTCTCGCGGGTGCTGGATGGCATTCCGCGGCGTATCGCCAAGCTCTCCGAGGCCGACGAGCTGCATGGCTTCTTTGCTGGCGACACCCTGGTCGAACGCGCCCAGGCCCAGATCGAAGAGCTGCGCCAGCTGGGCGCGGCCGTGCAGGCCGATGAACTGGCCGGGCGCCTGCGCAGTCTCAAGGAAGCCGGGTTGCGCGATCTGCGCGATCGGCTGGAACTCGGGACGTCGGGGGATTCCCTGGCCCTGGGCCGACAGCGTTTCACGATCGAACGCCGGCCGCTGGATCTGGCACTGCTGCACAACGAGCAGGGGCTGTCGCTGCAACTGACCGGTACGGATTACCGGGTGGCGCTGGATGAGCCCGAGGCCGAGCAGCATCGCGAAGTCTGGGGTCAGGTGCTACCGAACGAGACCGAATCGGTCTATCGGGCCGAATACCTGGCCTGGCGCATCTGGCAGCGCGCCAGTGCCGGCGATGCCGCGATCAACGCCGCCCTGCGCGCCACCGAGGGCAGCGCGCTGGCCGATCTGGTGGCTGAGGAAGCGCAGCGACATCCCACCGAGGACTACCAGCGCGGCGTGCACGATGCCGATGCCACGCGCATCGTGCAGGCGCTGGACAGCATCGCCCGGCAAGCCGGCGAATTGCGCTGGCCGGCATCGGCGCGGGTGCTGGCGCAGGCCTGGTTTGCCGGTCTGGACGCGCCTGGACAAGCTTCGACGCGCGGATTGGCGGCGGGTCTCGGCTGGTTCCTTGCACGAGGCGAGGGCATGCCGGTGCCTCCGTCTTGGCAAGGCGCCCTGAGCGCGCTGGCGGCCGAACTCGGACTGCCGGGCGACGCCAGCAGCATCGAATCGGCTGCCCGTCATCTGGCGGCCAGCCTGGGCGGCACCTTGCCCAGCTTCGCCGCCAGCGGGCGGGCGCTGGATCTGGCCGAACAGGTTTCGCGCGAGCTGCCGGTGACGGCGCTGGCGGCGTTGAACGCGCCGGTGGAGACCGGCGAAAAGCTGGCCTTGGCCGGCGCCTGGTGTGCCCGCGTGCAGCCCGACGCCCATCCCGCCAGTGTGCTCGAAGCGGCGGCGATTCTGTGCTTCCCGGGCCTGGCTCGCGAGCGCATCAATGTCGAGCTGCACACCCGCATCGAGGGCCTGCGCGGCGAGCATGCACGCGTCAAGCAGGGCGTGCTGGAACTGGATTTTCCGGAGTTCCTGATCCGCCTGGCGCAGCATCAGCAGACCGTGGCGCCGGCCTGGTCGGCCTTTGCGGCACTGCGCCATCGCGTCAGTGAACGCGAGCGCAAACGTCTGGGACTGCACCGTTTCGAGGCCAAGCCGCTGGCCGGATTTGTGCGCAACCGGCTGATCGACGAGGTCTATCTGCCGCTGATCGGCAACAATCTGGCCAAGCAGATCGGCACCATCGGCGATCAACGTTCGGACCGTTCCGGCCTGCTGCTGCTGATCTCGCCGCCGGGCTATGGCAAGACCACCTTGATGGAATACATCGCCGATCGCCTGGGCATGATCTTCGTGCGCGTCAACGGACCCACGCTGGGCCACGAAATCACCTCGCTGGATCCGGCCCAGGCCAGCACCCGCGGCGCCGCCGAGGAACTGGTCAAGCTCAATCTGGGCCTGGCCATGGGCGTCAACGTGATGCTCTATGTCGACGACATCCAGCACTGCTCGCCGGAATTCCTGCAGAAATTCATCTCGCTGGCCGACGGCACCCGGCGCATCGATGCGGTCATCGACGGCAGTGCCCGCACCATCGATCTGCGCGGCAAGCGTTTCGCGCTGGTCATGGCCGGCAATCCCTACACCGAAACCGGCGAGATGTTCCGCATTCCCGACATGCTGGCCAACCGCGCCGATGTCTACAATCTGGGCGATGTGCTGAGCGGCCGCGAAGCGCTGTTTGCCGACAGCTACATCGAGAACGCACTGACCGCCAACCCGCTGTCGGCGCCACTGGCCGAGCGTCCGCGCGCCGAGATCCAGACGGTGCTGCGCATCGCCCGCGGCGACGACGAGCTGCTGCCCAGCGGCTTGCCCGGTGGTGTGGAGCTGGTGGAACTGGTCAAGCGCATGCTCAGCGTGCGTGACGTGCTGGGCAGGGTCAACGCCAGCTACGTCGCCAGCGCCGCCCAGGACGACAGCTATCGCACGGAGCCGCCCTTCAAGCTGCAGGGTAGCTACCGCAACATGGTCAAGCTGGCAGCGCAGTTGAGCCCGCTGATGACCGAAGCCGAGCTCGATGCGCTGATCCGTGACCACTATCGCGGCGAAGCCCAGACCCTGGGTGCACGCGCCGAAGAGAATCTGCTGAAGCTGGCGCAACTGATCGGCCATCCCAGCGCCGAGGAAGCAACGCGCTGGCAGCAGCTGGTCGACAACTTCCAGCGGCTGATGAAGCAGGGCGGCAAGGAGGCCGATGGCGCCACCCGCGCCGCTCAAGTGCTCGCCGACATCGCCCAGCAATTGCAGAAGCAGAACGAACAGTCGGCCGGCACCCGCGAGGCTCTGAAGGCACTGGAATCGCTGGGCGAGATCCGCGAACTGCTGGCGAGGGTGCCGCGTGATCCGCAGCTGGACATGCCGCCGGCGCTCGCTGACACCCTGACCAAGATGGCCAAGGCCTACGAGAACACCCTGGTGCCGATCGTCTCGGCCCTGCACCACAAGATGACCCTGGATCACGATATCTGGGAACAGGTGCGCGACATGCGCAAGGAAGTCGACGCCCTGATGAAGCGCATCGGCAGCGGCAAGCGGGCGCCGTGAGCTGAGTGACACCGGTGGGCTGTGGGAGCGGCTTCAGCCGCGATCGCGCTATCGCGGCTGAAGTCGTTGGCGTATCGGCGAAGATCGAGAGCCGTCGTGTGCAGGCAGCAAAAGCCGGACGCGGAGGACGCAAAGGAAAGCAGAGAGAACGCGAAGAATGGCCAAGGCGATGCAGATGGGCGATCGCTGTCCTGATCGTTCGGCAAGTTCGCGCGCCAACTGGTTGAGGCGTCATTGCGAGGAGCGCAGCAACGAAGCACTCAAGCGACTTGCAACCTTGTTTCTGGATTGCTTCGCTGCGCTCGCAATGACGCCGGTATACCGTGCATCGCGACCATCGCGGACAGAGTCCGCTCCCACGGGAGAGCGAGCTGCCGCGGTAGGAGCGACCTCGCGTCGCGACCGCTCAATGCCTTACAGACTAGAATGTCGCTCCCATCTGGGTCAGGAGTTGCCGGGTGTCCGAGTTTGACGCCGTCGATCGTATCGTCAGGCCCTATCTGGCCGAGACCTCTACGGCTACCTCGCTGCGCTTTGCCGGGCACCAGATCCAGAGCCAGATGTGGAATCACGCACCCGATGCGCTGGCGCTGGACTACACCCGGGCGATGATGGGTTTCGTGCTGTTCGATCCGGCGCCGGCGCGGATCGGCATGATCGGTCTGGGCGGCGGGTCGCTGGTCAAGTTCTGTCACCGCAACCTGCCGAGTTCGGCGATGGAGGTGGTCGAGAACAGCCCGCTGGTGATGGATTTGCGCGCCATCTTCCAGGTGCCACCCGACGACGAACGCCTCAGCGTGCATCTGGCCGATGGCGCCGATTACATCGCCCGCGCCCGCAATCGCTATGACGTGCTGTTGCTGGATGCCTATGACCGCGTCGGTATTCCGCCGCCGCTGGCGACGCTGCGCTTCTATCTGCAGTGCCGACGCGCGCTGCGCGGCAATGGCGTGTTGGTGGCCAATATCGCCCGCGATCAGGTCCAGGGCGGGAATCCGATCGAGCGCATTGCCGCGGTCTTCGATGATCGGCTGCTGGTGGTGCGCGATGCCGAGCATTGCAACGACATCGTCTTCGCCTGGACTGGCGACATCGACGATGCGCATCTTTCCGACCAGGGCCGTCCAGTCGAGATTCGCGGGGAAGCGTGGGACCACGTGATTCCGGCGCTGGATCGCGTGCGTTTCGCCTGGCGCGAAAGGGCGCGTAAACAGGTGCTCGCGCAAGCGCTCTTGTAGGTCACAAGACCGCGTCAGCGGTCTGCGTGACAGCTCGCACGCGCTGGCACCGCTGCGACCCCGATCTGTCCACCAGCCGCCGTGATACTCGCGAAAACCGTGAATCGCCAGCAGGTCCCGCGTGATCTTCGCGTCCCGCTTCTGGCTTCGGTAGCGCCGCAAGGGAACTGGGGGACAAGGCGTCCAGCAATTTCTGGCAGGCGCGACGGGTTCCGATGCTGATCAGATGCGTGGCGGTTGAGTCGCTTCAGCGCGTCACGCAGGCCTTTCAGGCCAGATGACCTACGAAAGCTGGCCACGGGCGATCTGCCGCCATTTGGCCCAGGCGAACAGTGCCGGGATCACCACCAGCGTCCAGACAAGTCTGGAGCTACAAGAACGCGCGCCCGCAACCGACACCCACAACCGACAACCGACAACCGACAACCGTCAAACGCTCCAGCGCATGACACCCACGGCCACAATTGTGCAGACTCCCCTATGGTTGGAGCGCAGACGGAGAGACACCATGGCGCGCTGGATTGCACTCGGCGTTACCCTGTTGTTGATGGGGTCGTGCAGTTTTGTCAGTACCGATACGTTCAGGGGCGTGGTCGCGCCCTTGGGCGCGGCAGTGATGAGCTTCGTGACCTTGTATCTGTTCATTCAGGATCGGGTGGCGAGTCGGTTGCGCCCGCCGACGGCGCTGCTGATGGATGTCGAGACCCAACGCCTGCTGCGCGAACGCGCCGAGCGTGCGCGGACAGCGCAGCAGCCGGCAAACGGACGCGAGCAGGCGGACACGGGCGCAGCCTCGGGGGATCAGGGTTGAGCGCGATGCGTTCTCCTGCGGCCCGTGCGGGTCTGCTGCTGGCGGCGGCGCTGGTCGTGGCGGTGCTGTACTTCGGCTTTCGTGGCGAGCGGGTGCGCGTGGACACGGCCCAGGTGCAGCGCCAGGAACTCGTTGAAAGTCTGCGTGAGGAAGGGCGAACCCGGGTCGTGCACCGTTACCGGATCACGGCTGCCGTGGCCGGTGAGGTGGAACGCCTTGAATGGCGTCCGGGCGACCCTGTCAGCGCCGGTCAGGTGCTGGTGCGCATCGCGCCGGCAATGGGCGCCCTGCTGGATCCCGCCACCCGTGAACGGCTGCAGTTCGAGTCGCGCGCGGCCGGCTCGGCGGTGAGTCAGGCGCAGGCGCGCATCAATGCCGCCAAAGCCGCCGATACCCTGGCGCAGCAAGAATTGCAGCGGGTGCTGCCGATGGTAGCTTCAGGCACGCTGGCGCAACGCGAGGGCGATCGCGCCCAGAGTCAGGCGCAGCAGGCCCGTGCCGAGTTGGCGGCGGCACGCTTCACGTTGCAGCTGGCCCAGGCGCAACAGGAGGCGGCGCAGGCGCTGTTGCAGCAACAGGGTGCCAGCGCCGGTGATGACACGCTGGTGGAAATCACGGCGCCAGTAGCTGGCGTGATCCTGGCGCGCCTGCGCGAGAGTGCCGGACCGGTCGCCGTGGGCGAACCCTTGCTGGAGATCGGAGATCCGACCAGCCTCGAAGTGGAAGTCGATCTGCTCTCGTCCGACGCAGTTCGGGTGGCGCCGGGCATGGACGTGCGCCTGCACCGTTGGGGTGGAGAGCAGTCCCTGCAGGCGCGGGTGCGACGGGTCGAACCGGTCGGCTTCACCAAGATCTCCGCGCTTGGGGTGGAGGAGCAGCGGGTCTACGTGCTGGCCGACCTGGTGTCGCCCGCCGAACAGTGGCAGCGCCTGGGCGACGGCTACCGCGTCGACGCCGAGTTCATCCTGTCCAGCGGCGAAGCCCTGACCGTTCCTGGTGGCGCTCTGTTCCGCAGCGGCGAAGACTGGGCGCTGTTCCGGATCGAGGACGGCCGTGCCCACCTGCGCAAGGTAGCGCTTGGGCGGCGCAGTGGCCTGGAGGCCGAGATCCTGAGCGGCGTCGAGGCCGGCGACCTGATCGTGGTGCATCCGGATGACCGCGTCAGTGAGGGCGCGCGGGTGGAGCCGCTTTAGTTTGGTTGTCGGTTGTGGGTTGTGGGTTGTGGGAGTCCCGGTCGCCCCTGGCGGTGCGCTTGTTCGTGCATCAAACAAGGGGCAGGGGGCGGGGGGCGGGGGACCCACGTCGCGGCACGGTCAGATCATGCGTCGAGGTTGGACCCCTGCCCCTTGCCACTTCTATTGCATGCTTATACATCAATGCGTTAGCGTATTTTTGGTGAATGCGGACTCTCTCCGCAATAGCTCAATGGCCCGGGCCGCAGGCTCTTGTGAGTCCAGACTTGTCTGGACCCACCAAAACCGGCTGTTGTGGGTCCGGACTTGTCCGGACGCTCTTGTTTCAACTCGCCAGAAGCGTCCAGACAAGTCTGGACCCACAAGAGCACCGAAGCCCGTAGCCTTTCCCCGTGCCCCGTGCCCCGTGCCCCGTGCCCCGTGCCCCGTGCCCTCGTGCCCTCGTGCCCTCTTGCCCTCGCGCCCTCGTGCCCCGACATTCGTCACATGCCGCCCGCCAGGGCTTGCATAGAATCCGGTCAGCTGTTCATATGCTCGGTCTACCGAGGCGCGTGTGTGGTTTGGCGTCGACGGGGTCGCCATCGTGTCAGTCGACGCCGACTTCGCCTTGCCGCCGACGCGTATCTCCGCCATTGCCTATCGAGGGTTTATGTCTGGCATTGTCATCGTAGAGACGTCGGCCACCTTGAGTCATTTGCTGCAGCGCACGCTGGCGGCCAGTCACCAGACCGTGGACCGGATGATCGGCAACTATGCCGAAGCCAACGAATTGCTGGCATCGATTGATGCCGGTGCGGTCAAGTTCAAGGTGCTGGTGATTGGCGCGCCGCAGCGATCCACGCCCGAGTTCGAGGCGCTGATGACCCAACTTGGTGATTCGCGGGCACCGGCGCTGGCGGTGCTGGTGTTGAGTCACGAGAAGACACCCTTCCTGGCGCAATGGCTGGCGCGGCGGCGCAACGCATTCCTGCTGCTGTGGTCCAATTTCGGCCGCATTCCGGCGGCGCTGAAGCAGTTGCTGCCGCCAGAGGCAGCCGACAGTCCCGGGCCGTCTCCCGAGAGCCTGGTGCAGGCGCCAAGCATTGCGCCGCTGCGGGTCTTGTTCGTCGATGACTCCCAGAGCGTGCGCTTTGCCTACCGTCAGGTGCTGGAAAGCAATGGCTTCATCGTCGATACGGCGGCGTCGGTGCAGGAGGGCTATGCCAAGGGCCAGAGCGGTGCCTACGATCTGGCCATCGTCGACTATTACCTCCCCGATGGCAGCGGCGATGAGCTGACGCGGCGCCTGGTGACGTCCACGGCCACCCGGAATATGCCCATCGCCATCATCACTGGCAGCTACAAGGACGCGATCATCAAGCGCAGCCTCGAAGCTGGCGCCATGGAATGCATGTTCAAGAACGAGGTGCTGGAGCTGACGCTGGCGCGGATCAAGGCACTGGCCCGCACCATCCAGTCGCAGAAATCGGTGGAGGCCGAACGCTTGCGACTGGACGGCATCCTGCGGGCCGTGGGCGACGGCGTCTACGGTGTGGACGGGCAGGGCGTCATCACCTTTGCCAACCCGGCGGCAGTGCGGGTGCTGGATTATCTGGATGAGCAGGAGCTGATCGGCAAGCAAGCCCATCAGCTGATCCATTTCGCGGCCGAGGATGGCGAGCGCATCGGCGTGCAGGATTCGGCGCTGGCCCGCGCCTACAGCGAGGGCTCGGAACTCAGCTCCTACGAAACCGTGTTCTGGACCCGCGCCGGGCAGGCGCTGCCGGTTGAATGCACGGTGTTGCCGCTGGCCATCCAGGGCCGGCGCGAGGGCACGGTGGTGGTTTTCCGCAATATTTCCGAGCGCAAGAGCGCCGATCGCCTGCGCTGGGAGTTGCTGCACGATCAGCTCACCGGTCTGGCCAACCGTCGCTGTCTGACCCAGTCGCTGACCCAGGAACTGGAGATCCGGCGCGAGCGCGGCGGCTATTCGGCGCTGCTCTACATCGATCTCGACCGCTTCAACATGATTGTCGAAAACGCCGGCCAGGCGGCGGCCGATCGGGTGCTGGTGGATGTCGGGCATCTGCTGTCGCAGCGACTGCGTCCGGACGATGCGCTGGCAAGGCTGGAGGATGATCACTACGCGCTGCTGCTCTCCGGCGTGCAGCTGGAGAATCTGTTCACCATCGCCGACAGCTTCCGCGAGTTGGTCAAGGACGGCAATTACCAGCTCTATGGCCGCGAAGTGGCGGTCAGTGGATCGGTCGGCGTGGCCATTCTCAGTGGCGAGGCTCCCAGCGCCGAGTACGTGATCGAGCACGCGCGGCTGGCTTGCCACGACGCCAAGCGCCGAGGACGCGATCAGACCCAGATCTATGTCTCGGGCGCCGATGCCCGAATTGCCCGGGAACTGGACGCCGGTTGGATCGTGCGTTTGCGCGAAGCGCTGCACGAAGATCGCTTCCTGCTGCTGACGCAGCCGATCGTGCCGGTGGCGGGCATCCGCGATGCCGACGAGGCGGCGTTGCGCTCGCAGGGTTGGCGTTTGCACCAGCACAGCAGCGGCGAAGCCCTGTTCGAACTGTTGATCCGCATGGTCAACCGCGACGGCCAGCTGGTCAGTCCCTCGGTGTTCGTGCCGCTGGCCGAGCGCGTGGGCATGATGCCGAAGATCGATCTCTGGGTGATTGCCCGGGCGCTGCGGTTCCTGGCCACCTTGCCCGCCGATTCGCGCGTGGGCTTCACTGTGAATCTGTCCAATTCGACCCTGCAGGACCCGGAAGCGCTGAAGCTGATCGAGCAGATGATCAGCGGCTCCGGCGTGCAGGCCAACCGGCTGATCTTCGAGGTCACCGAAACCAGCGAAATCGGCAGTCTGCACGCGGCGCGCAAGTTCATGCAGGGCTTGCGCAAGGTCGGCGTGCGCTTCGCCCTGGATGATTTCGGCACCGGTTTCAGCTCGATCAGCCATCTGAAACACCTGCCGGTGGATTTCGTCAAGATCGAAGGCAGCCTGATCACGGATCTGGGCGAATCCTCGCGCGATCGCACCATGGTCGCCTCGATGGTGTCGCTGGCGCACGCCCTGGACCTTGGGGTTATCGCCGAGCACGTTGACAGCCTGCATACGCTGAAGTGGCTGGCCGATTGTGGTGCCGACCATGCCCAGGGTCATTTCCTGGGCGAGCCGGTGAAGCTGGAGGAAATCGACTTCAAGGCGCTCAGCACCAAGGCCACCCTTGCCTGAGACGCAGTCGCCCGTCGCAGATCGTCACCCGCTGCTGAGTCTGCTGGGCGGTGCTTCGGTCATCGTGCCCTTGCTCGGCCTGCTGTTGCTCGGTGCCTTGGCCGTGCTGACGCCGTGGATGTGGCCGTACTCGCCGGAACAGCCGCTGTGGGGCCAGGATCTGCTGGCGCCGGGCATCGCTCACGGCCACTGGTTTGGTACCGATGCCATTGGCCGGGACATGTTGGCGCGGACTCTGGCCGGCATCGGCGTTTCCCTGGCCATCGGACTCGGTGCTGGCGTGCTGGCCTTGCTCGTCGGCGCCTTGATCGGAGGGATTGCCGGCTATGCCGGCGGCTGGGTTGACGAAGCGCTGATGCGTACCAACGACGTCCTGCTCAGCCTGCCGCTGATGCTCATCGCGATTCTGGTGATCGCCTTGTTCGAGCCCTCGTTGTGGGCCTTGATTCTGGTGGTGGGCGGCTTTGGCAGCCTGGATGCCGCGCGCATCCTCAGACCGGAGGCGCGGCGCCTGCGCACGACTGAATTCATGCTCGCCAGCCAGCTGCAGGGCGCCAGCGCGACGGCCCAGATCGCGCGCCATCTGCTGCCCAATCTGCTGCCGGTAGCACTGACCGCCTTTGGCTCGGTGGTGACTCAGGCGATTCTGGTCGAGTCCTTTCTGGCCTTCCTGGGCCTCGGGCCCAGCGAAACGGTGGGCAGTCTGGGCACGCTGTTGGCCGAAGGTGTGCAGGATCTGCAATGGGCGCCGTGGACCTTGTGGATACCGGCGGCGGCGCTGGCGCTGGTACTGCTGGGCTTTGGCCTGCTCGGCGATGCCTTGCGACAGCGCTTGCGATACTTGACCGGAAGTTCCGATTGAACGCGCCTCTGCTGCAGTTGAGCGGGTTGCGTGTCGGATTTCGCGCTGCCGATGACGTGCTCACGCACGTTGATCTGGCGCTGGCCGAGGGCCAGGTCTGTGGCCTGATCGGTGCGTCGGGTTCCGGCAAGAGCCTGCTGGCGCGGGCCCTGATCGGCTTGTTGCCCGCAGCTGCAGAGCTGCGCGGCGGCCTTGTTCACTGGCGCGGTCAGTTGCTGCCTCCTGACGAGATTGCGCCCTTGCGCGGCCGTGAGATCGCCTATGTGTTCCAGGATGCCGCAGCCAGCCTGCACCCGCTGCGCCGCATCCAGGACCAGTTGCGCGAGGCTCTGGCGGTGCATGCACCCGAACTCGATTCGGCCGCTGCTGATGGCAGGATCGCCGAGGCGCTGCGCGATGTCGGCATGGAGGCCGATCCGCGCTGGCTGCGCGCCTATCCGCATCAGCTTTCGGGCGGTCAGCGCCAACGCCTGATGCTGGCACTGACGCTGTTGCCCAAGCCGGCACTGCTGGTGGCCGATGAGCCCACCAGCGCGCTGGATCCGGTGCTGGCCCGGCGCGTCTGTGAACTGTTGGTGGCCGCGACCCGGGCACGGGGCATGGCGCTGCTGCTGATCAGCCACGATCTGCCGCGCGTCGCCGAATACTGCGAACGGGTTTATCAGCTGACAGATGGCTGCCTGCAGGTTGCCAGTCTCACCGATTCGAACGGCGCAACGGTCGCCGCCAGCGGCGCCACGCCTGAATCGGCTGGCCCCAGTCTGGCGGCACAGGCACTCAGTTTGAGTTACCAGCCCGCTCGACGCTGGCCCTGGTCGCGCACTCCGCCGTCGGTGGTCGAGGGCCTGAGCCTGTCGCTGGCGCCGGGCGAGCGTCTGGCGGTCGTGGGCAGTTCCGGTTCAGGCAAATCGACCTTGGCGCGCGGCCTGCTTGGGCTGATGCCGGTGCTGAGCGGTCGGGTTGACTGGTTCGGTCGCAGCCTGTCCGAGCTGGAATCGCGCCAGTTACGGCGCTGGCGCCGGCGCGTACAGATGGTGTTTCAGGATCCCTACCGGACGCTGGATCCGCTTCAGCGGGTAGACCGGATGCTCTTCGAAGCGTTGAGCTTTGCGCCGACACCGCCGACTGCAGGCCAGCAACTGGATCGCGCGCTGGCACTGCTGCGAGAGGTCGGCCTGGATGAAGCCGCACTGTGGCGCTACCCCAGCCAGTTCTCCGGCGGCCAGCGCCAGCGTCTGGCCATCGCCCGGGCGCTGGCCTGCGAGCCGGAGGTGCTGATCTGCGACGAAGCTACCAGTGCGCTCGATCCTGCCGTGCAGGCGCAGATTCTGGATCTGCTCGATAGCCTCGCCACACTGCGCGGCTTGGCCTTGCTGTTCATCTCCCACGATCTCGGCGCCGTGGCCCGTCTCTGCCAGCGCCTGCTGGTCATGGACCAGGGGCGCGCCGTGGAAACCGGACCGGTGGCCTCGCTGCTGGCCAATCCGCAATCGCCGGCGCTGCGAGCGCTGGTAGCGGCGCTGCCGGCGGGAGTGGGGGCGGGGGCGTGAGGGCACGAGGGCACGAGGGCGCGAGGGCATGAAGAAGCTGGCACTCGGCCGTAGTGAGGTCTTTCGTTCCCTCGCGCCCTCGCGTCCTCGTGCTCCCCGCCCCTAAAATCAACATGAACGCTGCTTAAACATCGCCCAAACGCGCAGTCGCAGGGATAGGCTTCATCCAACCGCCCGAAACGGTCAGACGAGGACTCCGAGATGAATTCCAGACTGCTCTTGATTTCCCTGGCGACTGGCTTGGCGCTCTGCGCCACCAGTGTCTCCGCCACCGAGGTGTTCCAGCCGCGCAAGGTGGAATCCGATCTATGGCAATCGCCCCACTTCCGCCGCGCGCACCCGGATCTGAAGCATCGTCTGCAAGGTCAGGCGCACCTGGAAGATGGTCGCGCCAAGCAGGCAGTGACCGAGTTTCAGCAAGCGGCGCGCTGGGGAGACAAGTTGTCGCAGGCGATGCTGGCCGAGCTCTATTGGCAGGGTGAAGGCGTGAAACAGGATCGTGCCCGGGCCTATGCCTGGATGGATCTCGCAGCAGAACGCCAGTTTGTCGCCTTTGTGGCCAAGCGCGAGCGATTCTGGTCCGAGCTCGACGCCAACGAGCGTGAGCGGGCTCTGGCGATCGGCCAGGAACTCTATGCCAGCATGGGCGATGAGCGGGCTCTGCCCCGTCTGAACAAGCATCTGCGCAAGGAACGCTCCAGCACCGGCAGCCGGTTGGGATACGGCGGCAACGGCAGCGTGATCCTGCCTACCGCTGGCGGCGGTTCCGTCGACATCTATGCGCGCTCGGCCTCGGGCATGCTGGGCATGGTCGGCGCAGCGGGCGGCCGCCAGATTCCGATGACCGCCTATTACGCCAGGCAGTACTGGCAGACCGAGGCCTATCTGGACTGGCAATCCGATCAGCTGGAACTGGCGCGTCGGGGCATCGTCCGGGTTGGTGCCGTGGAAGACAGCTTGCCCGACTGAGCTGATCACCGACTGGCGCAGGGCGAGCCATTCGCCAGTCGGCTGCTATCGCACGGAAAATGGGGCTATCCTGTCGGCGCTCCGCGGTGAGCGCCGATGCCGGTGCCCATGCCTGCGGCTGAGGAGTGTGCGATGGCCGTTCGCCTTGTGCTCGCGCTGTTGTGTCTGCCGCTCGCCGGGCTCCTGCCTGCCCAGTCTGTTCCGGTCTTCAGCGACTCCCTGCAAAGCGGCTTTGCCGACTACTCCTTCGGCGCGCCGGCGCCGAATTTCGCCAACCCGGCGCCGGTGCAGTCGGGCGCCGCTTCCATCGCCTTCACCGGCAATGACTTCAATGCCATCGGCATGGCCAACATCAATGTGGATTATTCCACGGTCGCCTATCCGACCATCCGACTGTACGTGCACGGCGGCGCCAGCGGCGGACAGCAGCTTCGCATCTATCTGCAGACCACCGATGCCGGCGGCAACAGCACGCCGGTGGCCGATGCTGAACTCGACAGCTACATCAGCGGTGGCGCCATTGCCGCCAACGAGTGGCGCGAAGTGCTGGTGCAGATCACCCAGCCACCGCTCAGCTACAGCGGCAGCTTTGACCGCATCGATCTGCAATCGGATATCGCCGGAACCCAGCCGGTGTTGTATGTGGACAGCATCAGTCTGGAACCCCCGTCGGGTGGCGGCGGCAATCTGCTGTTCGCCAATGGCTTTGAAGGGGGCGGCATCCCGCCGCCGCCGGCCAGCGCGCTGCAGATCGAGCGTGATCAGATGGTCGGCGGCCTGCTCGGCGATCGCTACACCTGGCGCGATCATAACGATCAGCCGCGGGTGGCGGTGCTGGCCCACAACGACGGCCAGGTTGGGCCCCAGGGGCAGCGTGGTGGCGAGCTCTGGGAGTATCGATATCAGACGCCCGGCGGCACCCGCATCGTTCGCGCCACCAACCAGTTTGCCGGCGGTTTCGGCTATGTGGTCAGCCACCGCGCCGAGGGCACCACCGGGATCGGTGGCAATGACGATTCGCCGCTGGGGCATGGCTTCAGCGGACAGTTCGAGCGCGTCTTCGAAGGCCGTCATCACGCCATCCTGCGCTTTACCCAGCGCTATCCGCGCTATTCGCGGACCACCGCGAATCCGCCCAATACCCAGTATCAGGTCCCGGTCACCATCGAGTGGGTCATCGCGAATGGCCGCGATCATCCGCTGTGGGCGATGACCTGGGATCTGACCGGTGCGCTGCCCAATGCCGTGCCGGTGGATGCCCTGGAAGACGACACCCGGGCGCCTTATGGCGAGATGCTGTTCGACGGCAGTGCCAACATGGCGGCGCACAGTGTCATCGCCGGGGTCGGCTGGGGCGATCGTTACAAGTTTGCGTCCACCGGCAATCCGGTCACCTTCGACAGCCAATGGACCTGGAATCAGCCCAACACCGTGCCCTATGTGAAACTCTGGACCACAGCCATCGATGCCACCATGGGCACCGTGCAGACCCAGACCATCACCCAGCAGGATGCTGGCGGATATTTCGGCACCGATCGCTGGAACAGCACCAGCGCCGCCGGACTGGCATGCACCGTGTTCGGCAACAACTACCGCATGCCCTGCGATTTCAACTGGCCTTACCAGTCGATCAACTATTCGCTGTTCGGCGCCAGCAGCACCAACAACACCCGGTTGGCCTGGGGCGCCAACTTCGGCTGGCTCGGTCAGCAGAGCTACTTCGTGCACGGCAGCGCCTTTTACGGCGGCCCGCTGGCCAATGCCACCGCCAGCGGTTGGCCGCGCAAGAGCTACGCCACCTGGGTGGTGCTCGATCGTCACAGCCTGGACCCGGTCGGCACCCAGGTAGCCGAACTGGAAACGGTACAGAACACCGTAGTCACCGCCACCATCGGCAGCGTCAACACCAACGGCCCCGCTGGCGTCGCCCGACCCGACACGGTCAACTACAGTCCCGCCGGCTGGAATCACGTCCGCGGCGCCTGGGCCTTCAGCGCCAGCGGCAACAGCCTCGACGCCAACTTCGCGCTGGCCGGTGGCAGTTTGATCCGGCCGCTGATCATCGTGAGCAACTGGACTGCGGCCGGCTTCCCCAGCGTGGTGCGATTCAACGGCGCCGTGCTGGCCCTGGATGTGGACTATCTACCCTCCTTGCGACCCGGCTCGAATGAGCTGTGGATCACGCTGGGCCGCAATCTGAACGGCGCTGGCAATCGCCTGGAGATCCTGCCTTGAGCGGACTCGTTCCGGGATGGAGCAAGCTTCCTGTTACCACAGCAACGGTGTAACAGGCCTTTGTAGTGCCGAGCTTGCTCGAGCTTGCTCGGCAGGGTCTACGGCTCTTGCACGTCCAGACTCGTCTGGACGCTCTCACCACCCAGGCAAAGCCAAAGCCCAGCCAGAGCAGCGGAGCAAGCTCCGCTCTACCAAAGCGTCGGTGTATGAGGCTGTTGTAGTGCCGAGCTTGCTCGGCAGGAATTGGGGCCTTTTCTGCGCTGCCGGAAGAGCCAAAGCCTGGCAGAAGCAGCGGAGCAAGCTCCGCTCTACCGGAGCAACAGCGCGCAAGAACAACCAGCAACCAGCCCTAGGGCGGCAACACCTTGCCGGGATTGAGAATCCCGTGCGGGTCGAACTGGGCCTTGATCGCGCGCATCAGGTTCAGGGTTTCGGCCGGCATCGCCCGTGGCAGAAAGTCGCGCTTGTCGATGCCGATGCCGTGTTCGCCCGAGAGCGTGCCATCGAGGGAAATCACCAGATCGAAGACCGCGCTGAGGCAGTCGCGGGCGCGGCTCTCGGCATCACCAGCGGCGGGATCGTAGAGCAGGTTGACGTGCAGATTGCCGTTGCCGGCGTGGCCGAAGCACACGATCAGGGTGTCGTACTTCTCGCTGAGTTGCTGCAGCCCACGGGTCAGCGCCGGCAGCCGCGTCACCGGCACCACCACGTCCTCGTTGATCTTGCGCGGCGCCAGCGAGCGCAAGATCGGCGAGAGCGCCTTGCGCGCCGCCCACAGCTCCTGCTGTTCGGTCTCGTCGCCGGCTTGTCGTAGCTCCACACAACCCGGGCCCTGCGCGGCGGCGGCAATCGCTGCCACGGTGTAGGCGAGCGCCGCTCGGGAACCATCGGCTTCGATCAGCAGCAAGGCTTGTGCCGATTCAGGCAAGGCCAGGCCGGCCCGCTGGCGCACCAGTTTGATTGCCCTGGCATCCATGAACTCCAGTGCCGAGGGTGTGGCGGCCTGTGCCATCAGCCGCGACACCGCCGCAGCGGCACTGTCGATGGAATCGTAGAGCGCACGCAGTCCGGCGCGCGCCTGCGGCAGCGGCGTCAGCTTGAGCGTGGCCTGGGTGATCAGGCCGAGCGTGCCCTCGGAACCCACCAGCAAGCGTGTCAGGTCATAGGCCACGGCGCCCTTGCTGGTGAAACTGCCGCAGACGATCAGCTCACCACTGCCGGAAACAAAGCGCAGACCGAGGATATTGTCCCTGCAGGCGCCGTACTTCACGGTGCGCGGTCCGCCGGCATTGCAGGCCAGATTGCCGCCGACGGTCGAGTAGGGCGCGCTGGTGGGGTCCGGCGGCCAGAAGAAACCATGTTCGGCCAGGGCCCGCTGCAGATCGCCATTGATCAGGCCGGGCTCGACCTGGGCGTAGCGGTCACCCGGGGCGATATGGACGATGCGCTGCATGCGCTCGAAACAGAGCACCACGCTGGGCCTCAGGGGCACCGCGGCGCCGGTGGTCGCGGTGCCGCGGCCGCGAGCGACGATCGGCAAGCGCTCGGCGGCACAGGCTCGCACCAGGGCCTGCACCTGGGCCTCGCTGTCCGGCAAGGCCACCGCCAGCACCGGGCCCTGGCGTTTGGAATTGTCGTAGCCGTAGACCGCGCAGCTGGCGGCATCGCTGAGCAGCGCTGTTGTCGGCAGCGCATCGCGCAAAGTCTGCGGGAGAGGCTTCACCAGCCCGATCCATCCAGCACGAAGGCATTGCGCACCCAGCGCAGGTCACCGGCGCCGAGCGCCACGACATCGAAGCGACTGGGCCTGCGTGCATATCGCGGATGATCCGCCAGGAACTGGCGAGCAGCGGCGATCAGCCGCCTCTGTTTGCTGGTCGAAACGCTGTCGATGCCATCGCCGTGACTGCCCGCGGCGCGGAAGCGCACTTCCACGAAGACCACGCAATCGCCTTCGGTCATGACCAGATCCAGCTCGCCACCGCGAGCCAGGAAATTGCGTGCCAACAGCTTCAGACCAGCGGCCTGCAGATGCGTCAGAGCCTCCGACTCCGCGGCCGCCCCAACCACGCCGGTGCCCGCTTTTTCGCGCCCTCGTGCCCTCGCGCCCTCGCGCCCTCGTGCTCCCGTGCCCTCGCGCCCTCGCGCCTCACCGCCCTCGTGCCCTCGCACGTTTCCCAGCAAGGTCACGAGGCGGGCGCGCCAGCGGTCAGCCAGGGCCTGGAGCACTTCAGTCCACCGGCCTCGGACTGGCGCCGGTGTAGCGCGCCCAGCCCGGTTCACGGCGGATGCGGCCGTTGGGATCGGCGCTGAGCGCGCCGGTGGCACCGATCACCGGCCGCCCCGGATTGCGTTCCAGCCATTCCAGATGCGGCAGCAGGCGGTAGGCGTCCATGCCGAAGGCAAACAGGCGGGCAGCCGGACCGGATGCCGTCTTCAGCGCCACCAGGTCCGAGCGGCTCGGAATCGAGCGTTCATTGGTGGCACCCAGCAACCATGGCACCTCGCTGAATTCCACGCCGTCGAGGTCGACATCATCGCTGCTGTTGCTGCCGCCATAGATGGCGCTGGTGGCCAGGATCGGGAAGCGGGTGGCTTCCAGGCTCTTCAGCTGCGGCAACAACACCCGGGCCTGGGCGTTGCGGGCGAACAGGAAGATGGCGTCGACATCGGCCCGCGGCGTGGGATCCATCTTCAGGTCGGCTCCCAGCATGCCGCGCAGGAACTGCAGGCGGGCCTGGCTCTGCTCGATGCCAGTGAGCTTGCGGATTTCGTTCGACTGATCGGCGGCCGAAGGGTCGTACTCAGTCTGACCGGCAACCACGCCGCCTTGGGCGCGCAGGCGCTCGCCGAAGGCGGCTGCAGCACGCTGGCCAACTTCGTCTCTGGGCACCAGCACCAGGGCGCGACGCAAACCGCGCTGAATCATGCGATCGGCCGCGGACGCGGCCTCTTCTTCCGGCAGCAGGGCGAACTGCAGGCTGCCCGGCGGCGGCAGTGCCGGCGCATCGGCATAGTTCAGGGCCAGCGTCGGCACCCGGGTGACATCGCTCTGGAACAGGGCAGTCACCGCTTCGCGCGAAATCGGTCCGAGCACCCGCTCGGCGCCGTCATCGAGGGCCTGCTGGTAGGCGGCCATGGTTTCCTCCACGGTGTTGCCGCTGTCGTAGACCCGCAGCGCCGGCCGTGGATTGGGGTCGGCGAAATAAGCGGCGAAGATGCCCTCGCGCACGGCGCGTGCAGCCGCTGCCAGCGAGCCCCCATTCGGCAGCAGCACGGCCACACGGCCGTAGGTGGCGCGTTCGATATTATTGAGCACGATGGCGGGCGCTTGTGCTTCCAGCGGCCGGGTGGCGGCGATGTCGCTGGCGTAACTGCCACCATTGCCGCGTGCCTCAGCCTGGGCCCTGGCGCCGGCCAACAGCCAGGTGTAGAGCGGATCATTGCGGTCGGCCTGTCGCAGGCGCAGGCGCAACTCGTCTTCCGGCAGGGTGCCGACCAGGGCGCGAATCTCGGCCGCATTGGCGGCCTTGTCGGGGCCATCGGCCAGCAAACGATCCAGCGAGACCCGATCGGCAATGGCCTCGAGCACCTGCTCTTGCTGGGCATGCGCACGTGCCCGCAGCTCGTACAGGCGCGGCGCCCGATCTTCAGGCAAACGCCCGTCTGGCACTGCCAACAGTGCCAGTGCACCGGCGGCATCGCCCTGCGCCAGCGCCAGCTCGGCCTGCAACAGATCCATGCGCATCAGATCGTCGGGCGGCAGCTTGCGGCGATCAATGCCGTCGAGCAATGCCCTCATGGCCTGATCATCGCCCTCTTCGCGATAGGCTTCGGCTGCCCGCACCTGATAGCGGGCGCGGTCACCGCGATTGGCCTTGGCCAGTTCCAGCCAGGCCTGCGCCGCGGAGCGGAATTCGCCCTGCAGATACAGGGTCTGCGCGTCCATTTCGCTCGGCAGATCAGCCCGCCGGACGGCCGTGGGCTGGCAAGCGACCAGGGTGATGGTCAGAGCCATCAGCAGGAATGATCGGGGCAACATCGGCATCATGAGCAAAGCGCTATCGTGCGGTATGAACCTCGCATCATAGCTTGGGGGAAAGATGACCAGTGTTACTGCGCCGTCGACGCTCTATGTCGTGGCCACGCCGATCGGAAATCTCGGCGATTTCTCGCCTCGCGCCCGGGAAGTTCTGGACGCGGTCGATGCCATCCTGGTGGAGGACACTCGCCAGAGCGGCGTGCTGCTGCGCCATGCCGGCATCGCCAAACCGATGCTGGCCGTGCACGAGCACAACGAGGGCGAGCGTGCCCAGGCACTGGTCCAGCGTTTGCGCGAAGGCCAGCGACTGGCGCTGATCTCCGATGCCGGTACGCCGCTGATCAGCGACCCCGGCTATCGACTGGTAGCCGCCGTGCGCGCCGCCGGATTCGCGGTATCGCCCATTCCCGGGGCCTGCGCGCTGATCGCCGCGCTGTCGGTGTCAGGCCTGCCCACCGACCGCTTCAGCTTCGAGGGCTTTCTGCCGGCCAAGGCCGGCGAGCGCCTGACCCGGCTGCAGGCGGTCGCCGCCGATAGCCGCACCCTGATCTACTACGAAGCGCCGCATCGCATCGCCGACACCCTGGCGGCAGCGGTACAGGCCTTCGGCGCCGACCGCCGGGCCGTCATTGGCCGCGAGCTGACCAAGCGTTTCGAGACCGTGCTCGACGGCAGCCTCGCCGACCTGCAGGCCCGGGTGCTGGCCGACGCCGACCAGCAGCGTGGCGAGATCGTGCTCATCATCGCCGGCGCACCGGCCCAGGATGATGCTGCACGTATCGCCGAAGGCAAGCGCCTGTATGCGCTGCTGGCCGAGGAACTGCCGCCCTCGCGTGCCGCCAGAATTGCCGCCGCCTACACCGGCGCACCGAAGCGTGCGCTGTATGGGGGATAGCGGAGGAGAGGGGCGCGGAATCCGGGGCATGGGGCACGGGAAGAGCTCACACCTGGGCCTCATTGCGAGCCACCTGTGTCGGCCTGAAACTGCCCACGGGCCATGAACCCCCGGCGTCATTGCGAGCGTAGCGAAGCAATCCAGGGATGTGCGGCGCTACCCTGGATTGCTTCGTCGCTGCGCTCCTCGCAATGACGCCGGCTCTTGTAGGCCCAGACTTGTCTGGACGCTCTTGGCGACATGCTGAAAAAGCGTCGAGACAAGTCTGGACCTACAAGAGCCAGAAGCGCGTAGCCTTTTCCCGTGCCCCGTGCCCGTGCCCCGTGCCCCGTGCCCCGTGCCCCGTGCCCCGTGCCCCGTGCCCCGTGCCCCGTGCCCCGTGCCCCGTGCCCCGTGCCATCTGCAAACCAGAAAGGCGCCGCATTGCTGCGGCGCCTTTGTGTCAACCATGGAACGATGGGCTTACCAGGGATCGGGTACGAAGCCCGGGAAGGGGCGGGCGTCGCCGCGGCCGGCGTAGTAGCGCGGGACTCGCGGCATGATCCCGGCGGCGATCAGATTGCGACGGCTGTCGTACCAGATCGCGCTGATTTCACTGGGCTGGGAGCTGGCGCGGACGAACTCGGTGCTCTGGGCGTAGGACCATTCGCGCTCGCCGTGGCCGGTTCCAAGACGCTTTTCGCCTTCTTGACGATAGCCTTCCTGTGCGCGACCGCTTGCAGCCTGATCGCTGGCAGAGGGGGCGGACGGGGCGCTCTTCGAAATCTCGTAGGGCTCCTGGTATTGCGGGGTGAAGCGGCGCTCGTTGTAGACCGCGACGCCGATCACGCCGACATTGTCGGGTCGTCCGGTGCGGGCGGCATAGCTTTCCGGCAGCGGCGCGAAGTTGAAAGCGGCGATTTCGCTCATGTTCTTGCGCCAGCCGTTGATCGTCGTGCTCTGCCAGGGCCCGAGCACATAGCCGGATTGCTGCGGATTGGCGGTCTGGCCGGTGACGACATTGACGCCGTCGACCGAGACCACAGCCAGGACGCGTTCGCCGGTGCGATTGGTCAGGCGAATGGCATAGCGGTGTCCGGGCTCGCCGGCGGCGTACATCTGACCGTCGTGACGGATCAGCGGGATGCTGCGATTGAGGGTGCGATCCTCGAGCGTGACGTCGACTCGCTGCGCCAGAACAAAGGTCGGCAACACAGCGGCTGCGAGGGCAAACAGTGATACGAGCTTACGCGGGGTCATGGCCGTCTCCTGCGGCTGGGGTTCACTGACTGAAACGCCCCAGGGCGGAGAGTGGGGTTAAACGCTCGAAGCTGTTCAGTTGCGGCGAACACTTCATGGGCGCCCTGCCAAGCAAGCTCGGCACGACAACAGCCTCGTACACCGCGGCTTGGGTAGAGCGGAACTTGCTCCGCTGCTTCTCGGGTTTAGCGGGCGGGCACTTCCGCCTCTGCGCCTTCGCCGAGCACCACATCCGGCGGTTCCATGGCTTGCCCTGGCGTGACCATGCGATTGACCAGCCAGCCGAGTGCGCGACCCACCGGTCGCAGCGGCGGCGCGGCCTCGCTGATGATCGGCGCCCAGCTTTGCCCTTCGCGGCGGGCGATGGCAAAACTGAAGACGTACGCGGGCTCGGAACCCATGCGCAGATCGGTGACTCGAATCTCGTCATCGAGTTCGCGTACGGCGTAATAGCCGTGGGTGAACCAGCGCAGGCGCTCGAAGGCCCACTGGCCGGTCAGGGAGGGGGTCAGGTGGTCGGCGCTGGGAAAGCGCCGCCAGGGCCCGGGCCGGTGATCGGCCAGCAAGGAGTAATAGGCCTCGCGATAGCCGCCGGGTTCGCGCACCAGGATGCGCCAGAGCACGGTATTGAAGGCGCTAGGCAGTGCCACCAGCTGGGCCTCCGGACCGAGTTTTCTGCCGAGATCGGCGCGCGCGTGCGCTGCGATGTGGGCCTGGGCGAGGGCGCTCCAGCCGAGGTAGGCACTGGACAGCGCCAGCGCAACGGGCAGCGAGCGTCCGGCGCCCACGCTCAGGGGTCGTCGCGCCACCCAGATCATCGCGATCAGCAGCGGCAGGGTGTACAGCGGATCGATGATGAAGATGCTGCCGACCCCGACTGGCGTGTTGTCCAGCGGCCACCACAGCTGCGTGCCGTAGATGGTCATGGCGTCCAGCAAGGGATGGGTGATCAGCGCCAACCAGAAGGCCAGCAGCCAGCGGCCCGGTGTCTGGGACAGGTGAGGATCAAGGCGTCGGGCCAGCCACCAAAGCAATGGCGCCAGCACGCTCAACACGATCAGCGAGTGGCTGTAGCTGCGGTGATAGGTGAAGTCGGCCACGGCATTGCCATAGCCGACCAGCACGTCCAGATCCGGCAGGGTGCCCAGCGCTGCGCCATAGACCAGCGCCCGGCGACGCTGGCCCGGCGGCACCAGCGCTGCGGCCAGCGTGCCGCCGAGCACGATCTGGGTGAGTGAATCCAAGGCTGTCTGGTCCCGTCATGAAGTGGATCAATGGCTGAATGGTGCAGCGCCGGGTGTCAGCCTTCCGTGAGCTGCCTGGCTCGCACCTGGGCCTCGACCACCGCCAGCGCGGTCATGTTGACCACGCGCCGCACCGTCGCCGAATTGGTCAGCACGTAGCAGGGTTTCTTCAATCCCATGACGATCGGGCCCAGGGACACGCCGCCAGTCAGCACGCGCACCATGTTGAAGGTGATGTTGGCGGCATCCAGGGTCGGGAACACGAACATGTTGGCCTGACCGGTCAGGCGCGAGTTCGGAAAGATCCGCTCGCGGATGGTCGAATCCAGGGCGGCGTCGGCATGCATCTCGCCCTCGACCTCCAGATCGGGAGCGCGTTCGCGCAGCAAATCCAGCACCTGGCGCATCTTGCGGCTGCTGGGGCTGTCCTCACTGCCGAAATTCGAGTGCGACAGCAATGCCACCTTGGCGGTGATGCCGAAGACCTTCAGACGCTCGACGGCCATGATCGTCGCCGTGGCCAGTTCGTGGGCGCTGGGATCGAGATTGACGTAGGTGTCGAGGAAGAAGAAGGTGCCGCGATCGCAGGCAATGGCGCTCATCGCCGCCGGGGCTTCGATGTCGCCTTCCAGGCCAATGATGTCCTGGCAGTACTCGAGCTTGCGCTGGAAGCGTCCGACCACGCCGCCAATCATGGCGTCGACCTCGCCGCGCTCAACCATCAGCGCGCCGATCACGGTGCTGCGCGAGCGCACCACGGCCTTGGCCGCGGCCGGGGATACGCCGCGACGCTCCATCAAACGATGGTAGTGCTGCCAGTATTCCGGGAAGCGCGGATCGGAATCGATGTTGGTGACGTCGAAATGCTCGCCGGGCTTGATCCACAGGCCCAGCCTTTCGATGCGCTGTTCGATCACCGCCGGGCGCCCGATCAGCGTCGGTCGGGCAAAGCCCTCGTCGACGATCGCCTGCACGGCGCGCAGCATGACTTCCTCTTCGCCCTCGGCGAAGGCCACTCGCTTGGGCTCGCGCCGGGCGGCATCGAACACCGGCTTCATCATCAGCCCGGTGCGGAAGATGAACTGGTTCAGCTGCTGCCGGTACAGCGTCATGTCCTCGATGGGACGCACGGCAACGCCCGAATCCATGGCCGCCTGGGCCACGGCGGGCGCCAGGCGCACCAGCAGACGCGGGTCGAAAGGCTGCGGGATCAGGCAATCACGACCGAAACTGCGCATTTCGCCACCGTAAGCCGCTGCGGCCACATCCGAAGCGCCTTCGCGCGCCAGTTTGGCGATGGCGTGCACGCAGGCCAGCTTCATTGGCTCGGTGATGGTCGTGGCACCCACATCCAGCGCACCGCGGAAGATGTAGGGGAAGCACAGGGCGTTGTTGACCTGGTTGGGATAGTCCGATCGGCCGGTGGCCATGATCGCGTCCGGGCGTACCGCCAGCGCATCTTCGGGCAGGATTTCGGGATTGGGATTGGCCAACGCCAGAATGATCGGATTGGCGGCCATGGTCTTGACCATGTCCTGCTTGAGCACACCGCCGGCCGACAGCCCGAGGAACACATCGGCGCCATTGACGATCTCGGCCAGCGTGCGCAACTCGGTGTCGCGGGCATAGCGAGCCTTGTCGGCATCCATGTCCTCGGCGCGGCCCTTGTAGACCACGCCGCTGCGATCGGTAACCAGGATGTTCTCGGGTTTCATGCCCAGCTGAACCAGCATGTCCAGGCAGGCAATGCCGGCCGCGCCTGCGCCCGAGACCGCCAGCTTGACCTCGGAAATCTCCTTGCCGACCACATGCAGGGCATTGACGACCGCCGCGCCGACGATGATCGCGGTGCCGTGCTGATCATCGTGAAACACCGGAATCTTCATGCGATCGCGCAGCTTGCGCTCGACGATGAAGCACTCCGGCGCCTTGATGTCTTCGAGGTTGATGCCGCCGAAGGTCGGTTCCAGGCTGGCGATGATGTCGACCAGCTTGTCCGGATCGCGCTCATCGATCTCGATATCGAAGACGTCGATGCCGGCGAACTTCTGGAACAGCACGCCCTTGCCTTCCATGACCGGCTTGGCAGCCAGCGGACCGATGGCACCCAGACCCAGTACAGCCGTGCCGTTGGTGATCACGGCCACCAGATTGCCGCGGGCGGTGACGGTGGAGGCCTCTCGCGGGTCGTCGACGATCACCTCACAGGCTGCCGCCACGCCCGGCGAGTAGGCCAGGGACAGATCGCGCTGGGTGGTCAGGGCCTTGGTCGGGGTGACCTTGATCTTGCCCGGAGGATGCTGGCGGTGGTACTCGAGCGCACTTTGCTTGAGCTGGTCCGAGATCGACATGCTGAGCACCCATGGTGACGAGAGACCGGCGAGAATAACACCGGCCTCGCGACGCTCCGGAGACGGGTGCTCGGGCTGATCGATTCAGTTCAGCTGGCCCAACCGGCCAGGACCACGATGGACAGCAGCACCATCCACACGGTCAGCACTCGCCAGAGCAGGCGCCGGGCTTCCTCGACCGCTTCATCGCGGATCGGGGCGCCGTCGGCCGAGACGAATTCCTCGTCGTCCAGATCGACACAGGCGCGGGCCGTGGTCGCCAGAAAACCCAGGTCAGCGTGCAGGAAGCCCTGACCGTGGGCGTCATGATGTTCGCGCCAGGCTTTGCCCACGGCATCAAAATCCGAGGCCAGCGCCAGCGCCAGGGTCATCAGCTGCGCCGGCAACCAGGCCAGCGCAGCGTGCAGATGAGCCGCAGCCTGAACTTGCGGCGCTGGCAGTCTGGATTGCAGATCGGACGATTGTGCCAACAGCTGGGTCAACCGATAGCCAAGCACCCCGGTCGGGCCGAAAGCGATGAACCAGAAGGCCGGGGCAAACCAGCGGCTGAGGCCGGAGCTGAACACCGCATCCACCAGCTGGCCGCTGCGCACCGGCGCATCTCCGGTGTTGCCCCCCAGCGCAATCAACGCCTGCTGGCGCTGCTCGGCATTCTCGGCCGTGGCGGCGCGGCGCGCATCGGCGTCGAGGTCACGCGGACCCCAGCACCAGAACAGCATCACCAGAGCGAAGCCGAAATGCAGCAATCCATGCAGATGGCTACCGAGCACCGCCGATAGCAAGGCCGTGGCAGCCAGCAAGGGCAGCAGGATCAGCGCCAGACCAAACTCGCTGTTCCACAGCTCCAAGGTGGCCAGGCGCGCGCCCAGCCAGTCGAGGTAGCCGCGCAGCCACAGGAAGTGCCGCAACTGATTCATCTCGGGAGCCAGTGCGCCCGCAGCCAGAACCATCAGCAGGGCCAGCAAGGCCAGAGTCATGAGCCAAATCTCCAGAATCCACGGGTCGCGTTCAAGCTGCTATTTGATCAGGGAATCGGCTTTGGCGCGACCAGCGACGCGACGATCCTGGCCAGAGGCACGTCGTGCTCAGAAGCCGCCCGCGGAGTACGCATAGGAAAAGCAGAGAGTACGCGAAGAAGAGCGTTCATTTCTTCGGGGCGCTCTGAATCCTCTGTCATTGCGAGCCACCTGGGTCGGCCCGACACTGCGCACGGGCCATGAACCCCCGGCGTCATTGCGAGCTTAGCGAAGCAATCCAGAGACGTGCCGCAAAGCACTGGATTGCTTCGTCGCTACGCTCCTCGCAATGACGCATCAACAACTTGCGATATGGGTTCATGGAAAGCCACCTGTTTCGGCCCGACACTGCTCACGGGCCATGAACCCATATCGTAACTTGTTGATTTGAAGTCCGCATGAGCACAGCGCCAGCTTCGTCCACCCGTAGGAGCGCCCTTGCGGCGCGACCACCGCTGGGGATGTGCGGATTGCCGGTCGCGACGCGAGGTCGCTCATACAGGCGGGTTTGTGGCTCATGGCCCATGGGCAGTTTCAGGCCGACACAGGTGGCTCGCAACGACGCCGTGATAGGGTGATTCTGAAAACCCGCACCCCGCACCCCGCACCCCGCACCCCGCGCCCCGCGCCCCGTGCCCCGTGCCCCGTGCCCCGTGCCCCGTGCCCCGTGCCCCGTGCCTGCCCCGTGCCTGCCCCGTGCCTCAGCCCCAGCGATCGCCGGGCGGCAGGATCTCTGCGCTGTCGCGCCCGCAGCGCTCGTGGTACCAGTCTTCCAGCAGACGTGCCGACAAGGACAATGGTGGCGGCAGGCGAATCTCACCTGCCTGCACCGCGTCGCGCAATTCATCGGCTGAAAACCAGGCCGCGTGCTCCAGTTCATCGCCGTAGCTCAGCGCATCGGTCTCGGCGCGGGCGGTGAATCCCAGCATCAGACTTGCCGGAAAGGGCCAGGGTTGAGACGAGTGGTAGTCGCATTCCACCACCTGCACACCGGATTCCTCCAGCACTTCGCGGCGCAAGGCGTCTTCCAGACTTTCTCCGGGCTCGACGAAACCGGCCAATACCGAATAGCGGCGCGGTGGCCAGCTCGGCTGGCGTCCGAGCAGCACCCGGCCCTGGTGCTCCACCAGCACGATGATGGCGGGATCGAGGCGCGGAAACTGTTCCGTCCCGCAGGAATCCTGCGTGCATCGACGCCGATGTCCACCATCCTCGATCCGCGTCGGCGCTCCGCAGCGCCCACAGTAGCGGTGCCGCTGATGCCAGTGCACCAGCGCCCGCGCGTAGGCGGCATAGCCGGCCTCGGACAGCGGCAGCGACTGCGCTGCCAGGCGCAGATCCACCCAGTGACGCTGCTCGCTGATGCACTGGTCGCGCCCGCTGTCGTCTACCACCAGCGCCAGGATGACTCGTCCGTCGACGGTGCCCAGCGCCAGCCGTCGCTCGGCATCCATGGTCAGCTCTGCCGCGCTGGCAGCGGTGACCAGGCCTTGGCCGCGCGTCAGGAGGATCTCGCCTCGTTCGCTGATGAAGAAGCACAGGGCATGGCCAGGGTCGACGTCGATCTCGCCGCGGCCGGCACGGCGGCGCCAGCCGGTGGAGCGATCCAGCGGCAGACCGGCAAAGAAATTGCGTGCGCTACGCTGCTCCGAGCCCATCAGAAAAACTCCGGCCGCTGAACATGGCGACGTCGGTGTGCAGCGGGCCTGGTGGTGGCGCCGCTGCCTCAAACAGCAAACGAGGAACCGCAGCCGCAGGTGGTCTTCGCATTGGGGTTGCGAATGACGAATTGCGCGCCTTGAAGGCTTTCCGAGTAGTCGACTTCAGCACCAGCCAGGTATTGCAGGCTGATCGGATCGACCACCAGGGTCACACCATCGGTCTCAATGGCGAGATCGTCTTCGGCCGCCTGTTCGTCGAAGCTGAAACCATACTGGAATCCAGAGCAGCCGCCGCCCTGGATGTAGACCCTGAGCTTCAGGGCCGGATTGCCTTCCTCCAGCATCAGCTCGCGTACCTTGTGAGCGGCGGCGCTGGTGAAGACCATGCTTTCCTCGGCAACGGCTTCAGTCATGATGATTACCCTCAAAGCTCAGGAGATGCGGTTGCCGGACGCCTTTTTCAAGACACTTCGGCCGCCGGCCCGGAGAGCTGCTTGCGTGGCTCTTCCTGGTGGACCATCTGGCCGTTGACCTGGGCACCGGCCGCCATTTCAAGCACCCGGTAGTAAAGATTGCCGCGTACGCGGGCAGTGGGTCCCAGGATCAGCTTCTCGGATACCACATCACCCAGCATCTCGCCGTGAATTTCGGCCTGAGGAACCTGAACCTGACCCTCGATCTGACCGCGCTCGTACAGTTTCAGCACCGCGTCGCCGGATTCTTCGGCGATCACCGTACCCTTGATCCGGCCTTCGACGATGAAGCTGCCGGCGAATCTGATGTCGCCGACGATGTTCATGCGTTCGCCCACCAGGCACTCAATGGCGCCTGCGGGTATGGATTTGCTGGTCTTCTTGTCGCCGAACATCGTCAACTCCCTTGTTGGATCACGTCCTTCCACATGAATTCTCGTTCTACCGGACCGCCACTTTCGGGCACGACCTTGAGGCTGACCGAGCCGGGCTTGAAGCCCTCCGGCAGCATGATCATTCCGGTCAGCTGCTGGAAGTACTTGAAGGAAAACTCCAGCCCCGGTCCGGTCCCTCCCAGTGCATCCAGGCCCAGGCGCTTGCTTTGGTCGCCATCGGCGCCGCTGACAAAGAGTTCCACGCGACCGGAGGCCTGACGGTTGCGCTTCAGATTCTGACTCAATGTCAGCGCGAACTGAAATGAGCGCGGGTCGTCCGTGGCCCGCAAACTCAGGCTGTGTACGGCCAGCCCGGCTTGCTGGGCGCCGCCTTCCATCAGACGCTGGAAGAAGCTGAGGTCATTGCGTAGCGAGGCGATCTCTTCCTGGCGGCTGGCCAGAGCTTGTTGCAGTTCCTGATTGGCACTCTCAGCCACCTGCTCACCGCGTTGGTGCTGGGCCAGCTGCTGTTGCAGTTGTTCGATCTCGGCCCTGGACTCGGACAGTGCCCGGCGCGTGTGCGCGAGTTCGGTGGCGACCTGCCCGAAGTCCGGCATCATGATGTAGCGCATCAGCAGATACAGGGCAGCCAGACTGCTCACCCACAGCAGGGCGACCAGCCAGCTCCGGCGGCGATTGCGGCGCAGATCGTCTTCGTACAGCAGCGTGCGTCTGGAGCTCATGGGACCGGGTTCTGGGCAAGCCTCAGGATCAGTGCAATCGGGCGATGCGACCGAAGGGGATCCGCCGGCACCAGCGAGAGCGCCTTGCAGCAGTCCCGCATGGTCGCAGTTCCCGGGCGGCCATTGGGCTTATAGACGCCGATTCGCGCAACGCACAAGCTTTCCGTCCCGGCCGTTCATGCGCAACTCGCAAACATTTCGACCGATCGCCCGCAACGGGCTTTTGCCGGCAGAGCCCGCTGGTATAGTGGGGTCATCTCGTGCTCAGAGCCTGCCGTGCTACCCAAGGATGAGTCACAGCAAAATGCCGAGCTTCGTCAGGCATTTCTGAAGCATCTGCCGCGTCGCCTGGAGGCGGTGCGCAAGCGCGGGCATCGCGTCTGTCGGGGCGTATGGGACGTCAATACCGTCACCTTGCTCTATCAGGATGTACAGGGTCTTGCGGGTGCGGCTGGCCGCTACGGCCTGGTGGACGCCAGCGAAGCGCTGTTCCAGATCGAACAGTTGCTGGAGCCCTTGATCCGCGAACTGCGCATGCCCGGCGACGATCTCAAGGCCGCCATCGAGGCCCGGCTTGGGGCTCTGGTGGCCACCGCGGAGCCGGAGGCTCCAAAGATCAGAACCGCCCGCGATTTTGTCGTGCCCATGCCGGAGCGGCCGGGGCAGGTCCACGTGCCGGCCGGGCTCACGCCGCCGGAGGAATACTGGCGGCGTTTCAGCCATCGCGATGTGGCCCTGCTGAGCAGCGACACGCATGGCACGCCGCCGGCAGCGCCATCGGCGGCCATGGCGCAGCCGTGGTCACTGGGCGATCCCGAACCGCTGGGTCTGCCGCCGATCGCCGAGGAAGCGCCGCGGCTGGTCAACGCCGGCTCGGTATTCGCCCTGGATGTGGCCGATGCCGCCGAGCGTACACGTCTGGAGCAGGCGCGGGTCGAGCCCGAACCGGCGCCACCGGTAGCGGAAGACAGTACAGACAAACCGGCACCGCGGGCACGCACCGGTCGTATCTTCTATCTCGCGGACATCGCCCCTTTCGGGCGCGAGCTGAGCCACGGACTCGGTCAGTTGGGCTATGCCGTCGAGCGCCTGGAAAGCCCGGAAGAGCTGAAGGAGATGCTGGGATCGCTGGCGCCCGACCTGATCCTGATCGATGCCGCCTTCTTTGGCGAGATCGAGCATCTGGGCGAGTTCGTCAAGCGCGTGCGACAGCGCGTTCCCGGGAAGCTGCCGTTGGTGGCTTTCGCCGAACACAACGACCTGAGCGCGCGCCTCAAGGCGATGCGGGCTGGCGTCGACGCCTTCCTGCCCATGCCCATTCCGGCGCATGAGGCTTCCTTGCGTGTGCGTGAACTGGTCGAGACCGAGAACGGCGATCCTTTCCGGGTGATGATTGTCGAGGACGATCGTTCGCAGGCGATGTTCGCGGAGTCAGTTCTGCGCAAGGCCGGCATGGAAACGCTGGCGGTCACCGATGCCCTGGATACGCTGGAGAAGCTCGAACAGTTCCGACCAGATCTGATCCTGATGGACCTGTACATGCCGAACATCTCCGGCATGGAGCTGACGTCGATCATTCGTGAGCGCGATCAGTTCATCAACACGCCGATCGTGTTCCTGTCTGGCGAGCAGGATTCGGAAAAGCACTTCGAGGCATTGTCGGCCGGGGGTGATGATTTTCTGGCCAAGCCGATCCGGCCCAAGTTTCTCATCTCGGCGGTCAACAACCGCGCTCGGCGCGCCCGTCAGCTGGCGCGCAAGCGCGTGCTCGATCCCAAGGATTCAACGACCGGCTTGTTTCATCGCACATTTGTCATTGATCGCCTCAATGACCTTCTGGGTGCCGAAGATCGCGGTCAGCAGGGCGGCGTGCTCTTCATCGAGATCGAGGGTGCTCAGGGCATCCGCGAGCAGCACGGCCTGGCGGCCTATGAGCCGATCCTGCGTGAACTGGGCGCCAACATCGCCAGTTTCACGCGTCCGGACGAGTTTGCGGCCCGCTATGGGGACTCCAGCTTCCTGCTGCTGAGCCCGGTACGCGATGGCGCGGAACTCGAGTCGCTGGCGCACGAAATCTCCCGGAAGATAGCCAGCGACGAGCTTGAGGCAGAAAAGTATCAAGTCAGCGTGACTGCCCGAATCGGCATCGCGCCCTTTTCGGCGCGGATTGCCGATGCCGCCGAGATGCTGAACGCGGCTGAACGGGCGTGCGCCCGTGCTCGCCAAGGCAAGGATGACGGTGCCGTGCTGGTCTACCAACCGGAGCCCCTGAGCGCCGGCGGTGGCCTGGTCGAGGCCATTTCCCGCGCGCTGGAAACAGATGGCTTCCAGTTGCTGTTCCAGCCCATCGTTTCCCTGCACTCCACGGGCGAGGAACAGTACGAGGTATTGCTGCGATTGCGCGGCAGTGCCGGCGAGATCATTGGAGCGCCCGAGGTCATTGCCGCAGCGCGTGGCGCTGGCTTGCTGCCCGCGGTGGATCGCTGGTGCGTAGCCAAGTGCCTGCGGGTCATCGAGGAGCGCAAGCGTCAGGGTCGGCCGGTGCGTCTTTTCGTCAATCAGTCGGTGGAAAGCACGCGTGACGAAGAGCGTGTGCCCTGGTTGCGACAATTGCTGGACACCCGTCGCATCGCGCCGGAATCGATCGCGCTTGAGCTCAAGCTCAGCGATGTACTGGCCGGCATGAGCGAGGCCTTGGCCTTCTTCAACGAGGTGCGCGAGTTGGGCGTGCGCATCGTCATCGACGAATACGATGGCGGCCTGACGGCCCTGCAGCTCTTGGGCGTGATAGCGACCGATTATCTGAAACTGGCTGACAAGTACACCCGCGGCACGAACATCAATGCCCATGCAGACGAGCTGCGCACGCTGGTGCGCGCTGCGCACGACGGCGGTCGCTATGTCATCGCGCCCAAGGTGGAGACAGCGCAAAGCGCGGCTGCCTTGTGGACCATGGGTGTGGATTTGATCCAGGGTAATTTCGTGCAGCAGCCAGGCACCGAGCTAGGCTTTGATTTCAGCGCATCGGCGTTGTGACCTTTGAGTGGCAACGATATTCCACAGGGGGGCAGCATGAGTGATGGGGGCCACGCAGACGCTGGAAGATGGCGTCAGCAGACCGGCGTAGAGGCGGTGCTGTACTGGTGCGTCGGTAGCGCGGTGCTGGCCGCATTGACGGTGCTGGCAGCGCTGTCGTGGGCACCGGGTGGCCTGCTGCTGGCCTGGGGCGCAGTGCATGTGCTACTGGGAGTGGCGGCCTTCGGCATGTGGTGGCGTCTGCTTGAAAGCAATGCGGACCGCGCTCTCCAGATGGCGCAGGCCCTGCTCATCCTCAGTGCGCTGAGCTGGGGCTATGGCGGCGTCGCCTACGGCATCCTGCCACGCGGCGACTACAACATGCCGATGGTGCTGACCATCGCTGGACTGGCCACGGCCAGTGTGTGGCTGTTCGCATCCGAGTTCAGATTCCTGGTGGGCGTGCTGGTCCTGTTGTTGGCGCCGATGGTGTTCCTGTTGTTGGGAGGGCGCGAGGCTGAGTGGACGGCGGCACTGCTGTCCGTGCTTCTGGTCATCCTGAATTTGCTGATCGAGCGCCGCATGGCCTTGCTCGCCGAAGCCCGGATCGAGTCGCAGCGGCCCAGTTTCGCCGAGTTCTTCGCGGCGCGCCGGGAGCGTGAGAAGGACAGCTCCCCCGAATCGCGGCCGGTGATCGATGCCAATGAACTGATCCAACTGCGCACCGAACTGGAGCGCCATCGCAATCTCGAAAAGGAAATGGCGGCGGCCAAGCAGGCAGCCGAATCGGCAAACATGGCCAAAGGCGAATTTCTGGCGACGATGAGCCATGAGATGCGCACGCCGCTGAACGGAATCATTCCGCTGCTGGAAATCCTGCGAGACACCAAGCTTGAGGTAGACCAGCGCGAGTACCTGAATACCTCGCTGCAGTCAGCGCGCCACCTGCTGCGCATCATCGATGACATCCTCGACTACTCCAAGATCGAAGCCAACAAGCTCGAACTCGAGACGGTGGGCCTGAACCTGAAGGAAGTGGTCGATTCGGTGACGCGCCTGATGGATCGCGCTGCCGAAAACAAGGGCCTGAAGATCAGCGTCAGCTTTGATCCCAATGTGCGCCTGGCATGTCGGGGTGATCCGGTACGTCTACGCCAGGTCTTGTCCAATCTGGTCAGCAATGCCATCAAGTTCACCGAGAAGGGCTCGATCCAGATCCAGATCAGCAAGCGCGGAGAGACCCGCACGCATTCGGAGGTTCTGTTTGCCGTGCGCGACACCGGCATGGGCATTGCGCCGGAGAAGGCCGAGAAATTGTTCCAGCCCTTTTCGCAGGCCGATACCTCGACCACCCGCAACTATGGCGGAACCGGGCTCGGGCTGGTCATCTGCAAGCGCATCATCGAGTTGATGGGCGGCAAGATCGGGCTCAAGAGCGAACTCGGCAAGGGCTCGGTATTCTGGTTCAGCGTCTCGTTTCTGAAGGCCATCGGCGACGTAGGCGCGAATCGTCGCGATCTGTCGGGCGCGCGCGCGCTCATCGTCAGCACCGACGCCAAGCTGACCCAGCGACTGACTGGCTACTGCCAGAGCTGGGGGATCAGCCAGATCGCCACCAACACCACTGCCGATGCCATCAGCAAGCTGAAGTCTTCCGCAACGCTGGGCGAGAACTGGGCCTTCGATGTGGCACTCGTCGACCTTGGCAGCATGCGCAACACGGCGCCGGCGCTAGCGCGAAACGTCGGCCGTGAGCCCATCCTCGAACGCTTGAAGCTGGTCTTCTTCGAGGGTGAAGAGCCCGTACCTGCTGAGCTGACGATCGAGCCGGCCCGCATGGCCCAGGTGAAACGGCAGTTCAGCGAATCTGATCTGATGCAGATGCTGAACAAGTTGCTGGAAGTGGAAGCGCCCGGTGAGCGACGCTTCAACCTGCTGGAGGAAGCGGCCCGGCTGGGTGCCGGCGCCGCAGCCCAGGCCCCGACGGCGGCCGCCAGCGATGCCCAGCCGCAGGCCAAGCTCAGCGGACATGCCCTGCTGGTCGAGGACAATCCGGTCAATCGTCAGGTGGCTCAACGCCTGTTGTCCCTGATCGGCATCAGTTTCGACGTCGCCGAGAACGGCAAGGAGGCCTTCGAAATGATGGGCCGCGGCAGCTATGACGTGGTGCTGATGGACTGCCAGATGCCAGTCATGGACGGCTACACCGCCACGCGTTCGCGGCGCACGCTGGAGCAGGAACGCTCGATCCCGCGTATTCCCATCATCGCCATGACTGCCAATGCGATGGCCGGTGACCGGGAAAAGTGCCTGGCTTCTGGAATGGACGACTACATGTCCAAGCCGCTGAACAGGGGGCTGCTGGAACAGACCATCCGCAAGTGGATGCCCAAGAATCGACCGTCCGTGCCGGGCGCGGAGGCAGTTACATCGGCCAAGCCGGCCGCTCCAGCCCCGGCACCGGTGCCGGTACGCAGTTCCGAGCCGGTCAAGCTTACGCCCACGGCCCCGTCAATCAACGAGAGCATCGTCAATGAGCTGATTGATGTCATGGGCAGCGAGTTCACGTCCCTGGTTCGGGTCTACCTGGAAGACACGCCCAAGAACCTTCAGCTCCTGTCGGCGGCAGCCGAACGGGGTGATGTCTCGGCCATGATTGCGCCGGCCCACTCGCTGAAATCGACCAGCGCCAATCTGGGTGCGATGGCGCTGTCAGACGTGGCCAAGTTGATCGAACATGGCGCCCGCGCCGGCACGCTGCGCGATGCCACCGGCATGGCCAGGCAGGCCGGCATCGAGTTCAGACGGGCCTCGGATGAACTGGAGAGGTTGTTGAAGACGGCGGGCTAGCAGGCTGTCGGACGTAGTTTTTTGGCGGTCTGGAAAGCAGATTTTCGTCCGCAAGGGAGGCAAAGGACGCAAACAATGCCAATGGGAGATGGGCAGTCAGCGGCTCGTTTCCCCAAAACGAAGCCGAAATACGCCCAGTGCAGGGTGATGTTGCGGTTTGCTCCCAAGCGAAGCGAGCCGTCCACCCAGGTGACCTTGGTCAGCCATGCTCTGACCCTCTCGGGTGACTCTGGACTCGAGTCGGCGGCAATCAAACCCAGCCCATTGAAGATCTTGGCTCTACTTTGCGTTTTTTGCGTCCTTTGCGGAAAAACGCTTTGCTGCTGTGGTCATGCCGCACCCATCAGATCGCCGCGCGCTCCACCGAGAAGCTCTCGCCGCAGCCACATTCCCCGGCGACATTGGGATTGCGGAACACGAAGTTGCGATTCAGGCCCTGGCGGACGAAATCGACTTCGGTACCGTCGAGCAGGGCCAGCGCCTTGGAATCGATGACCACCTTGACGCCGAACTGTTCGAAGACCTGATCGTCGTCGCCGATGGCTTCGGCCTTGTCAACCGTATAGGCCCAGCCGCTGCAGCCGGTCTTGCGTACGCCCAGGCGCAGGCCCAGGCCTCCACCCTGTTCGACCACGAAGTGGCGGACGCGATCGGCGGCGGCGGGGGTCAGGGTAATCGGCATTTCCATACTCACTTTGTGGCGGGGCGCCGGATGCTCGGGGCGCCAGTCTCTGTCGGCCACTGTATCATCCGCAGCCTCGCCGCTGAATGCGGTTCGATCATCGGGAAATCAAGAGCATGGCCTGGAGCACGGTGAAGGACGCGTTGGCAGGAGCGCACGCCGAAGGCAGCAAGGTGACGGTCAAGGGTTGGGTGCGTACACGGCGCGATTCCAAGGCCGGCATCTCCTTCATTCAGGTGAATGATGGCAGCTGCATGTCCAATCTGCAGATTGTGGCGCCGGCCACGCTGGACAACTACGCCAGCGAAATCCAGCTGCTGACCAGCGGTTGCTCGATCGAGGCGACCGGCACGCTGGTGGTTTCGCAGGGCAAGGGCCAGGCCTTTGAGATCCAGGCTGATTCCGTGCGGGTACTGGGTCTGGTCGATGATCCGGAAACCTATCCGATCCAGCCCAAGGCGCATTCCTACGAGTTCCTGCGCGAAGTCGCCCATCTGCGACCGCGCACCAACACCTTCGGCGCGGTTACCCGGGTACGTCATGCCATCGCCCAGTCCATCCATCGCTTTTTCGATAGCCACGGTTTCTGCTGGGTCAACACCCCGATCATCACCGCCAGTGACTGCGAAGGGGCCGGTCAGCTGTTCCGGGTGTCCACGCTCGACCTGGCCAATCTGCCGCGCACGGATGCCGGCAAGATCGACTTTTCCGAGGATTTTTTCGGCAAGGAAGCCTTCCTGACCGTATCCGGACAGCTGGCGGTCGAGGGCTATTGCCTGGCGCTGAGCAAGGTTTACACCTTCGGCCCCACCTTCCGTGCCGAAAACTCCAACACGCCGCGACATCTGGCCGAGTTCTGGATGATCGAGCCGGAAATTGCCTTTGCCGATCTGAACGACGACGCCAATCTGGCCGAGGCCTTGCTGAAATCGGTGTTCAAGGACGTGCTTGATCGCTGTGCCGAGGATCTCGCTTTCTTCGATGAGCGCATTCACAAGGGCGTGGTGGCGCGACTGGAGCAGATGGCCAACTCCGAATTCGCCCGTATTGATTACGGCGATGCCGTGCTCGCCCTGCAGAAGGCCAAGAAGGCCTTCGAATTCCCGGTGCATTGGGGTGCCGATCTGCAGACCGAGCACGAGCGTTATCTGACCGAGGAGTACGTGGGCCGGCCGGTGGTGGTCATGAACTACCCGGAACAGATCAAGGCCTTCTACATGCGTCTCAACGACGACGGCAAGACCGTGGCGGCCATGGACGTGCTGGCGCCGGGCATCGGCGAGATCATCGGCGGCAGTCAGCGCGAAGAGCGCATCGATCTGCTCGATCGGCGCATGATCCAGTTTGGACTGCAGCCGCACGACTACCAGTGGTATCGCGATTTCCGCCGCTATGGCACGGTGCCGCACGCCGGCTTCGGACTGGGATTCGAACGCCTGGTGGCCTACGTCACCGGCATGGCCAATATCCGCGACGTGATTCCGTACCCGCGTACGCCCGGCAACGCCGCGTTTTGAGCGGAGAGGGCACCAGGGCAGGGCAAGTCACAAGCTCGCTTCGAAGCTGCCTTTGCGTGCCCTCGCGCCCTCGTGCCCTCGATAATCGGCGAGAGGATGCCAAGACTGTGGATGACCGAGGAGCTCCCCTGACATGCGCCTGAGTGTGGTGATCCCCTGCTTCAACGAGCGCGCCACCATCGCCGAGGTGCTCACTGCGGTGGAGAATTCGCCGCACGTCGACAAGGAGATCATCGTTGTTGATGACGCCTCCACCGACGGTACCCAGGCGCTGTTGACCGGGCCGCTGCGTGAGCGCATCCACAAGCTGGTGATTCACCCCGTCAACCAGGGCAAGGGCGCGGCGGTGCGAGATGGCATTGCCGCCGCCACCGGCGATGTGGTGCTGATCCAGGATGCCGATCTGGAATACGACCCCAACGAGTACCCGATCCTGCTGGCGCCGATCCTGGCGGACCAGGCCGATGTGGTCTTCGGTTCGCGCTTCATGGGCGGTCATCCGCACCGCGTGCTGTATTTCTGGCACAGCGTGGGCAATGGTTTCCTGACACTGCTGTCGAACATGTTCACCAACTTGAACCTGACCGACATGGAGACCTGCTACAAGGTGTTCCGGCGGGACATCATCCAGGGCATCACCATCGAGGAAAAGCGCTTCGGCTTCGAGCCGGAAATCACCGCCAAGGTGGCGCGGACGGGCTGTCGCATCTACGAGGTGGGCATTTCCTATCACGGCCGCACCTATGCCGAGGGCAAGAAGATCGGCTGGCGCGACGGCGTACGCGCGATCTGGTGCATCCTCAAGTACAACCTGCGGCGATGATCATTGCCCGCTATTTTTTGGTCGGAGGCGCCGCTGCAGCCGTCGACTTCACCCTGTTCGCCATTCTGGTGAAGCTGCTCGGCTGGCACTGGTTCGGCGCTTCAGCCCTCAGCTTCGTGCTGGCCACCGCCGTCAACTATGTGCTGTCCATCACTTTCGTCTTCACCTCGGGCGCGCGCTTTGGCAAGCGCACCGAGATAGGTCTGGTGTTTCTGGTCAGCGCCATGGGCCTGGCCATGAACCAGTTTGCCCTGTGGATGTTCTTCAAACAGCTGGGCGTGGATGTGCTGATCGCCAAGGTGCTGGCGACCGGCGTGGTGTTCTTCTGGAACTTCGGCATCCGCCGCTATTTCATCTTCAGTCATCGGCGAAGCGTGCAGAACGACTGACCCGCGCGGGTGGCCAGGAATAGCAAGGCAGCGGGCTCACGCGGAGACGCCGAGAACGCGGAGAGAATCCGAGGTGCTTCGCTCTTCTCCGCGGCTCCGCGTGAGCAGCGATTGTCACCTAGCCCGCATTTCTCACACCTGCGCGAGCAGATGCCCCCAATTTCCTAGTGGTTCAAGGCGATTCCGAGGCACGCACCAGTCACAGACCGTTTGGCTGCATCTGCCCGCTTTGCGGACCTCGCTGGTTCTTTACGACTATCGCTGCGTTGCTCCTCCTCGCAATGGAATCACCATTCCTCGTCGTCGCGCCTTGCGCTAGTCGCAAAGCCCTGCGCGATCTTCCGCAACAGGTGTAAGAAATGCGGGCTAGCCAGCAACGCGAGCAGCGTGACCTACATTCAAGGCAACCTACACCCGCGAGCTGTAGTCGCCTTCCAGCACCCATTTGTAGCTGGTCAGTTCGGTCAAACCCATCGGCCCACGGGCATGCAGTTTCTGGGTGGACACGGCCACTTCAGCGCCCAGATCCAGCTCGCCGCCGTCGGTGAAGCGGGTGCTGGAGTTCCAGTAGACCGCGGCGGAATCGATGCGGGCCAGGAACTCCTCTGCCAGCACCGCGTCATCACTGAGGATGCCGTCGGAATGACCGCTGGAATGGGCTTCGATATGGCGCATGGCGGCTTCGGCATCGTCGACGATGGCGATGCCGAGCATCAGAGACAGCCATTCCGTGTCGAAATCCGCGCTGCCCGCAGGGCTCACCCGTGCTGATGTCTGGTTGGCAGCCAGCGCCAGGGCCCGCTCATCGCAGCGGAATTCGACGCCATCGGCTGCCAGCGTTCGCACCAGTTCAGGTACAAAGTCGGCAGCCACCTGGCGGTGTATCAGCACTGTATCCAGTGCGTTGCAGACGGTGGGCCTTTGTACCTTGGCGTTGCGGATCACCGGCAGCGCCCGCGCCAGATCGGCGGCCTGGTCCACATACAGATGGCAGATGCCGATGCCGCCAGTGATCACGGGTATGCGACTTTCGCGGCGGCAGAAGGCATGCAGGCCGGCGCCGCCGCGGGGGATGATCAGATCGACCAGATCATCCTGCTGCAGCAGAGCCAGACTGGCCTCGCGCTCGATCGAGTCGATGAACTGCAGTGCCTCGACGGGCAGGCCGCTGCTGCTGAGCGCCTCCCTGGCTATGCGCAGCAGGATGCGGTTGCTGGCAATCGCCTCCTTGCCGCCCCGCAGTACCGCCGCATTGCCGGTCTTGATCGCCAGCGCGGCGACGTCGATGGTGACATTGGGCCGCGATTCGTAGATGACGCCGAGCACGCCCAGCGGCACCCGGCGCTTGTGGGCACGCAGGCCATTGCGCAGCGTGTGCACTTCAAAACGTTGACCGAGCGGGTCGGCGAGCGCGGCGATGCGCTCCAGATCGCTGGCCATGCCCTCGATGCGTGCCGGCGTCAGCCGCAGCCGGTCAAGCATGGCGCCATCCAGGCCGGCGATCGCGCCCTGATCCAGATCGGTGCGGTTGGCGGCGACGATGGCCTCGCTCTGCTCACGCAGAATGCTGGCCAGTCCGATCAGGAAGGCGTCGCGCTCCGCGGAACTGCTGCGCTTGAGCACACGGCATGAAGTGCGCGCGGCGGCCGCTTGCGCACGAACGGACTCGATCACTTTCATAGCATCACCAGATCGTCGCGATGGATGAATTCCGGGCCGAAGTCATAGCCGAGGATCAGCTCGACTTCGCCGGAGCGCTTGCCGGCGATGCGTTTGAGCTCACTGGCGCCGTAGTTGGCGATGCCGCGTGCCAACGCACGTCCGCTTTCGGTGTGAACCGTGACCGTGTCGCCACGATCAAAATCGCCGTCGACCCGCCTGATGCCCACGCCCAGCAGGCTTTTTCCCTGACTCAATGCCTGTTCGGCACCTGAATCAATGGATACGCCCACGCCAGTGCGCAGCCCGCCGAGGATGTAGCGCTTGCGCGCCTCGCGCGGGGGGGTGAGCGCGCTGAAACGGGTGCCGATCGCCGCGCCTTCGATCAAGCGCGAGATCACCTGGGGATCGGCGCCGCTGGCGATGACCACTTCGGTGCCGCCGCGCCGGGCGATGTCGGCAGCACGCAGCTTGGTCAGCATGCCGCCGGTGCCATGAGCGCCGGCGCGACCGCCCGCCGCCTGCCACAGCGCCTCGGGTATCTCCGGTGTGTCGACGCGCGGAACCAGCTGAGCCTCAGGCGACAGCCGTGGATCGGCATCGAACAGGCCCTGTTGATCGGTCAGCAGAATCAACAGACGCGCATCAATCAGATTGGCGACCAGCGCCGACAGCTGATCGTTGTCGCCGACGCGGATCTCTTCGGTGGCCACGGTGTCGTTCTCGTTGACGATGGGCAGCACTCCGTGGGCGTACAGCTCTTCGAAGGTGCGGCGCGCATTCAGATAGCTGCGGCGTTGCTCCAGATCGGTGCGCGTGAGCAGCACTTGGGCCACGGTCTGTCGGTAGTGACCAAACAGCTCACTGTAGAGCGCCATCAGTCGCGGTTGCCCGACGGCGGCAAGCATCTGCTTGGCCGCCACCCGACGCTCACCCGGGGCAATGCCCAGGGCCTCGCGCCCGGCTGCGACCGCACCCGAGCTGACCCAGGCGATCTGATGGCCAGCGGCCGTCAGGCCCGCCAGCGTCCGGGCGTACTCGATCAAGCGCGGTGCCGACAGGCGCCCGTCTTCGGTGGCGGTGGAGGTACCAATCTTGATGACGACGCGCATGGGATTCGGGGACAGGGCAGTGCCCCGAGTCTATGCGCAGACGGCCAAAGCAGGCACTCGAAGGGTCGCAACCACAACCATGTGCCGGCTTCTGTAGCTCCAGACAAGTCTGGACCCAGAAAAGCGGGACTAGCGCCGCCCGAGCATTGAACCATCCTGCCCGTGCCCGTGCCCGTGCCCGTGCCCGTGCCCGTGCCCGTGCCCCGTGCCCCGTGCCCCGATTCTCGATTCTCGATTCTCGATTCCCGTACCTCAGTACGACAACTGAATCCGGGTCTCGAGGATGTTCGGGTCAACGATCGCGCTGCCGCGTTCGCCATCCACGTGCACGTAGTTGGCCACCAGTCGAACATTCTTGTTGAGGTACCAGGTGGCACCCGCGGTGACATTGATGGTGTTGCCGCCGCGCACCAGTCCATCGTCCAGATCCAGATGGCTGACACGCAATGCCAGTTCAAACGCGCGTCCGTCCTCACCCAGCACAGGGCCGTCGATGGCGCCTTCCTTGTAGCCGCGGCGGTCGCCGCTGGGGAACCAACTGGTCTGGACATACCAGCCGTCAAAGCTCAGGTCTGAGGCGCCCGATCGGGCCAGATCGGCACGCAGGTATTCGCCCTGGACCGACCATGAGCCCTCGATCCACAGGGCTTCCAGACCGGTCCGACGAATATCCGAGACACCGGCAATCGAGCCGGTGTCGAAGCGCCTTGGCGAGAAGTTCGAGGCCTCGCTGCGCGAATTGAAGCGCGCGCTCTTGCTGTCCGGCGCTTCGGTCGTGGCCGCAAGGCCGAAGTGGACGACCGAGGTTTCGGTGTTGATCGGCGCCCATACCACACGGGCGCCAAGGCCGGTGCCGCCATTGCGGCCCTCGGCATCGCTGTCATAGGTGCTGACCGTGGCGCGCCAGGGGCCGCGGGCGTACACATATTCCACGCCCAGTCGCCGCGCTATCGAGAAGCTGCTGGGCAAGCCCTGCTCCATGAACATCGTGTAGCGGTCGCTGGTCTGCTCGTCCAGATACAAGGGTTGCTTGTACTGGCCCACGCGCACGGCATGGTTCGCGTTGGGACGCCATCGGATGAACATATCCGTCCAGACATCGCTGTGGACGTCATATTCAGCCTTGGCATCGAAGCCATTCGGTGCTTTCACGCCAACCGCAATCCGACTCCGTCGGATGCCGCTGAGGCTCGTGCTCTGGTCTCCCTCGTTGGTACGGTTCCAGTCCAGGTGGGTATTGCCGTTGGCTGACCACTTCCAGTCGTCGGCACGGGCGGGCAGGGAAGTCAGAGCAAGGTTGGAGATCAGGGCGCAGGCAATGACGCGAGGCAACATGGCGGAAGTCTCGGTGACGGAATGGAGACAAGCATGTGACCGCTTTGTTACAGCATGATGACCAAAGCATCACCCGTCTTTCGCAAATCTGCCATCAATGGTGGTTTAGGCCCTTGTTTGCGCGATGAACGCAAGAATTGCTGCGGCATTGTCATATAGCTGCAATGTTTCCATCACACACTCTCGTTCCATCTTCCCCAGTTGAGTAGCCCTGATGAAAACCCTCCGAGTTTCCCTGCTGTCGTCGATGGTTGCCCTGGCGCTGGTCGCCTGCGGTTCGCCAGAGGCACCCGCTCCGGCCACGGACAGCGTAGCCAGCTCGACGGCGCCTGCGGCCCAGGCTCAGGTCATTCAGCTGGACGGTTCCAGCACGGTCTATCCGATCAGCGAGGCGATCGCCGAAGAATTCCAGATGCAGAACCAGGGCAAGCTGAAGGTGACGGTGGGCGTTTCCGGTACGGGCGGCGGCTTCAAGAAGTTCTGCCGCGGCGAGCTGGACATCGCCAATGCCTCGCGACCGATCCAGAAGTCGGAAATGGAGATCTGCGCCGCTGCTGGCATCAGCTACTACGAACTGCCGGTGGCTTTCGACGCACTGACCGTGGTCGCCAATCCCAAGAACGAGTTCCTGTCGACAATTACCGTCGAGCAGCTGAAGAAGATTTGGGCGCCCGAGTCACAAGGCACCATCTCGCGTTGGAACCAGATCGATCCGAGTTGGCCGGATGCCGAATTCAAGCTCTACGGCGCTGGTTCCGATTCCGGCACCTTTGACTACTTCACCGAGGCCGTGGTCGGCAAGGCCAAGTCCAGCCGCGGCGACTACACGGCATCGGAAGACGACAACACGCTGGTCCAGGGCGTAGCCCAGGATGTGAATGCGCTCGGTTATTTCGGCTATGCCTATTACGCCGAGAATCAGGACAAGCTCAAGGCTCTGGCGATTGCGCCGACCGAAGGCGCTCCGGGCGTGCTGCCGAGCGAAGAGGCGGTCATCGCCGGCACCTATGTGCCGCTGGCGCGACCGATGTTCGTCTATGTCAGTGCAAAATCGATGGAACGTCCCGAGATCAAGCAGTTCCTCGATTTCTACTTCGACAACGTCGCCGAGTTGGCCCGAGAGGTGCGCTATGTGCCGCTGCCAAAGGCCGCCTATGATGGCGTACGCAAGCATCTGGCCGAAGGCAAGGTTGGCACCGTGTTCCACGGCGAGCCGGCGACGTCCATCACCATCGAAGAACTGCTTGAGCGCGAAGCGAGCCTGTAACGCTGAATCGGTAGACTAGATGTTTGGTCACGACGGGCGCGAGCTGATCGCGCCCGTCGTGCTTGACGAGCTTCGGGGGAAAGATGGGACCAGCGTTATCCAGTCAGGAGGTTGCCGGAAGGCTGCGCTATCGGCGTTCACGTCACCTGCGCGAGCGATTCATCGAGGGCTTGCTGTTCAGTGCTGCCTTGGTGGCAGTGGCGACCACCGTCGGTATCGTGTTCATCCTGCTGAAGGAATCAATCGCCTTCTTCCGCGAAGTGTCGATCATCAGTTTCTTTACCGATTCGCAGTGGACACCGCTGTTTTCCGACCCTCATTTCGGCATCTGGGTGCTGCTGTCCGGCACATTGACCAGTTCGGGTATCGCGCTGTGCGTGGCCATCCCCGTGGGCACGATTCTGGCGATCTACCTGTCGGAGTTTGCCTCGGCACGCACACGCGAGATCGCCAAGCCGGTGCTGGAGTTGCTGGCCGGCATTCCGACCATCGTCTTTGGTTACTTCGCCCTGTTCTTCGTGACTCCGCTGCTCAAGCAGTTCATACCGGGTTTGCCTGGCTTCAATCTGTTGTCGGCGGGACTGGTGATGGGCGTGATGATCGTGCCCTACATCAGCTCCATCAGTGAGGACGCCATGCGCGCGGTGCCGATGGCACTGCGCGAGGGGGCCTATGCGATGGGTGCGACCCGCCTGCAGGTGGCGTTGAGCGTGGTTGTGCCAGCGGCCTTTTCCGGACTGGCCGCGGCCTACATTCTGGGAATCTCTCGCGCGGTCGGCGAAACCATGATCGTTGCCGTGGCCGCGGGCATGCAGCCCAATCTGACCTTCAATCCAACGGAACAGGCAGCGACGATTACCGCCTACATCGTGCAGGTGGCCAAGGGCGATCTGCCCCATGGCAGTGTTGGCTATCAGACCATCTTTGCTGCCGGTCTGACCTTGTTCGTGCTGACCCTGTGTTTCAACCTGCTCGGCTACTGGTTGCGCCGTCGCTTTCGAGAGGAGTACTGAGATGGCTGTCGCTGCCGATCTGCAGGCGACCATCGCCCGCGCCAAGCGCAAGGATGTACTGTTCGTCTGCTTGGGGGTGGCGGCCCTGCTGTTCGCCGCCTGCACCTTCGTCGCCCTGTTCCTTGACATGGTCAGTGACGGCTGGAGTCGATTGAACGGGAGCTTCTTCACCGAGTTTGCCTCCCGCCGCCCCGAACGCGCCGGTATTCTGGCAGCCTGGGTGGGCAGCTTCGTGGTGATGTTGGTGACCGCCTTCGTCGCTGTGCCGGTGGGTGTTTCGGCAGGCATCTATCTGGAGGAATACGCGCCTCGCAATCGGATGACGGCGCTGATCGAGATCAACATCAACAATCTGGCCGGCGTGCCCTCGATTGTCTACGGCCTGTTGGCGCTCGGCCTGTTCGTGCACACCTTTGGCCTCGGCGCCAGCGTGCTCACGGCGGGCCTGACGCTGGCGCTGCTGATCCTGCCGGTGGTGATCGTGGCCACGCGCGAAGCCATCCGTGCCGTACCCGGGGCCATCCGAGAGGCGGCCTATGCGCTGGGTGCCACCCGCTGGCAGATGGTCAAGGACCACGTGCTGCCGTACTCCATGCCCGGCATCCTCACCGGCGTGATCATCGGTCTGTCGCGTGCCATCGGCGAGACGGCGCCGATCGTGACCATCGGTGCGGTCAGCTTCATTGCCTTCCTGCCACCGCCGCCGATCGATGGCAGCTTTCCCTTCATCAACTTCGACTGGCTGTGGTCGCCCTTCACAGCCATGCCCATTCAGATCTTCGGCTGGACCTCACGCCCGGAGGAAGCCTTTCAGGCCAATGCCTCAGCGGCGGCCCTGGTGCTGGTGGCCATGACGCTGGCGATGAATGCCATTGCCATCTGGCTGCGCTACCGCCTGCGCCGTAACCTCAACTGGTGATTCCGATGAACGACGAGCCGAAAAAACCCGATCTCGCCACGCTGGCCAAGAAGGCTGAAGCTCGCGATCTGAACTTCTTCTACGGCGACAAGCAGGCGCTCAACGCGATCAACCTGCCTATCTACGACAAGCGCGTCACCGCATTGATCGGGCCTTCGGGTTGCGGCAAGAGCACCTTTCTGCGTTGTTTCAACCGCATGCACGATCTCTATCCGGGCACCCGCTACGACGGCGAGATCCGCCTGCATCCCGACGATGTCAATCTGCTGTCGCGCGATGTCGACCCGATCGAAGTGCGCATGCGTCTGGCAATGGTGTTCCAGAAGCCCAATCCTTTTCCCAAGTCGATCTTCGAGAACGTGGCTTATGGCCTGCGCATACGCGGCGAGAAGCGACGCACGGTGCTGATGGATCGGGTGGAGGAGGCGCTGAAGAATGCAGCGCTGTGGAAGGAGGTCAAGGATCGGCTGGATGACCTCGGCACCACCCTGTCGGGCGGGCAGCAGCAACGTCTGTGCATTGCCCGTGCGCTGGCCTGCGATCCCGAACTGCTGCTCTTCGATGAACCGACCAGCGCGCTGGATCCTATAGCCACTGCCAGCATCGAGGAGTTGATCCACGAGTTGCGCAACAAGGTCACCATCCTGATCGTGACCCACAACATGCAGCAGGCCGCGCGTGTTTCCGACTTCACCGCCTACATGTATCTGGGCGACCTGATTGAATTTGGCTGGACAGATGATGTCTTCTTCCGGCCACAAAAGAAGCAGACCGAGGACTACATCACCGGGCGCTTCGGCTGAGAACTGTCACAATGCTGACTGCGCGGCCTCCGTCGTTGCGGCGCAGGGAGAACAAGAATGAACATGAGCGATCACTTGTCGAAACAGTTCGACGCTGATCTGACCGCCCTGCGCACGCGGGTCGTGGAAATGGGTGGGCTGGTGGATGAGCAGTTCAAGCGAGCCATCGAAGCCCTGCTGACCGCCAAGTCCTTGCTGGCCGATGAGGTCGTGGCCAACGACGCCTCGGTGAATCTGCTGGAAGTGCGCATAGACGATGCCTGCGCGCATGTCATCGCCAAGCGCCAGCCGGCGGCCAGTGATCTGCGCATGGTGCTGGGTGTCAGCAAGATCGTGTCCGAACTGGAACGCATCGGCGACAAGGCCCGCAAGATTGCGCGCTTGAGTGCCAGCGTGGAGGAAAGCGGAGCAAGCGACAGCGGTTGGGTCAGCGATATCGATGGACTGGCCGAGCGCGCCCGCAGATTGCTGCGCGATGCCCTCGATGCCTTCGTGCGCAGCGATCTGGAGGCTGCAGTGGCCGTGTTGCGCAGCAACCGCAGCTTCGCCCGCGATACCTCGGCAGTCAGCAAGGAAGTGGTGCGGCGGATGTCCGCCCAGCCTGATTCGGTGCCGGGCTTGCTGGATATGCTCTCGATCACGCGCGCTGTCGACCGGGTGGCCGATCACGCCGCCAATATCGCCGAGCACCTGGTCTACATCGTGCGCGGCACCGATGTGCGCCACGCCACGCTGGAGCAGATCGAAAAGGAAGCCCTGCCGGCGCGGCGTTGACTTACGGCGTCCTGGGGGAAAGGCGGTCAACGCGGAGAACGCAGAGGGGCGCAGAGAACGCGGAGAAGGGCAGAAGAGACCTTCGCCATGGAGGAATCCTCTGAATCATTCGTGATTCCCGCGAAAGCGGGAATCTACGCATGCCCAAGTGCATGAAAGCACTGGATTCCGGCTTGCGCGGGAATGACGCATTTGTGTCCCTGAGGGTTCTCCGCGCTGGCAGCACTGTCCTCGGAGGGCCCACAAGTCAGCGTCGCCTTGGAAGGCGAGACGCCCTGGCACGTCACCCTCGGCAACGATCCAACGAAGATCTACTGCTGAACCGCTTTTCTCAGCGTTCTCTGCGCCCCTCTGCGTTCTCTGCGTTGAACAAACGGTCCGTTCAGACTCCCGAGTCAGGAGGGCAGTTCGTCTTTGCGCAGCAAGGACGGCGTGCTATTCCGGCGCGGGACCATCCTTCAGGCGCTCGCGGCCGCCCTGGAAGCGGGCCAGTTCCACCCAGGTGGGATCGGCCGCGGCCCGGAGTTTCTCCAGAACAGCCGTTTCGATGCGTTCGACGTCGAACTTGGCCCAGTCGACGTATTCGAGTTTCAGATCCTGCCAGTGGTGTGCCGCTTCGCGCAGGTCGTAGCGCAGCGTTTCGGCAACGAGTTGTGCTTCATCGCGAGTGAGTTCTTCGGCTGCCACCAGATACTCGCGAATCGTGCTCATGACGTGCAGCAGACTCTGGGCGGCTTGTTCTTCGGCCTGAGGCAGTTCTTCGCGCAACCAGCGACGGGCGCTATCGTAGGCGCGTTGCAATCGGGAGTCAGTCATGAACGATCCTGTGTCCGCCAAGGGATGAGCCCATGTTAGCGCTGTGCCCACCTGCAGGTCATGCGCCGCTGGTGCTGGCTCTGATGGGACTGCCGGGCGCGGGCAAGTCCAGTCTGGCACGACTGCTGTCCGAAGCCACGCGCTGGTCGATCCTCGACCGTGACCAGATCCGTGCCGAGTTGTACCCGGGCGATGCCAGTGCGGCAGCCCGACTCGAGGCCGATCGCCTGCTGCTGCGACGTGCCGGCAGCGGCGTACGCGCGGCCATGAATCTGATCATCGACGGCAAGACCTTCGCGTTGAAGGCAGATCGGGACTTGTTCGAAGACGCCGTCGACGAGGCTGGCGGGCAGCTGCAATGGTGCTGGCTGGATCTGCCGGTGGAGGAGGCCATGGCCCGGGTACGCCGGGATTCGGCTCACCCTGCGCCGGATCGTGATCCCGACCTGGTCGAAGCGGTCGCCGCACGATTCGAGCCACCCCATAGCCATGCCTGGCGGCTGGATGCGCAGCGTACGCCGCGGGAGTTGCAGCGACAGCTGGTGCTTCTACTGGCCGAGCGCCTGAATGCCATCGTCATCGACGATCGTGATGCCGGATTCAGCGCGGGGCCTTGAGCCGCACATAGAGCTGCTTCTGCACCCGTGCGACCAGCGTATCGTCCTTGCTGCGCACATCCACACTGAACCAGCGCAGCACCTTCTCGCCGCCGGCGGCGTTGCGCCTCAGTTCGTCCAGTTCTTCCCCACGCAACAGGAACTCGGCAAAAACATCACCGCGACCCGGACTGATGAAGTCGATCTTCGCCGCCTTGTCCCAGACCACGTAGTCGGGCCCGAGATTCTCCATGACCAGGATCATCCAGAAGGGATCGGTCATCGCAAACAGCGCCCCGCCGAACTGCGTGCCCACGTAGTTGCGGTTGTACCAGCGCAGCTTGAGCTGCACTCGGGCCGAGCGCCAGTCCTCGCCGATGCGCATCACCCGGATGCCGGAGAACAAGAAAGGTGGCCACCATCGGGTCCAGAGCTTGAGGCGGCCTGGCGTCATTCGGGAGGGCATTGCGCTAGAGTCATGGGCTGGTGAGTCACAGTAGAGTGCCACCCTGGTGACCGCAATCCAGGACTCCGAGCTTTGCGCCAACTGTGGCACTTTGTTGCAGGGTGAGTGGTGCCATGTCTGCGGCCAGAAGCGGCTGAAACCCGGCGATCGCTCGCTCGCACAACTGCTGCTCGATTGGTGGGAGCAGCTGACGTCACTGGAAGGCCGCTGGTGGCAGAGCTTTCGGGATCTGCTGCTGCGACCCGGCGCCCTGTCCAGCGCCTATCTGAAGGGCCAGCGCAAGCGCTATCTGGCGCCATTGACACTATTCCTGCTGATCAACCTTGTGTACTTCGTGCGCTCGCCGATGACTGACTTCAATCTGTCATTGCTCGATCAAGCCTGCCTGCAGCCCTGGTCGGCGCTGGTGCAATCGCAGGTCAGTCGACGGATAGCGCCGGAAGCCCTGGACTGCGACCTGCCGATGCGAGATTCGGCCTTGCCCGGCTGGGCAAAGCTGTCGGCGCGTTATCAGGATATTGCCGACGAAGTGTCCCGCAGCATGGTCATTGCCCATGTGCCGGTGATAGCCCTGTTTCTCGGTCTGCTGGCGGGCTGGCGGCGCTGGTATTACGCCGAGCACGTCATCGTGGCGCTGCATCTGTTCGCTTTCTTCCTGCTTTACGCGGTGGCGATCCTGCCGCCGGTTTTGTGGCTCGCCAACTCAGTGCTGCCGCTGGCCGAATTCGGGGTATTGCTGCGGGTGCTGCTATTGCTGCTGCTGCTGACGCACTGGACCGTGGCCGTGCGCAGGGTCTACGGTCTGGGCCTGCTGCGCACCGTCCTGGCTCTGCCGCTGCTGTTCCTGGCGCTGGGGATCAGCCACTTTGCCTATCGCTTCGTGCAGTTCTGGATCGTCTGGGTGCAGGTTTAGGGGGCAGGCCATCAACCCGGGCGTATCGTGGCGCGGCTTCGGCGCGGGTCGCTGACAGCCCGAAGGCCTCGTCGGCAACGCCCGAGCGCGGTGGGAGCGGCTTCAGCCGCGATCCGGGCTATTGGGGTTCACCGCTGCACCGATCGCGGACGAAGTCCGCTCCCACAGATCTCCTGCCCGTGCGTGCTGCTGGGGAGGGCGCCGCGCTGCCGTGCTTGAAAGATCAAGAGCGGCCGCGCAGGCGCGCGGCCCTCCTCAGAGCAGCTCCGCGTCCCGCGCCTGGCTATCGGGAAACGCCGTTCAACGCCGCCAGCCGCTCCGGTGTGCCTACATCCGACCACAGTCCCCGATGGTGTTCGCCGCTGACCATGCCGAAGTCGATGGCCTCGCGCAGGATCGGGGCCAGGCCGTAGCGGCCCGGCGGCAGATGGGCAACCAGTTCCGGTCGGTACACGCCGATGCCGGAAAAGGTCAGTCGCGGACTGCCGCAGAGTTTGAGGCGCGTACCTGCGAGCACGAAATCCCCGCCCGGGTGGTGCTCGGGATTGTCGACAAGCACCAGGTGCGCCAGTCCCCGGGGCTGCGCCGGCAGTTGCGCATAGTCGTAGTCGCAATGGATGTCGGCATTGGTGGCGATGAAGGGATCGGTGCCCAGCTGTGCCAGCGCCTGACGCATGCCGCCGCCGGTTTCCAGAGGGTCGCTGGGCTCGTGCGACCAGTGGATGCGCACACCGTAATCACCGCCATCCCCCAGCGTCTGGGGCAACTGCGTGCCGAGCCAACCGGTATTGACGACGATGTCGTTGATACCGGCGCGCTTGAGGGCGCGCAAATGCCAGCCTATGAGCGGCAGTCCACGGACTTCCAGCAGCGCCTTGGGCCGCGTCTCGGTCAGCGGGCGCATACGCTCGCCCTTGCCGGCGGCGAAGATCAGGGCCTTCATGGCTCAGCCAGACTTGCCGCGGGCGGTCAGGATGCGCTGATAGGCGGCGCGCAGTTCCCTGGTGCGCTTCTCGGCCGCCTTCAGTGCCGCCGCATCGGCGCCCTGGCCCTGCAGCTTGTCGGGATGGTGCTGGGTCAGCAGGCGCCGCCAGGCGCGGGTCAGTTCTTCGTCACTGACGTTTGCCTTCAATCCGAGCAATCGATAGCAGCTGTCCAGGCTGGGCAGTGTGGCGTCATTGCTGCGATCGGCAATGCGATCGGTCACCGCTTCGCGCGACAGGCCGAAGGCAGCGCCCAGACGCTCGATAAGCCCGCGCTCAGCCGGCGTCATCGGCCCGTCCTTGCGTGCGAAATCGGCCAGCGAGCGCAACATGTCACTGAGTTCGTCATCGGGAACCTGCACCTGGCCCCGGAACCGTCGTACTTCCACCTCTGCGTCGAGTGGCTCATGGCGGCCGCGCTGGAAGGCGGCCACCGCCGACTCGCGCCCGTTTCGATCCAGGCCCAGTCGGGTCATCAGGCGCTCCGCGGCCTCGACTTCGCCTTCGCTGACGCGACCATCGGCCTTGGCCAGATGGCCCAGCCACAGAAACAGGAATTCTATCCGTGCCATTCGCGGGTCGATCCGGGTCAGGCCTTCCTGCGGTCGCCAGCGTAGCCAGCCGGCATCGAGAGCGTGGCCAAGGGCCAGCCCGCCGACCGCACCGATCGGCCCGCCGGCTGCGAAGCCCAGACCGGCGCCGATCAATTTGCCGATCAGATTCATCCGCTGCGGCGGCCTTCGGCGTGCAGTTCCTGGATCATGGGCAGCGCTTGCTCGGATCTGGTGGGAGGGCCGATTCTAATGGCAGGCGGCATTCCGTGAGCGCGATGCGTGTCAGCCTTTTGGCGGACCGGGCTGCACAGGCTGCTAGCATGCTCGGCCTGTCGCGCAGGAGTATTCCCATGCAGAGTCCAGTCATTGCCCCCTCCATCTTGTCTGCCGATTTCGCCCGGCTGGGCGAGGACACTGCGAAAGTGCTCGCGGCCGGCGCTGACTGGGTGCATTTCGACGTGATGGACAACCACTACGTGCCGAACCTGACCATCGGCCCCTTGGTCTGCGAGGCGCTGCGTAAATACGGGATCACTGCACCCATTGATGTGCATCTGATGGTCAAGCCGGTAGATCGGATCATCCCCGATTTTGCCAAGGCCGGCGCCAGCGTCATCAGCTTTCATCCGGAAGCCAGCGAACATGTGGATCGCACCATTGGCCTGATCCGCGAACAGGGCCTGCAGGCCGGCCTGGTGTTCAATCCGGCCACGCCGCTGAACTGGCTGGACCATGTCATCGACAAGCTGGACCTGATTCTGATCATGTCGGTGAACCCGGGCTTCGGCGGCCAGTCCTTCATCCCAGGCGCCCTCGCCAAACTGCGCGAAGCACGCCAGCGCATCAGCGCCAGCGGTCGCGCGATTCGCCTGGAAGTCGATGGCGGGGTCAAGGTCGACAACATCCGCGCCATCGCCCAGGCCGGCGCCGACACCTTCGTCGCCGGCTCCGCCATCTTCAACGCACCCGACTACACTGCGACCATCGCCCAGATGCGCGCCGAGATTGCCGCTGCGTTTTGATTTGGAGGAAACGCTGTTCAACGCGGAGAGCGCAGAGATACGCGGAGAACGCTGAGAAGAGCACTGGCATTCAAGGAATGCCGTGACGGCGGAGCGCAGGCGCGCGAGTATCGTTGCCGACGTTTCCTCCTTCAGATGATTGGACTGCAGGCACAATCCCGCGCCTTGTGGCATTCCACAAGTCAACCACTTCAGCTTCTCTCCGCGTTCTCCGCGCCTCTCCGCGTTCTCGGCGTTGAGGCTCTGCGCCCAATCTCGCGCAGCAGTCTGCGGGCACCATCGGGCAAATCGCGGACAAGGGGCGGCCGGCGCTTGCCGAAGTCCGGCCCCGAGGCCTACCGTTCGCCCGTGCCCACCTGACCTAGAAGATCCATGGCCCGACAGATCGCGATCGTCGAAGATGAACCCGCCATTCGCGCCAACTACGCCGATGCGCTGAAGCGTTATGGCTACGAAGTGCAGACCTTTGCCTCACGCACCCAGGCCTCCACGGCTTTTGCACTACGCATGCCCGATCTGGTGCTGATCGATATTGGTCTGGGCGATGAACCGGAAGGCGGCTTCGAGCTGTGCCGGGAACTGCGCCAGCGTTCGACGGCCTTGCCGATCATCTTTCTGACCGCCCGCGATGCCGATCTGGACATCATCTCCGGCTTGCGTCTGGGCGCCGATGACTATCTGACCAAGGACATCAGCCTGCAGCATCTGCTGGCGCGCATCGTCTCGCTGTTCCGTCGGGTCGAGGCCCTGAGCCTGCCCACCGGCAAGGATCAGCTGCTGGAGCACGGCCACCTCAAGCTGGAAGGCGACCGCATGCGCGTGACCTGGAAGGACATCGAGGTGCCGCTGACGGTGACTGAATTCTGGATCGTGCACGCGATGGCCCGCTATCCCGGCCACGTCAAGAATCGCGATCAGCTGATGAGCGCCGCGCAGGTGGTCGTCGATGAAGCCACCATCACCAGCCACATCAAGCGCATCCGCAAGAAATTCGTCGCCGTCGACAAGGAATTCGACGCCGTCGACACGATGCACGGTGTCGGCTACCGCTGGCGCGCGTAAGGCCGAACCGGCCCGCGACAGGGGTCGGCTTTCGCGAGCGCATTCGCGGGCGGATTCCGCCGGGCCATCTGGACGCAAGACTGAGCGTTGAATCGCTTGCGGCGATTCCCGTCTACGGGGTCGGGAGAAAACGGAATTCGAAAGCGACGGCTTCCCGTCCGGGGTCGTTGACCTCGAAGACCAGGGGTGCGGTCGCGCCCGCGGGAAATCCTCGGCTGATGCTTTCCGCTTCAGCCAGATATTCCTCGGGCCGAAAACGCCGGCTGGCGATCGCGCGTTCACCCAGATCCGACAGGGTGACTTCAACCACCGGGAAGCGCTGGGTGAAAGCGGCATCGTTGACCATGCTGGCGCTGATCAGCAGGGCCTTGGGCGCATCAGGGTGCGGGCGTACCTCGCGACTCACCAGTCGAATTTCGTCCACCGCCGTGCGCATCGGCAAACGGCAGTTGAACTGTTCGCAGGCGCGATCCAGCAGCGGACGTACGCGGTCGTCCTCCAGCAGGCGTTCGCGTTCGGCATAGCCGATCTGCCCGCCGAGTGTCAGCGCCAGGATGAAACTGCCAAACCACCAACGGCCATTGCCGCTCCTGGGCGTGCCGGCAGGCTTGCGACTGGGTCCAGCAATGTGCGCCGGAATGCGCATTTCCGGGACGGTGTCCGGGGCCGGCATGCCGCGACCGCGGTGGGCGCGGTCATGGGCAATCCATTCCCCGGGCAGACGCGGTTCACGGCGTCCGCCGGTGGCTGGTATGTCGCCTTCGAACAGGGCCGGCTGGCGTGGTGCCGGACGCATGGCCGGCAGCGCCAGCACCACGGGGGTATCGCTGGCCTCGACCTCGGGCAATTCCTGGAAGGGCGTCTCCGGCAACTGATCGACCAAGCGATCCAGTCCATCGAACACCTCCCCGCAATGCCCGCAACGGAACTGCCCACGCGCACGCGCCAGCGACGCCGCCTGCAGGCGGTAGACGGTATGGCAGCGTAGGCATTGGGTGTACATGGGCACAGAGCATAGCCGCTGCACGGTGCTGGAGAGGGGAAAAGCGGAGGCAGGGTTTGGGTGGGGCTGGCGGCCGACCCGATGCGGCGCAGTTGTTTCCTGCAGACCTCGGATACCGAGGTGTAATCGGCATCGCCAAAGCTCCAAGAGTAGTTGCAGGGCAGCTTGCGATCGACCCCCTCAACCGCTGCCCCGATACCTACTTCCCGGAGAATCGACGTGAGCGTCGCAAACCGTTTCCATTCGAGTGATGCTATTTCAGTGACGGTTCTGGCACCGGCCCTGATTGCCGGCAGCCCGGTGATGGCTGCCGCACGCTTCAATCCCGTGTGTAGCAATCGCACGATCGAAGGTATCTACGGCATCCAGATCCAAGGCACGCGGCAGGTACCGGAGAACCTTGGCGGTGGCACCGAAACCCTGTGGCGCACCTATATGCAGCTCACCGACGTCGAGTCTGCCTTTCGTTCCCTCAAGTCCGAGCTTGGCCTGCGACCGATCCATCATCAGCTCGATCAACGCTGCAAAGCACAGCTTTGGATCTCGATACTCGCCTAGTAGGTCGCCGGTGATTCCGGGCGGAAACCGATTTGTAGTGCCACACCTGAAATCGTTCGACCACAAGCCATTGAATGTAAAAGTGTTCTCGAAAGTGGTGGCGAAGTTGGGCCAGCGATGGCGGGTTGATCGACTCGATGGGCCAATCGTGCGGGAATTCGAGCAACCATTCGACTAGATTGCCGCGAATCTGATACAATTGTAACTTGCTGTCTGGTACACCCACTAGGCTTGCCGGCACCGTTTGCTGGCCTGCAATCGCGCGTCGCATTTATTCAATGAGTCTGGGCCCACATGAACTTACATAGACCCTACAACGCGCGTCGAATCCTGATGCTCGCTTTCGCCCTCCTCCTGGCCGGAATCTGCTCTCCGCTGAGCGCAGTTTCACTGCAGGACAATGGAAGTTGGGCGGTCTTCCCGGGAATCACTCAGGGCTGCAATGGTCGGGTGATGTCGATGGCACAGGCTCCGGACGGGCGAATAACCGTCGCCGGCGCCTTCACCAATTGCGGTGGCGTCAGCGTCAACAACATTGCGATGTACGATCCCGGCAGTCATCACTGGAGCGCCCTGGGCGGCGGCATTACGGCGATTCCGGGCAGCTTTGTGGAGATCCATGCGCTGGCCTGGTTCCAGGGCAGCTTGTACGCGGGTGGGGAGTTCACACACGCTGGCGGAATCAGCGCCCCTGATTTCGCACGTTGGGATGGCGTGAACTGGAGCAGCATGGGGCTTGGCGGTATAGGCACCACGACCTATGCGCTCGCCGCCACCGCTACTCATCTTTACGCCGGCGGCTCCTTTGACACCATTGGCGGCGTCACGGCTTACGGGCTTGCACGCTGGGATGGGAATGCCTGGGAAGCGCTTGGTGCGGACACACGAAATTTCCAGGGTGGCGTACGTGCAATCGCCGTCAATGGAAACGATGTGTACGTTGGCGGTGTTTTTGAATCGGGTGGAATTGGTTCAACCGCCAATCGCGTGGCAGTTTGGAATGGAAGTGCCTGGAGCACGCTCGGCAGTGGCGGCAACAATGGGGTCGGAGGACCGGTGTATGCTCTGGCCTTGTACGGTGGCGAACTCTACGCTGGCGGGCAATTCACCACTGCAGGTGGGGCTCCGGCGCGCAACATCGCACGATGGAACGGAAGTGGCTGGTCCAGCCTCGCGGGCAGCAGCGGCGATGGCGTCAGCTCTCAGGTGAGGGCACTCGCTATCAGTGATGGGCAGTTGGTGGTCGGAGGCTATTTCACTCAAGCAGCGGGGAACCCCGCGTTCCACTTGGCCCGTTGGAACGGTTCATCCTGGAGCAGCTTCTCAAGTGAAATCGGCGGCGGTGGCGTGGATACGTTGCTGCAATCTGGAATCGCTCTTTACGTCGGGGGGTTTCATCGAAGCGCCGGTGGGATTGCTGCGGACCACATCGCCAGGTGGGACCTCGGCGGCTGGAGTGCGCTGGGCTCGCCGCGTACGGCTGCCAACGGCGTCAATGGTCCCGTGGGCGCCATAGCCACCATCGGATCACGCGTCTTCCTTTGCGGCGGGTTCACGGAAGCGGGATCCGAACCCATCAGCAACCTCGTCCAGTTGAATGGTGGTGCCTGGATCGACATGGGCTCGGGACAGTCTCAGGCCACGCTCACGCTTCTGGCTGATGGCAGTGATCTGTACGCGGCCGGCTACTTCGGTGGTATCGGCGGCACCATCGCAAACAAGGTGGCGCGCTGGGACGGCATTGGTTGGCATCCGCTGGGGGATGGAATCGGCACGTTGTTCAGTTCGAATGACGCAGTCTTCGCACTCGAATTCTTCAACGGCGAACTCTATGCCGGGGGGAGTTTCACGCTGGCAGGAGGCCAAACTGCGGCGAATCTGGCCCGCTGGAATGGGAATTCCTGGACCCCCTTGTTCGTCGGTACATTTGGCAACCGTCAGCACGCAGTGTATGCGCTCAAGGCGGTCGGTGGATATCTGTATGTAGGAGGAGAGTTTCCCTCAGCCGGAGGGGTGCCTGCGCGGAACGTTGCGCGTTTCGATGGCGTGAACTGGAGCGCACTCTCGGGGCTCGGCGGCGAAGGTGTGGACGCCCCGGTGGCAGCTATTCAAGCCTTTGGTTCCGACGTATATGTGGGTGGGAGCTTCACAGAAGTCGCAGGATCCCCGATCGCATACCTCGCGCGTTGGGATGGCGGCGCCTGGCATGCGCTGGGTACGGGGATCGATACCGCGTCGAGAAATGGAGTGTATGCGCTCTATGCGCATCAGGGCTCACTTTACGTGGGTGGTACTTTTGCCACCGCTGGCGGCACGGTTCTCAACAATATCGCGCGTTGGAGTGCGGGCAGTTGGAACGCGCTCTCGGCCTCAGGGATCATCGGTGTGGATGGCAGCGTGGGGTCCCTTGCAATGACCAACAGCGTCCTGCATGTGGGTGGCACCTTCCACCTGGCAGGTGGTCAAGTGTCGGATCACTACGCGCAATGGATGATTCCAGAATTGCCTATCTTCTCAAGTGGGTTCGAGAACTGAGCTCTGGGTTTCCGTCCAACGTTGTGCAAGGGGGATGGCCAAGGCAGACATTCAGCGACTGGCCTTGCCTCAGCGCCGAATCGCCGTGACCCGAATCCAGTCTTCGCGCTGGGCCACTTCGAAATGATCGAAGTACTCGCGGTAGCGGGCGATGAACTCGACCTCCTGGCCCTTGAGCATGCCGGAGAAGGCGGCGGCGCCGCCGGATTTGACGGTACCGGCGATGCGTTCGGCCAGTTCCAGCAGCGGATTCAGCAGGATATTGGCCACCAGGCGGTCGCAGGCCGGTGGCAGCGCGTGTTTGGGTGAGAGCAGCGTGAGCTGGTCCAGCACCTGATTGCGCTGTGCATTTTCGTGCGACGCGACCAGTGCTTGCGGGTCGTTGTCCAGGCCAAAGGCGTGGCCGGCACCCAGGCGCAGCGCGGCTACCGCCAGCACGCCGGAACCGCAGCCGTAGTCGAACAGCGACTCGCCCTTCCAGCTCAGCCCATCCAGCCACTCCAGGCACAGTGCGGTGGTTGGATGGGTGCCTGTGCCGAAAGCCAGGCCGGGATCCAGGCGCACGATCACCAGATCGTCATTGGCCGGCGGCTCGACAGTGGTCGGATAGATCCACAGGCGTTTGCCGAAGAGCATGGGTTGGTAGTGGTCCATCCAGGCCCGGGTCCAGTCGCGGTCATCGAGGCGCGCGAAGCGCGCGCTGCGCATGACGTCTTCAGGCAGCTGTCCATCCAGCGCCACCAGCAGTTCCAGCGGATCACGCTCCACCGGAAACAGCGCCTGCAGCTGCAGTTGCGGCCACAGCGGAGTTTCCCCCGGCGCCGGTTCCAGCACCGGATTGTCCTCGGCATCGGTCAGCGTCTGCGCCAGCGCGCCAGCCGCATCCAGGGCCGCTTCCACGCTGGCGTGGTCGGAAGATTCAAGTCGCAGGTGCAGTTCTAGCCAGGGCATGGGGGGTCTGTGGGTGGTGGTGGTGGTGCCGCGCTGGCAGCAGCGGGCTGTGTGCAGAGTCAAACGTAAAACGTAAAACGTCAACAAGAGCCAAAGGCCACGGCTTCCGGCTTCAAATCGACGTTTCACATTTCACGTCTTACTGCCTCGTTGGTTCTGACGGGGCGTGGCGGGATTGTCGCGTTGGAGCGAATGAAGACGTGCACAGAGTCAAACGTCAAACGTAAAACGTCAATCACAGCCAAAGGCTGCGGGCTTCCGGCTTTGAATTGACGTTTCACATTTCACGTTTTACTGATCTCAGCTCACTTCCGCGCCTCCGCCAGCCGCCGCTCCAGATAGTGGATGTTGAAGCCACCGACCTGGAACATCTGGTCGAGCATGTTCGATTGCTGCAGCGGGATGTTGCTCTTGATGCCGTCGATGACCAATTCGCTCAGGGCCACGCGCATGCGGGCGATGGCGGTGGCGCGATCGGGGCCATGGGCGATCAGCTTGGCGATCATGGCATCGTAGTTCGGCGGAATGCGGTAGCCGTCATACAGATGCGTTTCCATGCGGATGCCTGGACCGCCGGGCGGGTGGTAGCGGGTGACGGTGCCGGGCGAGGGCATGAAGGTGTTCGGGTCTTCGGCATTGATGCGGCACTCGATGGCATGCCCGCGCAGCACGATGTCCGATTGCTGGTAGCGCAGCTTTTCACCGGAGGCGATGCGGATCTGCTCGGTGACCAGATCGACGCCCGTGACCATTTCGGTGACCGGATGCTCGACCTGGATGCGGGTGTTCATTTCGATGAAATAGAACTTGCCGCGCTCGTACAGGAACTCGAAGGTGCCGGCGCCGCGATAGCCGATGCGCTTGCAGGCCTCAACACAGACGGCGCCGATCTCGGCCCGTTGCTTCTCGGAAATGCCGGGCGCCGGCGCTTCCTCGATCACCTTCTGGTGCCGGCGCTGCATCGAGCAGTCACGCTCACCCAGATGGATGGCATTGCCCTGGCCGTCGGCCAGTACCTGGATTTCGATGTGGCGCGGGTTCTCGAGAAATTTCTCCAGGTACACCTGATCGTTGCTGAAGGCCGACTTGGCTTCGCTGCGGGTCATGGCCACCGCGTTCAGCAGCGCCATCTCGGTGTGAACCACGCGCATGCCGCGTCCGCCGCCGCCACCGGAAGCCTTGATGATGACCGGATAGCCGATGTCCTTGGCGATGCGGGCGTTTTCGGCCGCGTCGTCCGTCAGCGGAGCGCCCGATCCCGGCACGCAGGGAACGCCGGCTTCCTTCATCGCGGTGATGGCCGATACCTTGTCGCCCATCAGACGAATGGTCTCCGGCCGGGGTCCAATGAACACGAAGCCCGATTCCTCCACGCGCTCGGCAAAGTCTGCGTTCTCGGACAGAAATCCGTAGCCCGGGTGGATGCCCTGTGCGTCGGTCACCTCGGCCGCTGCGATCAGTGCCGGAATATTGAGATAGCTGTCCTTGGGCGCGGGCGGGCCGATGCAGACCGACTCATCGGCCATGGCCACATGCTTGAGGTTGCGATCCACCGTGGAGTGCACCGCCACGGTCTTGATCCCCAGCGCCTGGCAGGAGCGCAGCACCCGCAGCGCAATCTCGCCACGGTTGGCGATGACGATTTTTTCAAGCATGGGTCGTGCTCCGAGAAGGCTCTAGGCTACGTCCGATGCCGGGACTCGGGACTTGGGACTCGGGACTCGGAAAAGCCGAGTCGCGGGAGATGCGTGACCCGGTAGGGCGCCGCGGACATGTCAGAGCGGAGGTTTGCATGCTGATGGGTAGGCAGTAGCTGATGGTCGTGATTTTCTGGTTTTGGGTCGAGTTGACGTGTCGACGCCGAGTCCCGAGTCCCGAGTCCCGAGTCCCGCAGAAAAAGCTCACTGAATCACCACCAGCGGCTCGTCGAATTCAACCGGCTGGCCGTTTTCGACCAGGATCTTGACCACGGTGCCGCTGACTTCGCTTTCGATCGGATTGAACATCTTCATTGCCTCGATGATGCCGAGGGTGTCGCCGACCTTGACCTGCTGGCCGATTTTCAGGAACGGCGCAGCGCCGGGCGAGGCGGCGGCGTAGTAGGTGCCGACCATCGGCGAGCGCACCACCTGACCGTCGTGTACGGGCTCCGCTGGCTTGGCCTGATGGGCGGCGCCCGGGATCGACGGAGCAGATGGCTGTACCGGCTGTTGGGCATCGGAGGCCACCTGGATCGGCGCCATCTGCGGCGCGGCGCTGATCATCGGCAGGTTCTTGGGCCAGCGGCTCAGGCGCACGGTTTCCTCGCCCTCGCGGATCTCGAGTTCGGCCAGATTCGATTCTTCCAGCAACTCAATCAGTTTCTTGATCTTGCGAATATCCATGGCCATGGCCGGACTCCCAGAAGTCTTGCTGTGTGTGCTAAAGATGGCTCAGCTGATGCGGCGCATGGCCGCGTCGAGTCCGAGGCGATAACTGTCGACGCCGAGGCCGGTAATCACACCCGCGGCGACGTCGGAGAGATAGGAGCGCTGCCGGAATTCCTCGCGAGCGTGCACATTGCTCAGGTGCACTTCGATGAAGGGGATGCCGACGCCGGTCAGGGCATCGCGCAGGGCGATGCTGGTGTGCGTGAATGCGCCCGGATTGATGACGATGAAGCGGGTGCCGTCTTGCCGCGCTGCATGGATGCGCTCGATCAGCAGGTGTTCGGCGTTGCTCTGCAGGCAGCAGAGCTCGTGTCCGCCATCGGCTGCACGCGCGGCCAGCTCGGTTTCGATCTCGCTCAGCGTCGTGCGCCCATAGACCTCAGGCTCGCGACTGCCGAGCAGGTTGAGATTGGGGCCGTTGAGCAGCAGTATGCGCGCCATGCACTGAGTTGCGTTTGGTGAAGGTCGCGTAGTCTGCGGGTGCGCGCGGCTGCTGTCCAGACACGATCGTCGGCGATCGTGCCATGATCTCCGACATTCGCTGGCGTATGGCCGGTGTCGGGGCTAGTAGATCTGGCCTTCCAGTTCGCGATAGCGCGCCAGTGCCGATCGGGCGGCCTCACGGCAGATATCCTGCCTGACTTCGATCCCGCGGCGATTCAGTTCGGCCACCCATTCGCTTGGCAGCGGGCCTTCGTCGAAGCCGGTCAGGGATTCGACGTCTTCCGAACGCGCGCCGATCAGCAGCCGGTCGATGCCTGCCCAAACGGTGGCCCCATAACATTGGCAGCAGGGCTGGGCGCTGGTCGCCAGGGTGATCTTCTCGCCATTGGCATTGAGCCGGAATCGCTGCAGTCGTTGCTGCGCGGTCATGTAGGCCATCATCTCGGCATGGGCGACCGAGCAGCTCTGCTGGATGACCCGATTGACGCCGATGCTGATCAGCTTGCCCTCGGCGGTGAACACCGCCGCGCCAAAAGGACCGCCGCTGTTCTGCTCCACGTTCATCCGCGCCAGCTCAATCGCGAGCAGCACCTGCTCTTCGTCAGTGGGGTAGAGCCGGCCCATGTCGACCACATGCTGGGTCCAGGCGGGCAGGGTGAGGTGGATCTGGACAGGGAGGATCATCTCGGTGGTCGGTTGTCGGTGTTGATGCCGGAATGAGGCGAGGTTAAACGTGAAAGGTGGAAGGTGAAAGGGTGGCGTTTGGGGACGTAGGTCACGTTGGCCGCGCAGCGGGCTACGTGACTGACGCAGCTGTCACGTAGACCCTTCGGGTCAACCTGACCTACTTCTGGCACTTGTGGGTCCAGACTTGTCTGGACGCTCTTGGCGCAGTGGTGAAGAAGCGTCCAGACAAGTCTGGCCCAAAAAAGCTCAGGTGGCCGTACCCGAGCGGCTGTCGCGGACAGAGTCCGCTCCCACAGTTGCCGATCGGGGACTTCGCTCTTCTCCGCGCTCTCCGTGCCTCCGCGTGATACGTCTCGCCGACAACCGACAACTGACAACCGACAACCAGCAACCGCCTCACCGCGGCTTGGCGTAGGAATCGCGCAGGGTCACGATGCGGTTGAAGACCGGATGCTCGGTGCTGTGGTCACGGCGGTCGGCCACGAAGAAGCCCAGGCGCTCGAACTGGAAACGCTGTTCGGGCTCTGTGGCCGCCAGTGAGGGTTCCAGCCAGGCTTGCACCACGCGTTTGGAATCGGGATTCAGATGATCGCGATAGGTCTTGCCGTCGGTGTCGTCGTCCGGATCGGGCACATCGAACAGTCGATCGTACAGGCGCACTTCTGCTGCGAGGGCGTGCCGAGCGCTGACCCAGTGGATGGTGCCCTTGATCTTGCGATCGGCGCCCGGCATGCCGGGACGCGAATCCAGGTCAAGGCTGCCACGCAACTCGACGATGCGGCCATCGGCATCCTTGATCACTTCCTCGCAACGAGCAATGCCAGCGCCACGCAGGCGCACTTCGCCCCCCGGCACCAGACGATGGAAGCCCTTGGCCGGCACTTCCATGAAGTCTTCGCGCTCGATCCACAGCTCGCGCGAGAACGGCACCTGGCGCGTACCGAAGTCCTCATTCTTGGGGTGATTGGAGAACTTCAGTTGTTCTTCGTGAGCCTCGGGCAGATTGCTCAACACCAGCTTGATCGGATCGAGCACGGCCATGCGCCGCGCTGCGCTGACGTCCAGTTCCTCGCGGACCACGCCTTCCAGCACGCTGAATTCGATGGTGGCGACCTGTTTGCTGTAGCCCATGCGCTCCCAGAAGGTGCGAATGGCGGCGGCCGGGAATCCACGGCGACGAGCGCCAATCAGCGTCGGCATGCGCGGATCGTCCCAGCCATCGACCATCCCTTCCTGCACCAGCGAGATCAGCTTGCGCTTGCTCATCACCGTGTAATCGAGATTGCCGCGGGCAAACTCGGTCTGGCGTGGGCGGGAAGCCGTCATCTCCAGCCCCTGCGCGCGCAGCGGCTCGGTCAGGCTGGCATCGCCCATCACATCCAGCTGATCCAGGCACCAGTCGTACAGCGGCCGGTGATCCTCGAATTCCAGCGTACACAGCGAATGGGTGATGCCTTCGACGGCGTCGGAAATGCAGTGGGCGTAGTCGTACATCGGATAGATGCACCAGGCATCGCCGGTGTTCTGATGGGGCACCTTGCGAATGCGATACAGCGCCGGATCGCGCAGATTGATGTTCGGCGAGCGCATGTCGATCTTGGCGCGCAGGGTGCGCGAGCCGTCGGCGAACTCACCCGCGCGCATGCGCCGGAACAGATCCAGGTTCTCCTCGACACTGCGGTCGCGCCACGGGCTGTTGCGGCCGGGCTGAGTCAGCGTGCCGCGGTACTCGCGCACTTCTTCGGCACTGAGATCGCAGACATAGGCCAGACCCTTGCGGATCAGCTTCTCGCCGCAGAGATAGAACACCTCGAAGTAGTCCGAGGCATGCCGCAGCGCCGCCCACTCGAAGCCCAGCCAGCGGACGTCGGCCTTGATGGCCTCAACGTACTCGATGTCTTCCCTGGTCGGATTGGTGTCATCGAATCGCAGATTGCACCGCCCGTCGTTCTCTCGCGCCATGCCGAAGTTCAGGCAGATGCTCTTGGCGTGTCCCAGATGCAGATAGCCATTGGGCTCCGGCGGAAAGCGCGTGACCACCTGACCGCCATGACGGCCAGCGGCGCGGTCTTCGCGAATCAGTGTGCGGATGAAGTGGTTGGCGACGGGTGTTTCCGGATTCATGGCGGGTCGGCGCGAGAGCAAAGCCGGCGATTCTATCAGTCCCCGTGGGAGCGGACTTCGTCCGCGACAGCTCTTGTCTCAATCTGCCGGATTCATCGCGGGCAGAGCCCGCTCCCACAGTTGCGCGGTCTCACAGTCTCCTGGACCCCGTGGGAGCGGATTAATCCGCGATGGCTCTTGCTTCGACCTGCCATTTCGATCCGGAGTGAATGCCGGACCGAAGACCGCGCAGATATCACAGTCCGCGCACGCGACAGCCCAGCAACAGCAGTCCCAGGCCGATGATCCAGGCGGCTGCGGCGATCTGCCCGTCGATTCGAACCACACCGAAATAGGCCGCGAGGGCGATGATGTAGAGCACGAGAGAGATGATCCAGACGATCGTTGTGGGGGCTTTGCCGGAGTTGCGCATGGTGATTCCTGTGGGCTGCGAGGCAAGACTCGAACGAATGGCGCGAGTGTTCAGTTTCAGCCTAGGCAGACCCGGGTCGCCGGTCGGTACGGCAGCGCACCCATGGCGCCTTTCGCCTCACCCCAGCAGAGCGCTTCGCGCATTTCCGTGCTACGACTGCGCGCCCGCCCTGTACCGGCGTCATTGCGAGCGCCACGAAGCAATCCAGATGCACTGCCGCACGTCCCTGGATTGCTTCGTCACTGCGTTCCTCGCAATGACGCATCAAGTGTTCACGATATGGGGCGTGGACAAGTGGCCCGCCGCTCAATCCCCGCCCAGCAAGGGATAGGGATTGATCGGCGTGCCCTGCCACCAGTGCTTTTCAGGCCCCAGCAGGAAAACGGCGAAGTGCAGATGCGGGGCCAGGGTATTGGCATTGCCGCTGGACCCCACATAGCCGATGACTTCACCGCGGGCGAGTTGCTGGCCCTCGCTGAGGCCGTCGGCGTAGTGATCCAGGTGGGCGTAGTAATAGGCGAGCTTGTCCTCGACATCGAACTGGTAGACGGTGAGACCCCCGCGCTTGCTGTCGAACAGTTTTTCCACCCTGCCGGCTGCTACCGCCAGCACCGGTGTGCCCAGCGGCGCCGCAATATCGATGGCCTCATGGCCGCGGCCCTCACCCCGGGGGTCGGCAAACTGATCGTGCAGAGCGTCCATTGTCACGCCCATCACCGGCATCGTCAGCAGCGCAGAGGGCGGGCGCACTAGCGGCGGCATGTCGGTCGCAAAGGGCTCAGAGGGCGGCAGGGTGGGGGAAGCAGATGCGGCTGCGAAGGCCGACATCGACGCCGACAACTTTTCTTCCGTTCTCGGTATCACGGCTGACGGATGGGTGTCGGCGACAGGGACTTCGGCGACCGGTTCGGAGTGCTCGGACTCGCGTGACGCGAGCGCTATCGGCGGCGCCAGCAGCGGCCGCGCTGGACCAAGCAGATCCAGCTCAGTTACTCGCGGCGCCAGCTGCCACCAGGTGATGGCGCCGAAGACCGCACCGAGGGCGAATGTCGCCAGTGGCCTCATGGAATGCGCTCCGCTCAGTCGCGCAGGGTGGCCGGCATGCCGGGATACACGGAGTTGGCCAAGCGGACAGCATCCCAGTTGGTCAGGCGGATGCAGCCGTGCGATTCGGTCTTGCCGATCTTGGCCGGCTCCGGCGTTCCGTGGATGCCGTAGTGCTCCTTGGTCAAGTCGATCCAGGTGACACCGACCGGATTGTTCGGGCCCGCCGGAAGGACGGCTTTGGCATTACCGGGATTGGCATCCCAGAACAGCTTCGGGTCGTAGTGGAATACCGGGTTCCGGGCGACACCCTTGATCTTCCAGTCGCCCAGCGGCAGGGGGTCATGGCTGCTGCCGGTGGTGGCGGGAAATTGGGCAATCACGCGATCGTCCGCGTCCAGCAGGGCGACGGTCAGCTCGGACTGATCGACCACGACTCGGCTGCCTTTGGGCAACTCGGAGACGCCATTCACGTTGGGCACCTGAATGATTTCTCCGGCGAGATCCAGACGCTTGCCCGGATTCAGTGATTGCAATAGCGCTGGACTGGCGTGAAAGCGCTCACCCAGCGCTTCGGCGGCAGAGCGGAAGCCCAGTGCTGCAAGCTCGGATCGCTTGATCAGACTGGCAGGAATCTCGATGTAGGGTCCTGCAGCGTCCTCGGTGGTGATGGTGTAGTCGATCAGTGCTGGTGCACCTTCACGCTCCAGTTCAACCCAGGTGGCGGCGTCGAGCATGCCGCTGTCGGGCAAACCGCGGCTGCGCTGAAACCCTGCCACCGCCTTGGACACATTCGACCCGAACACCCCGTCAATTTCACCGGGGGAAAAATGTGCGCGATCCAGCCATACCTGGGCGCGGGTGACATCGTCGCTGGCGCTGTCCTGCACGACTTCGGCATGCGCCGGGGCCGCAGCAGACGACGCTTGAGCCGGGGTTACGTCGGGTACTGCGGCCGCGATCGGCGCAGACAGGCACAGCGCCGCAAGCACTGCGACGGCAATCGGATTGGCGTACATGGTCTGGCCCTGCATCAATGAAGTGGGGCAGCGCCCGGTGCATGTGCCGAGCCTGCCGATGCAGTTTGCAAGCGATGGTGCCGGCCGTCGGTACGCCAGCCCACCGATGCCAGGCTCACCGGACCGGATTCGTGCCCAGTGAGTGCCTCGGACTATCCGGCAAAGAAGCCCTCGACATCCGCCAACACCCGTGTCCGCCGCATCGGCGGCAGCGAATCGAGGAACTGACGGCCATAGGCCTTGGTGTTGAGGCGTGGGTCGCAGAGCATCAACACGCCGCGGTCGCGGGTGCTGCGGATCAGTCGGCCGGCGCCCTGCTTCAGCGCCAGCACCGCGCTGGGCAGCTGGTAGTCGCGGAAGGGATTGCCGCCGTTCTTGCGGATCGAATCGAGCCTGGCTTCCATCACCGGATCGCCGATCTGGGCGAAGGGCAGCTTGTCGATGACCACCAGCGAGAGCGCGTCGCCAGGCACATCCACGCCTTCCCAGAAGCTGGCGGCGCCGAGCAGCACGCCGTTGCCGGATGCGATGAAATCGGCCAGCAACGCCGGTCGGGGGCGCTCGCCCTGGACGAACAACGGGAAATGGGCGATGGCACGCAGGATCTCCGCGGCCTCGCGCAGCGCGCGGTGTGAGGTGAACAGCAGGAAGGCGCGGCCCTTGGAGGCGGCCAGCACCGGCAGCGCGGCCTCGATCACCGCCTCGGTGTAGCCGTAGGTGTTGGGTTCGGGCATGCGCGTGGGCTGGTACAGCAGCGACTGATTGGCGTAGTCGAAGGGGCTGTCGAGTTGCAGCGTCTGCGCATCCGTGAAGCCGGTGCTGTTCTGGAACAAGGCAAAGGATGGCCCTACGGCCAGCGTGGCCGAGGTGGCAATCCAGGCAGCACGCGAATTGATTCGATATTCAGCCAGGGGTTCAGCGGCATCCAGCGGCGTGGCGTGCAAGGCAAATCCGCGCTGGAACAGTTCGAACCAGCAGATTTCGCCAGCCAAGCCGCTGCCCGTGACCCGCTGCAGACGCGAGGCCGATTCGCCGGCGCGAGCGGCGCAGCTTTCAAGGCCGGTGCTGCGTTCGGCCTGGGCTTCCAGCGTCTGCACCAGGGCATCCAGTGCCTGGGCGAGCGCATCGCGGGCTTCAACCACGGTCGGGCGTTCACTGGCGAGGGCCCACGAACCCTTGTTCGGCAGATCGTCGAGCGCGAGGCGGAATTCGCGGGTGGCTTGCTCCAGATCGGTCACCGCCGGCTTCAGCAGCGCCAGGCCACCAGTTTGCGTGGCCGCTTCGGTGAGCGTGTCGCGACAGAGTTCAGTCAACTGCCGGAAACTCACTGAAGTGGTGAAGAACTGGCTGGCGACCTCGGCAATCTGATGCGCCTCGTCGAGGATGAAAGCCTGGGCGCCGGGCAGAATCTCGCCGAAGCCTTCGCGCTTGATGGCGAGGTCGGCAAACAGCAGATGGTGATTGACCACCACCACATCCGATTCCTGAGCCTTGCGCCTGGCCTTGACCACATAGCAGTCGTTGAATTTGGGGCACTCGCTGCCCAGGCAGTTGTCGGCGGTGGACGTTACCCAGGGCCAGACGCTGGAATCCTCCGGCACCGCATCCAGTTCCATGCGATCGCCGTGGCGGGTCAGCCGCGCCCAGGTCCGGATTTCGGCCAGATCGCGTACTGCTTCGCGGCTGGCGAGGCGCGCCTGCTCTTCGGCCAGATCCAGTCGGTGCAGACACAGGTAATTCGCGCGGCCCTTGAGCAGGGCCTTCTTCGGGTTCAGCTTCAGCGTGGCGCAAACCTTCGGCAAATCGCGATGGAAGAGCTGATCCTGCAGGGTCTTGGTACCGGTGGAGATGATGACCCGGCGATTGCCCAGCAGTGCCGGGACCAGATAGGCAAAGGTCTTGCCGGTGCCGGTGCCGGCTTCGACCACCAGTGATCCGCGCTCGTCGAGCACGCTCTCGATCGCCGCCGCCATGCGTTGTTGCTGCTCGCGCGGCAGAAAGTTCGGGTCCGCGGCAAAAGGACTATCGGGGCCGAGGGCGTCGGCTGCGGACATGGGCGGAGTCGGTGGGCACGGGAGGGCCGAAGTCTACTGCTTTGTGACGACAGCGGGCGGCTGGGGGGCGGACTCTGCTCGCGATCACTGGGTAAGACCTGGGGCCGGTTGATCGCGGATGAATCCGCTCCCACAGCAGAGCGTGCGGCTGTTGGAGTCTCGGTTGCCCCTGGCAGTGCGCCTATTCGCGCATCGAACATTCGAGGGCACGAGGGCACGAGGGCACGAGGGCACGCAAAGGCAGCCTCACCGCGAGGTCTTGATCTTGCGTGCCCTCTCGCCCTCGTGCCCTCAAGGGAATGACTTGAGGCACGTTCGGTGAGAGTGGATTCACCCGCGACAGCTGCGACCGCCGTTCTGTCCCCCTGAATGTCCGCCACGTCCGCTGATCGGACATGACTTTCTGGGCAGGCGTGGTCTCCTTGGTGGCTTGATATCGTGCACGTATCGTGAAGACAGAAGATCTGCGGGAGGAATCAGGTGAGACTGGTCAAGAAGTTGCTGTGGGTGGGGCTCAGCTTGCTGCTGCTGATGGCTGTCGGCGTTGGCGTGCTTGCCTGGCGCGGTGATGCCAAGATGGCCAAGCGCTGGAAGATCGAGCCGGCCAGCAGTTCCGTGGCAACTGCTGGTGTTGATCTGGCCGAGGGTGAGCGCATCGCCCAGATCCGCGGCTGCAAGGAATGCCACGGTGCGGATCTGGGCGGACAGGTCCTGGCGCTGGCGCCGATCGGCGCCCTGGTGCCGCCCAATCTCACCGGCGGGCTGGGCGGCGTCACCGCCGCCTACACCGACAGGGACTGGCAACTCGCCATCCGCCATGGCATAGGCCCGGGCGGCCGGCCGCTGATCCTGATGCCGAGCGATGACAACACCAACATGTCCGAGTCTGACTTCGCTGCGCTGCTGGCCTATCTCAAGAGCCTGCCACCAGTGGATCGTCAGTTGCAGCCTACGGCCCTGACCTTTCTGGGCAAGGTGCTGCTGGGCGCAGGGCAACTGCCGCTGCTGACCGTCGAGCGCATCGATCACAATCAGAAGCCGCCCGTGCTGCCACCGGACAGCGGCATCGAACACGGCGCCTATCTGGCGCAGATCTGCTCGGGCTGCCATCGCGCCGATTTTTCCGGTGGCCCGATGGCCGCAATGCCCCCCGAGGCGCCGCCGGCCGCCAACCTGACCCCGACGGGCCATCTGGGCACCTGGACGCTGGAACAATTCAGCATGGCACTGCGGCAGGGCAAGCGTCCCGATGGCAGTGTCATGAACAAGGAATTCATGCCGTGGTCGGCCTTCTCCGGCCTGACCGACACCGAGGTAAACGCGCTATACAGCTACCTCCGTACGCTGCCCAAGGTGGAAACACGTCAATGAGCCACACTCTGCCGACGCTGGAAGCTGGTCAGGTGCGCCTGCGGCAACTGGGCGAGCCCGATCTGGCTGATCTGCACGTCGTGTTTTCGGACACCACCGCGATGCGCTACTGGAGCCGTCCGGCCTTTGTCGACCTCGACGAGACCCGCGGTTATCTGGCGGCGATCGACAGCGGCCGCGAGCGCGGCGATCTGTTCCAGTGGGGCATTGAGCACATCGACGATGGCCGCATCATCGGCACCACCACGCTGTTCAACCTGGACCTCAAGCAGGGCCGGGCCGAGATCGGCTACATCCTCGGTTCGGCGTGGTGGGGACGCGGCTACGCCCAGGCAGCCCTGCGTCGCTTGTTCGAACACACCCGCGACCAGATGCAGCTGCGGCGCATCGAGGCCGATGTTGATCCGCGCAACGCCGCGTCACTGCGACTGGTCGAGCGCCTCGGCTTCCAGCGCGAAGGCTACGCCCGCGAGCGCTGGCTGGTGGCCGGCGAGCTGCAGGATGCGGTGTTGCTGGGTTTGCTGCTGCGGGAGATGCCGTAGGGAAAGACCACTGTGGGAGCGGATTCATCCGCGACCGGCCCCACCTTCGGTCGCGGACGCGGGCGGCTCTCACCAAACATGCCGCAAGCATTTGATCAAAAACATTTTCCGCAAAGGTCGCAAAGGACGCAAAGTAGAGCGATTCCAAGTTTTCGGTTGGCGGTGTCGCCAGAGATCGTGCTTAACCGGACAAGCATTTGAATCTTCGCGTCCTTCGCGTCCTTTGCGGACAAGAAATGAAACACCGAGTTCGCCGACAGTTTGATGCGCGAACAAGCGCACCGTCAGGGGCGACCGGGACTCCCACAGACAAGCACTCAGCCCCGAACGGCTCCCGCATGAGCGTTAGTTCATGCCGGGGCCGCAGCGGCAGTCTTCGGTATCGCCGAGCGCGCGAAGACGTACAGAATCATGCCGACAACGGTCAGCAGCATCGAGCCGATCGCCAGGGATCGGGCGCTCTGGTGCACCAGCGGCGCCACCAATCCGGCGATGCTGGCATTGACCAGCAGACTGAGGAACATCTGCAGTGAGCTGACGCCGCCGCGGCGATCGGGGAACAGATCCATGCAGGCGATGGTCAGCAGCGGAAAGGCGATGGCTACGCCGAAAGCCGTCAGCGCAATGGGCAGCACCGCCCACGGCCACTGCACCTGATCGACGGATTGCGTGTAGAGGATATTGGACACACCGGCGATGATCATCAGCGCATAGGCCAGTTTCAGACCGCTGCGTGGTTGCACCCGGCCGGCCATGCGGCCACTGGCAAAGGAACCGATCACCATGCCGCTGATGGTGGGCACGAAGAAGGCGCCGAACTGCAATTCGTTGAGCTTGAGGATATCGAGCACGAAGGCCGGCGCCGAACTGATGTAGAGGAACAGCGCGGCGAAATTGAAGCCGCCGGCAAAGCACAGCAGCACGAAGCGGCCGTGCTTGAGCATGTGCAGATAGCCGCGACTGAGCTGTCCGGCATCCAGCGGTTTGCGCGCTTCCTCGGGCAGCGTTTCCGGCAGCAGGCGCCAGCAGGCCAGCAACAAGCCCACGGCCAGCAGCACCAGAAACCAGAACGATGCCCGCCAGCCCAGGACCAGCAGATAGCCGCCGATGATCGGTGCCAGTGCCGGGGCGATGCCGAAGATCATGCTGATGCCGCTCATCACACGTTGGGCGCGGGCGCCCTCGAAGCAATCGCGGACGATGGCGCGGCCGACGATGACACCGGCACCGGCGCTCAGGCCCTGCAGCACGCGGAAGGCCAGCAGCTGTTCTATCGATTGCGACAGCGCACAGCCGATCGAAGCCAGGGTGAAAATGGCCATCGACACCAGGATCACCGGCCGCCGTCCGAGCGCATCAGACACGCCGCCGTGCAGCAAGGCCATCAGCGCGTAGGCCACCAGATACAGCGCCAGCGTCTGCTGCATCTGGAAAGGCGTGGCCGAGAGCGCGCCGGCAATCGCCGGGAAAGCCGGAAAGAAGGTGTCGATGGCGAAAGGGCCGAGCATCGACAGCCCGGCCAACAGGGCGATCAATCCATAGGCCGGCCGCGGTGCGGTGGCCGATTGGGTCATGCGGTCAAGCTCATCAGTGTGTGTTCCGATCCGGCGCTTGTGGGGTTTTGGGTGCCCCTGGCGATTCGCTTGCGTGGGGGCAGGTGGCACGGGGCAGGTGGCACGGGGCAGGGGGCAGGGGACTCACCCTGTTGCTCTCACCAAACATGCCGCAAGTGTTTGATTTTGTGGCACGAGGGCGCGAGGGCACGAGGGCACGCAAGATCAAGAGCTCGCCGTGAGGCTGCCTTTGCGTGCCCTCGTGCCCTCGCGCCCTCGCGCCCTCCTATGTTTGTTGCGCGAATAAGCGCACCGCCAGGGGCGACCGGGAATTCCTCGGAACTTGCGTCGCGTCTGGACATCTGCCCCTTGCCCCGCTTTTCCAAGCCTGCCCGAATCTCCTTCCCCGCTCACGCCCCAACCAGTTGGTAGCCCTTGATACGCCGGGCAAACTGCTCCAGCGCGGCAACGCCGGAACGTTCGGCGTCTTCGCACCACACGCGCAGGGCTTCGATCAGGGCATCGCCATTGCGACCTGAACGCTCCAGGGTTTCGGCCAGACGGCGCTGATAGTCCATGACCACGCTGACCAGCGGTCGCTCGCGCACCCAGGCGCCCATGCGCTCGCGCGATTCCTCATCCAGCCAGCGGCCGTTGTTGGCCAGCGCCCGGCGCAAGCGCCCGCGCAGCTGCGACATCTTGTCGCCGGCGCGATCGGCTTCTTCACGCAGTACCGGCACGATGACACCACGGAAATACTCGCGCATCACCCCGAAGCGGTGTGTCAGCAGCGCGCGCACTGTGTCCATGTCCGGCAGGTTGACGTTGGGCCGTACCGCCAGACTCGGCGCCACGCGCGTGACCTTGGCCAGACCCAGCGCCGACAGCATACGGATCACCACCCAGCCGATATCGAATTCGTAGCGACGCAGCGCGAACTTCGATGAGCTCGGATAGGCGTGATGGTTGTTGTGCAGCTCTTCACCGCCGATGAAAAAAGCCCAGGGCGTGAGATTGGTCGAGCTGTCGGTGGTCTCGAAATTGCGATAACCCCACCAGTGACCGAGCCCATTGACCACGCCGGCGGCCATCACCGGTATCCACAGCATCTGGATGGCCCAGATGGCCAGGCCGATCGAACCGAACAGGCTGATGTTGATCAGCGCCATCAGCGTCGGCCCGAGTGCCGGCAGCGGCGCGTAGAGATGGCGTTCCAGCCAGTCGTCCGGTGTGTTCGAGCCGTATTGCTCCACCATCGCGCGATCCTTGCGCGCCTGCTGGTACAGGGTGACGCCATGGAACAGTACCTTCTTGATGCCGTAGATCTGAGGGCTGTGCGGATCCTCCTCGGTCTCGCACTTGGCGTGGTGCTTGCGATGGATTGCCACCCATTCCTTGGTGACCATGGCCGTGGTCAGCCAGGCCCAGAAGCGGAAGATGTGGGCGATGACCGGATGGAAGTCGACGCCGCGATGGGCCTGACTGCGATGCAGATACAAGGTGACGGCGAAGATGGTCAGCTGGGTCACGAAGACGAAGTACAGCAGCAGCAACCACCACGGCGAACCGGTGAGGCCGCTGGCGAAGAAGCTCAGAAGATCGGATGGCATGGTCATCTCGACGGAGGAAGATGGACCATTATGGTGGCCATGGTCACGAACAATCTACGCTACGCGGGCGTATGGAGGTCACAGGTCATGGAGTCGGCGCGGCGGGCTACGTGACGGGGCGTCTTTTGTAGGTCACGTTGGCCGCGCAGCGGGCTACGTGACGAGGCCGCTGGAGCCGCCCTCCAGTCGCGATTTGCTCCAGTCGCGGCTGAAGCCGCTCCCACAGGTGAGCCGATGTCACGTAGCCCGCATTGCGGACAACGTGACCTACGATTCCTTCTCATGGCATCTCCGCGGCCATGCGCCTGCGCAATCCACTGGCTGCCACCACCTCGGCCCACGGAAACATCGGGCCCGGATCCCGCTTGCGCCGTACCTTCAGCGCAGCATCGTCGCTGGCTGGCACCTCGTTCAGATCCAGGTCCTCGTGTCCGGCAATATCGGTCAGCATCGGGCAGCGCTGGCGCAGATCGGCAATCAGGTCCAGTAGCGCAGCGATCTGCGCCGGTGGATAGGGCTCACTCATCTGCTGCCGGCGCGAATCCAGCCAGTCCGGATAGCGCCCGCTATTGACCAGTTCGATGCCGATCGATTGTGGGTTCCAGCCGCGGGTGTGATGGGCGATGGCCTCGATCGGCACATATTCAATGCAACTGCCGTCGCGATCGATGTAGTAATGCCCGCTGTTGCCGGTGCCGCTGGGATAAACCACCTGCTCGCCGTATTCGCGGGCCATCGCCAGATCAGGCAATTCGGTGCAATGGATGACCAGCAGGCGGATATCGCCGAGCTCCCGCCGTTCCAGTTTGTCCGCATACGGCAAAGCTTGCACGATAAACATCGGCCCATCCGCGGGTAGTGGCTGCAGCTTCGGTAGGATACGGGCATCGTCAGGGCAGCGCGCGGCAGTCCGCGGGCGCACCGGCGCAGCCCTTTTCTGGAGTCATCGATGTCTGTTTCAGCAGCAACTGGCCATGTGATCCTGTCGCATGGCATGGAAAGCGGTCCCAATGCGACCAAGGTCACGCGCCTGGCCCAGGTGGCGCAGGCGCTGGGATTCAGCAGCGAACGGGTCGACGATCAGGGCATTGTCGATCCGCTGCGGCGGCTGGATCGTTTGCTGCCGAAGATCGACGCGGCGCCGCGCCCGCTGATTCTGGTCGGGTCCAGCCTGGGCGCCTACGTATCGGGACTGGCTTCCTTGCAGCGCGACATCGATGGCCTGTTCCTGCTGGCGCCACCGGTGCGTCTGCCCGGCATCGCGCCGGATCTGGGGCTGCGTGCCACCCATATCGCCATCGTCCATGGCTGGCATGACGAGTTGATCGGGCCCGATGAGGTCTACGCGCTGGCCAAGTCGAACGCGGCCGAATTCAAGCTCTACGATGCCGACCATCGCCTGACCGACGTGATCGACGCCATCGACGCCGACTTCGAGCGCTTTCTGCGTCGCTGGCTGCCGCAGGCAGCGGTTGTGGCGGCATGAGCACGCACAGCTTCTTCGCCACCTGTGCGCGCGGACTGGAAACCCTGCTCGCACGCGAACTCGCCGCGCTTGGCGCCGAGGACATCCGCGAAACCGTGGCCGGGGTCGAGTGCTCGGCCACGCTGGCCGCGGCCTATGCCATCGGCTATCAGGCGCGTCTGCCAAGCCGCTGGTTGTTGCGTCTGGCAGCCGGCGAGATTGCCAATCCGGACGATCTGTACGCGCTGGCGCGCACGGTGCGCTGGCATGAACACTTCAGCGCTGATCATCGCTTTGCGGTGCAGGTGGCCGGCAAGTCGCCGGCCTTCAACGACACCCGCTTCGCCATGCTCCGGGTCAAGGACGCCATTGCCGATGCCTTCCGCGAACACGGCGGGGCGCGACCCTTCGTCGATGCCGAATCGCCCGATGTCACGGTCAATGTGGCCCTGAAGGGCTCACGGGCGGCGGTGTCACTGGACATGGTCGGTGGCGCCCTGCATGAGCGCGGCTATCGGCGGCCCGGTCATGAAGCACCGATCAAGGAAAATCTGGCGGCCGGCGTGCTGGTACGCGCCGGCTGGCCGGAGATGGCCGATCAGGAAGTGGCGATCGTCGATCCCTTCTGTGGCGGCGGCACCTTGCTGATCGAAGCGCTGTGGATGGCGGCGGGCGTGCCGGCGCAGAACTTGCGCCAGGATTTCGCCTGGTCACGCTGGGGCGGGCACGATGCCGGCCTGTGGAATGAGGTGCGGGCCGCAGCCGATGAGCGCGCCCAGCAGGGTCTGCGCCAGATGCGCGCTCGCGCCTTTGGCAGCGACAGTGATGCCCAGGCCATCCGTATCGCCCGCGGCCAGCTGCAGACCGCGCGCATGGCTGGTTTCTGCCAGCTCGGCACACTGGACGCGACCCGCCTGAAGCCGCCCGCGAATTTTGCCGCCGGTCTGGTCGTGGGCAATTTGCCTTATGGCCAGCGCCTGGGGCAGGAACGCGAACTGATGCCGCTGCACCGCGAATTCGGTGGCGCCCTCAAGCAAGGCTTTGTCGGCTGGCGCTTTGCCCTGATCGCCGGCAGCGACGCGCTGGCGCGGGCCACCGAGCTGCGCGCCGAGAAGATCCAGAAGATCTACAACGGCAGCCTCGAATGTCTGTTGATCACCGGTCCGATCACGGCCGCGGCCGAGCACCGCGCCGATGCACCGGTGCGCTTCCGCAGCCCCGGTGCCGAGATGGTCTACAACCGCATCAACAAGAATCGCAAGCGCCTGAAGCGCTGGCTCGAACGTGAACAGATCGAGTGCTATCGCGTCTACGACGCCGATCTGCCCGAATACGCGGCCGCCATCGATGTCTACGGCGATCGTCTGCACATCCAGGAATATCAGGCGCCGAGCGAGATTCCGCAGGCCAAGACCGAAGAACGCTTCAAGGATCTGGTGTTCGCCGCGCGCCGCGCCTTCGACATACCCACCGAGCGCATCTACCTCAAGCAGCGTCGCAGTCAGACCCCCGAAGGTCAGTACCGACGCCAGGACCACAGCGGCGACCACTTCATCGTGCGCGAAGCCGATGCCCGGCTCGAAGTGAATCTGCAGGATTACCTGGATTCCGGCCTGTTCCTCGACGGCCGCCAGGTGCGCGCCTGGATCCAGGACAGCTCGCGCGGGCTGCGTTTTCTCAACTTGTTCTGCTACACCGCATCGGCCACGGTGGCGGCGGTGCTGGGCGGCGCCAGCGAGAGCACCAGCGTTGACCTGTCGCCCACCTACATCCAGTGGGCCGAACGCAACTTCCGTCTGAACCAGATAGACAGCCGTCGTCACCGCCTGGTGGCCGATGATGCGGTGCGCTGGCTGGGCAACTGCCGCGGTCAGTTTGACCTGATCTATGTCGACCCGCCGACCTTCTCCAACTCCAAGCGCACGCCGACGGTCTTCGACGTGCAACGCGATCACGCTGCCCTGTTGCGCGATGCCCTGCGCTGCCTCGCGCCAGGCGGTCGGGTACTGTTCGTCTGCAATCTCCGGCGCTTCAAGATCGATCCGGAACTGTCTGCGATTGCCCGTGTCGACGATGTCACCGAGGCCAGCATCCCACCCGATTTCGTGCGCGACCAGCGCATCCATCGTGCCTTCTGGCTGCGGCCTCTGGCGGAGGTGTAGGGCAGGGTGGGTTGATTGGCTTCAATAGGCCCCGGCTACGACCGAAGTGGCCGCACCACCCAGTGCCGGCGTCATTGCGAGGAGCGCAGCGACGAAGCAATCCAGTGTTTCCACGACCTTGCGCCTGGATTGCCAGGCTACGCTCTCCATGAAACCATGTCGTAAATTATTGAGTTTTCTGTCGTTCGAGCGCAGCGCCGGCTTCGTTCACCTATAGGAGCGCCCTTGCGGCGCGACTACTGCCGCGGACGTGCGGTCGGCCGGTCGCGACGCGAGGTCGCTCCTACAGGCCGGCTTGTGGTTCATGGTCCGTGTGCAATGTCGGGTCGAAACAGCTTATGCACCACGGGACCACAGCGTCGAGACGAGTCTGGACCCACAACAGCGAGCGCGAACGATCGAATCGCCAGACAGCTGAACGTGTCACCGCACGAGCCGCAAACTTCATCCGCGATTCAGCCGCGTCCTTTACTTTGGAAAGGCCTTCCAGGGGCGAAGGAACGGAGGACATCACCATGATTCGTTGGCTGGCATTGTTGATCACTTTCGTCGGATTCAGCTACGCGGGCGCCGCCAGCGCCGGCAACTGGTCCATCGGCTACACCGACTACGGCCGCCATGGTGGCTATTCCGTCGCCATCGGCAACCACGGCTATCGCTCTTTCAGCGCTTTCGGCTACGGACCCAGTTGGGGCTACAGTGGCTACGGCTATCGCGATCCCTGGGCCGATCCCTGGTACCTCAGCAGCTACCGCACGCCTGTGCGTTACTACAACGATTGCTACTATGGCTGCGGTCCGCGCTACTACGGCGGTTATTACGCGCCACGCTACTACAGCAGCTATTACGCGCCCCGTTATTACGGCGGCTACAGCTACGGCTATCGCTACAGCAGCGGCCCGCGCTATTACGACCGTGGTTATCGCAGCTACGGCCATCGTGACTACGGCTATCGCGACCACGGCCGGTACAGCCGTGGATATTCGCGAGCCTACGACCGTGATCGCCATGGCTCGGATCGCAACGACTACCGCCGCGCCAGCTACGAGCGCTCAGACCGCGGTTACCGCAGTCAGAGTGCCTACGACCGGGCTCGCGAACACGTTGACTACCGCCGCAGCCGCGACACCCGCTGAGTCCTGGTCCGCTGCGGCAACGCCACTCGCGTAGGTCCAGACTTGTCTGGACACGAGTTGACCAGAGCTCTCGCGAGTCGAGTTGACGATCAGCCGCGCCAGCGCCTATGCTTCACGGCTAGCTTGTATCGGGCGGTTAGCTCAGCGGTAGAGCATTGCCTTCACACGGCAAGGGTCGCAGGTTCGATCCCTGCACCGCCCACCACGCAAGCGATTGATTCATAAGAACTTCTCAAGGCCTCGCATTGCGGGGCTTTGTTGTTTCTGGGGTTTTGGGTCGCGAATCGTGCGTCCGGGTTGGTGCGCCTTGACTGCCGGGAAAGCTTGCACGCGCCGGATTCAACCGTGCTCGGCGTTGAGATGTTGGAATCGCCCGGCGCCTCTCGCTGGCATCTCGCGCTACGTGCGCCCGGTAAGCTGTCGCCGTTTCCATGTTGGAATCCTGTGCTTAGGCCTCTCGCGTGAGCGCATCGGCGCTGGTGGATGCGGCCTCGGGATCAAGGGAGATCTGATGAACAAGTGGCTGCTGCTGGTCTGCCTGCTTGGAGCGAGAATGAGTGCTCAGGCCGACGAACCGACCGGAACATTCTTCGATGGCACCGTGATTCCCTGTCCATCTGCGACTTCACAGGTGCAATGGGGCGAATGTCATCACCAGGCCCTGCAGCGGGCGGATCGTGAGCTGAACGTTCTTTACGGGAAGCTCATGGCGATCGCCGACGAGAAGCAGAAGCGCCACCTTCGGAGCATGCAGCAGGCCTGGATCCAGCTGAAGCTGGCGCAATGTGCATTTGTGGTTGACTACCATGATGGGGCGGCCCATCCGAGCCAGTTTGGAACCTACTGCGAAGCGGTCCTGACCATTCGGCGGCTTCGGGAACTGGAACAGCTGGGCACCGGATTGCTTTGGCAATCGAACTGAAGTTCGTTTCCCTTGCGCAAGCGTGATCGGCCGGACGTTGGCCAATCATGGCCACGACCAGCGCTACCCCGCAGCCCGAAACATCGACTGCGACTGATCAAGGTGATGCTGAAAGAGGAAGTCAGGCCGCAGTCGGGTTGGTCAATGCGAACATGGCCTGATCGATGTCCTGCCGCAGGTCGGGGTCATGGCTCTGAAATTGCAGCAGCAGTCTTTGTGATACCTCGCTGACCCGCAAGGTGCAGCAGTCCAGCCTGGATCGACTCGCCATCGGGACCACGCGACCGCTGAGCAAGCACTCATTCGAGACCGCCAACGTGAACGGCTGGAACATGAAGGCGAAGGTCGCTGCACTCAAGGCGCGGTCTGCGACTGCCAGCCAGCGCGCGCTGGCCAAGGGGCTGAGCAGCAAGGCCGGTTGCAGCGAAAGCTGCGCCAGATCCGCGCCGGTCAGATCGAGTTGGCTCTGCCGAAAGCCACTCTCGCGCAGCATCTGAAAGGTGTAGTGAACACGCTCGGGATCAAGTAGCCGCAGGCTGCTGGCATCAATGGGATAGATATTGAGCCTGGCATCGGCGCGTACTGCACGAAGCTGTCCCAATGCACGCAAAGGCCGCGAGGGAGTCAGCCAATCGAGCAATCGCCGGCTGATCGATCCTGGCCGAGGCGGGGCCAGGTCACCTGGATCCGGGCGCTCATGGCTCACGGATTGGCCAGCTCGAAGCGTTCGAAACGGGCTTGGGGGTAGCTCTGCTTCAGTTGCTCCACCCACTGCCAGTCCGGATCCTCCTCGGCGCTTCGCGGACGCGTGCCGCCAACGCCGCGGACCCTGTCTTCGGCTGCGAGCCAATTCTGCGGCATCGCGCCGGCCTCGCTCAGCCTGAGTTCCGCGAGTTCCTGAATGGGGCGGTCGGCCAGTATCACCAGGAAGTATTCCCGTCCTCCGGGACTGGTGACGCGCCAATCCGCGATGGCGCCGTCGACTTCTCCCGGCAATTGATAGCGGCCGGGAGAGAGAGGGTTGCGGAGCTTGCCGGCTTGCAAGGGGAACAGCTGGAAGCGGGCGCCCTGGCGATCCTGATTGATCACATAGAGATAGCGAGGTTGTTGCAGCTCCAACTCCAGGGTCAGTCCCTCATCGGCACCAATGGGGTCACCAAGAGCGAGCTCGCGGGAATCGCCGGCATGGCGGGCAATCCATGCCAGGTGGTCTTCGGCAACCGGCACGGTCGAGACCAGGCGAGAGGCTGCCACTATCACAGCGAAGGTCAGCGCGGCCAGCATCCAGCCACGGCGACCCCGCCGCGATCCTTCGAGCGGCTCGGCAATGACGGCTGACAATGCGGCCGCCATGGCGCCCACCGACGCATGCCGTTGTTTCGGATCACGCTCCAGGGCTTGCTCAATGGCCTCGACCAGCGCTCTGGGCAGATCGGGTCGGAGGTCCAGCAGTCGTTCGCGGACGCCTCTGCGCTGCATTTCGGCAACGGCATCCAGGGTGTCACCCGCATAGGGATAGCGGCGCGTTGCCAGGCGGAAAAGTACGACCGCCAGTGCGTACTGATCACTTGCGGGCGAGCCCTGTCCACGCTCTAGCAGCTCAGGTGCCATGTAGCGGGGCGTTCCCGAAGCCCAGCCCGGATCGGCGGTATGTTGACCGGAGCCGAAATCCGCCACGATCCAGCGCCCGTTCGGGTGGCGCAGGATGTTGCTCGGCTTCAGGTCACCATGCAGGATCTGGGCCTGGTGCAGCGCACAGAGCGCCGCGCACAGCTCCAGTCCGATGGCCACCAGCGCATGCGGCCCCAGCGGTTCGTGCCTGGCGAACCAGGCTTCCAGCGTCTCGCCTTCGATCAACTCAACGGCAAAGGCTATGCGCTGCTGGTCCTCAAGAGCGCCGTAGACCTTGAGGACGTTGGGATGGTCGATCCGTGCCATCAATCTCGCTTCGCGCAGAACTTCAGCGCGGCCGCGTCGATGGGCATTCACCAACTTGAGGGCGACTTCCCGATCCAGCTCGGCGTCGTATGCGCGGTAGACACGGCCAAAGCTGCCGCTGCCGAGCAGGGACCGAACCACCAGAGGGCCAAATCGTTCACCGATGCCGAGCATCAACTCCGCAGAGTCGGTCGCAGGCTGGGTTGGATCCCCGACAAATCCTCCGGCCAGCAGTTCGATCTGCCGGAGTTGTTCGCACAGCGTTGGCGAAAGGCCCTGGGTCTGACCCCAGTCTATGGTCTCGCCAGCAGCAATCTGCTCGCTCAACTTCAGCAGCAATTGCTCGTCGTCGACGATCATTTCAGGCCCGTCCCGATGCGGGCGTGGCGGCCATGTGCTTCGCTAACGTGGCCAGCGCACGAGCGACCTTCATTCGAGCAGCATTGCTGCTCGGGCTGTTGATGATTCTGGCAATTTCCTCGTGGCCCATCCCCAGCTCCACCCGCATGACCACCAGCTCGCGCTGCTCGGGATCCAGCTCGGACAGTCCCTTCTCGTAGTTCTTGAGTGCCTGCAGGGTGACCATGTTGGCGCCGGGCGTGGGCTGATCTTCTGGCCATTGCTCGTCCATTTCCACCTGCAATGGCTTCCGACCGACTCGCCGTAACTCATCGCGTACCAGATTGTTCATGACCTGCCTCAGATATCCGAAAAAGGCCCCGGGCCCCTGAGATACAAACGTCGGAAGATTGTTCAGCGCACGAATCAGCGTCAGCTGAACCAGATCGGCCGTCTCGGACAGGTCGCGCGCTTGCTGCGGCAGGCGGCCATGCGCCCATCGCGACAGTATCGGTAGATAACGGGCCAGCAGCCGATCGCGGGCTGCCTGATCTCCATCATGACTCTTCTGCAGCAGTTCGATCGTGGTTTCAGGGTCTCGGTAATCCATGGCAGGGTCTTTGCTGATGAGCGGGCTGGCGGAAGCCTTGGATTCGGTTGGGGGCAAGATACAGGCTGAATCTGGCCCGGAACGGGGACCGTCCAGCCATCCGGCGAGCGAATTTGCCCGTGCAGCGCTCAGATCGGCTGTCGTGCCCGCAGTCATCGCTTCGGATCGGATCACTTGAGTCGCGCTCAACAGCAACGAGGTCTCGCACGCTCCAGTGCCACAAGTGGCAGCAGGTGGGCCTTCGAGCACGGGTGAGATGGGATCGGATGTGCGATCTGATGTCGTGGCTCGTTTCTCCGGTCCGACGAGCAAACAGTGCCGTCGCCCTCAGACGCCTTGGAGAACTTTCGTGTCCATGCATCGACTTCCTTCCGGACTTGCCCTCATCCTGATTCTTGCGGCCTGCTCGCAAGCTGAGCCGCCCGTCAGCGCTGCGCCGACCCCTGCCGCTCCTGCGCCATCCGAGCCGGCCGCTGCATCCCCCGCGGGAAGCAACCCGAAATCCGCCGCAAGCACCGGTATTGCCGATTGCGACAACTTCCTGGTCGCCTACGAACAGTGCCTCACCAACCAGGTGCCAGCGGCAGCCAGCGAGCAGATGAAGGTGGGTATTGCGCAATGGAAGAAGTCCTGGGCCGAGATGGCGGCCAATTCGGCAACTCGTGAGGCCTTGCCGCAAGTTTGCCAGCAGGCCCGGGATGCCGCCAAGCCGGCCTTGCAGGCATACGGCTGCGCACTGTAGCTGACACCACGTTGAGATCGACGCCCACAGCGACCCGTTCTGGCGATGCACACGGCTTCAGACCCAGCGTGCATGCGCGGAATCTGGGCGCGTGCGCAGGCTCGGCAGTCCCTGGATGCAGCCGGTGGGTCGCTTGGGTTGCGCTGCTCTGTGTACTGCTGTTGGCGCAGGCCCGGCCCGCCACCGGCTTAGCGGCTGCAACGGGGGCTGTGATTGACTGGCAAGCCGAGTGCGACCTGCAGGGCCTGCCTTTCCGGCTTGTCTTCAGCGCTCGCGGCGGCGACCCGGAGCTGGCCGGCATGACCGCCACACTGTTCCTGCCTGACCGGCGCGAACTGCACTTGCCCGTGGCGCCCGGCATCTTCAGGGCGCGTTCGGTGGTGGCCGACAGACCCTCGCTCTGCCGCGATCTGGGTGCCTTTCTGGTGCAGGATCAGATGCAGGCTTCCCGAAAGTCCAGCCTGCTGTTGTGGTTGTCGGTGGACGACCGACCCGGCTGGGACCAACTGAGCCTGGTCTTGATCGACCTCGACGCCGGAACGGTCCTGGATGTCAGGGAGCGCATCGGTGCGATCAAGGATGTGGACGGTCGCCAGGGCCTGACCCTGCAGGTCGCTCCGGAACGCTTCCTGGTGCGACTGGAGCGCTACTGGCTGCAGGGTACGGGTACGGATTCGCCGGAGAACTCGATCGAGGACTGGCATGAAGTCCGTGTCCAGGCAGACAGGATTCAGACTCGCTGGCTCAGGTGCCGGGACACTGTACCTGGCGCGTCGTCGTCGATCCGGCTCCCCCTTCCCATTCCCTGAGGTCGCGTCGCACCGGCGCGGTGAATCATCGGTGCGCACGGATCGATCCTCGCGGGGCCAGCGTGTGCGTTTCGCCGATGCGTGTCGTTTACACGAGTAACCAGCCTCAGGACCTCGGACATGCGCATGCCCCCTATCGCAGTGCTTCGTCGGTGCCTCCATGCGCCACGGGTCTTCATCTCACGGGGTGGAAACGACTCGACCGCTTCTGGCCGCCATCCATTGCGCCAGCCTGAGGCGGATCAGCATTCGCAGCGGATGGATCTCGGTCGTTGCATGTCGACCGGGCTCCTGGGGCTGGCCTCGTTCACCGCTGCGGCAGACGTCCCGAATCCACCCCTGCCCAATCCCATCGTCTTCGTTGCCCAGATGCCGCCCATGCGCGGCTACCCCTCATTGAACGACGTCTTCACCAATCACCTCGGCGGTCCTGAGCAGGCACCGCGCGGCAGTGATCTGTACATCCTCTATCCGGATGGAATGCTCAAGAATCTGACCGCGGCGGCAGGCTGGGGCTGCACCCAGCCGATCTGCGCAACGCCGGGCTCATCCGGCCAGGCGGGTTATCCCGAGGCACAGGATCCCAAGGGCAATCTCGGCGGCATTGCCGTGCGCGACCCGGAGCCTCATTGGAATGGGCAGAGGCTGGTGTTCAGCATGATCGTGGGCAGCCCGGGGCGCTTCCAGGTACATGACTGGCGCTGGCAGCTGTATGAGGTCAGCGGGCTCGGTCCCACTGACACTCCGGTGATTAGCAAGGTACCGAACCAGCCCGAGTATTCCAACGTGCAGCCCAGCTATCTGTCGGATGGGCGCATCCTGTTTGCATCGGCACGACCGCAGGGCAACCGGGCCTACCTGTATCCGCAACACGACGAGTATGAGAGTCAGCCGATCGTGAGCGGTTTGTACGTCCTCAACCCGAGCAGCGGCGAGGTGCGGGCCTATACCCATTCTCCATCAGGGGACTTCCATCCGCGGGTGATCGCCGACGGCCGAATCGTGTTCAACCGCTGGGATCACCTGATCCGCGATCAGCAGGCCGATGCGGACCTGTTCCAGGGCGGTGGGTACGGCACCTTCACCTACGCCAGCGAAGCCGCCGATGCCGTGCGCATGCCCATCAGCGGGACCCACGAGATCTTTCCGGAGCCGCGTCAGCAGGCTTACATCAATATCCTCTATCCAGGATCGAACATGGTTCCGCACGCCATGAACCTTTTCATGCCCTGGGAACTGCGGCAGGATGGAACGACTCTGGAGACGCTGAACCATTGGGGTCGGCACGAACAGATGAGCTTTTTCGAGCGCTCGTTCAACGACGATCCGGCGCTGGTGCCGTTCAGCTTTCAGGCGCCGATGCGTCCCAATCAACATGCCACCGACAACTTTCACGACCTGCGCGAATTGCCCGGCCTGGCCAACCATTTCGTTGCCGTGCGCACGGTGGAGTTCGGCGCGCGTGGTGCTGGTCAGTTGCTGTTCCTGGACCACAGCGAGGCCGGCATGACGCCCACATTGATGCGCAGCTCGGCGGCTACCCATCCCAACACCTTTGGGTTTCGAGGCGACAACGATCCGGAGCGACCCGGCGACAGCGGACGCTACCGCGATCCGGCGCCGCTGATCGATGGTCGGCTGCTGGCGGCGCATAGCCCGGAAACCCGTGCCGAGGCCACCAGCACCAACCCGACCACCGAAGTGATCAATGGCCAGACAGTGGCGGTCAGCAACCCGAGCAATCGCTATGAGTTTCGACTGCGCCTGCTCAGCGGTACTCCCGGCGACCTGGCGGCGGCCGGACCGTTCCTGACCGGTAGTGAAGGCATACGCAAGACCACGGCTTTCTGGCGCCCTGACGATCTGGTGCGTTACACCAACGTGCGTCTGTGGGAGACCGATCCGGTTGAGTTGCGCCAGAGAACCCCGCCACCCACCACCCAGGCGCCGTCGATCGCCGCTGCCGAGCAGGCCGTGTTCGATGCTGAAGCGGTCGATCCGGTCAGCTTCCGAAGCTGGCTGGCTGAGCGCGGGCTGGGGGTGATCGTGGTCCGCAACAACACCAGCCGCGACAGCGCCGACCGACAGCAGCCCTTCAACCTGCGTGTGCCGGGTGGGGTGCAGACCACCAGCGTGAATCCGCCTGGCGCCCAGCTGTACGATATCGACAAGCTGGAAGTGCTGCAGGGTGACCTCGTGCGTGGAAAAGGCGGGATCTCCAACCCGCTGCCCGGACGGCGCGTGCTGGCGCGGCCACTCCACGACACGCCCTTTCCTGATCTGCAGGTGCCCGGATTCGCGGGCAGCTATCCGTTGGCCAGTGACGGTTCGGCAGCCATCATCGTGCCCGCGCAGCGAGCGCTGACCTGGCAAAGCTTGTCGCCGGGCGGCTTGCCCGTGGTGCGCGAGCGGGTTTGGGTGTCGCTGCAGCCGGGTGAGATCCGCGTCTGCGGTGGCTGTCACGGAGTCAACGACACCGATCAGGCCGGCAATGCCGCGGCCGGCAATTCACCGCTGGCCCTGCAGACCTTGCTGCAACATTGGAAGCAGGCCGCTGCGGACTTGTTCAACGATGGCTTTGAATAGATCAGCCTCGCGGGCAGAGCTTGATGCCATGCAGAATCGGGTCATGGGCACTCTGGATTTGCGCGGCGGATGCTTGTTGGTGTGCGGAGGATTCGACCCGCGCGGGCTGGCGGTGTGGCTTGATGGCGATGATGAGTCAATGGGTGATGTCGTGGCGGTGAGTGTCAGTCCGAGCTGGTACAAGGTCGCGGTGTCCTTGGCGTGGCGGTGCCGACGCGGGCTCGACCTGGCCGCTGTCGGTGCCAAATCCTTGCCAGAGCGAAGGCCGCCTACCCAGGGTTCGAGGCTTGGGTTGAAGCACAATGTGGATAGCGTCTTCCAACCCACGAGAATCAAATGATGGCAGACAGCCTGATTTCAGTTGACTGTTTTGGGGCGCCCGATGACGAGAGCGCAGCGGGAATCCGAGAGGCAGTCCGGCGCATGATTGCCGCCTTTGTGTTCTGGCTGTGCGAGTTTGATCGATTTGGCCCGCAGCAGCCCTCGACCAGGCGTCGTCTGATGCAGAGTCTGGCGCAGTCTGACCAGGATCCAGCAAGAATCGTGGAGGCCTTGGCCGACAGGTTGGAAGTCACAGATCTGGCGCCGGCATGGGCAGCTTTTGCTGCGCGTTACCTGCAGCCCGGGCTGGGCATGTTTGGGGACGACTACTTCCGACGATTTGTGGAAGACCCCGGAATCGACTCCTTCGCCGCCGTCCACCTGTTGTTGCGTATTGAATCCATCGCGGTTGCGCCGGGGGGCAGGCCTGTGACAACGGATCACGAGGCCGATCGCTCAGGGGCCGGTGGACGGAGGATGCCGTTGTGCTCGATCTGACTTCGCTGATGGCGGTCGCCGAGGTACTCAAATTGGTGTCCGGTTTTCCTGGCGATGCACAGTATGTGCTGCGCGAGACTGTTGCCCGGTGTGAGGGCATGCCCTTTGTACGTGTCGCCCAGGATCTCGAGATCGACGGCGACCTCCTTCTGGATTGGGATGCGCCGCCCTGGACCGAGGTCAAAGCCTGCGGGCTCCTGGTCGAAGGCAATCTCAAGGTCAGCGGACGTATCAGCAATCTGCAGCTGGAAGCGGGTCCAACCCTGGTTGTTCTCGGCAATGTGCAGGCAGATCGCATCGCACACGGTGGCGCTTCCTGGTTGATTCAGGGCACGGTACGGGTCGGTCGCAGTTTCTTCGGGGTCTACAACGACGGATATGCCTTTGTCGGAGGCGATCTGCTGGCAGAAATTGTGGTCAACGACGACCACCATCTGGAGGTGGCCGGAACCATTCAGGGTCGGAAAATTGATCGCAGCAGCGGTCACGCCTGGCTGATTGAAGGGCTGATCGATGAAGACGGTGAGGTCGATTTTGACGCGATCTGGGCGCGTGACGCACAGGGGCTGCCGATACTGCGCACGGAGCCAGGCACCATCGACATCCATGCTGCTGCAGAGGCCTTCGACAGCGAACTGCTGCTGTTGGCACTGGCCCGGGGCGCGAACCTGGAATTGCGGGACGATTTCGGAAACACGCCATTGCTGGCAGCCATGGCCGCCGGTCGCATGGAGAATGCGAGACATCTGTTGCGGGCCGGCGCAATCGTCGATGTCGTGAATGATCAGGGGGAAGGGCCAGCGCATCTCCTCGGCTATGCGCGGGACCCTGTCATCCTCGATGAAGTGCTGTCGGCAGTGTCACGGCTGGACGCGCTCGATCGGAACGGTCGATCGCCGATGATGCGGGCGATCGAACGAGAGGATCTGATCAGCGTCCAGGCATTGCTCGCGCACGGTGCGCGGCTGCCGGCACCCGACCTTCAGCAGGACGGTTATCCGTACGCAATGACGCTGGCTGAGTCCCCTCAGGCGGAACTCCTGGCATTTCTGCTGGATCAGGGCGCGAATCTGGAATGGAGCAGCAGCGACTGGCTGTCCGAGGGCCATACCCTGCTGCACGAGGCCGCCTGGCGCGGCAATCTGCGCAGCGTTCGTGCGTTGCTGGCGGCAGGGTTCTCGGTCGATGCGCGCGATGCCAAGGGCCGCACCCCGCTGCGCTTGATGCTGGATCTCGCTCCCAGGATTCTCGGCGATCAGCCCGGGCAGGCGGCGGCCATGGTGCAAGTGCTGCTGGACGCTGGTGCTGATCCGCTTGCCAGGGCCGCCGATGGCAAGGATGCGCTCGATGCGGCTGCGGCAATGACCGACGACGAGGTGCTGCGGACGGTCTACGCGGCCGCAGTCCGCGGATCGCTGGAGCCGAGCCGCAAGGTCGCCATCGCGACGCGGCTGCAGACGCAGTGATGCGTCACCCCGATCTGACACCCATCTCGCCCCCACAGTGCGGCCTGACCCGATGAAGGCCATGGAAACTGGCGTATTGATGCCTACTCTTGCAGCAACCGACGCTGAGGCAGGCACGAATCTGGTGTCAAGTTTGCTCCCCGATCAGGCGCCGGACCTGCACGGTCGACCCATCCGTTTTGTCGCTGCTGGCTGGGACAATGCCATCTATCGGCTCGGCGACGGCTTGGCGATCCGCCTGCCGCGAAAACCGATGGCCGCGGTCTTGAACAAGCGCTCGCTCTGGCAGATCAGAGGCTACGTCGAGCATGTCGCATCAAGCGCCGCCTATGCGCAAATGGCGAAGGCCGTAGGCAGGCTGGATCCGAGAAGGCGCTGAACGAATCGGAGGTGTTTGGGGAGGCTCGCGCCACCTGGTGCGTGTTCAGCCTGTGCGATTTCCACTCGTACCTGGGGCAAATCCGGCTCAGGAACCGATGTGCAACCTGCCCAGGACGACCAAAGTGCCGAGTGCGGCCGAGACGCGGAAATATGCGCCTGGCGATCTGTATTTCTTCCAGATCAGGCAAACCAGACCTGCCAGGAAGGCCCCGAGGCCATAGACGAGCGCTTCAAGAAAGTGGGGACTTGCCAAGGAAGTCACGCCCAACTGCCTGGCCTTGAATGCGAAATTGATCCAGCAAGTGCCTAGAGCCAGCACGAACCACGCAATTGCAGGGAAGCGAGAGGAGGAATGGCCGAGAACGTCTTTCATGCAGAAACCGCCTGACAGGTGTGTGGACCCTTGATCAAACGCTGCAAAGATCAATGTCGCACGCTCGGCGGTCTGAGCCTTGCTGATGGAGCTGACGTGGTGATCGTCCGCATCGGGATTTCAGCGCCGGGCCTTCCGCGCCATTGACTGGCGCGGAATTCCTGGTGCTGTCAGCGATCACACTGCGTCTTTGATGTCTTCCTTGACGTCGCCGTAGCCGGCCTGAGCCTTGCCGACGGCATTCTGCAGCTTGCCCTTGTTTTCCATGGTCTTGTCGCCGATCACCCGACCGGTGACTTCCTTGACCTTGCCTTTGATTTCCTTGACGTGTCCGTCCACCTGATCTTTGTTCATGGCTTGCTCCAGTGATTGCGTGGGTCGCGGGCGCTGCAGGTGATACACCTGTGCCCGGTGATCCGACCCTAGGCCTGCGACGGTGCGACTTCTGTACGGCGAGACACCAAGCGCTTCGAGCGCGAGGAGATTCTTTGCTACCGATGGCGGCTCGCGTTCGGACTGATATCTTTGCCGTCACCCACGTCGGCGATGCCATGACCGCGGGTTTGGAGCTGCCGGCCTTCGGCAGGTGACCCAATACCGCTCAACCGAGACCCGCCCATGTCCTACGATTTCTCGCTTCGTATTCCCGCCGACTTGCGCAAACGGGGGCGCAAGGGTGAGCCGCATCCGGATCAGCTTCGGCGCATCGCGCGGGCGCGGGAGATCTTGCAGGCTTTCGAGCCCGAGATTCGCTTTGACGACGACGATGGCATGTTCACGGCCTTCAGTGCCGAGCTCGGCGATGTCTACGTCAGCTACGATCGCATCGGGCTGGCCATGTCGATGGGTGCAGACGTCCGCACGGTCTACGCCGCAATCCACGGCTTGTTGAAGCGTTTCCACACGGAAGGCTACGAGGCTGTGGATCCACAGATCGGTGGCGCGATTTCTTATCGGGAGTCCTTTGCTGACTTCATGCGCCAGTATCGTGAGCATTTCCGCTGTCCGGATGAGGAATTCGAGCAATGGTGCAGGGGTGAGGATCCGCCGGCATGGGCAGAGCAAGGTGCGTTGCGTGAGCGCGGCGAGGCGCAGGCGTCGACGGCTTTTCCGCGCTGCGAATGGGAGCTCGGCTGGCAGCAGCTGAGGACGCATTCGGACGACGCCCTTTGGGCACACCTGCAGGACGTGACGCGGCGCGTGGACGAGCAGATTTCAGCCTTCGGCCTGGCCGACTACCTGAAGCTGCTGTCGGTCGAGGCGCAATCAGATCAGGCTGTACGCCGCGTGGATGGCAGCTACTACCCGGAATCGATGGCCACGACCTGGTTCCAGGGCTCGTTGTTTCACTACGAACAGATGGTCTTGCAGGAATTGAAGCAGCGTGGCCATGCCGCGCTGCTGCGAGATCGCCCACAACACCTGACGCTGGTCTTCGACCTCGACGCCGGGCACCCGATCAGCAACGAACACGCCGACGCCGTGCGCACGACCATGATCGACGTCATTGCCAGGCTGAAGGGCGCCGGACTGGTCCGCAGCGGCACGACCATCGGCCAGGGGAATTGCTGGAGTTACTTCATGTACGGCGACGATGTCGACGCCATTCACGAGGCGCTGGTCGAGATCTTCGCCAACCCGACGCTGTATCAGCCCACCGCCGTGGCGAAGCGCTACGGAGAACCGGGATCGCGGGAAGTCGAGTTGGCTTTCGCAGCGGTGGCTCGATAACGGTGTGCCTGAAAACTGGTGTCATCGTGTGCGACTTTCGTCGGCTCGCGAACGGGCCGTCCGCTCTTGTGGGTCCAGACTTGTCTGGACGCTTCTTCGGCGGGTCCCCAAGAGCGTCCAGACTAGTCTGGACCTACGTCAGCAAGCAGCCCGGGCTCAGCCCTGCAGCAGCCCCACCAGTTCCTCCACGCTGATCGGCTGGCTCATCTCCTGTTCGCCGAGCACGCTGTCGACCAGTTCACGCTTGGCACCGTGCAGTGACAGGATCTGCTCCTCGATGCTGCCTTTGACCACGAGCTTGTAGACCGTCACCGGGCGGGTCTGGCCGATGCGGTGGGCGCGGTCGGTGGCTTGTTGTTCCACCGCCGGGTTCCACCACGGGTCGAGGTGAATCACGTAATCGGCGGCGGTCAGATTGAGGCCGACGCCGCCGGCCTTCAGACTCAGCAGAAAGACGTCGCCCGAGCCGTTCTGGAACTCGCGCACCGCGATCTCGCGCGCCTTGATGGAGGTGCTGCCGTCCAGATACTGGTAGCTGACGCCGTGGGCGTCGAAGGCTTCGCGGACGATGGCCAGGTAGTCGGTGAACTGACTGAACACCAGGGCGCGATGGTGGTTCTCTTTCAGCTCCTGCACCAGTTCCAGCAGTTGCTCCAGTTTGGCGCCGGCCAGTTTGAATTCCGGCGCGACCAGGCGCGGATGGCAGGCGGCCCGGCGCAATCGGGTGAGTTCGGCCAACACATGGAAACGCTTGCTCTCTTCGGCGACGCCGCCTTGGGCCAGGCGCTCGACGGCCTGGCGTCGGACTGCGGCCAGCAAGGCGGCTTCTTCGGCGCCGGGTTCGACGGTGACGACGATCTCGGTACGCGGTGGCAGCTCGTCCAGTACCTGCGACTTCAGGCGGCGCAGCAGAAAGGGCCCGATCAGCCGGCGCAGGGTGTCGCGCTCGGGCGCGCGCGAATCCCGCTCCAAGGCGGCGATGAAACGCTTGGAGAAGCGGTCCTGGCTGCCGAGCAATCCTGGGTTGAGGATGCGCATCAGGCTCCAGAGCTCGCCCAGATGGTTTTCGATCGGGGTGCCGGTGGTGGCGATACGGGCATCGGCCTGGATCCGTCTCACCGCCAGCGTTCGTTGCGCCTGGGCATTCTTTACCGCCTGGGCTTCGTCGAGCACCAGCGTGGCAAAACGGATTTCGGCGAAGGCCTCGATATTGACGGTCAGCAAGCCGTAACTGACCAGCAACACCGAACCGGGCGCGAGAGCATCGAGGGCAGCGCTGCGATCGCCGTCGCCGTAGGTGATGACCTCCAGCGCCGGCGCAAATCGATTCAGTTCATTGCGCCAGTTGCTGACCACGGAGGTGGGGGCCACGACCAGCGCCGGGCCCTTGGCTGCTCTTGCCGCCAGCACTGCCAGTGCCTGGATGGTCTTGCCCAGGCCCATGTCGTCGGCCAGGCAGGCGCCGCCGCCCCAATCCGCCAGACGCATCATCCAGCGATAGCCGTCAAGCTGATAGTCGCGCAGTTCCACCTGCAGATTGCGCGGCAGCGGGTGATCCTTGGCAGCCGCGCTTTCCATCCGCTGCAACTGCTCGCGGAAGCCCTGATCAAGATCGAGTTGTGCCTCGGAATCGAGCAATGGCTGCAGTGCGGCAGCCGCTACCGGCGCCAGTTCGATGCGACCGCGGTCGTCGGCCAGTGCCCGCAGGCTGTTGAGACGGCGGGTCAGATCCTGACTCAGGGCAACGATGCGGTCGCCTTCGAGCCGCACGAAACGCCCCTGCGACGATGGTAGCGCTTCCAGCAGCGCGGCCAACGTGACCACGCTGCCGTCATCCAGCGCCAGACCGCCCTCGGCGTGGAACCAATCCTTCTGTGCCTTGACCTTGAGCTGCAGGCTGGACGCGCCATGGGTGCGGGTCATGGTCCAGCGCCGCTCCGCCGGCCAGTTCAGCGGGACTTGCTGCGGATTTTCAGACAGGGCCGACAAGATCTCCAGTGCGCTCGGCGCGTCGCTGAAATCCAGCCCCTCGACCGACTCCGCGCCGGACAATTCAGGCACGCGCTGCAACAGCGTTGCCAGGGATTGCCGCTCAGCGTCCAGATCACGGGTGCCGCGTACCGGCAGGCTCTCACGGACGCCGATCAGTTCACTGTGCCCGCTGCCCGGCAGCAGATACACGCCGAATTCACCCAGTGGCCGCACCCGCAAGCGCACGCGCAGGCCCTCGCGCAGCGGTTCGATCAGGGCATGGATGCGGTGATCGATGTCGGCCAGGGCTTCGGCATCAGGCAGACGCGCATCCACGCCCAACGTGCGGGTCAAGCCCGGCAGCAACTTGACCAGCTCGGGCATGCTGTCTTCGGGCAGATCGCCACCGTCCTCGATCAGGCGGGCGATGCGCAAATGCTGATCGGAGAAGCGGGTCAACTGCAGCCGATCATCGACCAGCGCCAGCCGCGAGGGAGACTGCGGATCGGGCTTGGGACTCAGGGCGAGCGACAGGCTTTGATCGGGGCGCCTTTCGACCGTGAGCACCGGTTTCAGCAACTCGAAGCGCAGCGCCCGCTGATCGGATTCCGCGACCAGTTCGGAGCAGCCGCCGAGCACATCGAGCACCGGACTCTCGGCCCACAGGCGCTCGGCGTAATAGTCGCAGTCTGGCGCCGACAGGGCCTTCAGCAGCAAACGATCTCCATCATTGTCCAGCGCCAGTCGGCTCATGGCCGCCTGCATCTGGGCAGGACTGCTCAGCTGCCGCCCCGGAGTCCAGCCGCTTGCCGTCTGGCGTTGTTCCAGAAAGCGAATCTGGACATGGTGACCGTAGGGATTCAACTCCCCGATCATCACCCGGATACGCGAGCACTTGCTGGCGCTGGCAGATTTCTGTTCCGACTTGTCAGCGGCACGCGACAGTTCATCCAGCGCACTCAGCAGACGCTGCCACGGGCGCTGCTGCTGCAACCAGAGCGCAGGCCCGGCGCTTGCGGCTCGGTCGCGGATGGGCGCCAACAGATCGACCAGCGGCTTGAGTTGCAGGGCTTGAAAATGGGCGAGACTGTGGTCCACCGTCTTCGAAACCACGGGATCGAGCGGCGTTCCGTTCCAGTGCGCCAGCAGCAGCAAGACCAGGGTGGAGCTGACGTTCAACTTGGCCTGTGGCTCACCGACGGCGGACTCCGCCATCCGCGGCGAGGACCAGGTCTGGCCGCGCAGCTGGCACTGCAGGGCGTTGTCTATCCAGCGATCGGTCTGCTGTCCCAACTGGTCCTTCCACAATTTGCGCAGCATCCGCTCCAGCAGCGCGCGGTCGTCCGTATTGCCGCTGGCCAGCAGCGCCAAGCGCGCCAGCGCACCCGGCAGTTCCAGCCAGGGCTCGGCGCAGGCAAACTCGGAGGGCGCCTTTTTCGACGGCTTCTTGCCGGCAGCACGCACGAAGGCCACCACCGCTTCCGGACGATGACTACCAACAGCGAGGTCCAGCAGGGCCAGATCCCGGCGGGCGAACACAGCGGAGTCGGGCACTGCAGCGAGCACGTCGCCACGACCAGCAATCCAGGCCGCCATGGCGATGGCGCGCATCGGCACCTCGCCGATATCGCAGCGAGGCATCAACGGGATGGCCGCATCGAAGAGCTCGGGCATGTCCGGCAGCGGCGAGTTCGAGCGCACGTACAACAGGTGAGCGATCTGACGCAGTGCCAGTTCAGGATCCAGCCGCAGCAAGCGCTCGAGTACGACAGGGCTCGGCATCACGTCGCGCTGGGCTTCATACCAATCCAGCGATTCCCCGGACGGGCCGTCGAGCAGTGCCCTGGAGATTTGCTGGGGACTGACGCCGGCCAGCATCAGCGCGCGCAGAGCGAAGGCTTGCGCCTGCGGGCGATGAAAATAGCCGATCTTGCGCACCCTCTCGCCAATCTGCTCGCAGGTCTTGCGCCACAGGGCGGCGCGGTTGGAGTCCTGAAAGCTGTCCAGCAGGTGGCGACGCAGCGCCGGGGTGCGCAGGCGCTGATAACCCTGATGGATAGGCTCGCCGAGCAGGCCGGCCACCGGCATCAAGCTGACGCGCACGACCTCCGGAGACAAACCGGCAGCGCCGATTTCATAGCCGGCAAATCCGTACAACAACCCGAGCAGGTTCAAGGTAGTGCCATCGGGCCGCAGCGCCAGCAATTCCATCAGGGCCAGGGCCCGCGGCGTTGCCGAGGCCAGTATCCGCATTTCCCGATTGGCTGCGTCCTTGCTCACCGAGCCATCCACTGGTCTGAATTGTTGTCGAATGATGGCGGATTTCGGACCTGCTGACAGGGGCGCGTGTCTCGCGGTTGCCGAGTGCGTTCAGGCCGTCATGCCGCATGGTCTCCGGCCTGTTGCTGCCATGAGCGGGCTCGCGGTTACCGTGGATTCACGGACTTGGCTCGCGTGAAATCGTAATATCCTCAATCGTTTTCTCGCTGACTTCCCGAAGACATGACCCCCTCTGCTCCTGTCGATCGCCGCGGCTTGCTGGCGGCGATCTCTGCTTTCGTGCTCTGGGGGGTGTTTCCGCTCTATTGGTATCTGCTCAAAGCGGTGCCGGCAATGCAGATCATCGCCCATCGGGTGATCTGGTGCGGCGTTTTCGTGGTCGGCTATCTGCTGATCCGCGATGGCAGCAGCTGGCTCGGCCGGGCGCTGTCAGGCGCCAAGGTCGGGCGCATGCTGTTGCTGTCCAGTGTGCTCATCAGCATCAACTGGGGCATCTACATCTGGGCGGTCACCAACGGTCGTGTGGTTGAGGCCAGTCTGGGCTATTTCATAAACCCGCTGGTCAATGTGTTGCTGGGGGTGGTGGTGCTGCATGAGCGCCTGAACAGGGCGCAGTGGACGGCAGTCGCGATTGCGGCGGCCGGTGTGCTCTGGCTGGCGCTGGTGCACGGGGAGCCGCCGTGGATTGCGCTGGCGCTGGCCTGCAGCTTTGGGGTGTACGGCTTGATCCGCAAGCTGGTGGCGGTGGATTCGGTGCCCGGTCTGGCCATCGAGAGTCTGATCCTGTTTCCGGTGGCACTGGGCTGGCTGCTGTGGACCGAGTGGCAAGGCACCGGGATATTCGCCGGCGGCGATCTGCGCACCGATGCACTGCTGATCGTGGGCGGTGCACTGACGGCGCTGCCGCTGATCGGATTTGCCTACGGCGCTCGGCGCATTCCGTATTCGATGATCGGTCTGCTTCAGTACATCGGCCCCAGCCTGCAGCTGCTGTGCGGCATCTTCATCCTCGGCGAGAGCTTTGATGTCACCCAGGCCATCGGTTTCGGCTGCATCTGGGCGGCACTGGCGATTTACGCGGCCGATGGTTGGCGGCGCGGGCAGACGTCGGCCAGGGTGGTCGCCGCCGATGCAGCGGCCCCATCGGTGGAGCGCTGACGCTGACGCGATCGACTTTCACTCGACCTCACGCAGGGTCTTCTACAGGGGGCGCCATGAATACCGTAGAGATTGAGATCTGGTCGGACATCGCCTGTCCCTGGTGCTGGGTCGGCAAGCGCTCGCTGGAACAGGCGATCGAGCGCTCGCCGCATCCGGTGTCCTTGCGCTGGCGCGCCTTCGAGCTGAATCCGCAGGCGCCGATGGAAGCGCCCGAGCAGGTCGATTACGCGGCCCGGCTGGCTGAGAAGTACGGCAAGTCTCGGGCCGAAGCCGAGGGTTTCATTGCCCGCATGGTGCAGGCCGGGCGCGCGCGCGGGCTCGATCTGCGTTTCGATCGCATCCGCCCGTCGAACACCTTCGATGCACACCGGCTGCTGGCGCTGGCGCTTGAGCAGGGTGTGCAAACCGAGCTCAAGGAGCGTCTGTTCCGTGCCTATCTGCACGAAGGTCGCGCGATTTCAGATCACGCCACCTTGCGGGTGCTGGGCATGGAGTGCGGGTTGGCCGAGGAGCAGGTGCGGTCCTTGCTGAGTGGCAACGCTTTTGCCGATGAAGTGCGTGCCGACGAGGAGCTGGCGCGGCGCATGGGCATCAGCGGCGTGCCCTGTTTCGTGTTCCCGCAATTGCGCGAGGGCGTGTCCGGAGCGCAGCCACCGGAGGTGCTGGGCGAGGCCATTGCCAGGGCTGCGGAGTATGTGACCGGTGGGCGTAGCACGGCATGACGACGGCGTTCAGCTGCTGTGGAGGGCGCCGCGCTGCGGCGCCGCTTCGCGTATGCCGGAACATCAAGAGCGGCCGCGCAGGCGCGCGTCCCTCCTCAAAGCCGCTTCGAGCCGGCCACCAGGTTCATGGCCGGTGCGCGTTCCAGACCCAGACGGGCGGCGCTTGGATGTCCCGTCCCTCTCAGCAAGGGGTCAGTGCACAGGCTTGAACGAGGGCGAGAAGCGAGAGGCATGCAGAATCAATAGCTTGCGAAGCCTATGCTCTTTCGTGCCCTCGTGCCCTCGTGCCCTCGTGCCCTGTGCCCTCGTGCCCTCGTGCCCTCGTGCCCCCATGCCCTCGGATCAGCGAATGAACTTGCTCAGCGCGGCCGGCGTGAACTGGGTGTCGGCCGGCACGGCTTCCAGGGTCATTGCCTCCTTGCCGTCCTTGGCCAGCCCTTGCGCGTGGTAGCGGCCGGACTGCAGATCATGGAAGACATAGGCCGCCGGTAGCGTGGCCGGCAGTTCGTAGAAGTTCTTCAGGAAGGCCAGACTGACGCGCCAGAGCTTGGCATTGGTGTCGTACTGGTCGGCGATGGCCACGCTCCAGCTGTCCTCATCCAGATAGAAGACGCGACGGCTGTAGACATGTCGCCACTCGGTCTTGAGCGTGGCCTCGATCACCCACACCCGGTGCAGTTCGAAGCGGGTCTGATCGGGGTTCAGATGGTTGGGCGTCAGCAGTTTCTCGAGCTCGATCCGCTCCAGTTCGTAGTTGTTGTAGGGGATCAGCATCTCCTGCTTGCCGATCAGTTTCCAGTCGAATCGGCTGGGTGATCCATTGACCATGTCGGTGTCGTCGGCGGTCATCAGGCCGTCGGCGGCGCTGACGCTCATGTCGAAGGCCAGCAGTGGTGCCCGCAGCACGCGTCGACGACCGTTGTCGAAGACCCAGGCCTGGCGTGAGGCCAGATCCTGGTTCAGCGTTTCATGCACCAGCACGCCCGAGCGCGCGAGTCGCGCCGGCGCCGTCACCGCCGACTTCAGCGTGAACAGGCGGTTGTTCAGGGTGTCGGCGCTGCCGGTGGGGTCGTAGTACTGGAACTTCACCTCGGTGTTGCGCGAGACCAGGCTGAGCTTGCCATCGGGATAGACACTGGCGTCGGTACCCTCGTTGGAGATGAATTGTCCGCGCCAGCGGGTGATGTGATTCCAGTACATCTGCAATGCCTGATCGGCGCGCGGGAAAGGGATGCCGCCGTAGGCGCCCTCAACGCCGTTGCCGTCTGCGGTCAAGTGCGCGGTCTCGGCATTCTTGCGGGTGTTGTCGTAGACCCATTGCGGAGCCGCATGGCTGCGTCGGCTGGGATAGACCGGAATGCGGAAACTCTGCGGATAGCGCTTGAGCATGGCCTGCAGCCCGGGGCTCAACAGCGCGGCGAACTGATCCAGGTTCTCTGCGGTCACCGTGTACAGCACGGTGTCATCGGCGTAGGGATTGGCATGCATCGATCCAGGACCGGCATAGCCGGCGATGGGTCGCTGGATGCCGCCCTCCCAGGCCGGGATCGTGCCCTCGGCATTGCCGGCCAGGGTCGCGCCGAAGGGCGTCAGTCCAGACCAGTCGCTTTCACCCGCAGCGACGCATTCCAGCGGCGCGGCAAGGGACACGGACAGGACCATCATCGCGCAGCTTCTGAACCAAGACATGGGTGGCATCCTCGGGGGCGATTGCGGTCGTCAGTGTATCCGAGTGGTGCTCAGGAACGCGTCGGGCTCGGGTCAATAAACCGTCTTGGCCCGGGCCACGCCGCGCGGATAACTTTCCCTGGCGGCGCGCTTGCTCAGCGGCGGCAGCTCCAGCGGGTCCATGGCCACGTCGTGATCGGGCAGGTGGTCGAGCAGGTGGCGGATGGTGTTGAGGCGACCACGTTTCTGGTCATTCATGTCGACCAGCGTCCACGGGGCTTCAGGCAGGTTCGTGGCTTCAAGCATGCGATCGCGGGCGGCGGTGTAGTCGGCATAGCGTTCGCGCGCGGCCAGATCAATGGGCGAGATCTTCCAGCGCTTGATCGGATCCGTCAGGCGCTCTGCCAGGCGCTGTTCCTGTTCCTTCTGGTCGCAGCCGAACCAGTACTTGAACAACAGGATGCCGTTGTTGACCAGCATGCGCTCGAACTTGGGGCAGTCGTCCAGGAAACTCTGGTACTCAGGCTCACTGCAGAAGCCCATGACCTTCTCCACGCCGGCGCGGTTGTACCAGCTGCGATCAAACAGCACGATCTCGCCGGCGCTGGGCAGATGTTCGACATAGCGCTGGAAATACCACTGCGTGCGTTCCTTCTCGGTGGGCTTGCTCAGCGCCACCACCCGGCAGGCGCGCGGATTCAGACATTCGCTGATGGCGTTGATGGCGCCGCCCTTGCCGGCGGTGTCACGGCCTTCGAAGACCACCAGCAACCGCTGTCCGGTGTGCTGCAGCCAACGGTGCATCACATTGAGTTCTTCCTGCAGCGGCTCCAGCGCCTTGCGGTAGTCCTTGCCTTTCATCATGCCCGTGGTCTTGCCCATGGCGGCTCCGGTGTCGATGGCGTGGTCGCCAAGTTTCGCAGGCTTTGGCCTTGGCCGCGATGTGGGCGTGGTGATTCGATCGCTGACTTGATGGGTTCGCCGGTAGGACCGCCCTTGCGGCGCGACCGCGGCTTGCCGGTCGCGACGCGAGGTCGCTCCTGCGGTCGAACTTGCGGTTCATGGCCTGTGTGCCGTGTCGGGCCGACACACTCGGCTCGCAATCACGCACTCGCAGCGCTCAAATTCGTTCCTTCAGCGCTTGCCCCTGCGCCACTCTTCGCGCGTCTGTCCCCATTTCTCGCAGGGCAAGTGCTCGAAAGGCGCGGGCAGGATGGCCGGGCCCAGCAGCGTTGAGCCCAGGCCCTGGGCGACGCGCTGCGAGGGCTTGTTGTCCGGATCGATGCAATGGATGACCTCGGTCCATCCCAGCTGGTCAAAGGCGTAGTCGATGGCGGCGCGTGCGCCCTCCAGCGCGTAGCCCTTGCCCCAGGCATCCCGATGCAGACCCCAGCCGACCTCGGTGCCAGGCCAGCCTTCGGGTTGCCAGGGGCCTAGCCTGCCGACCCAGCGTCCGCTGTCGCGCTCGATCACCGAGAACATGCTGACACCGCTCAGCGTCCAGGCACCGGCCATGCACATCAGGCTGCGCCAGACCATTTGCCGCGGCTGCACGCCGCCGATGAATCGCGCCGTATCCGGATCGGCCATGAACTCGGCCCAACGATCCAGATCCTCGAGCAACGGCGGGCGCAGGATGAGGCGTTCGGTGCAGATGACAGGGTGGGATTCGGGCACGACGGCGGATCGGGCAGGACGGGCGGGAAAGGATGCCACAGGCTTGTCGGGAATCCAGGTCGCTCGCGGTGCTGCGATTCTTCGCGCATCGAACAAGCGAAAGGGGGCAAGGGGCAAGGGGCAAGGGGCAGGTGGCAGGGGACCGATCTCGCCGCACGGTCTGATCACGCGTCGGGTATGTGTACCTGCCCCCTGCCCCCGTCTGTCGAGGGCAAAGATCAATGGGCTACCGCTTGTTTGCTCGGAGAAGTCTCGCCCTCGACACTCGCCCTCAGCGAACGATGAAGCCCGCCGCTACCGATTCCTCACTGTCCTCCGCGACCACCGATCGCACGTCGGCCTGAAGTGGCCCGCGCCAGAGCCAGGCCTCGAGTTGCGCCAGCGCCGCCTCGTCTGCTTGTGCCAGCACTTCGACGCGGCCATCGGCGAGGTTTCGGGCATGGCCGGATATGCCCAGTTCGCGCGCGCACTGTTGGGTCGATGCGCGGAAGAACACGCCCTGCACGCGACCACTCACCAGGTAGCGTCTGACCCGCATGGCGCTGCCTCAGCGCTTGATTTCAGGGGGGTTGCTGGCGATGGCCCGCTCCAGATCGGCACGGGTGACCGGGCCTATGAAGCTCTGGCGCAAGGTGCCATCCGGGCCGAGCAGGTGCGTGGTGGGCAATCCCCGGGGCACCGCGAAAGCCTCCGGTGGCGCGTAGACGTCCACGGGGGCAATAGCGTATTGCACCGGGTGCTTGCCGAGGAAACGCTGCAGATCGTCGGCGGAGGTGTCTTCGAAGGCCAGTCCCAGCACCAGCACGTCATCGCGCTCGCGGTCGAGGGCGTCGAGTTCGGGCATCTCCTTGATGCATGGTCCGCACCAGGTGGCCCAATAGTTCACCACGATCCACTGGCCGGCGTGATCGGAGACGGCAAAGTTCTTGCCATCCAACGTGGTCACATTGAGATCGACGGGCGCGGCCTGGAGCAGACCGGCGGCAATCAGGCCGAAGGCCAAGGTGGCAAGGCGGGGTATTGCTCTCATCGGTATGTCCTTGGAATCTGGGAATCAGTATGCAATGACCGGCGCAGGGCTTGGTCGATGACGCCCGCCAGCGGTTCATGAGGGCGGCCGTTCAGTCACGACATCTCCTTCTGGCATAGCTTGCACCAGGGCTGGTGGTGCAGCTGTCTGCACCTCGGGTCGGGTACCTTGTTCCAGCGAGGGTTTGGCGGCTGGCACGGGTTCGAACATCTGCGCCAGGGCACGGTCCAGTTGCGCTTCCGCGGCCTGCGCGGCACTCTCGCAGAGCTCGTCGATACGGTTGTCGATCTTGCGCTCGCGAGGGCCGGATCGATGCTCACCCGACAGCGGCAACAGGAAGGCCCCGGAGCGGTACAGTTCGCGGATGCGCACCAGATCAGGGTCGCGCGACAGGATCCAGCTGCCGATATCCGTGCGCTGGGCGATGTTCAGGCTCTCCAGCAGTCGCAGCAGTTCGGCGATGGTGGATTCGGGGACGTCGGGAAGGGTGCTGGCAAGCTCGCCGATGGACAAACCCACGCCCCGTGCCTGCGCCGTGCGCAACTGCGCCAGCATTTGCAGCAAGGCCGGGAAGCGCTCGCGCTCAGGCAGATCTCGCTTGTTGGCCTCGTGTGTGAAGGCGCCGAGCGCCGCCGACAGCGACGCTCCGAGCAAGGCGACCACCCAGCACACGTAGATCCACAGCAGGAACAGCGGAATGATGGCGACCGCGCCATAGATCTGACGATAGCTGCCAAAGTGCCCGACGAACTCGGCAAAGCCGATCTTGGCGAGCTCGAAGGCGGTTGCCGTGAACAACCCGCCGAGCAGCGCGTGCCGCAAACGTACCGGGCAGTTGGGAATGATCAGATAGGACAGCGTGGCCGCGGCAAAGGTCACCAGAAAGGGCATCGCCGCCAGCGCCATCGTCTCCAGTTGGTAGGCGTAGGAGAAATCCGACAGATATGGGCTTGCCAGCAGCGCCGAACTGACCGCCAGTCCGGCCCCGACCAACAGGGGGCCCAGCGTCAATGTGGTCCAGAACACCACGAAGCGCGCCAGTGCCCGGCGTGGTGTCACCACGCGCCAGATGCGGTTGAAGGAATGCTCGATCGAGGTCATCAGCAGCAGCCCGCTGACAAACAAGGCCACGGTGCCGAACACGGTCAGGTGTGATGCCTTCGAGACAAAGTCGCGGACATAGGCTTCGATTTCCTCACCGGAGGTCGGCACGAAATGCCGGAAAACGAAGCTGGTGACCGCTTCGCTGAAGCGGCTGAACTCCTGAAAGGAGGCAAAGATGCTGAGCGCGACCGTCAGCAGCGGCACCAGCGCGAAGATCGTGGTGTACGACAGCGCGCCGGCCGATTCAAAGCACTGATCGTCGCTGAAGCGCCGGGCGATGAAGCGCGAAAAGGCCAGCGGCTCCTGAACCGCATTGATCAGCGCCTTGCTCAGAGGGGCGCGCGGGGTCATCGATTGGGCTTGATCGCAGTCATTCGCGCGAGTCTAAACGAGTCGCTCGCATGAACCGGTCTAACATCCGCTTTCCTGTTTACCGGCGGCAAACGATGTCCTGCATTCTGGTCTTGTATTACAGCCGACACGGCAGTACGGCGCAGTTGGCGCGGCGAATCGCTGCTGGCGTGGACGAGGTGGAAGGCATGCAGGCGCGCTTGCGCACCGTGCCCGAACTGGTGCCGGCTGCAGGTGCGGTATCGGCGCCGGAGGTGCCGGATGTCGGCCCGCCTTATGTCAGCGTCGACGATCTGGCCGAGTGTCGCGGCTTGATCCTGGGCAGTCCGACCCGCTTCGGCAACATGGCGGCCCCGCTCAAGTCCTTCATCGACAGCACCGCCAGCCAATGGCTGAACGGTACGCTGGCCGGCAAGCCGGCGGCGGTTTTCACCTCCACCAGCAGCCCACATGGCGGTCAGGAGAGCACCCTGCTGAGCATGATGCTGCCCCTGTTGCATCACGGCATGCTGCTGGTGGGGCTGCCCTATTCCGAGCCGGGCCTGGCGCGCACCGAAGGCGGCGGCTCCCCCTACGGCGCCGGACACCTGGCACGTACCCACGGTGCGGTGCAGCTCGGCGATGACGAGAAGGCGCTGGCCCGTGCGCTGGGCAAGCGCGTGGCGACCATCGCCTCGAAACTGGATCGGTCATGAGCGGCGCGCGTCTGTGTGCGCTGTCGCTGGTGGCGATACTGCTGTTGCGGCTGGGCTGGCATGTGTCGGTGCATGCCGAGGTCTCGGGTCTGGCAGCCGGACTCGCCGCCATCCTGCTGCCCCTGTTGCCCTATTGCGCGGCACTTGCCTTTCGTTTGCGCGGTCCGTGGATCTACGGCGGCATCGCCGCCTGGGTGTATTTCTGCCACGGCGCGATGGAGGCCTTCGCCACTCCGAACGAGCGCGGCTGGGCGCTGGCCGAAGCCGGGCTGGCGCTGGTCTATTTCCTGGGTCTGTGGTTGCGCACGCGGGAAGGCGCGAGAGCACGAGGGCGCGAGGGCGAGAGGGCACGCAAGAGCTCGTGAGCGCGCCGAATCTGCGTTTCCGTGCCCTCATGCCCTCTTGCCCTCGCGCCCTCAAACCGGGGCCTTCTGCAGATCGGTCATCCAGCGGGCGAAGTCGAAGTCGAACTGGGTGGAGGGTGCGCCCAGGCTGGGGCTTTCGGCGTAGTCGACGCCGACCAGCTTCAGGTGCTGTGCCTGCTCGCGATTGTCGACGCTGCAGCCGATTACCATCATGCCGCCCTGATGGGCGCGGCGGATCAGGGCGCTCAGCAATTCCGTCGCCCGGTCGCCACTGCTGACACCCGAGGACAGCTCCGGCGCCAGTCGCAGGTAGTCGACAGGAACGCCGCGCAATCGCGGGACCAGGGTCATGTCCCTGCCAATGTCGCGCAGGCCGACGCGGATCGCCAGCGGCTTCAGGCGTTGCGCGAGTGCCACCAGCGCATCGACGCGATCGCCGAGTACTGCCGCTGGCAGCGTCAGCGCCAGGCCGGTGCCCGACAAGCGCCGCTCACGCAACAGATGCTCGAGCGAATCGGCAAAACCACCGTCGTCCAGCGACCATGGCGACAGATCCACCACCAGACGTACCTGGCGCCCGCGCTTGAGCAGGTCGGCACGCACCGACAGGGCCTCGCCAACGACGAAGCGGTCGAATTCCTTGACGCAGCCGGCGTCTCGGGCCAATCGGACCATATCGGACTGACTGGCGGCCGCCTGGGCGTTGCCGCCCGGTCGCCACTGCAGCACCAGTTCGTACTGGCCCGGCACACGACCCCGTAGCGGCAGCAGCGGGGCGCCTCGAATTTCCATGTACTGGCCGAAACGGCGTGTCTGCATCAGTCCGCGCAGCTGCGAATCGCGCTCAGCCGGAATCAGGCTTGCGCTGCTGGTCTCGTACCACATGCTGCGATTGCCACCCAGATGCATGGCGGCGAGACCGGCGGCTTCGGCGTTGTGCACCCCGACATCGGCGGTGTCTCCGTCGAGGTTGGCCAGGCCCAGGCTGGCCTGCAGCGGAACTTCGCGCTCGCCGATCTGAATGCGCCGACGGGCCAGGCTTTCGCGCAGGTTCTCGGCGCTGGCCAGTGCCGCAGCGCGGTCACTGCGGCGCAGGAGCACCAGATAGCGGCAATCCTGATACAGCGCCGGCATGTCTTCTGCGCGCAGGTTCTCCTTCAGGGCCTGTCCTACCACCAGATCCAGGCGGGTCTGGCCGGAGATTCCCAACTGCTTGCGCAGGCTTTCATGCTCGTCAAGCACGATGAACAGCACCACGGCGTTCTTCTGGCCAACGGCGGCATCGGCGCGATCAATGAACTCGCGACGGGAATACAGGCCGGTGGATTCATCGCGGCCTAGAGAGCGCTTCGGCGCGAAGCGCTTGCTGCGCTTGAGTCGCGATTCGATGACGCTGACCAGATGGCGCGGTTTCAGCGGCTTCAGCAGGTACTCGTCGGCGCCGCCAGCGATGGCCTGCTCACGCAAGGCCAGCTCGCGTGAACTGGCGGCCAGCACCACGGGGATGTCGGCGCTCTGCGGGTTGTCGCGCAAGCCGTTGACCAGACGCATGGATTCGGCGCCGCGCATGTCGGCGTCGATCACTGCCACCTGTGGCTTGAAGCTCTCGATGGCATCCAGCGCATCGGCAGAGCTTTGGCAGAAGCGCACGGTGTAGCCGGCCTCCTTGAGCCAACCTGCAGAAAGATGGCCGCGTTCGCGATCGCCGTCGACCAGCAGTACACGGCTCGGCGAACCTACCGTGACCGCTTCGCTGGTCAGTGCCACCAGCATGGCCAGGGGGTCGAGTGGCGGCTCGAAATAGCGGACGCCCTGGCGCAGGGCAACCAGACGCCGTCCCAGATCCTGGCGCGGCGTCACCACGGCCAGGGTCGGCTCCCGATGCGACTCCTGCAGCTCGGGGCGAGCCGCCATTACACGGCGGAGCATGGGTATGCCATTGGACGCAGCAGGTGCCAGCACCACAACCCTGGGAATCATCGTCGCCATCAGCGCCAGAGCCGGCTCGGTGCGGGTAAAGCTCTTGACGCTGTAGCCATGCTCGGCGAAGGCCGGGGCGAGTTCCACGCCAAACTCGTCGGCGTCGCCAATCAGCACTATCAGATCCTCGTGGACTGCCCTGTGCGCGCGTGGCTCGGGTGCTGGCGTGCTGGATTCGGCGCGGATAGGCGTGTTGCTGGCTACGGCAGCCGGCGTCACAGCGGCCGGCGCGGTGGCGATGGGGGCTGCGATCACCTTGCTCGTTTCTGCTTCGCTGGCACTGACCATGTCCAGCGCCAGCACGGTGCTGGCCAGCGTGCTCACCAAAGCCGACAGTGTACGAAGCTGTTCATTGTTTGGGACCAGCGACGTGTCGACAAAAACGCGGACGAAGGTCTCGAGTTCGCCGGCCTTGCGCGACAGGGACAGGCGCAGACGCTCGCAGGCACGCACCAACTGCTTGGCGGCCAGCTGCAGGCCTCGGCCATGGGCCGCATTCCAGCGACTCGAATTGAGTTTCTCCCACGCCAACATCAGACTGGTCGCATGCGTGCGCAACTCTTCCCGCGCCCGCTCGACGTGGCCTTGATCGCTGTGGTCTTGTGGCATGGCGCTTGAACTCATGCGCTCTTCTCCCGCTCCCTGTGCGTCCATTCTGCAACGAAAAACGCCTCGCGAGTGTGCGCCCGATCAGGATAATCAAAGTTGTAGACCCGTGGAGACACTCGTCGGCGTCGATCTGCACCTCGCCTTTGGTCGTAGCTGAGACGCTTGCCGCAGGAACAACACCCTTGCTGCGCTAACATGGGCCATCACCCGAGACTCTGGAAACCAACATGCGTGCAAGCAAGGGTCAATCCATATCGCGGGGCTACATTTCGGCCGTGATTGCAATCATCGTTTGCCTGGGTACGCTGGCCTACAATCTGGTGACTTTCAGCGCGCTCGCCAGTGAGCCACGTATCGGTTCGGCCATTCGCAACGGCTTCAATGGCGATGCTCTGATGGCTGCCACCTATGTTCTGGGCGGCGATTTGTTGCGCAAGATTCCCGGGCTGGAAACCCTGGGCGATGACACTGCCCGATCCGTGGCGGATCCCCTGGAAGAGTCCATCAAGGCCTATCCGCCCTCAGCTGTCGCGGTCTTCTTCGATCGTGCTCAGAGCACCGCGCACAATCGCATGCTCTGGGCCCACAGATTACAGCCGTGGCTGATTCTGATCGCCGTCCTGTTGTGGTGGCGTCGGCAGAAACCGGTGCATCTGCGCGAACGCCTGCGGGCCTGAATCCGGTGGCGATGAGTCTCTGGGCAGGCGGGTCGCATGTGCCCGGATGAGCGCGTGAAATATGCTCTATTCGTATGTCATTCGGTCCGCGACTTGTTGTGCGCCGCACAAAATGGTTTCGCTGGACACCAATCCTGAATAAACCTTAACCAAGGCGTTCTGCTTTCGTTCATGAACGTCTCGGGCGGCTTGAACCCGTTGATTGCTGCATTGCAGCACGTCTAAAGCACTGCTACAGATTGTGCCCTGATTGACCCGAACTGCCATGAAATCTAAGGTCAGGACGCCCATCCAGTGACCGGTTTCATCCTGGGGAGGATGAGATCTGTCGTGCGGTTGGGCATTTACGTTCTGGGAGGGCACCGCTTCAGCGGTGCGGAACTGTGGCTACAAAGCGTATTCAACTTGGGGATTACTGCATATGACTAGCAAGTTCACTAAATCGTTATTGGGTACAGCCTTGCTGACCGGCCTGCTGGTGGCCGGCGCGAGCGGCGCGCAGACACTCGGGGGAGGAGGCAGCGATGCATTCATCGGCGCTGCAGACGCAAGAGTGAATGCAGCGGCGCTGGCAGACTCGTACCGGTACGACGCCATCATTGTGGGCTACAACGAAGGCGATGCACGCGCGGCTGGGGATGCCGTCAGTGCCATCAGTCGCCATCTGGACCAGGTCGCCTCGCGAACGGGTCAAACGCTGAGTTATGTGCGTACGCTGTCCACTGGCGGGCACCTTGTGAAGATTGGAAAAGCGCTGGATGACGGCAGCTTGCTCAAGGTCATGAACGACCTGGCTGCTGATCCCAACGTGGCTTATGTGGAGCCCGATCAGATCATGGTGCCCTTCCTCTCACCCAACGATTCCTCCTACAGCCAGCAATGGCATTACTTCGAAGCCACTGGAGGCGCCAATCTGCCGACCGCCTGGGACAATGCCACCGGTAGTGGTGTGGTTGTGGCGGTGCTCGATACCGGCATCACCAGTCATACCGATCTCAACGCCAATGTGGTCGCGGGCTACGATTTCGTGTCCAGCTCGGCCAATGCCCGTGACGGCAACGGACGTGACTCCAATCCGGCCGACCAGGGCGACTGGACCACGGCAGGCCAGTGCTATTCGGGTTCTCCGGCCTCCAATTCCAGCTGGCACGGCACTCACGTGGCCGGCACCATTGCCGCCGTGACCAACAACGCCGCCGGTGTCGCCGGCGTGGCCTTCAACGCCAAGATCCAGCCGGTCCGCGTACTCGCTGCCTGCGGTGGCACGCTGTCCGATATCGCGGACGCCATCACCTGGGCTTCCGGCGGCAGCGTGTCCGGCGTACCGGCCAACGCGACGCCAGCCAAGGTCATCAACATGAGTCTGGGCGGCAGCAGCAGCACCTGTGCCAGCACCTACCAGAACGCGATCAACGGCGCGGTCAATCGCGGCACTGTGGTGATCGTCGCTGCCGGCAATTCCAATGTGAATGCTTCCGGGGCCACACCGGCGAACTGCAGCAACGTGGTCACCGTGGCAGCCACCAACCGCAGTGGTGGTCGTGCCTACTACTCGAACTTTGGCACGCTGGTCGATGTGGCCGCACCCGGTGGCGATGTCCGCAGCTCGTCCAGCAACGGCATCCTGTCGACGCTGAATTCGGGCACCACCACACCGGGCTCGCAGAGCTACGCCTGGTATCAGGGTACGTCCATGGCCACGCCACACGTGGCCGGTCTGGCGGCACTGATCCTGAGCAAGGGCAGCAAGACGCCGGCACAGATCGAAAGCCTGCTGAAGAGCAACGCCCGGCCGTTCCCCGCCAGCTGCTCGGGTTGCGGCGCCGGCATCATCGACGCAGCAGCGACGATCGCAGCGGTGACCGGTGGCGGTGGCGGTACTCCGCCGCCGAGTGGTGGAGTGCTGAGCAAGGGTGTGCCGGTGACGGGCAGCACCAACTCCAGCAGCGCCAACAGCAGCTTTGCCGAGTACACGGTTGTCGTTCCGTCCGGTTCGACCAACCTCAACATCGCCACCACCAATGCCAGCGGCGATGTCGATCTGTACGTGCGCTACGGTTCGGCGCCCAGCTTGACCAGCTACGATTGCCGCCCCTACACCGGTTCGGGCAACGAAACCTGTACCTTCGCCGCACCCAGTGCCGGTACCTACTACATTCGCGTCTATGGCTATGCCACGGGAACCGTCAACTTCACCTTGACGGCCAACTGGACTGCCGGTGGTGGCGGCGGCACCCAGCCGAGCTTCTTCGAGAACCAGACCAACTACAACATCACTGACAACTCGACCATCGAGAGCCCGATCAGCGTGTCCGGCCGCACCGGCAACGCACCCAGCACCCTGAAGGTGGCGGTGACGATCTACCACACCTACAAGGGCGATCTGAAGGTGGATCTGATCGCGCCGGACGGTTCGGTCTATGTGCTGCACAACCGCAGCGGCGGCGGCACCGACAACATCATCCAGACCTTCACCGTGAATGCCTCCACCGAGGTGGCCAACGGTACCTGGAAGCTGCGCGTGAATGACAACGCCCGCGGCGACACCGGCTACCTCGACAAGTGGAGCCTGCAGTTCTGAGCAGCTTTCACTGAGTAGCAAATCCAAGCCCCGGCGCAAGCCGGGGCTTTTTTGTCGGCCTCAGTCTGCGCAAGGACGCTTGCCGGGATCGCCGAGTTGCACTCGGCGCTTCTGATCTAGCCTGGCCAGGCAACAAACCCCGCCCGATTGGGCCTTGCTCGAACCGACTCTAGCTTCTCCACTTGGCCCACGGGTCCACGGCCTTCGCCGTCGAAGGGTCTGAACTCGCCGAAGGATTGGCTGCGCCCTCGCCGGAACGGGTAGTGCTTCGATCGTCTGCATGGCGGCCAGCGCGCCGATCGGCCCGATATCGATTGGAGCCCGTGGGACGGTCCTCGCCGCGGGCGCGCTCGGCAGATTTCTTCAAACGCTTCTCGGCCAGCCGTTCCGCGGCTTCCAGGCTGAGTTGGGCAGGCTCGCCGGGTGATTGATCGGCGGGCACGATGCGATCTCGGGGCGGCAGCGCAAACTGTTCATCAGAGGCCCGGGGCAGGCTCTTGAACTGGTAGAGATAGAAACCCTCGACCTTCTCGCGCGCCCAATCGGTCTTCTTCAGAAACTTGACGCTGGATTCAACGCTCGGATTGGTCTTGAAGCAATGGATGTTCAGGTAAGCATGCAGAATGTTGAAGCCGTAGTGATCCACGAGCTCGACCAGCATCTGCTTCAGGCTGACTCCATGCAGGGGATTGTTCTTGTACGGGATGTCATCACTCATGCCCAGACCCAGGTCGGCGGAACTCCGTCCGATCATATCTGCAGCGGCATGGCGCAGGCCGGTGTCAGCGCGCTCAGCCAGCCTCGAAACGATTGGCGTCTCGATTCTTGCGCACCTTGAATGGATCCCAGACCCGGCCGTTCATGGCGATGTGCACGCCAGGCGGCAGCACCTGCACGGCGCCGATGGCGCAGCCGATGTTGAACACCGCGTCGGAGCCCTGGAAGCGGGCGGGGTTTAGCGCGCCAGTGAGGACGATGGTCTTGTCGGGAATCTGGGCCAGCACCCGCGCGGTGGCGACCATGCTGTCGGTACCGTGAGTGACCAGCACATGCGCGTGCGGCTGGGCGCTGATGGTGTGGCGCACCAGTTCGCGATCGTCATCGGTGACGTGCAGGCTGTCCTTGCGCATCAGCGCTATGACGTTGTAGGTGAAAGCCACGCCGAGGTTGTCGAGAATCCGGCCGATCGCCGGTTCGCCCACCTGAAAGGTCGAGAGATCGTCGAAATACACCTTGTCGATGGTGCCGCCGGTGGTCACGATGCACAAATGCTGCACGGAGCTACTCCAGTTCGTCGATGGCCAGAATGCGTGAGTCCAGCGCCTCACCCGCCTGCAGGCAGATCAGGCCATGGGCAGAAAACCGTCGCGCCGCTGCCGCTGGTCGTGGATCGCCCTCTGCACGCAGCGACCAGGCCGCGTGGCGCAGCAGCACGGCCAGCGCGAAACAGCGACCCAGGGTCATGGCGATTCCGCGCGCGAACGCTTCGCCGCGATTCGCGCCGTGTTCATGGTGCAGCGCCGCGTAGGCCGACTCGTAGCCATCTCTTATCTGCGTGGCAATGGCGTCGAATTCGGACCCAGTCTGGCTGAGCAGGGCCACCAGGGCCGCATGCAAGGCGGACCAGGTGTGATCACTGGACAGAATCTTCAGGGCATCCAGTGACAGCACATTGGTGGTGCCTTCCCAGATGCTGAACACCTGGGCGTCGCGCAGCAATGCCGGCAGCCCGGTGTCTTCGATGTATCCGGCACCACCAAAGCCTTCGACGATCTCGCTGATGCCGGCGACGGTCTGCCTGGCGGTCAGCAGCTTGGTGATCGGTATCAGCAATCGCAGCAGCAAGCGATGGCGATCATCCAGCAGACCGAGCTCGGACTTGCCCAGCATCTCGGCCACGTACAGGGACAGGTGCAGTCCGGCTTCGAACTCTGCCTGCAATCCGGCCAAGGTGTGTTGATGCAAGGGCTGTTCGCGGAGCATGCGACCAAAAACCCGGCGCCGTGCTGCGTAGTCGCGCAGCAACTGCAAGCCGCGGCGGTAAACGCTCAGCGCCGCCAGCGCGTTCCATACGCGGGTCTGGTTCAGTACCGGGGCGATCATGCGTACGCCATGGCTGGGCTCGCCGACCAGCTCCACCGGGGTGCCGTCCAGCCGCAGTTCCGCTGTGGGCAGCTTGCGGCTGCCAAGCTTGTCCTTGAGCCGGTCGATGGTGATGTTCTGCAAACGACCGCCGCGGTCGCGCGGTTCGCAGTAGAACAAGGCCAGGCCGTCGGTGCCCTCGGCATTGCCAGCAGGCCGCGCCAGCAGCAATGCCATCTCCGAAGTTGCCGCCGAGGTGAACCACTTGCGACCATGGACTCGCCACTGGCCGTCCGCGTCTACTTCGGCGCGAGTCTCGGTACCGCCAACATCCGAGCCGCCGCTGGTTTCGGTCATCCACTGGCCACTGGTCCAGAGTTGGTGCGCCTCGCGCGCAGTCAGGTGCGGCAGGGCTCTTTGCACCAGCGCCGAGTTGCCGGATTCCACCAGCGCCCGGGCTGCACCGTCGGTCATGGCCAGCGGGCAGGTGTAGAAATCGCTGGCGGCGCTGGCAAGGTAGACCATGCCAAACTGGAACAAACGGGCGTGGGCGCCCTTGCTCTGGTCGTAACCATGCCAGACCAGGCCGAAGCGAGTCGCCAACTGCGGCATGGCCTTCCAGAGTGGCGTGAGTTCGATGTGATCGATGCGCCGGCCCCAGGGATCGAAAGGGGTATGCACGGGCTCGATCTGCCGTTCTCGCAGTTGCTGCGGGTACAGTTCGTCGGCGATGACCTGGCCGAGCTCGTTGGCTTCCTCGTGAAAATGCTCGAACAGTGCGGGCGGCATGGCACGGCGCAGCACCGATTGCAGGACTCGGTCGGTCAGGTATGGGTTGGACAATTGTGGCGGCGTCTGCGTGAAACCCATCTAGGTTGACCTCGTCCAGGACCTTCGGATGAGTCTAGCCCGCATTCCTCACACCTGCGCGAGCAGATGCCCCCAATCTTCTAGTGGCACAAGGCGATTCCGAGGAACGCGCCAGTCACAGAGTGTTTGGCTGCATCTGCCCGCTTTGCGGACCTCGCTGGTTCTTTGCGACTATCGCTGCGTTGCTCCTCCTCGCCATGGAATCACCATTCCTCGTCGTCGCGCCTGGCGCGAGTCGCAAAGCCCTGCGCGATCTTTCGCAACAGGTGTGAGACATGTGGGCTCGCAGTCCGCCGGATTCGAAGAATCCCGGCAGAAGTCGTCGGGACATTGGCGATCGAGCGTTGATGTGACTGGTCGACCGGGCGCCCTTTGGGCATGATGCCTCTCAGCCTCGGGTAGCCCCAACGCTGTCTCGACCCGGCTTCATTCATGCTGCAGCGCAGCTCAACCAAGGCACTGTCAGGATGCAGTTGAAAGCCCTGTTCGAGGTAGACCGGCGTGAGCGCGCAGCGCTGCTGATCGCCTTTGTCTATTTCTTCGGCTTGCTGACCAGCTACTACATGCTGCGATCGGTGCGTGAAGCCATGGGCGTACGCATCGGGCCCGAATTCTACAACTGGCTCTACACCGGCAGTTTCCTGTGCATGCTGCTGGCTCAGCCGCTCTACGGCGCGCTGGTTTCTCGCTTTGCCCGGCGGGTCTTCGTGCCGGTGGTCTACGCCTTCTTTCTGGCTTGCATCCTTGGTTTTCTGGCGGTGTGGCAAGTGCCCGAATGGCGCACCGGCATGGCCCTGGTGTTCTACATCTGGCTGTCGGTGGCGAATCTGTTCACGGTCTCGGTGTTCTGGAGCTACATGACCGATGTCTTCGACCCGGGACAGGCCAAGCGGGTGTTCGGGTTCATTGCCGCGGGCGGATCGGCCGGCGGCCTGAGCGGTGCCGGGCTGACCATGCTGCTGGCCGGACACATCGACATCGATGGCGTGCTGCTGCTGTCCTTCGGCTTCCTGGCGCTGTCGATGGGCTGCGCCATTCTGCTCGGTCGTCATGCCAGGGCCGCCAGCGGGCGCGCCGACGCCGGCGACATGGATGCGCTCATTGGCGGCACCAGTCTGGCCGCCTTCCGATTGGTCGTGCAGCAGATCCCATTGCGCTGGCTGGCCCTGTTGATGCTGCTGAGTGGTATCGGCGGCGGCATCCTCTATCAGCAGCAGGGCTTCATGGTCCGCGTGCTGTACGCGGACGACGCCCTGCGTGCAGCCTATTTTGCCCGAATCGATCTGCTGACCAATCTGCTGGCCTTCACGCTGGAAGTGTTCCTGGCGCGCTGGCTATTCCTGCGTCTGGGTACCGCGCGGCTGATGACCCTGATGCCGCTGATGCTGATGGCCGGACTCGGTGCGCTGGTCGTGCTGCCGACGGCGTTCATGATCGGGCTGTTTCAGGTGCTGAGTCGCGGCATCCGCTTCGCCTTCGGCGAACCCGCGATCGCCAGCTGCTACACCACGCTCAATCGCGAAGTCCGCTACAAGGGCAAGAGCTTCATCGACACCTTTGTCTATCGTTTGAGCGATGTCGCCACGCAGTGGTCAATCAAGGGCATGGGGCTGCTGGGCCTCGGCACCGGCGGCATCTACCTCTGGGGCGCGATCATGGCCGGTGTGACCGCCTGGGTAGGCTTCGTGGCGGGGCGCCAGCACGAAGTGCGCAGCGCTGCGGCGGATAAACCGGTCTGAGGTTGAGGGAGCGCGGGTTGCCAGAGTTGGTGTGGCGGGGACGAGGGTAAGAGGGCGCGAGGGCACGTAAAACGCAGCCTTGCCGCGAGCCCTTGTTCTTCTGTGTCCTATCGATCTCAAGCTATTAAAACAATGTGTTATGGCATTTGGTTCGGGGTGATCTGCGTCCGCGCAAGGCATCCGTCCAGCAAGCGAATCGCCGGCAAAGCCGGCTCCCACAGTCGAGTCCCGGCCCCCAGTTGGAGTCCCAGTCATCCAGGTCGGTACGCGTATTCGCGCATCGAGCGGGTAGAACACACGAGGGCGCGCAGAGGTTGCCTCGACGTCGGCCCTTGATCTAGCGTGCCCTCGTGCCCCCGTGCCCCCGTGCCCCCGTGCCCCCGTGCCCTCGTGCCCTCGTGCCCTCGTGCCCTCGTGCCCTCCCGCCCTCGTGCCCTTGGCAACTACTCCTCCTCATGCCTGGGCTTGTAGCTCTCCACCAGCTGCTTCTGCACGTTCCCGGGGACCGCTTCGTAGTGGCTGAGTTCGATGGTGTAGCGCCCGCGTCCGGCGGTGACGGCCTTCAGCTCATTGCTGTATTCGGAGATTTCCGCCAGCGGCGCCTGGGCCTTGACGATCATCTCGTCGCCGCGCAGGGAGTCGGTGCCGTTGATTCTGGCGCGTTTGGTGGCGAGGCCGCCGGTGATGTCGCCGACATGCTCGGCCGGAATGGTCACATCGAGATTGACGATGGGCTCCAGCACCAGCGGCCTGGCCTTGGTCACGGCATCAATGAAGGCTTTCTTGCCAGCGCTGATGAAGGCTACTTCCTTGGAGTCCACCGGATGGTGCTTGCCGTCGTAGACGATGACGCGCACATCATGGATCTGATAGCCGGCGATGACGCCTTGGTCCAGCACCTGGCGCACGCCCTTTTCGATGGCCGGCAGGAACTGGCCGGGAATGGTGCCGCCCTTGACCTCGTCAACGAACTCGAAACCTGCGCCGCGCGGCAATGGCTCGATGCGCAGGTAAACCTCGCCGAACTGGCCGGCACCGCCGGTCTGCTTCTTGTGCCGATGATGGCCATCGGCATTGGCTGAAACGGTTTCCCGGTAGGCGATGCGCGGCGGACGGGTGAGCACATCGACGCTGTAGCGCTCCTTCATGCGCTCCAGCATGACCCGCAGATGCAATTCACCCAAGCCGCGGATCACGGTTTCATTCAGTTCCTTGTGATGCTCGATGCGGAAACAGGGATCCTCCTCGGACAGCTTGTGCAGCGCCGTGGCCAGCTTCTGCTCCTGACCGCGGGTGGCCGGCTCGATGGCCAGGCCGAACATCGGCTGCGGAAAATTGATCGGCTTGAGGCGGATCTCGTCCTCGTCGTGGCTGTCGTGCAGCACCGCGTCGAAGTGGATGTCCTCGATCTTGGCCACCGCGGCAATGTCACCGGGGATCGCGTCCTCGATCTCCATGTGATCCTTGCCACGGAGCTTGAACAGATGCCCGACCTTGAACGGTTTCTTGCCATCATCGATCAGCAGTTGAGTGTCCTTGCGCACCGTGCCCTGATAGATGCGGAACACGCTGAGCTTGCCGACGAAGGGGTCATTGACGATCTTGAAGACGTCGGCCACCACATGCTTGGCGGGGTCCGGCTCGGTGCGGAAGGGTTCGGCCTTGGCGCCGCTGCCCTTGACGAACAGTGGCGGATTGGCCTCGGCCGGATTCGGCATCAGCTTCTCGAACAGATCCAGCAGTTCCTTGACACCGGCGCCGCTGCGGGTGGAGACAAAACAGATCGGCACCAGATGGCCCTCGCGCAGGCATTGCTCGAAGGCGTCGTGCAGTTCTGCGCCGGACAAGCCCTCTTCACCCTCCTCCAGATAGCGGCCCATGATGTCTTCATTGATCTCGACCACCTGGTCGATGATGCGTTGGTGGGCTTCGGCCACCGACGAGAAATCCGATTCGCCGCTGGGGTTGAAGAAGCAGTCGACGACCGCGGAACGGCCCTTCGCCGGCAGGTTGATCGGCAGGCACTCGTTGCCGAAACTCTCGCGCAACTGCTCGACCAGCATCTCCAGATCATTGCCGTCCTGATCGATCTTGTTGACGATCAGCAAGCGGCACAGCCGCCGACCCTTGGCGTACTCCATCATGCGCGTGGTCGAGTACTCGATGCCGTTGCTGGCATTGACCACGATGGCGCAGGTTTCCACCGCAGCCAGCGCTGATAGGGTGGGGCCGCGGAAATCCGGGTATCCCGGAGTGTCGATCAGGTTGATGTGGGTATCGGCATGGTCAATGGAGGCGATGGAACTGCCGATCGAATGCTGGCGATCACGTTCCATCGGGTCGAAATCGGACACGGTGGTGCCGCGCTCCAGCGAGCCCTGCGTGGTGGTGGCGCCGCCGGCATAGAGCAGGGCTTCAAACAATGAAGTCTTGCCGGCGCCGGCGTGGCCCACGAGCGCGACGTTGCGAATCTGATCAGTGGTATAGGCGGGCATGAGCGGAGTCTCCCTGGCTGGTGGTCAGCCGCGGCGATCGTCCGAATCGGGCGCGATCGGCACGGCGTCTCTCTGGGTGGCTGGCGACCGTGCCAGCCGTTTTTTCATCCTGCAGGCACCGATGATGGTGGCTTCACCGACACTACGCCTTGACCTGGATCGCGCCAAGGAGAGGATGTGTTGCGGCGCAGCAGATTGATCGACCCGCCCCGTGAAACTCGAACTGCAGACGCACCCTCGCGGCGCAATCCGCTTCGCGACGGACCTGGCTGGAGGCAGGTTTTGGCCAGAAGCTGGACACAGAGGATGCAAAGGAAAAGCGGCGACAACGCGGAGAAGAGCGCTCAGAACTTCGTGCTAGGCTGCCCCGGAGGATTCTGGAGCCGTTGGGCCATGCGAAGCGAACCGCCGCTGCTCGATCCGCCCACGCATGGGCTGAACATCGTCCCATTCGCCAGCATGGCGGGCGGGTGGCTTGGCCCGCTGATGATGTTCTGGCTGTACATCTGGGGGCCGCTGAGGCCCTTTGCGTACCCGAGCGGTGAACTCCTGCCGGGAGCTTGGTTCCTGCTTCCCGTTGCTGCATGCATCGCGCTGTGGTGGGCCTTGCCTGATCGCTACTTCCGCATACACCGCTTCGAGCGCTCCGGCCGCCTGTACGAGCGACTCGGCGTGCTCGTTTTCCGGAAGTTCGCACCAAACGGAGATTTCGCGAACCGCTGGGAGCGACGGAAAGACCCGAGCTTTCGATTGATCAGGTGCCGGAAGTCGGCAATCGCATTTATCGTGCGCACCAGACAGAGCGAGCGTGGCCACATCGTTCTGTTGGCCCTTGGCGCGGTTTCTGCGGCGTATGCGTGGAGTGTGGGTTGGCACGGCTGGGCGGCGTATTTGACTGCGGGCAATGTCCTGGTGAACCTCTATCCGGTGTTGCTTCAACGCTACACGCGCGGGCGCATCGAAGGGCTCCTGAGCCGTTGCCCTCGGGCGGCAACCTGACAATTCGTTCAAGCCGAGTCCGCTTCGCGGAGCGGCTTGACTCAGGCGACATGCTGTGAGGGCAGTGACTGCCGGTGTCGGCTCAATTCGGCGACCGCGCCGTGGGCGACAGGATGGGCTCGGAGCGGCTTTTGGGATGGATGCGCGCCTGATCTCGCAGGTCTGGCCTGGGTTCACGAGCTGAGCCGGTGCCTAGACTGGCCCCGCGTAACTGACCTCGACAATCACATAGCGGGCGCGGCCGGCGGGCAGTTCGACCTCGAACTCGTCGTCGATGCGCTTCTTCAATGCTGCCCGCGCCAGCGGAGAATCAATGCTGATCCAACCCAATTTCGCATCCGTTTCATCGGGGCCGACGATGCGCACCTTCAGCTCGCGCTCCTCATCAAGCGCTTCCAGCAGCAGCCAGGCGCCGAAGAAGACGGCGCGCGGATCGGCAGGAACCGTGTCCACCACCCGCATCTGCTCCAGACGCTTGGTCAGATAGCGCACGCGTCGATCAATCTCGCCGAGTTGACGCTTGCGATAGGTGTATTCGGCGTTCTCCGAACGGTCACCCTCGGCCGCCGCCGCGCTCAGCGCGAGCACCACCTCGGGTCGGCGCACACGCCAGAGTTCGTCCAGTTCGGCGCGCAGACGCTCGAAGCCGGCACGCGTGATCACGGCGGTCGATGGTGCCTGCGGCGCTCGGTAGCGGGTTCCTGCCATGGGTTGATCGCGGATGAGCAGTTCTCTGACTGCCGGAGGATAGGTCAGAAGGCCGTCGCGGTTCGCGAAAACCATTGACCTCGTTGGTGGTGCGGCCAGAAGCAAGACGCGAAGGACGCCAAGGAGAAGCAGAAAGGACGCGAAGGAGAGCACCATTGATGGGAGTCCGGGCGGCTGCGCTTGACGCGAGCTCAGGTTTGTCCCATCGGGGCACGGGGCAGGACCAGAATCTGCTGCGGGATTGGATACGCTGCACCGCCACTGGTTTCGAAAAGCATCAGCCCGCCTTGTCCGTCTCCGACGCTTCCCTTCGCGCCCTTTCTGCCCCTCCTTCGTGATCTTCGCGTCCGCTCCTGGCAGGACCTTGCCGTCCGGTCCAGGTTTCATGCAGGCGACGCATCGGCGTAGGATCGGCCGATGACCTCGACGCTGAGAATGGGTTGTCCGGTATGGGCTTGCGCCGATTGGCGTGGTGCGCTGTATACGCGTGGCGCCGAGCGCAAGGATTACCTGACTCAATACGCGCAGGTGTTCGGCTGCGTCGAAGGCAATTCCACCTTTTACGCCCTGCCCAGCAGCGCGGCGGTGGCGCGCTGGCGCGATGAGACGCCGGAGAGCTTTCGCTTCTGCTTCAAGTTTCCCAGCCACATCAGTCATCGAATGATGCTGCGCAACTGTGGCATCGAAACGTCGGAATTCCTGAAGCTGATGGCCCCACTGGGCCCGCGGCTGGGGCCGTTCATGCTGCAGCTGGGGCCACGTTTCGGGGCGATGCACCTGGACGTGTTGCGCGCCTTTCTGCGGCAGCTGCCCGGTGAGTTCGAGTACGCGGTGGAAGTGCGCCATCCCGATTTCTTTGATCAGGGCGCCAACGAGGTCGCGCTGCACGAATTGCTGCGCGAACATTCCATCGATCGCTGTCTGTTCGATACCCGCTGCGTGCATGCCGGTGCCCGACTGGATGCGAGCACCGAGCAGGCCCAGTCGCGCAAGCCGGCCTTGCCCCTGCGCACCCAGGCCATCGGTCAGCGCCCGATGGTGCGCTTTGTGGGTCAGAATCAGGTGGAGGCCGCGGACGACTATCTCGGGATCTGGGTGGATACGCTGTCGCAGTGGCTGAAGGCCGGACTGTCGCCGTACTTCTTCACCCACACCCCGGACGACCGCCACGCACCGGAACTGGCGCGTCGCTTGTACCAACGACTGCAGCATTCCGGCGCCGAACTGGCGGATCTGCCCGCCTTCGCCGGCGAACAGGAACAGGAGCGCCCATCGGCGGTGGCGGCGCAGTTGAGCTTGTTCTAGTGGAAGATGCTTGAGGGCACGAGGGCGGGGGCACGGAATGAGGTCATTGATGGCGTCATTGCGAGCCACCTGTATCGGCCTGAAACTGCCCACGGGCCATGAACCCCCGGCGTCTTTGCGACCCCGAACTTGATCCGGGGGAAGCAATCCAGGGGTGTGCGGCGCTACCCTGGATTGCTTCGTCGCTGCGCTCCTCGCAATGACGCATCAACAACCTACGATATGGGTTCATGGAGAGCGGAACGGAGTCACGTCTGCTCTTGTGGGTCCGGACTTGTCCGGACGCTCTTGGCGATGTGCTGAAGAAGCGTCCAGACAAGTCTGGACCTAGTGCGCTCGCAAGCGCACACACACAGCACGGTGGAAGTCCGTGCCGGGGTAAGCCAAGGCCCCGTAGCTGAGGGTAACTGCGTCGCCGTGAGGTGGGGTGGAGAGCAACCGGAAGCGAACTGGCGGTCTGCAGGAGACGAACTCGATTCGGCGTGGAACGACGACGAGCTTGCTGGGTTATGGCGAAGTCTGGAACACATCGGTCACGCTGTTTTGGCGTGTAAAGCGATGACCGGGTCGTCCGCGTGGTTGGAGGTGGAACGCTGGGACGTGTGTGTGAGTGAAGCGAGGAGACCTGTCGGTCGGGGTGTGGTCGGCAGGAGTCAGAGTCCTGGTAGTACCGTGTCGGCGATGTGGTGGTGGGGGCGCGTGGCGGGGACGTCGCGCAGGGTTTGGAGGGCCGCTCCTCTGCCTGAGTCCAACTGGATCGTACGCGAGAGCCGTGGTCACCATAAACCACGGGTAGGGAAGCGGGATAGGTGTGGTGGAGGTGGAAGGTATCTGATGACCGAGAACGCAAGTGAAGTCGCGGTATTGGCTGAGCCTAGGCAAGCGACGTCGAACCGGCCCGAGGGTTTGGGTTGGGTAGACCGGAGCATTTGGACCGACCGCATGTTGGCGGCGCTGGGTAACGGCGTCCAAGGAGGCAAGTGATTGCCTACTTCGCCCAGCTCGGGCTGTACACCCTGACCACAGCCCGTGGCCGAGCGAGCCAATCCCGATGAGGAAACCACCCGCTGGAGAGCCGTATGCGGGAGAACCGCACGTACGGTTCGGAGGGCGGGGCGGCCATAGGCCGCTCCGACCCTATCACGAGCCCGAAGCCCGTAGCCTTTTTCGTGCCCTCGTGCCCTCGTGCCCTCGTGCCCTCGTGCCCTCGTGCCCTCGTGCCCTCGTGCCCCGTGCCCCGTGCCCCGTGCCCCGCGTCCCGTGCCCCCGTCCAGGCCCTCGTGCCGGCGCTCGACGCCATTGGGCTACACTTGACGCCTGCAGCACGTCGGCGCCGCTAGCATCGCGCCTTCAGCAGGGTCGTCAATGGCGGCCTTCCCGGCAACGGTGCCGGATGACAGGAGTTCAGCGACAGATGCGTAGCGAAGCCACGGTGCGGGCCATGCCCGATATTGCCCAGGGACTGGCATCGGAGCATGCCGGCCAGCTCGATTGGGTAGGGATGGATGCCATCGAGGCGCCGGTGACCCTGATCGGCGTCGATGGCAAGGTAGTGCAATCGCCAGCGCGGGTCAGTGCCTACGTCAATCTGCGCCGGGCCGAGGCCCGCGGCATCCACATGTCACGTCTGTATCTGCACGTGGACCGGCATCTGAGCGAGGAAAGCCTGACACCGCGTTCGGTGCACGGTCTGCTGCGTGATTTCCTGGATTCGCATCAGGATCTGAGCGACAGCGCCTCCCTGCGCATCCGTTTCGATCACATGCTGCGCCGCCCGGCGCTGGCCAGCGACAAGAGCGGCTGGCGCCGCTATCCGGTGTCGATTTCGGCACTGTACGAGCGCGGCCATTACAGCCTGGAATTGGCGACGGAGGTGGTTTACTCCAGCACCTGCCCGTGTTCGGCAGCGCTGGCGCGGCAGCTGATCCAGGAACAGTTCTCCCAGGACTTTGCCGTCGATGCGCCGCTGGATCACGCCAAGGTGCGGGCCTGGCTCGGCACCGAGCAGGGCATCATGGCCACGCCGCACAGCCAGCGCAGCCTGATGCAGTTGCGGGCCCGTCTGTTGCCGAGTTTCCAGGATTTCCCGATCGTCGACTTCATTGATCTGCTGGAATCCGCGTTGAAGACACCGGTGCAGACCGCGGTCAAGCGCGAGGATGAACAGGCTTTTGCGCGCTTGAACGGCGCTAATCTGATGTTTTGCGAAGACGCGGGACGGCGCGTGCGCGCGGCGCTGGCGGCCGATCCGCGCATCGCCGACTTCTGGGCCCGCGCCGTGCACCAGGAAAGCCTGCACCCGCACGACGCCGTGGCCGTGGTCAGCAAGGGCGTGCCCGGCGGCTACGGGCCGCAGACCGAGTGGGTGGGTTTTTAGCGGGTTGTTGGTTGTCGGTTGTCGGTGTAGGCCAAGGCGCGGGCTGGCGTGTCTCTTGCTGTGGTACGTCCAGACTTGTCTGGACGCTCCTTAGGGTCGGACACCGTTCCAGGTCCGCTTGAACTCCCAAAGCATCATTGCGACCCCGGACTTGATCCAGCGGAAGTCATCCAGGGCCTTGTCGGCGACCGGCTGGATTGCTTCGTCACGTCGTTCCTCGCAATGACGTCGTAGTTTGGCGAGTCCTGAGGGCTGCAACCCGCAGCCGGAGTACTCGCGCCGACAACCGACAACCGACAACCGACAACCGACAACCATCTTCACACCCTGGACAAACACCTCACGGATTGATTCCTCTGCCCGGTCTCTGGCACTGTCGCAGGTTCGGAGCGCCGGGGAGGGTCGCTTCGCCGCATCAACCATCAGGAAACTCGCACTATGCGGTGGATCGCCCACAAGTTTGGCGGGTCCAGTGTTGCCAACGCTGCCCGATATCAAGCCGTCGCCCGACTCATGGTCAAGCGCGACGATGAAGCTCAAGTGGTCGTGGTATCGGCCATGCAGGGGGTTACCGACACCCTGATCGGCATTACCGAGAAGGCCGCGACTCGCTCCGGCCACTGGGCGGCCGAGCTCGCGGCGCTCAAACAGCGACATCTGGCCACAGCCGACGAGTTGCTCGGACAGCAGGCGCCGGCCTTTGCGGCGGCGCTGGACCAGAGCTTTGCCGATCTCGCCCACCTGCTGCGCAGTGTAGAACTGCTCGGCACCGTGCCGGTCGAGATCGTCGAACTTGTGGCGGGACTGGGCGAAGTCTGGTCGGCGCAGATGCTCTCGGCGCATTTCCGGGCGCTGGGCGAGACTGCCGAATTCCTGGATGCCCGCGAGGTCTTGCGGGTGACCGCCACCGAACTCAATGTGGCGGTGGACTGGCTGCCCAGCGAGAAGCTGCTGGCGGAATATCGTCGCCATCACCCTGGCAAGCGCGTGGTGGTCACGGGTTTCATTGCCCGGCGGCTGTCGGATGGCCGCATTACCACGCTGGGGCGCAACGGCAGCGACTATTCAGCCAGCATCTTCGGGGCCCTGTTCGACGCTGCCGAAATTCATATCTGGACCGATGTCGACGGCGTGCTCTCGGCCGACCCGCGGCGTGTGCCCGAGGCCATGGTGCTGGACCATGTGTCCTACGAGGAAGCTTTCGAGCTGGCCTATTTCGGCGCCAAGGTGATCCATCCGCAGACGATGGCCCCGGCCACCGCCAAGGGTATTCCGGTGTTCATCCGCAACACCTTCAATCCGGATCATCCCGGCACCCGAATCGATGCCGAAGGCGGCGCCGAGCCGCCGATCAAGGGCATCACCACGATTGGCGGCATGGCCATCGTCACCATCGAGGGCGCCGGCATGATCGGCGTGCATGGCACCGCCGAGCGCGTTTTTGCGGCGCTGCGCGACGCCAGGGTGTCGGTCACCATGATCTCGCAGGGCTCGTCCGAGCACTCGATCTGCTGCGTGATCAAGGCTGACGACGCGGACCGTGCCCGTGAGGTGCTGGCCGAGGCCTTCGCCCGTGAAATCGCGCGTGGGCAGATCCAGCGGGTGATGTCGGAGCGCGGCATCAGCGTGCTCGCCGTGGTCGGCGAGGGCATGGCCGGTACGCCGGGCATCTGCGCCCTGCTGTTCAATGCGCTGGGTCGCGCCAAGGTCAATGTGCGCGCCATCGCCCAGGGCTCGTCGGAGCGCAATATCTCGGTGGCGATTGCCGAGGGCGAGGCCACGCGTGCGCTGCGCGCGGTGCACGCAGGTTTCTATCTGTCCGCGCAGACGCTGTCGATCGGCATCATCGGGCCGGGGCAGGTGGGTCAAGCCCTGGTGCACCAGATTGCCGAGGCCCGTGGCCGGCTGCTGCGCGAGACCCATCTGGATCTGCGCGTGCGCGCGCTGGCCAGCTCGCGCAAGATGCTGCTCGACGAACAGCGGCTGGATCTCAGTCACTGGCGCGAAGCGCTGGAGGACAAGGGAGTGCCTTGTGATCTCGACGCCTTTGCCCGGCACGTGCAGGCCGAGCATCTGCCGCATGCGGTGATCATCGACTGCTCGGCCAGTTCCGAAGTGGCCGATCACTATCCGCGCTGGCTGGCGGCTGGCATCCATGTGCTGACCCCAAACAAGCAGGCCGGCGGTGGACCCTTCGAGCGCTATCAGGCGGTACAGGCGGCGGCCCGCAGCGGGCGCGCGCGCTGGCGTTACGAAGCCACCGTGGGCGCCGGTCTGCCAGTGATCGGCACGCTGCGCGATCTGATCGATACCGGTGACCGCATCGAGCGCATCGAGGGCATCTTCTCCGGCACGCTGGCCTATCTGTTCAATCGCTACGACGGCGAAGTTCCGTTCTCGGAGCTGGTGCGGCAGGCCAAGTCGGCCGGGTATACCGAACCCGACCCGCGTGATGACCTCTCGGGTCTGGACGTGGCCCGCAAGCTGGTGATCCTGGCGCGCGAGATGGGCATGCAGCTGTCGGTGGATCAGGTTCACGTCGAGTCGCTGGTGCCAGCCGAGCTGGCCGATGCCAGCATCGAAGAGTTCCTGAGCGGCTTGTCCTGTATGGACGTGCCCATGCACGAGCGCTTCAAGGCGGCTCGCGATGGCCATCAGGTGTTGCGTTATTGCGCGGTGCTGGAAGCCGATGGCCGTGCCGAGGTGGTGCTGAAGGCACTGCCGGCCTTTCATCCTTTTGCGCACATTGCGCTGACCGACAACATCGTGTCCTTCGCCACCTCGCGCTACCGCAACAATCCACTGATCGTGCGCGGCCCGGGCGCTGGCCCGGACGTGACCGCCGCCGGTGTGTTTGCCGATCTGCTGCGGGTGGCGTCGTCACTCGGGGCACCGTTGTGAGTGAAGAGCAGAAAAAGGGAAAAGGGAAAATGGAAAAGGGAAGGGCTGGCGCTCGCACGGCATCGGCTTTTGCGCCTGCGAGCGTCGGCAATGTAGGTGTGGGGTTTGATCTGCTCGGGCATGCCTTGGAGGGAATCGGGGATCGGGTGACGGCTACGCGGATTGCCGAGCCGATCGTGCGGGTTCGGGGGATCACCGGGGTGGTGACCGATCTGCCCTTCGACGCGGAAAACAACACGGCGGCGCGGGCGGTGGCGGCTTGGCGGGCGGCGCTGGACCTGGATTTCGGCGTCGAGCTCGAGATCGACAAGGGCATTCCGCTGGGTTCGGGCCTGGGCGGTTCAGCGGCCTCGGCGACGGCGGCGCTGACGGCGGCCAATGCCTTGCTGGCCGAGCCGCTGACGCCGGCACAGCTCTATCCCTATGCGCTGGAAGGCGAGCGTGCCGCCAGCGGCAGCCTGCATGGCGACAATGTTGGCCCCCAGTTGCTGGGTGGTCTGGTGCTGGCGACGCCCGATCGGCTGGTACCGATTCCGGTGCCGCCGGGTCTGATTGCGGTGCTGGTGCACCCGCACTTCGTGCTGGAGACACGCAAGGCCCGCGAAGCCCTGCGCGGGGTGTTTGCGCTGAGTGAATTCGTGGCCCAGAGCGAAGGCCTGGCGCTGGTGCTGGCCGGTTGCTACACCAGCAGTTTCGAGTTGATCCGGCGCGGCCTGCGCGATGTGCTGGTGGAACCGCGCCGTTCCTCGCTGATCCCGGGATTCGCCGCAGTCAAGCAGGCAGCGCTCGACGCCGGCGCGCTCGGCGCATCAATTTCCGGTGCCGGCCCCAGCGTATTCGCCTGGTTCGAGCAGCGCGACGCCGCCACTGCCGCGGGCGAGGCCATGTCGGCGGCTTTCGCCGAGGCCGGGCTGGCCAGTGACATCCTCATCAGCGCCGTTGCCAACAGCGGCGCCAGCGTGATCAGCAGGAGCGAATAATCCTGGAATCCTCAGTTGACCGCTTTTCGGCGCCCATAGCACGCTGATTCTTCGGGCTTTCGAGATTCTGGTCCGTCACCCATCAGGCGAGTTCGCTACGGGGCAGATTGCACGCTTTTGGCGGCGCATCGCTGCGTTGCAACTCGTCGGAATAGCTCGCTATTCCAGCTTCATTGCGCCTTGCCCTACACCCCCAAAACCGCACACTCTACCCCGTCCAACTGAGGATTCCAGGATCATGCGCTACTTCAGTACCCGCGATGCCCGTCAGGAATGGCCGGTGACGCTGGATGCGGCGCTGTCGGCCGGGCTGGCTGCCGACGGCGGGCTGTACGTACCCGAACGCCTTCCGGCGTTCAACATCGATGATTTCGAGGGCTGCCAGAGCTTGCCCGAAGTCGCCGAGCGCCTGCTGACGCCGTTCTTCGCCGGCAGCTCGCTGGCACCGAAGCTGGGTGAGATCTGTCGCGAGGCGCTGGACTTGCCGGTGCCCATCGTCGAGATCGAGAACGGACGCAGTTGGCTGCTGGAGTTGTTTCACGGCCCCACCGCGGCCTTCAAGGATTTTGCCGCGCGCTTCCTGGCTGCCTGTCTGGCGCGATTGCGCACGCGCGATGACCCTTTGCGCACGGTACTGGTGGCCACCTCCGGTGACACCGGTGGCGCGGTCGCCGCTGCCTTCCATCGGCGTCCCGGCTTTCAGGTGGTCATCCTGTATCCCGATGGCCGGGTGTCGGCACGCCAGGCGCATCAGCTCGGCGCCTTTGGCGACAATGTGCATGCCTTCAAGGTGGATGGCAGTTTTGACGACTGCCAGCGCGTGGTCAAACAGCTGCTCGGCGATCGCCAGCTGGCCTCGCGCTACGCCCTGACCAGCGCCAACAGCATCTCGCTGGGTCGGCTGCTGCCGCAGATGGCGTATTACGCCTACGCGGCCTTGAAGCTGGCTCGGGACCGGGGACCCGGGACCCGGGATCCGGGAGATCCATTCGCGGCGCCGACGCTGATCATTCCCACCGGGAATCTGGGCAATGCGCTGGCGGCGGTGCTAGTTCGGGAAATGGGGCTCCCCTTGGGCGACGTGCTTTTCGCCACCAATGCCAATCCGACGCTATCCGAATTTTTCGGAGGCGCGAACTACCGCGGTCGTCCCAGCATCGCGACCCTGGCCAACGCCATGGATGTCGGCGATCCGAGCAACTTCGAACGCCTGGCCTGGTTCTTCCGGGACCGGGATCTGCGCGCCAGTGGCATCCACGCCCATCGGGTCGATGACGCGCGCATTCGCGCGCGCATTGCCGAGGGCGAGCGTGACTACCATCAGATCTGGTGCCCGCACACGGCCTGCGCGGTCGAGATCATGGCGCAACTGCGTCAGCACGGTGACGGCGCCCCGATGCTGTTGGTGGCCACTGCACATCCGGCGAAGTTCGACGATGTGGTCGAGCCGCTGATCGGGCACGCCGTCGATGTACCGCCAGCGCTCGCGGCGCTGCTCGCACGGCCGGCACAGGTGGAAACGCTGCCGGCGACCGCGGAGGCGTTGACAGCGCGGCTGCGGCAGGGTTGGTAGAGCGGGTGTCGGTTGCTGGTGTCGGTGTCGGAGTGAGCAACGGCTTTTCTCCGACACCGACACCAATAACCGACACCAGTTCCCTCGGCCGGAACTGCGCGTAGCGCTGTCCGGGAGTTGACGCGGCAAAGCCCCGGTGAGCCGCTGTGCGGCACACGCTGCTGGCAAATTCGAAGAGTTTCAGACTTCTCCTGAACCTCGTTCAGGTTGGGCTAGAGCCCGGTCTGCAAGGATGCAGCTTCCGTGGTCTGGCGCCTCCGCGCCGACTATGATGCATGGAGTACGCATAACCAGTGCCGAGCATGTCGTCCTTGTTCCGAATTGCATTGATCGCGTGGCTGACACTGTGGGCCGCCTGGCCCGCGGAAGCGGCTACCCTGAAGGAAGCGATCGAGCAGGTCGAACGGGAGACCGGCGGCAAGGTACTGGCTGCCGATACCATTCGAACCCGTGGTACGGTTGTCTATCGCATCAAGGTATTGATGCCCGACGGTCGTGTACGCATTTTCCAGATTCCAGCCTGAGCGCTTTCAAGGAGCCTGCCCATGCGAGTCCTGTTGGTCGAAGACGAAGCACCCCTGCGTGAAACCCTGGCCGCGCGTCTGCAACGCGAGGGCTTTGCCGTGGATACCGCCGCCGATGGCGATGAGGGCGTGTACATGGGCAAGGAGGTCCCCTTCGATGTCGCCATCGTTGATCTCGGCCTGCCCAAGCTGCCCGGGCTGGAGGTGGTCAAGCGCCTGCGCGAGTCCGGTCGTCGCTATCCGATCCTGATCCTGACCGCGCGCGGCAGCTGGGAGGACAAGGTCGAGGGCCTCAAGTGCGGGGCCGACGACTATCTGGTCAAGCCCTTCCATATCGAAGAATTGCTGGCACGCATGAACGCCCTGGTTCGGCGCAGCGCCGGCTGGAGCAAGCCGCTGCTGGAATGCGGCCCAGTCAAGCTCGACACCACAGCGCAGTCGGTTACCGTCAACGACCAGTCGGTCGATTTGACCAGCTACGAGTACAAGGTGCTGGAGTATCTGATCCTGCATGCCGGCGAGCTGGTCTCCAAGAGCGATCTGACCGAGCACATCTACGAGCAGGATTTCGATCGCGACAGCAATGTCATCGAAGTCTTCATCGGCCGTTTGCGCAAGAAGCTCGATCCGGAAGGCGAGCTCAAGCCGATCGAGACCGTGCGCGGCCGCGGCTATCGTTTTTCGATACCGCGTACGTCCTGAGGGCGTCCATGACCGCACCGGCCGCTCAACTTGGTGCGGTTATGGGAACTCGGGTTTGGAGGCGATCCGGACGTTCTGTTTTTTGTCCGCAAAGGACGCAAAGGACGCAAAGAGAGCCAGATTGACATCGGGATTGCGGCAGCCTTGGCGCGCGCGACTGTTTGCCGGGGTGCATTGCCTTCCTTCGCGTCCTTTGCGTCCTTTGCGGAAAATGCTGTGTCTGGTCAGTTGCCACTCAATAAGGTAAGCACGCCCGAATGAGCGCCAGGCGCCAGTTCTCGCTTGCGGCGCGTTCGCTGCTGGCCGCCAGTCTGGTGCTGGCGGCCTTCATCGGGCTCACCGGCTATGCGCTGGAGCGGGCATTCGAGAACTGGGCCTACTCGGTGCTGCGCGAGCGCTTGCAATCGGTGCTGTATTCCTTTCTGGCCCGCACCGATATCTCGGTGGGTGGTGCCGTGCTGGTGCCTGAATTCCTGCCTGAACCGCGGCTGGACCGCCCCGGCTCCGGCCTGTATGCCTCGGTCTACGCCGAGAATTTCCGCTGGGAGTCGCGCTCGGCGCTGGATCGCGATCTGCCCTTCGAGGATGCACTCAAGCCGGGTGAGATGACCTACAAGGGGCCGATCCGTACCCGTGTTGGCGGCGTTTACATGCTCAGCATGGGCGTGCTGTTCGAGGCCCGTTCGCCCAGCGGCAAGGATGTGCGGCTGACCATCAACGTCGGCGAGAACCAGAGTTCGGTCAAGCGCCAGATCGGCGCCTTCCGCGAGACCATGTGGGTGGTGCTCGGTGGGCTGGGGCTGCTGCTGCTGATGTTTCAGGCCCTGTTGCTGTTCTGGAGTCTGCGCCCGCTGCGTGCCGTGGCCCGCGATCTGTCGCTGGTCGAGCGCGGCGAGTCCGAGCAGCTATCCGGCAACTATCCCTTGGAACTGGCGGCGCTCACGCGCGGACTCAACGATTTCATCCGCAGCGAGCGCGAGCATCTGCGGCGATATCGCAACACGCTGGGCGATCTGGCCCACAGCCTGAAGACGCCGCTGGCAGTGATGCGTGGTCTGATCGAGAACGAGACAGAGGTCGACAAGCTCAAGCGCTCCGGCCTGGAGCAGGTGGTGCGGATGGATGAAATCGTCGCCTACCAGCTGGCCCGCGCCGCCAAATCCGGGCATCAAACCTACGCCGCGCCGCTGCCGGTGCTGGCGCATGCCGAGGAAATCGCACTGACGCTGGAAAAGGTCTACGCCCGCAAGGGCGCTCTGGCCGAGTTCGAGGTCGACGAGCGCAGCGTGTTCCACGGCGACAAGGGCGATCTGATGGAACTGCTCGGCAATCTGCTCGACAATGCCTTCAAGTGGTGCAAGTCGCGGGTGTTGCTGACGGCTGCGCCCATCGATCAGGCCCGCGCCCGTCGTCCGGGCCTGCTGCTGCGGGTGGAGGACGATGGCCCGGGCATACCGGAAGACAAGATCAGCGAGGTGCTCAAGCGCGGCGTGCGCGGCGACGAGCGCGTGCAGGGCCACGGCATCGGCCTGTCGATCATCGGCGACATCGTCGCCTCCTATGACGGCGAGATGAAGGTCAGCCGCTCCGAGTCCTTGGGCGGCGCCTGTTTCGAGGTGCGCCTGCCGCCGTTGGGGCCGTAGAAGCGGGGCAGGGGAGAAAAGGGGCAGGGGGAAGAGCGGGCAGTTGGCGAGTCTGCGCTCTGACCCGGACAACGTCAGGCGTGATTGCGAGCCACCTGATTCGGCCTGAAACTGCCCACGGGCCATGAACCGCCAGCTTGCCTGTAGGAGCGACCTTGCGTCGCGACTGGCAAACCGCAGGTCCGCCGCAGCGGTCGCGCCGCAAGGGCGCTCTTGCACGCAGGCTTTTGGTTCATTACCCGTATGCAGTGTCGGGTTCACACAATTGGCTCGCAATGAACCATCAGGCATGCGAGCCTTTTCCCGTGCCCCGTGCCCCGTGCCCCGTGCCCCGTGCCCCGTGCCCCGTGCCCCGTGCCCCGTGCCCCGTGCCCGCTACTGCGCCGCCAGCCACTCGTCGTCGGAACCCTCGGGCACGCCCTCGAACAGGAAAGTCGACAGATAGCGTTCGCCGGTGTCGGGGAGCATGGCCAGGATCACGCTGCCGGCGCTGGCCTTGCGCGCCACTTCCAGCGCTGCGGCAAAGGTGGCGCCGGCGGAAATGCCGACGAACAGGCCTTCGTGGTGGGCCAGCAGGCGCGCAGTGTCGCGCGCTGTCAGGTCATCGACAGGCACGTTCTCGTCGAAGACTGTGCGATCAAGCACCGCCGGCACGAAATCCGGGGTCCAGCCCTGGATCTTGTGCGGTGCCCAGGGCTGGCCCGCCAGTAATTGGGCACCGGCCGGTTCCGTGGTCACGATCTTGATGTCGGGTCGCGCCAGCTTGAGCATCTGTCCGGCCCCGGTCATGGTGCCGCCGGTACCCCAGCCACTGACGAAATAGTCCAGGCGCCGGTTGGCGAAATCGCGCAGGATTTCCGGGCCCGTGGTGCTGCGGTGATAGGCCGGATTGGCCGGGTTCTCGAACTGCTGGGCCAGAAACCAGCCGTGCTTGCGGGCCAGTTCCTCGGCACGCCGGACCATGCCGGTGCCGCGTTCTGCGGCCGGCGTCAGGATCACCTTGGCGCCATAGCCGCGCATGATCTTGCGGCGCTCGATGGAGAAGGTCTCGACCATCACCGACACAAAAGGATAGCCGCGCGCGGCGCAGACCATGGCCAGAGCGATGCCGGTATTGCCGCTGGTGGCTTCGATGACGGTTTGCCCGGGCTTGAGGGTGCCACGGGCCTCGGCGTCCTGGATGATGGCCAGCGCCAGGCGGTCCTTGACCGAGGCCCCTGGGTTGAAGGATTCGACCTTGACGTACATCTCGACGCCCGGCGGGGCCAGTCGGTTGATGCGGACGACCGGCGTGCCGCCGATGGTGTCCAGAATATTGCTGTAGATCATGATCTGCTCCCGGGACGCGCGCGGATTTTCGGAGGCCTATCCTGCAGCAGCCGCCGGGTGAATGCCAATTGCCGATCTTTCATATGAACATGACCGCCGTGGCCACGCGCAGTTCGGAACATTCGTCGACAGCGTCGATGGGTCTGGTCGCATGAGCTGAAATTTCACCGGGACTGTCACCAGGGTGCCGCCTCTGCACTAATATGTATTCAGGCTTCATCAGGGCGAACGCGTGCAGGAGATGGTGTCTGTGGGGCAGGAGCATCTCACGAGCGGCAGCAATGCCGCCTTCGTTCGTGAATTGCTGCGAGCCTCCGATCTCGTCACGCTGGGGCATCTGGTTTCCCGCGAGGCCCATCGGCGTTTCCGATTCGGGCCAGTCGCGTTGATCTGGTGGTCACGCTCGGCGGGGCCGGACGACCGCGTCGGTTGGCAGATCGCACCCGTTGGCACGCTTGGGGCAGCGGAGAGCCAACTGTTGCGACTGGCGCCCGAAAGCCGCGATCGATTGCCGCTGGCTCGCCAGGAGCTGGTCGCGGGGGTCATGGGAGGCGCGTCTCTGGCATGCCCGATGGGGACAGTCTTTCCCCGGCGGGCTGAATGGGCCCAGTTCCGCGAAGACGTGGCCGGAGCGGTTGGGCGCCTGCTGGAGCTGGATTCGCTCACCCAGGCGGTCACCCGACTGGAGCGGGCCGAACGCCTGCAGCGAGCGCTCTATGCGATCGCCGACATGGCCAGCTCTGACCTCGACATGCCCGACATGCTGCATGGCGTGCACAAGATCATGGGCGAGCTCATGTATGCGGAGAACTTCTTCATCCTGCAGGTGGACCCGGATGGCGCCCACATCCGCTTTCTGTACTTTGCCGATACCGAGGATCAGGACCCGCCTGATCCGGGTCAGGCCTTTCCGATCAGCGAGCTGGAAAACAGCATCAGCCTGGCCATGATACGCAGTGGTCGGTCCCAGATGGGGCCGTCCGACCAGCTGCGCGAGGCCTTGGGTCTGAGTGGTGAATTCCCTTTGGGCCCGGCCAGCATCAGCTGGCTGGGTGTGCCTGTGGGTAACCCGGGCGCGGTACGTGGCGCCCTGGTGGTGCAGAGCTACAGCGCCGAGCACACCTTTACCGAGGATGACCGCACGCTGCTGAGCTACGTCGCCCAGCACATCCTGACGGCGCTCGATCGCAAGCGGGCCCAGGAAGACCTCGAACTCCATGTCGAGCAGCGCACCCATGAACTCGCCAGCGCCAATGATGGCTTGCGCCTGGAGGTTCGGGAGCGCGAGCGCAGCGAGCGGCTGCAGGCCGCGCTCTACCGCATCGCCGAGATTTCCAGCACGGCCGATTCGCTCGAAGAGTTCTATGCCGAGGTGCACGGCATCGTCAGCCAGTTGCTGTACGCCCGCAATTTCTATATCGCGCTGCTGTCCGACGACGGCGAGTATCTGGAATTTCCCTATTCCGTCGACGAACGCGACAACATCCGCGCGCGCCGCAGAATTTCCAAGGGTCTGACCGAATACGTGTTGCGCAGCGTGCACCCGGTGCTGGTGGACCGTGACGCGATCGAGGCGCTGGCGGCGGCGGGCGATGTGGTGAGTTTCGGCCCGCGCTCGGTATCCTGGCTCGGTGTGCCGCTGGTCTGCGATGAGCGCGCGGTGGGCGTGATCGCAGTCCAGAGCTATTCGATGGACAATCTGTTCACGCCGCGTGATCAGGAGTTGTTGACTTTCGTCGCCTATCACATCGCCAACGGTCTGGAGCGCAAGCGTGCCCGCGATTCGCTGCTCAGTGCCTATTCCGATCTGGAACTGCGCGTGGCCGACCGTACCCGTGAACTGGCAGTGGCCAATCGCGAGTTGACCGATCAGATCGTCGAGCGCGAGCGCATCGAGGACACGCTCAAGTACCAGGCGCTGCACGACACGCTCACCGGTCTGCCCAACCGCGCCCTGCTGCTGGACCGGCTGGCGCGGGCGTTGGCACGCTACAAGCGCAACGAGTCCCACGGTTTTGCCGTGCTGTTCCTGGATCTGGACAGATTCAAGGTGATCAACGACAGCGTCGGTCATCTGGTCGGCGATGAGTTGCTCAAGCAGGCAGCCGAACGCCTGGCGCATGCGCTGCGCGAACCCGATACCGTAGCCCGTCTGGGCGGCGACGAATTTGCCGTGCTGCTGGATAATCTGGAACATCCGGATCGCGCCACCTTCGTCGCCGAACGGCTGATTTCCTCGCTGTCCGAACCCATGCGCATCGGCGGCAAGGAACTGTTTACCTCGGCCAGCATCGGCATCGCCTTCGCCCATTCGCGCTATACGCGACCCGAGGAATTGCTGCGCGACGCCGATGTGGCCATGTATAGGGCCAAGGCGCAGGGGCGTCAGCGCATCGAGCTGTTTGACGAACGCTTGCGGGCCGAAGCCCTGCGGGTCCTCGATCTGGAAGGCGATCTGCGTCGGGCGCTGGCGCGCGGCGAGTTCGAACCGCATTTTCAGGCCATCGTGCGTCTGGAGGATGCCTCGGTGGTAGGTTACGAGGCGCTGCTGCGCTGGCGCCACAGCGAGCGTGGATTGCTGTCGCCGGGCGAGTTCCTGAACGTGGCGGAAGACAACGGCTCGATCGAACAGATTGACTGGCAGATGTTTGCGCTGGCCTGTCGTGATGCGCACCGGCTGCCGGTACGGGATGCCTACATCAGCATCAATGTCTCGGCGAGACAGCTGCGGGCCGCCGATTTCGACCAATCGGTATTGCGCCTTATCGGCGCCCAGGGGCTGGATCCGCGCCGGGTGCGCCTGGAGGTGACCGAGGGCGCCCTGCTGGACAATCCCGACCATGTCCGACGCCTGCTGGAACGCCTGCGTGAGGCCGGCGTGCTGGTACAGCTCGACGATTTCGGCACCGGCTATTCCTCGCTCAGCTATCTGCATCGGTTTCCGATTCACTCGCTCAAGATCGATCGCTCCTTCGTCAGCGATCTTCATCCCGGTCGCGATGGTGGCAGCACGGCGGTCGTCCGCGCCATCCATGCCTTGGCCGATTCGCTGAGACTGGAAGTGATTGGTGAGGGCATCGAAACCCAGGAGCAGTGTGAGGCCCTGCAGAATCTGGGTTGCGGCATGGGTCAGGGCTTTCTCTACGCCCACCCGCGCTCGGTGGACGACATGATCCGCGGGATCTGATCGCGAGCCCTGCTGCCGGGGCGGAGGGCGCCACCGCTGCAGCTGGTGCGCAAGTGTCTGAGGGGCGACAACGCCGCTCGTCGGTTGCGCCGGCTCCGGGTCACAATCGGGTCGATTCGCGCTTGACGGATGGCCCCGGCTTACTCAAACTCCCCGACCGTTGCCACCACTAGATGTAGTGGTCCGGGTTCAGACTGGCACTAGAACTAGTTGCCCGACCACCATACAAGAAAACGCGCCAGAGCCTGGGGAGGCTATACTTGATGAGCACCGTTCGACTCGAAGCGGTACGCAATGACGTACTGGAAATTCCGATGCAGCCGGCCTCCCAGGATATCTGGGACAAGAAATATCGACTCAAGGCCAAGCTCGGTGATCCAGTCGACCGGACGATGGACGACAGCTTCAAACGCGTCGCGCGGGCCCTGGCCGATGCCGAAGACACCGCCGACAAGCGCGCCTACTGGTACGAGCGCTTTCTGTGGGCCCTGCGTCGTGGCGCGATTCCGGCCGGGCGCATTACCTCCAATGCCGGCGCGCTGGAGCACAAGCCGGCGACCAGCACCATCAACTGCACCGTGTCCGGAACGATCACCGATTCGATGGATGACATCCTGGGCAAGGTCCATGAGGCCGGTCTGACGCTGAAGGCAGGTTGCGGCATCGGTTATGAGTTCTCGACGCTGCGCCCGCGCGGCGCCTATGTGTCGGGCGCCGGCGCCTATACCTCGGGCCCGCTGAGTTTCATGGATATCTACGACAAGATGTGCTTCACGGTATCCAGCGCCGGTGGTCGTCGTGGGGCACAGATGGGCACCTTCGACGTGGCCCATCCGGATGTGAAGGAATTCATCAAGGCCAAGCGCGAGGACGGTCGTCTGCGGCAGTTCAACCTGTCGCTGCTGATCACCGATCAGTTCATCGAAGCGGTGGAAAACGATACCGATTGGCCGCTGGTGTTTCCGGTGCATGTCAAGGAGCAGCAAGAGATCAACCTGGACGATGCCAGTCAGGTGATCTGGCGGGAATGGCCCACCCGTGAAAACTACGTCAGTCGCGACGACGGTCTGGTGGCCTGCAAGATCTACGGCAAGATCAGGGCCAAGGGTCTGTGGGAAATGATCATGACCTCGACCTACGATTTCGCCGAACCCGGCTTCATCCTGATCGACCGCGTCAACGAGATGAACAACAACTGGTGGTGCGAGCACATCCGAGCCACCAATCCCTGTGGCGAACAGCCGCTGCCGCCGTACGGATCCTGCCTGCTGGGCTCGGTCAATCTGACCAAGTTCGTGCGCGAACCGTTCACCGCACGTGCGCGTTTCGACTGGGATGAGTACAAGGAAGTGGTGCGGGTGTTCACTCGCATGCTCGACAACGTCGTCGAGATCAACGGTCTGCCGCTGGAAGGCCAGCGCAACGAGATCATCCGCAAGCGCCGGCACGGCATGGGTTTTCTGGGCTTGGGATCGACGCTGACCATGCTCAAGATGGGCTATGGCACGCCGGAATCGCTGGAATTCACCGAGAGCGTGGCCCGCGACATGGCGGTTGCTGGCTGGGAGGAAGCTCTGGAACTGGCGCGCGAAAAAGGTCCGGCGCCGATCATGTCCGAGACCTTCGAGGTCAGTGCCGAGATGCTGCGCAAGCGACCGGAAATGGAAGCAGACGGCTACAAGATCGGTGATTCCATACCCGGCCGCGTATTGCATGCCAGGTACTCGCGCTACATGCAGCGTCTGGCAACGGCAGCGCCGGAACTGGTCGCGGAACTGGCGGAAACCGGTGCCCGGTTCACCCATCACAGCTCGATCGCACCGACCGGCACCATTTCGCTGTCGATCGGCAACAACGCCAGCAACGGCATCGAACCTTCTTTTGCGCATCACTATTCGCGCAATGTCATCCGTGAAGGCAAGAAGTCCAAGGAAAAGGTCGAAGTCTTCAGCTTCGAACTGCTGGCCTACCGCCATCTGGTGAATCCCAGGGCCATGCCCTACAGCGACAAGGCCGAAGAAAAGCTGCCGGACTATTTCGTGTCCGCAGATGACATCAGTCCGAAAGCGCATGTGGACATCCAGGCTGCAGCCCAGAAATGGGTGGATTCCTCGATCAGCAAGACCGCCAATGTGCCAACCGATTATCCTTATGCCGACTTCAAGGATATCTATCTGTATGCGCACAAGCAGGGCTTGAAAGGTTGTACGACATTCCGCTTCAATCCGGAGGCCTTTCAGGGCGTGCTGGTGAAGGAGCATGATCTTGAGAACACGACCTATCGCTTCGAACTGGAAGACGGTAGCGTGGTCGAAGCCAAGGGCAATGAAGAGGTCGAGTACGACGGTGAATTGCACACCGCGGCCAACCTGTTTGATGCCCTGAAAGAAGGCTATTACGGAAAGTTTTGACCGCGCCCGCTGCGGGCGCAGACGTGAGCGAGGGAGTGGTCGACATGAGCGGAAAAAAAAGTGGGGCCAAGAAACCGGCAAGCCTGAAAAGCAAGGCCGAGGCCATTGGTGAAAAACTGATCGCCGAGGGCAAGGAAGTGGTGGCTGCTGCCGAGGCCAAGGTCAAGGAAGTCAAGAAGGCGGCTGCGAAGAAGGTGGGCGAGGCCCGCAAGGCTGTCGAGGCCAAGGCGGATGAAGTGAAGAAAACCGTCAGCAAGAAGGCAAGCGAGGTCGAGAAGGCGGTTGAATCCAAGGCCAAGCAGGCCAAGAAGCAGGTCGCCAAGGTTGAAAAGGCGGTTGAAAAGGCGGTGGAGGCCAAGGTCAAGTCTGCCAAGAAGCAGGTCGCCAAGGTCGAGAAGGCCGTGGAAGCGCAGGTCAAGTCGGCGAAGAAGGGTCTGGCCAAGGCCAAGGCCGATGTTGGCAAGGTTGCTGCTCAGGCCAAGGCCGCGGTAACTGGCAAGGCGGCTCCGGCGAAGCCGGCGACGGCAGCCAAGAAGCCGGCAGCGAAGAAGGCTGCGGCGCCAGCGAAGAAGGCGGCTCCCGCCACGAAGGCGGCTCCGGCCAAGTCCGCGGCAAAGGCGCCTGCGGCGAAGAAGCCCGCGGCCAAGGCGGCGGCGGCCAAGAAGCCGGCAGCGAAAGCGGCGGCACCGGCCAAGAAGGCTGCGCCAAAGAAGCCAGCTGCCAAGAAATAAGGCAGCGTCAAGCGTACACGCTCGCCAGCCGTGACGGCGGCGAGCGCATTATTCGACGCACCTCGCGGGCGGGGTGTCAGGAGGTAGGTCATGAGGGGCTGGACAGGGTGGTTGCTCTGCGCAGGTGCGTTGATCTTCATGGCGCCGGCGTGGTCACAGGCCGCACCGGGAGAAGGCGAAACCATGCTCGCCCCACGCAGTCGAGACGCCTATGAAAAGCATCTGGCCGAGCTCAACGCCAAATACGGTGCCGACAAGTCCCAGCAGGCGCTGAAGGAAGCGGTGCTGTCGGCGAATCAGGCACCGCCGAAGATCCAGCCAGGCTCGGGCAACCCCAATCAGGTCGCGCTGCCGGCGGATCTGGTGCCCGGACAGAAGCTGAGAGTGGAATTGTTGCCGCATGGCGACAGTCAGTTCCTGTTTCAGGACGAAGTCTTCGATGCGCTCGGGCTGGAAGACGCGCTGGCTGGCGTCAAGCGCAGCTACGTCATCGACCAGATCGTCCTGCTCAGCAACCCGGACCGCATGATCCAGATTGACCATTTGCTGGAACTGGCACGCATCGGTCGCGATCTCGAAGTGACCACCGCCTACCAGCAGGGCAATGAATTGAAATTGATCTCCGCGCAGTAGAGCGTACTGACGAGCGCAAGCCGTCACCGGCTCCGGCGCGGAAATCCCATCGTAGCCACACGAATTTCGCAAACGCGCCCAGGCATCGGGATGCGTGCTTGCAGGATCAGGACCAGACACATGACCATCAAGATCAACCAGAAGATCACCGGCTACGCCGTGCAGAAGCCGGAAGACCTGGCCAAGGCCCAGGCAGCCGAAGCCGCTGCGGCTGCCAAACCGGTGGAAGAAGAGCAGGACACCGGCGCTGAAGTCATTCATATGCATGAGCGCGTCGAGCGTCCGGAAATGCTCGATGGCAGCACCTACAAGATCAAGTCGCCGCTGTTCGAGCACGCGCTGTACGTGACCATCAACGACATCGTGCTCAACGAAGGCACCGAGCACGAGTCTCGCCGGCCGTTCGAAGTATTCATCAATTCCAAGAACATGGACCACTTTCAGTGGGCCGTGGCCCTGACCCGCATCATGAGCGCGGTGTTTCGCAAGGGCGGTGATGTCACCTTCATCGTCGAGGAGCTGAAGGCAGTGTTCGACCCGCGGGGCGGCTACTTCAAGTCGGGCGGCGTGTACATGCCCTCGATCGTGGCCGAACTCGGTTTCGTGGTCGAGGACCACCTGAAGAAGATCGGCATGCTGCAGGGCGACGAGCTCAGCATCGAGCAGCGCGAAGCAATCGCCAAGAAGCGCGCCGAATATGACTCCAGGCAAGGCGAAACCGCAAAAAAAAAGTCTGAGGTAGGCGCGCCTGCTGCAGCTGCCGAGGCCAAGGCGGCGCTGGCCGTAGTGCCGGTTCCGCCACCCGCATCCGCCAGTGAAAGCGCCAGTTTTCCGCCCAGCGCCAGCATGTGCGGAAAATGCAGCACCAAGGCCGTCGTGTTGATGGACGGATGTCAGACCTGCCTCAACTGCGGCTATTCCAAATGCGGCTAGCCGTATTCTTTCTGGTACTGGTCGCAGCGGCACAGTTTTGTGCGGCTGCTGAGCCTGCAGCTCGCACCATCGTACTGGTGCGTCACGGGCACTACGCAGCCGATCCTTCGGCCGACCCAGAGCTTGGGCCTGGGCTGACCGACCTGGGTGTGGCTCAGGCGCGTTTGCTGGGTGCGCGCCTCAAGGGTCTGCCGCATTTCGATCAGGTTCTGGCCAGTCCGATGACTCGCGCCCAGGAGACCGCCCGGGTACTGGTCGCAGACCTGAACGAGGTGCCGATCGAGACCGTGGCCGATCTCGCCGAATGCACCCCACCCACGCGCCGCAGCGATATCACTGCGACCATCGATACCGCTGAGCTGGAAGCCTGTGCGAAACAGCTGGATCGGGTCTTCGACACGCGCTTCAAGCCGGCTGCCGGCCAACCGGACCGATTGCTGCTGGTCTGCCACGGCAATGTCACCCGTTATCTGATCACCCGGGCGCTGGGGGTGGACACCAAGGCCTGGCTGGAAATGTCGGTGGGTCACACCAGCATGACCACCATCCGCATCGAGCCAGATGGCAGCACCCGGCTGATCGCCGCCGGCGATGTGGGACATCTGCCGCCCAGTCTGCAGACCGGCACCATTGCCGACAGTGATCGCAATCTGCTGGTGCCTGCCAAGGCGCAGTGAGAGCCCCGGTCGCCACTGGCGGTGCGCTAATTCGCGCATCAAACTGTCGGCGATCTCGGGGTTTCATTTTTTTATCCGCAAAGGACGCAAAGGATGCGAAGATTTCAAAGCTTGGTTGGCTGAGCGGCGGACACGACCGGCTGACAACTTGGAATCGCTCTACTTTGCGTCCTTTGCGTCCTTTGCGGAAAATGTTTTGATTCAAGCACTTGCGGCATTCTTGGTGAGAGTGGTTTGAGCGGCGTCGAACCGACAACCGACAACCGACAACCATCCTCCGCCCGGACAGCGCTGCGCGCAGTTCGGGCTACAGGAGCATGCGTGTTGCCGGGCTCTGATCCGACACCAACACTGACGACCGACACCAAGTCTGGCCGGTGGAGAATTCAAACCAGGGAGTGTGGTGGTTCAGCAGCCCGTTGGGGCAGCGGCGGGAGCCTCTAGGGACTCCGCGCCGCTGGGCTTCAAACCACTCGACGCAAGCGGGGAGCTTCGATGCTGGGGAGTTCATCGAAGGGATTGCTGGCGTTGTCCGAAAGAATCTGGCTGTGCAGATCTTCCAGCGTACTGGCGAAACTGGTCAAACGCTCAGCCGCACGCTCGGCGAGGAAATGGGGAACTTCCCCGCCGGCGAGCAGTTGACTGAGCAGCGCGCGATGGCCTTCGTTGAAGCTGGGGTCTTCAAACAAATCAGCCAGTGCGCAAACGACGGCCGCCAGGGGACCCGAGGAGGGAGACCTGAGCGCAAACGCGAGTTCTTGGGGAGTAGAAGTCCGCATGACCGTCCTTACTTGAGCGAGCCCCCTGGGGATTGGGCTCGGTCAGGGCATATGCAGATTCAATGCCAACCTCGTCACAGAAGCTGAGAACAACTGTCGACGGCGCCTCATTCCTGGCTTGCTGATCGCTGCATGGACCTGCGACGGCGTTCTCGATTGCGGGGGGGGCGGTGCTGGAAAAATGTCTAGAAACAAGAGCATGGATTGCTTCGCTGCGCTCGCAATGACGCAGGCTCGGGGCCTCTGGCGGTCTGAGTACTGATTCTGACGCCGCCACGAGCACAGGCGCCTGCAGCTGCCGTAGACTTCCGTCATGACACAGAAGAGCGAAGTTCTGGTCCTCGGCGCAGGCGTGATTGGCTTGTCCTGCGCCTATTTTCTGGCCAAGGCAGGTCGGGAAGTGACCATATTGGACCAAAGCGCACCCGGTAGCGGTGCTTCGCACGGCAATTGCGGAACGATCACCCCCAGTCACGCCCCGCCGCTGGCCAAACCGGGCATGGTGCGTCAGGCACTGACGTGGATGGTCCAGTCTGACGCGCCTTTCTACGTCCGGCCCCGCATCGATCCCGTCCTCTGGCGCTGGCTCTGGCAATTTGCCCGGCGCTGCAACTGGCAGGACTTCGAGCAGGCGCTGGCGGGCAAGGCGCGATTGCTGCTCCAATCACGACGCCTGCTCGGCGAATTGATCCACAACGAGTCGATGGACTGCGAGTTCCGCGAGCGCGGGCATCTGACCGTGTTTCGCAGCGAGGCCGAGTTGGCCGCCTTCGACTGGTGGCCGCGGGCCCTGCGCTCGGTGGGTATGGACGTCGAGCCACTGGACGGCGCTGCCTTGCGTCTGCGCGAACCGACCTTGCGACCTGAAGTGATCGGTGGCTTCAATACGCCGTTGGACGCCGAGTTCAAGCCGGATCGCTACGTGGCGGAACTGGCTCGGGTGGTGCGCGGCCTCGGCGTGCGCATCACCGAGGGTGCCGAGATCCGGCAACTCGGTCGCGATGGCAGCCGTATCAACACGGTGTCGACCAGCAGCGGCGATTTCAGTGCGCCGCAACTGGTGCTGGCACTGGGGGCCTGGAGCCCCTTGCTGACCCGACAACTGCAGCTGCGAGTGCCGATACAGCCGGGCAAGGGCTATTCGATCACCAGCACGGTGCCGACGCGCGCACCGCGAGTGCCGATTGTCTGTCGCGAGCGCAGTGTGGCCATCACGCCCTGGGAAAACAGCTATCGGGTTGGCAGTACCATGGAGTTTTCCGGCTACGATCAGGCTCTCAACCGCACGCGTCTCGATGCACTGATCCGGGGTGCGGCCGAGTATGTGGTCGATCCGATCGGGGCCGAGCGGATCGAGGAGTGGTGTGGCTGGCGCCCGATGACCAGCGATGATTTGCCGATCATTGGCCGGGCGCCCGGGTTCGACAATCTGTGGCTGGCCACCGGCCACGGCATGCTGGGCATGAGCATGTCGGCAGCCACCGGCCTGCTGATCGCGGACCTGCTCACCGGCCGGCCACCGAATGTCGATCCGGCGCCCTACGCACCGGCGCGTTTTCATTGAACGGCGGCCGCAGGCCGTCGCGGAGTAGCCCATGACCGATTCGGATTGGTGGTTGCCCTGGAGGGCCGGCGAAGACTTTCGCCGGCTTGAGGGTTCGATCCCATTGCTGATCAGCCTGCCTCACGATGGCAGCGAGATTCCGGCGGAAATCGCGGCTGACATGACGGAGCCGGCGCAGCGGTCGCCCGACACCGATTGGCGGGTGGCCGAGCTGTACGATTTTGCCCGCGATATGGGTGCGTATCTGATCCGGCCGCGCTGGTCGCGCTATGTGGTGGACCTGAATCGCCCCTCGGACGGTGCGCCGCTATATCCCGGCCGCGCCGAGACCGGACTTTGTCCCTTGCAGTTATTCGCCGGCGGTGACATCTATCTGCCGGGCCGGGCGCCCGATAACGCCCAGGTTCGAGAGCGAGTAGCTCGCTACTGGCGCCCCTACCACGGCGCACTGCACTCCACGCTGGAAGCCATCCATGCGCGGTACGGGCGGGCGCTGCTGTGGGAGGGCCATTCCATTCGTAGCGAGTGCCCGATGTTCTTCGAGGGGCGTTTGCCCGACTACAACATCGGCACTGCCAATGGCCAGAGCTGCGCACCGGCCGTGGAGCAGGCCCTGGCCGAGGTCATCGCCGCGCGCAGCGGCTCCTACGTCATCAACGGCCGCTTCAAGGGTGGCTATATCACCCGGCATTACGGCCAGCCGGCAAGGGGCATCAGTGCGGTGCAGATGGAAATGGCGCAGGCCAGCTATCTGGACGAACGTCAGCCCGAGCAGTTCGATCCGGCCCTGGCGCAGTCGGCGCAGAGTCTGTTGCGGGAGTTGCTGGAGCAGGCGGTCGTCGCTTTGCCTTCGGCAGGGTAGGTCGGTGCCTGGAAAGGCATTGATTGGTCCGCAAAGGACGCAAACGGCGCAAAGAGAGCGAGGGCCGCAAAATTGGGCGGCCTCAGCCGTACATGCGATGACGCCTCACTACCCCTTCCTGCCGACAGTATCCGGACTGTAGCTGGCGCAATCGGAAGGGACGCAAACCGATTCCGCCAGCCCATGGTGCAGCAAACCACGCACTTGCCAACGCCCTACTGGAGAGAATCTTCGCTTTCCTTTGCGTTTTTTGCGTCCTTTGCGGACAAACAAATTGATTCTGGCCAGGCTCCGGAAACCACGGCACGATGGCCAGAGCGCTAAGGCGGCGTCGCCAGCGGCCGCGATGCGCGTCCCTGCAGCCACGGATGCAGGATGACCGCCAGCAGCACGATGGCCACGCCGAGATAGAACTGGGGCGACAGCTCATGCTGTTCGCCGAGCAGGGGAATGGCCAGCAGGATGGCGTACACCGGTTCGAGATTGATCGCCAACTGGGCGCTGTAGGCCGAGAGCTGACGCAGGGCCACCAGCGACAGCGCAAAGGGCAGCAGCGTGCAGGCCAGCGCCAGCAGCAGCAGCAGGCCGGCATCCGCTGACGAGGGCCAGGGCAGGGGATCGCCCAGCGTCGGCACCAGCAGCCCCAGAAGAAACAGGAACAGCGCACCGGCGCCGAGTTCGATCGCGGTCACCGTCAGTGGATCTGCACGCTCGATGTAGCGCTTGTTGAGCGAGCCAAAGATCGCCACCAGCAGCGCCGACAGTGCGCCCACCGCCACCCCCAGGCGCATGTCCGGCGCCACGCCGCCGACCACCAGGGCCACGCCGGGCACCACGGCGATGCCCAAGGCCAACTCGCGTGCGTCGAAGCGCTTGTCAGTGATCAGCGGCTCCACCAGCGCCAGGAACACCGGTGCCAAGGCGATGCAAGTCACGGCGACCGAGGCATTGGCCAGCTTGATGGCGCCGTAGAAGGTCAGCCAATGCAGAGCCACGACCACGCCGATGCCGGCAAAGCCGAGCAGCATGCGCGGCGACAATCGGGTCAACCCACGCCACACCCGCGGCACCAGCGCCAGCACCAGCGCCACCAGCAACATGCGCCACACCACCAGCGCCAGGGCTGGCAGCGAGATCAGCTTGCCGAGGATGGCGGTGAAGCCCCACAGCAGCACGCAGAAATGGATCTGCCATTGGGCACGGGCGTTGGCGGTCATGCAGTTTCCAAAAGACAGTGCGGCGCCCGTGTCGATGAGCGCCCAGGGTCGCAGAGTCTAGCGGCGCCTGACCCTTGTAGGTCCAGACTCGTCTGGACGCTAATCCCGCGGACCGCACTAGCGTTCATGATCAGGCGGGTTCACCTGGATCGATCTCGCGTCGCGCCCGCTATCCGCGAAAATCCGGAGCAAGGTGGATCGACACCAGAAACAGAGCGCCGAGATCGCGAAGGAAAAGCAGAAAGTACGCGGAGAAAATCAGGGCAATCCTGGACCGGCTCGTCTCTGCGTTCTCCGCGTTCCTCGGCGTTCTCAGCGTTAGAGTTTCTGTCCGCCAATGGACGAAAAGGACCGGCTGTCGCGACCGGCACCGCGACAACCCCGTCCTGAGGCAGGTCGCGGCCAGAAGCTGGACGCAGAGAACACGAAGGAAAAGCAGAGAGAACACGAAGAAAAGCGTGAGTATCTTCGATCTGCCCGGAAAACGGTCGTGCGTAGCCCGTTGTGCCGCGCAGCGACGAGGCTATCCAGGGTCGTGCCGCACACGCCTGGATTGCTTCGCTACGCTCTCCATGAACCCATATCGTAAGTTGTTGATTTGCTGTTGTAGGTAACGTTGCTCGCGTAGCGAGCTACGTGACGCAAATCGATGTCACGTAGTCCGCTGACGCGGACAACATGACCTACGACGGCGGGTTCATGGCCCGTGGGCAGTTTCGCGCCGAAACAGGTGGCTCGCAATGACGCCGGTGTGGGTAGCCTCTCCGAGTCCCGAGTCCCGAGTCCCGAGTCCCGACACCAACCACCAACCACCGGCGCGCACACGCGCCGCGCGCTAACCGCGGCTGCGCATCAGCGCGAGCGTCCCGTGCCAGAGGCCGTAAAGCAACAGCAGCGGGATGATCAGTGTCTGCAGCAGAAACACCACGATCAACTCGACAATATGCTCTGTCACCTGGGCGGCGGCTTCCTTCAGTCGCTGCAGACGCGCCGACAGGTCCAGCGATTTGCCGGCATCAGCCCACCAGCGTTGCATGCGGCTGCCCAGGGATTCCGGTCCGGGTTGTGGCTCCGGAGCTGCCAGTTCACCGAGTTCATCGCCGCTGAGGCTGAGCGCGCTCTGGCTTTGCTGGTAGCGATCGGCGAGGAACAGCCGGTACGCCAGGTCGCTGCCCAGCGCCGCCACCGGCACCGCGAAACGCAGCAGCACCAGCAGCAACAGGATCCGGTCCAGCCACAGGCTCCGGGCCGCCGTGCGCCGCTTCCAGATCCAGATCAGCAACAACAGGCTCAGCAGTGCCGATGGCAACCAATGACCGCCTATCGCCAGCAGCGCGCTTTGCACGCCGAAGGAAACGCTGGCGACCAGCATCAGGCTGGAGAACTGCTCGACCAGATCGTTGATCGGATCCAGCACCTGTCCGGGCGTAAAGGTCATGCCCACGCCAGCCGGTTCCACGGCCACTTCGGTACCCTGAGCGACCGAGATCACGCCGTTCAGCGCGCGCGCCACGGCAAAGGTGGCGAGTGCGCGCTTGAGGCCGTCCTGCGCCTGCGCCTGCGCGTAATGGTCCAGCGGCGACAGCCAGGCCAGCGCTATCAGGGACAGCGCCAGGGCGACTCTCAACCAGAATGCGGACTTGCTCATCGGCGATTACTCGGACCTGCTTTGGGCCAATCTAAACAGAGCTTCGCCGCTGACACGCTGAACGGTCCAATCCTGCATCGCCACCGCCCCCAGGCTGCGGTAGAAGCGGATGGCCGCTTCGTTCCAGTCCAGCACCCACCATTCGAGGCGACCACAACCGCGCTCAACGGCCAACCGGGCCAGATGCCTCATGATAAAACGACCGTAACCGCGGCCCCGGAATGGGGGCCGTACGTACAGATCTTCCAGGTACAGTCCGGGCTTGCCCAGAAAGGTCGAAAAGTTGTGGAAGAACAGCGCGAATCCAGCCGTTTCTCCGGCCACCTCGGCCATCAGTACCTCGGCCCGCGCCGGCTCGCCGAACAGGTGCTTGCCCAACGTTGCCGCATCGGCGCTGACTTCGTGCAGCAACTGCTCGAAATCGGCCAGTTCGCGGATCAGGTCGAGGATTGCCGGTACATCGGCCGGTGTGGCCGGGCGCAGCTGCAGCATGGGGCACCTCTTGGGGTCGAGCACATCCACACGATAGCGCCCGGGCGCCGGGTTCGCGGCCTGTGAGTGTGCTGCGGCGCCCGGTTTCTGGCCTGCTGATGCGCTTCGGGCTGCTGGCAGTGGGCTGCGCGCTGCTGGGTTTCGCCGGTCACTGGCATTGGAGCCTGGACCTGCTGTCGCATTTTCGCTGGCAATATCAGGCAGCAATGATCGCCGGTCTGATCGGCGCTCTGGTGTTGCGCGCGCGGCCGGGCCAGATGGTCTTGCTGGCGGGCTTGGTGCTCAATGGCTGGTCCCTGCTGGGCGCAACCGGCTCTGGAGCGCAAGTTCAGGCGCAAACCCGGGCTGGCAGACGCAGCCGAAGCTCGATTGCCGTGGCCGACCTGGTGTCCGACGGGATGGGTCAGTTGCGCACTGGGCCTGCCCATCGACCATCTGCTGCATGGGGCGGACTGGCAAGTTGCGGAATTCCGGATCGGGCCGGACATCGGTTCGGACCATCGACCGCTGATCGTCAGCCTGCGGCGACGCTCCAGCGCACCATGAGGTTCAGTCGATCCGCCGCGGCGGCAGTCAGCTGGAAGCAGAAACAACAACGCCCCGCTGGGCGGGGCGTGTTTGCCTGCGTTGCAGGCCGATCTGGTCGGGGAGACAGGATTTGAACCTGCGACTTCTACGTCCCGAACGTAGCGCTCTACCAGGCTGAGCTACACCCCGAGGGAAACTCTCGCCTTGGCGAGAGCCGCGCAGTATAGCGAAGCGATCAGGCCTCAGGCAAGCGTGTGGGCTCGCGGGTCTCGCGAGCCCACCTGAATGGGCCTCAGCCGGTGGATTCGTCCCGATAGCGCCGCAGATAGACCGCCCCGGCCAGAAAGACCACACCGATGAGCACGCCTATCCACAGATCGGAAGTGCCGAGGCGACCCAGTACCTGTGAGAACTCGGTCGCAAAGCGGGTGCCGGACAGGCCGGCCTGCATCGATTGTCCGTCGCCGAAATTGGCGCTGAAGCTGATGGGGGCAAATCCGGCTGCCAACCGTCGCAGGACGAACTCCCAGATCACCTTGCTCAGCGAAAAGTGCGCGGTGAAGCCGATGAAGGACTCCATGATCGCGAACACCACCGGTGGCAGCACCGCCCAGAGGATGGGCTTGCTGCGGGCGAAGCTGCTGGCCAGCATCAACCAGCCGAACAGCGGCAGCAGGAACAGCGCCTGAACCCCCTGGATCGCCAGGATCTGACCCCACACCGGGAAGGGCGAGGCGTGTGCCCACAGCAGTTTCCAGGCATTGCCACCATGGGCCATGACGACCACGCCGCTGGCCAGCAGGAGCACGATCTGGCCGATGATCAGCGCGCCGAGCATGAACAGTGGCGCGACCACCACGCCGAACACGAGCTTGCTGATCACGGTTTCCAGATCAGATACCGGCATCGATTTCCAGAACAGCACGCTGCGGTCCTTGCGGTCATCGTAGAGCGAACCGACAAAGTAGAAGAACAGCACGATGAAAAGCACCGCCTGCCAAAGGATGGCGGTGACCCACAGAAAGGCGTCCACGCCCAGCTTCAGTTGCTCGGGCTGCACATTGGCCTCGGCCAGCTTGAGCGCGCCCTCGGTCATGGCTTCGGCGCCATCGATCTTGAACTGCCAGAAGAAACTGCTGCCGGCGCCCATGATCAGCAACAGCAGCAGTACAGCGCCGATGATCAGCGGGGTGTAGACGAAACCACCGCGGTGTTCCCACAGCTCCCGTTGCAGCGAAGTCTTGAACCGGCTCATTGCGATGTTCACGCTGCACCTCCACCCATCACGGCCACAAACAGATCGGCCACGCCTACTTGATGTACCTCGCCCAGTTCGCGGGCGCGCTCGCGAGACAAACCGTCGAACAGGAAGGCACTCTTGCCCAGCATCTTGCGTTCGGCGATAGGCCTCTGCGCTCGGGCTGCCTCGATCCGGTCACTGCCCACCAGCACCTGGATGTAGCGCTCGGCGACATCGTCCATGGTGGCGGACAGGGCAATCTTGCCGTCCTTGATGAACAGCAGATCGGTCAGAATGTGCTCGATCTCTTCCACCTGATGGGTGGTGACCAGAATGGTCCGGGTCTCGTCGAAATAGTCGTTCAGCAACTGCTCGTAGAAGCGTCGCCGGTAAAGGATGTCCAGTCCCAGCGTGGGTTCGTCGAGGATCAGCAGACGCGCATCGATGGCCATCACCAGCGCCAGGTGCAACTGGGCAATCATGCCCTTGCTGAGTTCGCGCACACGGCTGTGCATCTTGATCTGGGTCGCTGCCAGAAAGCGCTCGCACTTGGCCCGATCGAATCTGGCGTGTACGCCTTCGACATAGCTGATGGCCTCGCGCACCCGAATCCAGCGCGGCAGGATGGCGACGTCGGCAATGAAGCAGACTTCCTCCATCAACTTGCTGCGCTGCGAGAAGGGGTCGAAACCGAGGACTGACAGGCGGCCGTCGTAGTTGGTCAGGCCCAGGATGGCTTTCAGCGCCGTGGTCTTGCCGGCCCCATTGGGGCCGATGAGCCCGACGATGCGACCGGCCTCGATGCGGAAGTCGCAATGGTCAAGCGCCTGCTTGTCCTTGTATTTCTTGCTCAGTCCCACTGACTCGATCACCGCGTTCATGCATCCCCCGTCGTCAGTAACTTGCTGATATCCAGATTCATTCGGGCCAGTCGTGCTTTCAACATTGGCCATTCATCGCTGAGAAAGCGCTGGCGTTCGAGTTCCAGCAGCCGCTCGCGGGCGCCTTCGCGCACAAACAGACCCAGCCCGCGGCGCTTCTCCAGCAGATCCTCATCCACCAGTTCCTGGTAGGACTTGGACACGGTAAGCGGGTTGATCTGGAAGTCCACCGCGACCTGGCGCACCGAGGGTACGGCCTCACCTTCCTTGAGTTCGCCATCGAGAATCATCGCCACTACCCGGTCGCGCAGCTGCCGGTAGATGGGAACGGCATCGTTCCATACATGGACCATGGGCTTACTCCGAGCTCGCGCTGCCGCCGAAGGAGAAGAAGGGCATTTCCAGTTCGTTGGCGACCGCGCCGGCGCTGTGCGCGGCATCATCCAGGGCGCGTTCGGCGATCGACTTGCCTTGCGGGCTCGATTCCGCAGCAAACCAGCCGACCGATACGTCTGCCAGATCCGGGCGCGAACCGGCCAGCAACAGCGTGGCAGCCACGCTCTCCGCCGACTCCGGCAGGCTGGCTGCGGCGGCCAATGTCAGGTCTGCGCCCGGATTGCGTTCGCCGGCACTGGCAACGGCGCCCAGGCATGCGCTGATCATCGCGATCAGAATGAGATTCGAGCTGATTCGTCTGCCCATGAGGTACTCCGTGCTCGCCAGTTCGATGCACTGGTGTTGTAGTCAACTATAACACCAATTGACCGTAGGGCAAGCAGGTCGGAAGTCACGGGCGCGGGCAGGCGGCGCCGGATGCGGCGCCTGGGTGCTCAGTCCGCCTTGTATTCGTCGTGGCAGGCCTTGCAGGCACCACCGGTCTTGGCAAACTGCTCCTTGATGGCGGCTTCGTCTCCACCCTTGGCGATGTTCGCCAGCGCCGCTGTTTCGCGCTCCAGATCCTTCATCTTGGCGCTGAAGTCGTCGAAATGGGTCCAGATGGCCGGCTTCGCATCCGTAGTGGCGCCCTCATGCGAGCCTTCCAGGAATCCTTCCAGCAGTTGTGGGGCCAGGGCTGCCACGCGCTCGGCGCGACGGGCAAATTCGGCGGCGTCAAATGCGATCCGGCCGCGCACCATGGCGTTCATCGGCATCCAGTTCCACAGCAACACGGTGTACGCCGAACGGCGATAGTTGATCGCATCCTCAGGCTTGGTCTGGGCCATTGCAGAGGTGGACAGCAACGAGGCACACAACGACAAAGTCAGCAAAACACGGCGCATCGGGTCGCTCCATCCAAGGGTCAGCGCAAAGTCTAACCTGAAGACGAGGGCACGAGGGCACGAGGGCACGAGGGCACGAGGAAGCTCGAAGCTCGCGCTGCGTTGGCCTTTGCGTGCCCTCTCGCCCTCGTTCAACAGCCTTACTCGAATTCGACCCGATTGCGTCCTTTGGCCTTGGCCTGGTAGAGCCGTTCATCGGCGAGGCGCAGCAGGTCGGCGCTGGTGTGCATGCTGTCGTTCCAACTGGCGATGCCCACGCTGGCCGAAATCCGCTGCGGTTCGCCGTGCACATCGAAGCGATGCTGGGCCACCCGGGCGCGAATGCTCTCGGCAAATTCCCGAGCCTGCGTCGGGCTGCCGTTGGCCATGGCCACGGCGAATTCCTCGCCGCCCAGCCGCCCGAGCTGACAATTGACGCCGGCCAGATCGCGGATCAGTTGCGATACGCTGGCAATGACCTGATCGCCGACCAGATGCCCGAAGTGATCGTTGATCTGCTTGAAATGGTCCAGATCGACGATCAGCACCGACAGTGCAGTGCCGACTTTGGCCCTGCCGACATGTTCATCCAGCAACATGCGGAAATGTCGCCGGTTGTAGAAACCGGTCAGGCCATCGTGCACCGCCAGATCGATCAGTTCCTGGTGATAGCGGGATTCGGCGCTGGCGCCGCGAAAGAACTTCAGGGCGTGGTTGCCAACGCCAATCTGGTCACTGTCACTCAGTTCGGCCCGCATCACCGCCTGGCCGTTGAGGTAGGTCTTGTTGGTGGAGCCCAGATCCTCGATGAAGAAACGCTCACCCTCGCGCCAGACCCGGCAGTGGCTGCGTGACACGCTGGGATGCTGCAGGCTCAGCGTGGCCTCGTTGGCGCGCCCGATGATCACCGGCTCCGCGCCCAGTTCCAGTTCTTGACCGAGAAACACGCCACTGACCACGATCAGCCGGGGTGGCCGGTCCAGCGCTTCGCCGTCCGGCCCGGCCATGACGGTCGCGCGATCGGTGTTGGAAGAATTCTTGCGCACGCATTTCGAGTCAATCAGGCTGGGGCAAGTCTATCCCAGTGCGCCGTCGGTGTTGCATGACGCCCGATTCCTCCGTGCGTGACCGCCAACAAGAGCGGCGTGGGACTCCCCTTCGCCTCCGGCGATGGGCTCATTCGCGCATCAAACGTTGGAGGGCGCGAGGGCGCGCAAAGTCAGCCTTACCGCGAGCTCTTGCTCTTGCGTGCCCTCGTGCCCTAGTGCCCTCTCGCCCTCGTGCCATTCAATCAGGTACTTGCGATATGTTTGGTGAGAACTTCTGGGTATCCAGCGGCGCTGGTTGGCGTTAACGCGTCTCGTGATGGCAGGCCGCGCAAGCATCGTTGATCTGTTTCAAGGCCGTGCCTATGCCGGCGCAGTCAGCCCCGGCAGCAATGCCCTTGTCGACTTCCGTCAGGAAGGCCTGGCGACGACGCTCGAAGGTGGCATCGGCGTAGCCGATCGCGGCGAAGATCGGGGTGGCGTCCTCGGCCAGCATCCGCAAGCGGCCGACATGGTGCAGAGCCGCTGGGCCGTCGCAGCGATTGGAGCTCGCGTTCTGGCGTGCCTGGGAATAGTGGTATTGCATCAAGGCCATCGTGCCCTTGGGCACGGCATGTCGCTGTTGCAAGGCGCCAGCAGCAATAAAGCTGCACAGTGAGCCGAGAAAAACCCCGGCAAGCAACAAGATCAGTGCGCGTGTAGCCGACATCTGTGAGAGACCTCCAGAGAAACCGGGCGAAGGCTACCTGAATTGGCGTGCAGGCTGCGCCTTTGGGTTGCGAGGGCGCGAGGGCAGGAGGGCAGGAGGGCAAGAGGGCGAGAGGGCGAGAGGGCGAGAGGGCGAGAGGGCGAGAGGGTACGAGGGCGAGAGGGCACGAGGGGCTCGAGGGAAAGAGGGCAAGAGGGCGAGAGGGCGAGAGGGCATGGAAAAGCAGAAGTGCCGAGAGTCTGGGGGCTGTCAGATTTTTTGTGTGCAGGGCTTTAATGGACTTGCCCTTGGCGGTTCGTGCGGGCGCCATGGGGTTTGGCTAGTAGTGATTCTGAGATCTTTCGTGCCCTCGTGCCCTCGTGCCCTCTTGCCCTCGTGCCCTCGTGCCCTCGTGCCTCGCGCCTTCTTGCCCTTCACCCCGCCAGCGACTTCAGCCGATACAGCAGATCGAGCGCCTGGCGTGGCGTCAGCGTATCCGGATCGATTTCCCGCAAGGCATCAAGCGCTGGCGACGGCGCCGCAAACAGATCGAACTGCGCCGGTTTTGGCGCTGCAGTGGCGGCGCGGCTCTCCCGGGTCCCGGGTCCCAGGTCCCCGGTCCCGACCATCGGCGCTGCGCCCCGTGCCCCTTCTTCCAGCCCCCGCAGCACCGCCTCGGCGCGCTTGAGCACGCTGCCGGGCAACCCGGCCAGCGCTGCCACCTGCAGACCGAAGCTGCGATTGGCCGGGCCGGCCTTGACCGCATGCAGGAACACCAGGGCGTGGCTGTGCTCGACCGCGTCCAGATGCACGTTGGCCACACCCTCGCACTCGTCGGCGAGTTCGGTCAGCTCGAAATAATGAGTGGCGAACAGGGTGTAGGCGCGATTGCGCTCGGCCAGTTCGATGGCGCAGGCGCGGGCGATGGCCAAACCATCGTAGGTGCTGGTGCCGCGACCGATTTCGTCCATCAGCACCAGCGAGTGCTCGCTGGCGTTGTGCAGGATACGGGCGGTCTCGCTCATCTCGACCATGAAGGTCGATTGTCCGCGGGCCAGGTCGTCGCCGGCACCGATGCGGGTGAAAATGCGATCGATCGGCCCGATGCGGGCGCTGCTCGCCGGCACGCAACTGCCGATATGTGCCAGCAGCACGATCAGAGCATTCTGGCGCATGTAAGTGCTCTTGCCACCCATGTTCGGACCGGTGATCACCAGCATGCGGCGATCGTCGTGCAGATCCAGATCATTGGGCTCGAAGGGCTCGCGGCGCACGATCTCGACCACCGGATGGCGGCCGTTCTCGATCTTCAGCACGCGTTCGGCGCACAGGGCCGGACGCACCCAGTTCCAGCGCTCGGCGCCATCGGCCAGCGCCGCCACCACATCCAGATGGGCCAGCGCATCGGCTGCCGCGCGCAAGGTGTCGAGCTGGGTCTGCAGTGTCGCGATCAGTTCCTCGTAGAGCCCGCGCTCGCGCATCAGCGCGCGCTCGCGGCTGCCGAGCACCTTGTCCTCGTAGGTCTTCAATTCCTCGGTGATGTAGCGTTCGGCGCCCTTCAGGGTCTGTCGCCGCGACCAGCGCGGCGGCACCCTATCCAGGTGCGAGCGCGTGACTTCCAGATAAAAGCCGTGCACCTTGTTGTAGGCCACGCGCAGGTTGCTGATGCCGGTGGCCTCGCGCTCGCGTCGTTCCAGGTCCACCAGATATTCGTCGGCGCCGGCTGACAGTGCCCGCAGCTCGTCCAGTTCGGCGTCAAAGCCGGGCGCAATCGCACCGCCATCGCGCATGATCACCGGTGGCTCGGCCACGATCGCGCGCAGCAGCAGCGCATGGGTGTCATCCAGACCGCGCAAGGCCTGGGCCCACTCGATCAGCGCGCTGGGTGTTCCCTGCTCGGCAATGCCGGCGATAGCCGGACAGGCCCCCAGCGCATCGCGCAGGCCGGAGAGATCGCGCGGTCGGGCCGAACCCAGCGCCAGGCGGCCCAGCATGCGTTCGACGTCGCCCAGCGGCGTCAGCGCCTCGCGCAGGGGCTCCATCAGTGCCAGATTGCGCACTGATTCGATCGCATCCTGGCGTCGTCGCAGCTCGACGTGGTCGCGCAGTGGCCGCGCCAGCCAACGCCTGAGCAGACGCGCACCCATGGGCGTCAGGCAGCGGTCGAGAATGCCGACCAGCGTATGTTCGCGACGGCCGGAGGGATGTTCCTCGATTTCCAGGTGGCGCCGGGTGGCGGCGTCCAGATGCAGCGAATCCTCGCCCTGTTCCAGCGACAGGCTGGCAAGGCGGGGCAGGGCGGCTTTTTGCGTGTCGCGCACGTATTGCAGCAGCGCCCCGGCCGCGCCCAGAGCCGGCCCCAGGTGATCGCAGCCAAAGCCGCTGAGATCGCGCACGGCAAATTGCGACGTCAGGGCGCGGCGGCCAGCGTCGGCATCAAAGTGCCAGGGCGCCAGATGGCGGACCAGTCCGGCCTCGCAGCCCTCCGGCGGATTCAGATCCTCCGGGAACAGGGATTCGGCAGGCGCCAGTCGCGCGATTTCCGATGGCAGCGCCGAGGCCTCGATTTCGCTGAGGCGGATGCGGCCGGAGCCCAGATCTAGCCAGGCCAGGCCGAGGCGAGGGCACGAGGGCGCGAGGGCAGGAGGGCAGGCAAGAGCCGAGTCTGGGGACGAGGGGCTTGCCGAGGTTTCGAGCGCAACGCGCGGTTTCTCCACCGTTTCGTGCCCTCGCGCCCTCGTGCCCTCGTGCCCTCGGCCTCCCACCGCCACCGCCAGCAACAGATTGTCGCGGCGCTGTTCGAGCAGGGCGTCATCGACGACGGTGCCGGGAGTGACGATGCGCGTGATCTGGCGTTCGACCAGTCCCTTGGCTTCCTTGGGATCGCCGATCTGCTCGGCGATGGCGACCGCCTCGCCGAGCTTGATCAGTTTGGCCAGATAGCCATCGAGCGCGTGCACCGGGATGCCGGCCATCGGGATCGGCTGGCCAGCGGACTGTCCGCGTTGGGTCAGCGTGATTTCGAGCAGGCTGGAGGCTCGACGGGCATCGTCGTAGAAAACCTCGTAGAAGTCGCCCATGCGGAACAGCAGCAGCAAATCCGGCTGCTGCGCCTTCAGCGCCAGATACTGACGCATCAGCGGCGTGTGTTCCGGAATCAGGGGCGACGGGTCCGACATGCAGGATCAGCGACAACGGGATCAGAGCGGGGAGGAGAGCATAGAGGCTCGCGGTGCGCGTGTGTGCGCGGCGGATTCCGGGTAACCCCGGTCGTCGGTCATGTTGCGCGTGCGGCCGGCTACGGGCCGCGGTGTTGCGACCGTCGCGGTGATTGGCGAATGTCTCCAGAGCGCCGAATCAGCCCCGATGGGCTGCCAGCCATCGGTCGAGCAGCGCACGCGCCTTCAGCGGTACCTGATTCTGGCGCGGGTCGTCCAGCGCCGCACGCAATCGGCGCATCGCCGGGCGATAGTCGCTGTGCCCGCGTGGATAGCGCTTGAGCACATCCAGGATTCGCAGGACTTCGGTTTCTCCTTGTTCGGCGTAGAGCGTGTGCGTGCGCTCGATGTCCAAGGCCAGTTCGGCAGCGATCCGCTCGATCCCGATGGCGATGGCCTGATCCAGCTGCTCCGGGTGCGGGGGATCATTGCCCTGCAGATAGATGACGGCCTCGTAGGCACGGCCGCGGGTCAACTCCCGGGCCACGGCGGCGGTCAGATCAGGATGCTCGGCGAGTTTCTGCAAGGCCAGGGCGCGCACGGCTGGATTCTCGTAGACATTGCTGTGGTTGAGCAGCTGCGACAGATGGTCCGGCAGGCGCATCCGGGCGACTTCGTCATGGGTCTGCTGATCGCGCCGGTCCTGTTCCGCCGACTGCTGCTGCAGCTGCTGCTGGCGCTGGACTTGCTGTGATTGCGCCATTTCCATCACCAGGCCCAGTGCCACCAGCGCCGACAGTGCCGTGGTGGTCAGCCAGATCCCGCGCACCGATGCCTGGGCGGCAGCATGGCTGAGTCCATTGAGTGCCAGCGCTGCCGCAAGGATCAGGGCTGCAGGCAAGACCCAGGCTGCCCATGGCACCAGCGGACGCATTGCCCAGGGAATCTGGCTGGATGGTTCCAGCCTGAGCGCCGAGGCCATGGTCACGACCACCGTGAAACCCAAACCAGCCAACAGGATCGCCAGATACTGCAGCCCGCGTTCGCGTGCCAGCCAGTCCATGCCGCCTCGCGTGACCACGACCATCCATGCGCCCGTCAGCAATGCACCCATTGGTAGCCCGAACCACACCGAGGCCCACAGCAGCCCGGCGCCGGCATCATTGCCCCGGGCCTGGCCCAGCTGCAGTCCCAACCAGGGGATCAGATAGACCAGCGCCGCCAGCAGCAGACACAGATGGCCGAGGATGGACAAGGTCTATTTGAACTGCGCGTAGGCCGTGAGCGGTAGCCGCTCGATGGCCGGCACCTGCGCACCTTCGGCCGGGTAGCCGACCACCAGTAGCAGATAGGCCATCTCGTTGTTCGGTCGGCCCAGGATCTCACCGAGAAAGCCCATCGGACTCGGTGTGTGCGTGAGCGTGGCCAGACCGGCGCGGTGCAGGGCCGCGATCAGCATGCCGGTGGCAATACCCACCGATTCATGCGGGTAGTAGCGCTTGACCTTCTCGCCCTGCTCGTTGAAGGCGAAGCGCTCGTAGAAGATGCCGATCAGCCAGGGCGCTATCTCCAGAAAGGGCTTGTTTGCATCCGTGCCGATGGCCGACAGCGCCTGCAGCCACTGCGCCGGGGCGCGGTGCTCGTAGAAGGCGCGCTCCTCGGCCTCGGCGGCCTCGCGGATTCGGTGCTTGAGCTCGGCGTCGGCCACGGCGACGAAGCGCCAGGGCTGTTGATTGGCGCCGCTGGGGGCGGTGCCGGCCGCGCGCAGACAGGCTTCTATGATGCTGCGCGGCACCGGCCGGTCGGAGAATTCGCGCACCGTGCGCCGCCGCGCCAGATCGGCCGCGAATTCATCGGCACGGGCCTGCATTTCGGCGGGCGGATATTCGCGGTAGTCCGGCAGCGGAATGTGCGATGCAGCGCTCATGGCCGGCTCCCGGCGATCGATCAGGATGCTCCGTATGCCATCGCCACCAACATAAATCCAGTGGGCTGCGGCATCAGCGGCGCACGAAGCGATAGTGCCCGACCAGCCACTGCTCGCCCCCGGCGTAGCCGAACAACTCGGCGCAGGCGAGGTAGAACATGCGCCAGCGCTGCAACCAGACGGCGGCCTGATCGGCGCCATAGGTGGCGCGGAACAGATCCAGGATCTCGCCGCGATGCGCATCGGTATTGGCCAGCCAGTGTTCGCTGGTCTGCTGGTAGTGGCGACCGTTCACGCGCCACTGCTGTTCCAGGCAGAGGTCCTTCTGGAAGTACAGCAGCGTGTCAGCGGCCGGCATCAGGCCACCGGTGAAGAAATAGCGGCCCATCCAGTTGTCCTCGCCCTCGATCTCGAAGGGATACATGACTTCGCGATGGACGAAGATGTGCACGAACAGCTTGCCGCCCGGCTTCAGCCAGGAGGCGATGCGCCCCAGCAGGATTTCGTAGTTGCGCATGTGCTCGAACATCTCGATCGAGACACAGCGATCGAAGCTGTTCGGATCCAGCTTCAGCTGATTGACGTCGCAGGTGATGATGCGCACGTTGTTGAAACCGCGCTCGCGACAGCGTTCTTCGATGAACTCGCGTTGCGGTGCCGAATTCGACACCGCCGTGATCTGCGAGTTCGGAAACTGCTCGGCCATCCACAGCGTCAGTGAGCCCCAGCCGCAGCCCAGTTCCAGAATGCTCTGACCGTCGACCAGTTCGGCGCGCTCGTTGTACAGGCCGAGCATGGCTTCCTCGGCCTGATCCAGGCTTTCGCTACCAGTCTTGTAGTAGCAGCTCGAATACTTCAGGCGTTTGCCCAGGCAGCGCAGGAAGAAGGGCGGCGGCAACTCGTAATGCTGCTCGTTGGCGGCCCGGGTTTCGATCGCGATCGGACTGCTGCGCAAGCCGTCGATGCGCGAGCGGAAGCGCTTATACCAGTCACCGGCGTACTCCTCGCGCAACCTCTGCGCATTGAGCCGGCGAATGCCGACCCGGGTCAGAGCATCAGGAATGAAGCCGCGTTCGCAGAGGGAGATGAGGGACATGGGTACTTGCGTGAAGGTCAGAGGAAGGGAAGAGATGGGTCAAAGGTGAAACGTGAAACGTCAATCGAAGCGCGCACAGCATTGACGTTTTACATTTTACTTTTCACTGTTCTTCGGAAACCACGGAATCAGCATGCTGGTAGTGCGCTGATACTCGCGATAGTCGTCGCCGCGGGAGCGCAGCGACTGGGCTTCGACGAAGGGGATGCCGCTGACCCAGCACAGCGATACCAGCATCAGCGCCGGGCCGATCAGGCTGAGCACGAACCAGGGTGAGCCCCAGGCCAGACAAACATAGGCAAACCAGTGCAGCCATTCGAAGAAGTAGTTGGGATGACGTGAGTAACGCCACAGACCGTCGCGACAGGTTTTTCCGCGGTTGCGCGGATTGGAACGGAAGCGGGCCAGCTGCAGGTCGGCGATGGATTCACCGACCAGACTGGCCAGCCACACGCAGATACCCAGCGTGATGGTGGCGGTCAACTCCGGCACCGGGTTGCTGGCCGCTACCAGGAAAGGGAGCGAGAACAGGGCGACAGCCAGTGCCTGGGCCTGGAAGAACAGGAAGAACTTGCCCTGATGGCCCTGCCAATGCGCGCGCAGATGGGCATAGCGACCGTCCTCTTCCTCATTGAGCACCCGATGCAGCAGGTGCAGGGCAAGGCGGAAGCCCCAGGTGGCAGCCAGCAGCGCGACCACCAGCCGCGGCAGCAGTGCACCATCCGCCACTGCGCCGTAGTAAAGGGCCGCCACTCCCAGCAGCGCGGCCCAGGCGACATCCACAAAGCCGGCATTGGCGGTGCGTTTCTGGATGTACCAGACCGCGCTCATGGCCAAGGCCGAGGTCATCCAGGCGATGCCCAGGTGCAGAAGCAGCTCGTTCATGACAGCCGCGGTGTGGCCGGGTCAAGTTTGGGCACCCAGCTGGACGCCAGCATCAACAGCAGCGGGGTGAGCAGGCCCCAGACCACGGCAATCGCACCATAGACCAGCCAGGGCGAGGCCAGCATCTCGACCGCCGCAAATTTGCTGCCGGCCACGTAATAGGCCACTGGACCGCCGATCAGTCCGAACAGTGCTGCCAGGCCAAGGTGCGGCTTGAACACTCGCATGGAGTGGTTGAGGGTCAGCGCAAAGCTCATCCACATGCCCAGAATCCAGATTGGCGCCAGTCCGTCGAAGGGGACCGGCTCGGCGAAGCGCAGCAGCCCGAATTGCACATAGGCGCTGTCGACAATCAACCCGACCAGGCAGGCCACGCAGACCAGGGCCATGTCGGTTCGCGGCCAGGGCGTCAACTTGAAGGTGATCGCAGCCAAGATCAGCAGCGAGAGCGGCCCGGCCCACCAGGCGTCGTGGCCGGCACCGAACACCGTGACCACCCAGCCGATCTGGAACAGCACCAGATTGAGTACGATGTTCATCAGATTTCCGGATTCAGATCGGGGAGGAACTGCGGTCGTCGGTTCTGCGGCTTGGACAGCAGCAGATGGACGTCGCTAATGGAGCGCTCCAGAAAGCCGCCCTCGCAGTAGCACAGATAGTAGTTCCACATGCGGATGAAAGCCTCCGAGTAGCCTTGCTTCCTGACTTCGGGCAGTGCCGCCTGGAAACGTTGGCGCCAGGCGCGCAAGGTCAGCGCATAGCTCGGTCCAATGTCTTCCAGATGGGTCAGCCGCAGATCGGAGCTGCGGGCGACGGCACCGAGCATGGCCGCGTTCGAGGGAATGAAGCTGCCCGGGAAGATGTAGCGCTTGATGAAATCGATATCGGTCAACGCCCGTTGATAGCGGTGATCCTCGATGGTGATGGCCTGAATCAGGGCGCTGCCATGATTCTCCAGCAGACCGGAGACCTTGGCGAAATAGGTATCCAGATACTGGTGGCCGATGGCTTCGATCATCTCGATCGACACCAGTTTGTCATAGCGGCCCTTGAGATCGCGGTAGTCCTCCAGCAACAAGGTGATGCGATCACCCAGTCCGGCGCGGTCGATGCGTTCGCGCGCCAGATCATGCTGGCGCTGGGAAATGGTGGTGGTGGTGACGTGGACGCCGTGATGCCGGGCGGCGTGGATGGCAAAGCCACCCCAGCCGGTGCCGATCTCCACCAGCCGCTGGCCGGGTTGCAGATCCAGCTTCTGGCAGATGCGCTGCAGTCGGCGCTGCTGGGCCGTCTCCAGGCTCTCCGACTCGTTGAGATAGATCGCACTCGAGTACATCAGCGAGGGATCCAGAAACAACTCGAAGAATTCGTTGCCCAGATCGTAGTGCGCGGCAATGTTGCGGCGGCTGCCGTCGCGGGTGTTGCGTCTGAGCGTGTGCCACAGGCGCAGCGCCGAGGTGGCCAGGCGCGCCATGCCGCCCTCCATGTTGTCGAGCACCTCGCGATTGCGCACCAGGATGCGGATCAGCGCCACCAGATCATCGCAGTCCCAGGCGCCATCCATGTAGGCCTCGGCACTGCCGACGCTGCCGCCCAGCGCCATCTGCCGATAGACCTCCGGATGGTGCACGCGGACGGTGGCGCGTGGTCCAGCGGCGGCGTTCACCGCGCCGAACTCATAGCGTTCATTGCCATCGATCAGGCTGAGATGGCCGTGGTCAAGGCGGGTCAACTCACCCAGCAGGCGGCGCTTGAAGAAGGGGCCGGTGATGTCGGTAGGCGCTGTGGCGGTGGCCGTGTATCCGGCATCCAGGGTGTTGTCAGTCATCAGCACGGCACCTCAGGAGGTTTTGGGGTGAGCGAAGAAGGGGGTGCGTTTCAGCCTCAGCAACAGCGCATTCCAGTAGATCTTCCAGGCAACCTGGGCGGTGATCCATGGGTAGTTCAACAGAAACTTCGTGAGCGCGGCGCCATCAAGCGGTCGTCTTTGCATCACCAGCGTGGCATCGAAGATCTTGCCGGCCTCGTCGGCCACATTCATGTGCACGCGCAGATCCGCGCCCGGCGGCTCGAAACGCCAGTCATAGTGCATCTGCATGGGCAGGAAGGGCGACACGTGGAAAGCCTTGTCGAAACTCCACGCATGAACGCGCTGCGCGGTGCCATGACGGGCGGCCTCGGCTGCCGGCAGCACATAGGCAAAGCGTTCGCCCCAGGGCGTGTTGGTGATCTCGGCAACGATCGCCAGCAGGGTTTGGCCGTCCGGCTCGAAGCAGTAGTAGAAGCTGACCGGATTGAAGCAATAGCCGAAGAAGCGCCAGTGCGCGAGCAGCCGCACCGGGCCGCACGGACGCGCCCCCGTGGCCTGCTCGACGCGGTCGTAAACGGCTTCCTTGAGCGGTTGCTTCGGATCGCCCAGATAGTCGCTGCGCCGGAAGCTGGCGATGTTGCGCCGCTCCAGCGACCACAGCCAACGGCCGCGCAGCAGCTGCGGGAGTTCATCCAGATCCACATACAGCTGCGCCATGCGGTAGCGGAATCCGTGTGGATGCGGTCGGCTGCGCCGATGCCGGACGTGGCCCAGGTACAGTGCGCTGGCGCTCATCGCTAGTCCCAGCGACAACCAAGCGCGCTGGCAACGCGCACGCCACTGCGCAAGCCGTCTTCGTGAAAGCCCCAGCCCCAGTAGGCGCCGCAATACCAGCTGCGGCGCAGGCCGTTGATCTCGGACCAGCGGCCCTGCGCAGCCACCGAGGCGTGGGTGTAGACCGGATGCGCATAGTCCATGCGCGCCAGAATCCGCTCCGGCGCAATGCGCTGGGTGGCATTCAAGGTGACGATGTAAGGCGTGCTGCAACTCAGGCTCTGCAACAGGTTCATGCAATAGCTGACCGTGCAGGCCGGCGCCTCGGCCGCCCCCGGTACCGGCTTGAGCTTGAGTGCATTCCAGGCCGCCCACGCAGCTCGACGTTTCGGCAGCAGGCTCGCGTCGGTGTGGAGCACGGTGTCATTGCGCTGGAACTTGATGGCGCCGAGGATCTCGCGCTCGCTGTCGCTGGGATCGTCGAGCATGGCCAGGGCCTGATCGCTGTGGCAGGCGAACACCACCTGATCGAAGGTCGATTCATCGCCCTGGCTGAATACACGCACGCCGTTCTCGCTGCGTTCCACCCGACGCACCGCGGCGCCGGTGCGGAATTCGCCGCGGATGGCCGGCACCAGCTTGTCCAGATAGCGGGCCGAACCGCCCTTGACCACGCGCCAAGGGGGCCGATTGCCGGCATCCAGCATCTGGTGGTTGGCCATGAACTGCACCAGGTACCTGGCCGGAAAATCGAGGATGGTGGCTGTGGGCGAGGACCACAACGCCGATGCCATCGGCAGCAGATGATCCTCGATGAACAGCCTGCCATAGCCGTGCTCTCGCAGATACTCCCCGAGCGAAGGCCCGGGACCGGGATCGCGCAGCAGCGCTGGCGACTCGCGGTAGAAGCGCAGGATGTCGAGCACCATGCGCCAGAACGGCGGGCTCAGCAGGTTGCTGCGCTGGCAGAACAACCGATTCAGATTGGTGGCGTTGTATTCGAGTCCGCTGAGCTCGTTCTTGACCGCAAAGCTCATGGTCGTCGGCTGCGATTCGACCCCGAGTTCGGCGAACAGGCGTGTCAGCAGCGGATAGTGATCCGGATTGAAGACAATGAAGCCGGTGTCGATGCTGATCTTGCCTGAGCCCCCGTCAATGTCGTGGGTATGGGTGTGTCCGCCCAGCCGATCCTCGGCCTCGTAGACCACGACCTCGTGTTCGCGGGCGAGCAGGTAGGCGGCACCCAGGCCAGCGATGCCGGATCCGATGATGGCAATGCGCATGGTGTCAGCCGCCCGGTCGACGGCTGCGGGCATCGCGGATGCGCGCCGGCACGGGTTTCAGTTGCCATACCAGGCCGCACCAGCTCATCAGCTTGAGCGCGTACCAGGTGAGATCCAGTTCCCACCAGTAGAAGCCCTGACGCACCGAGGCCGGATAATGGTGGTGATTGTTGTGCCAGCCCTCGCCGAGCGTGATCAGCGCCAGCCAGAAGTTGTTGCGGCTGTCGTCACGGGTCTGGTAGCGGCGCTTGCCCCAGACATGCGCCAGCGAGTTGATCGTGACCGTGGCATGGAACAGCACCACGGTGGAGACGAAGAAGCCCCAGATCAACAACTGCGGACCGTTGGTGCCCAAGCCCGGCGCGTGGTGCTCCAGCAGGTTTCCGATCCACATCAGCAGCGCCGCCAGCAGCACCGGTACCAGGATGTCGAAGCGGTCGAGGAAGCGCAGCTCCGGAAATTTGGCCAGATCCGGAATCACCTTGAAATCGATGCCGAAGGCCCGCGGCGTCATGAACCAGCCCATGTGGCTGCGCCAGAAGCCGTGCTGCACCGGAGAATGCAGATCGCCGGGTTGGTCTGAATGACGATGGTGATGGCGATGATGGGCGGCCCACCACAGCGGACCGCGCTGTACCGAGCTGGCGCCGATCATCCCGAACAGGAACTGCAGTGGCCTGGAAGTCTTGAAGGCGCGATGGGAAAAGTAGCGGTGGTAGAAGCCGGTGATGGCAAACATGCGGATCAGGTACAGGACGATTGCCGTGCCCAACGCAAACCAGCTGAAACCCACCCAGAAAACGCCGATACAGGCCAGATGCAAGCCGATGAAGGGAATCACCCGCAACCAGTCAATGCGATCTGCCGCTGCGGCGTCCACGGGCAAGGCTGCGCTGGTATCGAACCAGCGCACCAGCGCCACCCAGGCACGGGTCCAGAGTCCGCGCGTTCGGCTGACAGTATCGTCGATGACGCCTTCGACGCGTTCTGCGGCATGGCCCATCTGGGCGCGGGCGCTGTCCATGGCCTCGCCGACGCCTCGCTCCATCTGCAGCGCGGCCTCGCCCACACGGCGGCGCGCGTGCTGCAGGCCATCAGCCACGGCCTGTTCCAGCTGGGCGGCCTGCAAGGCGGGATTGGCAACGGAGTGTTCATGACTCATCAGCACTTCCTGTCAGTCTGTCTGGGGCTCTACCGTGACCTCGGTCTTGACCGAGTTGGCGATGAAGCAGGCCTTGTGGGCACGCTCATGCAATCCGGCAAGTTCCTCGCGACTGGGCTGCCGATCGCCAAAGACCACGCGTGGACGCAACACCACCTTGACCATGCTCATGCGGCCTTCGGCATTCTTGTCCAGGGTGCCGACGGCATCGTCGGCGTAGGAGCGCACTTCAAAACCCTTGACCGCCGCAATCGCCAGAAAGGTCAGCATATGACATGAGGCGAGAGACGCCGTGAAGGCATCTTCGGGATCGACCGCCGCCGCATTGCCGTTGAAGTCCGGGGCCGAAGAGGCCAGCAGGGTCTGATCACCCTTGAACAGCCATTGGTGATCGCGCGAAAAACTCTTGTCGGCAAAACTGCCGCTGCTGTGGGTGAAGCGAATCGCGGCGTGATGCTCACTCATGGCTGGACTCCGATCGGGATGCAATCCCCAATTAGGGCGCATCGTACAGACGGTACGCAAGCGTGTGGTCGCTTGGATGCACCGAAGCTTTGGCAGGCGAACGGCGTCGTGATGGTGTGAGCCGCTGCTGGAATGCTTCGGTGCGCCCGCAATGACGCCGGTGGTTCATGGCTCGTGAGCAGTTTCGGGCCGAAACAGGTGGCTCGAAATGACGCTGATTTCAGCCTGGGCAGGATGCGTTAGCGGACGGCGTCCGCTCCCACAGTGCAGCGGTAGCCAGCGGGCTTCCTGGCCTGCGCCAGAGCAAGCTCCAACCGACAACCGACAACCGACAACCGACAACCGACAACCGACAACCGACAACCGACAACTCCGTGCCCCGTGCCGCTACCCGATCACGCCCAGTTCGCGTCCCACCGCGGTGAAGGCGGCAATGGCGCGGTCCAGGTGCTCGCGTTCATGTGCCGCCGACAGCTGCACGCGGATGCGGGCCTGGCCCTTGGGTACCACCGGGAAGAAGAAGCCGATCACGTAGATCCCGTGATCCAGCAGCTTTGCAGCAAAATCCTGCGCCAGCTTGGCATCATGCAGCATCACCGGAGTGATCGGATGCTGGCCGGGCTTGAGATCGAATCCGGCCGCGCTCATGCGCTCGCGGAAATAGCGGGTGTTCTCCATCAGCTTGACCCGCAGATCGTCGGCGCGGGTCAGCAGTTCGAAGACCTTGATGCTGGCAGCCACGATCGAGGGCGTCAGTGAATTCGAAAACAGATAGGGGCGGGAGCGCTGGCGCAGCAGATCGATGATCTCCTGGCGGCCGGTGGTGAAGCCGCCGAGGCCGCCGCCCAGGGCTTTGCCCAGGGTCGAGGTATAGACGTCGATCTGGTCCATGACCCCGTGGAACTCGGCGGTGCCGCGGCCCGTCGCGCCGAGGAAGCCGGTGGCATGGCACTCGTCGATATGCACCAGCGCATCGTACTTGCGCGCCAGAGCGGTCAGCTGATCGAGCGGAGCAATGGCACCGTCCATGCTGAACACGCCGTCGCTGGTGATCATCCGCGTGCGTGCCGAGGCCGCAGCCTGCAGCTGCTGCTCCAGGTCGGCCATGTCGCCATTGGCATAGCGATAACGCTGGGCCTTGCACAGGCGCACGCCATCGATGATCGAGGCATGGTTCAGAGCGTCGGAAATGATCGCGTCTTCAGGCCCCAGCAGGGGCTCGAACAGGCCACCGTTGGCATCGAAGCAGGCGGCGTAAAGGATGGTGTCCTCGGTGCCGAAGAACTCGGAAATGGTGCGTTCCAGCTGCTTGTGCAGATCCTGGGTGCCGCAGATGAAGCGCACCGAGGCGACCCCGAAGCCATGACTGTCGAGCGCGTCCTTGGCGGCGGCGATGACCTCTGGATGGTCGGCCAGCCCAAGATAGTTGTTGGCGCAGAAATTGAGCATCTTGCGCCCGTCGGCCAGCTCGATTTCCGCCGATTGCGGGGTGGCGATGATGCGTTCGCGCTTGTACAGGCCTTGCTGCTCGATCTCGGCCAGTTCGGCAGCAAATCGGGTCTGGGCAGGGTAGGTCATCGCTGGCGTCATCCGTTTGAAGGCAAGGGCGCAAGTTTAGCCCGCCGGGTTCCGGAGGTCGCGGGGAAATGGCTCGGCATTGCCATTGGTAAACGCCGGGCGCAGGCGGATTCAGGATCTGGATCCGCCTGCGGACCCCGCAAACGCAGAAGCCGCCCGAAGGCGGCTTCTGATTCAACCGATGTGACCTTGGATCAGCTGCGGCGAGCAACCACCAGACCACCCAGACCGGCCAGCGCCAGACCCAGCAGGATCATGGCCAGCGGCGAGTTCACCGGAGCCGGCACCGGCGGAGCAATCACGCACGGGAGGTCGACCACTTCGAAGGCGAAGGTACATACTGCGGCGTTAGCCGTGTTGGTCACGGCCAGCACCAGCTGCTGTCCGGCAGGAATCGTGAATGCGAACGGCTGGGCCACGCTGGAGCCAACATCACCCAGGAAGTTGGTTCCCTGGTTGGCCGGGTCATAGCTGCCGGCGTAGGCGCTGGCGTGTGCGTTGGTGCCGCAGGGGGTGGCGCCCGCATCCGGATCGAAGTTGATCGTCACGCAGGACGGGGTGGCGCCGGTGTTGCCGTAGGTGAAGGTTTCGTAGTTGTACGTGGTGCCGGGGTTGAAGATGCCGGGATAGGCCTTGCCGGCGCAGGTGCTGGCGATGCCGTCGCGGAAGATACGGCCGGACTGCGTGGTGCCGCCGGTGAAAGTGGACACAACCGGGCCGGCTGGCGCGCAGGTCAGGCCGGGACCCGACGGGACGACCGGGCCGGTGAGCGAACGACCGCCGCCGGAAACAGCGATTCCAGCGTCGTTGGCCGATTGCGCGGAGACCGCGCCGGAAACGAGCAGCAGCAGGGCAGCAGAAATCAAGGAATTCTTCATGGCGGGATCCATTTCTTTCTTGTGAGGGCGAGTTGAGCGCACGCCTGTCTCGACGCTACGCACAGCGAACAAGAGTCTATTCGCTGGCCAGCCGCGGGTCAACCTGAATGAAACACAAATGTGACGATCATTGGCGTCGGAATCGGCGCGACTGGCCGCCCATCAGGGCCAGAGCCAAGCGCTGAGGCAACAGCCGCGCCAGCAGGGCGAGTCCGCGGTTGATGCGGCCGTTGACATGGATCATCTTTCCGACCTCGACGGCGTCGAAGGCTTCGCGCGCCACCGTGGCCGCATCCATCCAAAGGAATCGGGGCATCTGCGAGACTGCAGGGCGCATGCCGTTGACGTCATGGAACTCGCTGTAGGTGAAGCCCGGGCAAAGCGCCGTGACATGGACACCCTTGCTGCGCACTTCCTGCGCCAGCGACTGCGAAAACCGGATCAGATAGCTCTTGGTCCCGCCGTAGAGTGTGTGTCCGGCGGTTCCCGGGACCAGACCGGCGAGGGACGCCACGTTGACAATACGGCCATAGCCCCGGGCCTGCATGGCCGGCAACAGCAGATGGGTCAGTTCCGTGGGTGCCCACAACAGCACCCTGAGGAAGTCGGCATGCGTGCTCCAGGGCACCGACAGAAAGGAGCCGGGCACGCCGTAACCGGCATTGTTGATCAGGCCGTCGATCTGCAGTCCGGCAGCCTGGATATCGGCCCACAACGTGGCCGGCGCAGCGGGGTCGGCGAGATCTGCGCTCATCACCTCGACCGAGGTGCCATGAGCGGTCTCCAACTCGCGAGCCAGTTCGCGCATGGGTTCCAGGCGGCGCGCCACCAGCAGCAGGTCCCAACCGCGCGAAGCCCATTCGCGCGCGCAGGCGGCACCAATGCCAGCGGACGCCCCGGTGATCAGTACTCTGCGTTTGGCCACGTGTGCATTTCTCCAGGTGGTTCAGGCGAGTGATTCTCGACGATGACCATTCGCTTGCCTGTCAGGACGTCGATCGGTTGAGTACCCGCACCGCCTTCAAGGTCTCGCCGTCGGCGCAGCGGGCCATGCCCAGCAGTTGTCCCAGTGAATCATGTACGGCGATGGCCTGGGAGACCGGAGCGCCGACGTGGCGTACCGGGTTGCCATGGGCAAAACGCTGCAGGTCGGGCCCGTCTATGGTAGCTCGGGGCAGGGCGCTTACCATCGACTCCAACGGCAACAAGCATGCGTCCAGAGCAGCGAATTGCCCGTTCCGGGCCTCCAGTGCGCTCAACTCGACCATTTCCGGGTCGCGAAAGGGCTCGGCCCAGGTTCGCCGCAGCGCATGCACGTGGGCACCACAGCCCAAGACCTGACCGATGTCGTCGACCAGTGTGCGGATGTAGGTGCCGGAGGAGCAATCGACGTCGAGCACCAGGAAGGGCGGCGTGTAGTCGACCAGCTCCAGCCGGTCGATATGAACCTGGCGCGGCTCGCGTTCTACCTCCAGGCCCTGTCGCGCCAGCGCATACAAGCTCTCGCCGCCGCGCTTCAGCGCCGAGTACATCGGCGGGATCTGGCGGATGTGGCCGCGGAACCCGATCAGCGCGGTTTCAATGTGGACTGTATCGATCTCATCGATGGGCGCTTCGGCCAGCAGTCGGCCTTCGGCATCCAGGGTGTCGGTGCGCTGGCCCAAACGCGCAATCGCGCGATAACCCTTGTCGCCGGTGAGCAGATAGCTGCTGAGCTTGGTCGCTTCGCCGAAGCAGATAGGCAGCAGGCCGCCCGCCAGTGGGTCCAGGCTGCCCGTGTGACCAGCCTTGTGGGCACGGTAGAGCCATTTCACCTGCTGCAAGGCTGCGTTGGAACTGGGGCCGGAAGGCTTGTCGAGCAGGAGCACGCCATCCAGATGGCGTTTGCGTGAGCGCATATCGATGGCGGGCTATCAAGGAGTCTGCGGTTGCAACGTCGGCGCCGAGGTCGAACTGCGGGTCTGAACGCTGTCGTTGATCAGACCCGAGCCTGGGGCCACTCAGCCGATCGAATCATCGGCGGCCCGGCTTTGCCGCAACAATTCATCAATGCGTCCACCACGATCCACCGAATCGTCATAGTGAAAGCGCAATTCGGGCACGGTGCGCGTCGACATCAGCTTGGACAGAGACTGACGGTAGCGTTTGGCCTCTTCCTTTAGCAGGGTCAGCGCCGGCTTGGCGTCTTCCGGATTCAGTGCGGTGACAAACACCTTGGCCACCGCCAGATCGCGGCTCACCTCGACATCGGATACGCTGATCTCGGGTAACTGGTGTGATTTGACATCTTCATGCACCAGCACAGCGACCTCACGCCGCAACAATGCGGCGATACGGTCGGTACGTTCGAAACCACCTCTGGCCACAGCGTCTCTCCCGATCAACCCAGCGTGCGCTGGACTTCGATCCGATCGAAACACTCGATCTGATCGCCGGCCTTGACGTCATTGTATTCCTTCACCGCAATGCCGCATTCCATGCCATTGCGGACTTCCTCGACGATGTCCTTGAATCGACGCAACGACTCCAGTTCGCCCTCGAAGATGACGACATTGTCGCGCAGCACGCGGATCGGCTTGTTGCGCTTGACCACGCCCTCGATGACCATGGAGCCGGCCACGGCGCCGAACTTGCTGGAACGGAAGACCTCGCGCACCTGCGCCAGACCCAGGATCTTCTCCCGGGTTTCAGTGCCAAGCATGCCGGTCAGCGCCTTGCGGACGTGATCGATGGCTTCGTAGATGATGCTGTAGTAGTTGACCTCGACGCCGCCTTCCTGCAACACCTTGCGGGCCTGGGCATCGGCGCGGACATTGAATCCGATGACCACGGCCTTGGCCGCAACGGCCAGCGTGGCATCGGATTCAGTGATGCCGCCCACACCCGAGGAAATGATGTTGACCTTGATCTGATCGGTGGCCAGCGCACTCAGTGCTTCGCGCAGCGCTTCGGTGCTGCCCTGAACGTCTGCCTTGACCAGCAGGTTGAGAGTTTGAATCTCACCCTGACCCATCTGCGCGAAGACATCTTCCAGTTTCGAGGACTGTTGTTTGGCCAGGCGCACATCGCGGCTGCGCAGCTCACGGGCCGCCGCTGCTTCGCGGGCGGCCCGCTCGTCGGCGACGGCCATGAAATCGTCGCCAGCGAAGGGCGTGCCCTGCAGGCCAATGACCACCGCGGGTATCGACGGTCCGGCTTCGGCGATCTGCCGACCCGCCTCGTCGAACATGGCGCGCACGCGGCCCCACTGCATGCCGGCCAGCACGATGTCGCCCTTCTTCAAGGTGCCGCTCTGCACCAGGATGGTGGCGACCGGACCACGGCCCTTGTCGAGTGTGGATTCGACCACGGTGCCGCGAGCGCGACCCTTGACCGGTGCCCGCAACTCCAGCACTTCAGATTGCACCAGAATGGCTTCGAGCAGATTGTCGATGCCAGTTCCGGCCTTGGCCGATACCGGAACCACCTGCACATCACCACCGTATTCTTCGGGTATCACATCGTGTTGCAGCAGACCCTGCTTGACGCGCTCCGGATCGGCGTCGGCCTTGTCCATCTTGTTCACAGCCACGATCAGCGGCACCTTGGCGGCGCGCGCGTGCTTGATGGCTTCGATGGTCTGCGGCATCACGCCGTCATCGGCTGCCACGACCAGGATCACGATATCGGTGATCTTGGCGCCACGGGCGCGCATCTGGGTAAAGGCCGAGTGACCCGGGGTGTCCAGAAAGGTGATGATCCCTTTCTTGGTGTTCACATGGTAGGCGCCGATGTGCTGGGTGATGCCACCGGCTTCGCCGGCGGCCACGCGGGTGCGGCGGATATGGTCGAGCAGCGAGGTCTTGCCGTGGTCGACATGGCCCATGATCGTGACTACGGGCGGGCGCTGCACGGCTTCTCCGGCGGTGGGATCCACCGACACCACTTCGGCCTCGACGTCTCGGGCACCTGACTTCTTGACCGAATGGCCCAGTTCCTCGGCTACCAGGACAGCGGTGTCGTGATCGATGTTCTGGTTGATGGTCACCATGACGCCCATCTTCATCAGCGCCTTGATGACTTCCGGCGCCTTGACCGCGAGTTTCTGGGCCAATTCCGCCACTACGATCGTGTCACCCACTTCCACCTCTCGGACCACAGGAGCCGTCGGCCTCGAAAAGCCATGATCGCGACCGCCGCGCTGCGGCTCGGGAGCCGAGTGCCGACGATGCGGTTTCTTCTTGGCGCGACGGGCGTGATCGCTCAGGTGCAGCTGACCTGCCGCGGCCACTGGTTCCGGCTCGTCGGCCACGACTTCGTCCTGGAGCACGCGCGCCACCGGGGCACGTCGCGCACCGGCCTTGTCGGGCTTGTGACCGCGCGGTTTCTCGTCGGCTTCGACCCGGACCTTCTTCGGCTTGCTGGCCTCGGTCTTGACCCGTTCTTCTTCGGCCAGGCGCTGTGCTTCGGCCTCGCGCACGCGCTCTGCTTCCTCGGCGGCCAGACGCTCGGCCTTCTCGCGCTCGCGGCGGCGTTCTTCTTCCTGCTCGCGCTGGCGTTCCTCTTCTGCCTGACGGCGGGCCTCGGCCTCGCGGCGGGCTTGATCCTCAGACTCGCGACGCAGGTGCGATTCGTTCAGCAGGCGCTGTGCTTCCTCGCGCTCGGGATCGTTCTCGGCCTGCTCTGCCACGGTGCTGCGCTTGACGTAGACCTTCTGCTGCCGAACCTCGACATTGACGGTCTTGGCGCCGCGCCCTGGTCCGCCGGTCGGCACCGTCAGTTCGCTGACGGTCTTGCGCTTCAGCGTGATCTGACTGGGGGCCTTGAGATCGGCCTTGGCCTTGCCATGAGACGAGCGCAGGTATTCCAGCAGCGCGATCTTCTGGCTCGCGCTGACTTCCTGCTGGACACTGCTGAACTTCATGCCGGCCTCGGCCAGCTGTTCAAGCAGGCGCTCGGGGCCTACCCCCAGCACGGTTGCCAGCTTTTCGACGGTCACTCCTGCCATGCACTTCTCCAAATTCAGCGTCGACCGCGGCAGCTCATGTGCCGCGCATCGTGTACTTTCAAGCCTGGTTCTCGCCGGCAAACAGGGGCTCGCGCGCGGTCATGATCAGACTCGCAGCGCGCTCCTCGGTCATGCCTTCGACTTCCATCAATTCGTCCACCGCCAGATCCGCGAGGTCTTCCCGGGTGCGGATGCCCTGGCCGGCCAGGGCGTAGGCGGTAGCCTCGTCCATACCGGTGACGGCCAGCAGCGAATCATCCGGGCGGTGCTCTTCGAGCGCCTCCTCCTTCGCGATCATCTCGGTCAGCAGGGCATCGCGCGCCCGCGCCCGCAGTTCCTCAACCAGATCTTCATCAAATTCATCGACCGAGAGCAGTTCGCCTGCCGGCACGTAGGCCACTTCCTCGACGCTGCTGAAGCCTTCGCGCACCAGGATCGCCGCGATCTCCTCATCGACCTGCAGCTTCTCGACGAACATCTCCACTGCCTGCGTGGACTCGGCCTCGCTCTTGGCCTGGGCCTGAGCCTGGGTCATCACATTCAACTGCCAGCCGGTCAGTTTGCTGGCCAGACGCACGTTCTGACCGCCGCGACCGATCGCCTGGGACAGCTTGTCCTCCGCCACTGCCAGATCCATGGCGTGCTTTTCTTCGTCGACGACGATGGACTGGACTTCAGCCGGTGCCATCGCATTGATGACGAACTGCGCCGGATTGTCGTTCCAGAGCACGATGTCGATGCGCTCGCCGTTGAGCTCGTTCGACACCGCCTTGACGCGCGAACCCTGCATGCCGATGCAGGCGCCGACCGGATCGGTGCGGTTGTCGTTGGCGCGCACCGCAATCTTGGCGCGATCGCCGGGGTCGCGGGCGGCGGCCATGACCGTCACCACGCCCTGACCGACTTCAGGCACTTCCAGCTTGAACAGTTCCATCATGAACTCGGGTGCTGTTCTCGACACGAACAGCTGCGGCCCGCGAGCCTCGCTGCGCACGTCGTAGAGAATGCCGCGTACACGATCGCCGGCGCGGAAGTTCTCGCGCGGAACCACGCGCTCACGCAGGATGATCGCTTCGGCATTGCCGCCCAGATCCAGGTAGATATGGCCGCGTTCGATGCGCTTGATGATGCCGGTCACCAGGGACCCGACCTTGTCCTGGTACTGGTCGACGACCTGGGCCCGCTCGGCTTCGCGCACGCGCTGGACGATGACCTGCTTGGCCGCCTGCGCCGAGATGCGACCGAACTCGGCGTTCTCGATGGGCTCCTCGATGAAGCCGCCGACTTCGACTTTCGGATCGGTTTCGATGGCGACGGTCAGTGCCGACTGGCGCTCGGGAAACTCGAGCGGCGCGTCGTCTTCGATGACTTCCCAGCGGCGGAAGGTCTTGTAATCGCCGCTGACGCGATCGATGACCACGCGCGTGAGAATGTCGCCGCCATGCTTGCGCTTGGCAGCGGAGGCCAGCGCTGCCTCAAGAGCGTCAAAAATGACAGCGCGCGGCACGCCCTTCTCGTTGGCAACCGCATCGGCAACCAGCAACATTTCCTTACTCATCTTTCTTTCCTTTGCGAGAGGAACGCGACGCCGCCTGCGGCGTGAATCGCGGGACCAGTTTCGCCTTTTCAATGTCAGCCACAGCCAAAACCACCGGGCCGGTATCCGTTGCCAGAGTCACCTGTCCGTCCTCGACGCCGACAATACGGCCCTGGAAGCGTCTGCGGCCGTTGATCGGCAGGGCCGTCGTCGCACGCACATCACTGTCGATGAAGCGGGCGTACTGTTCGGCACCGTAAAGGGGACGGTCCAGGCCTGGCGACGAGACTTCCAGCGTGTAATTGCCCGTAATCGGGTCGTGCACGTCCAACAACGCAGAGACCTCACGGCTTACCTGCTCGCAGTCTTCCAGCGTGATCGGCCGATCCTGGTGGTCAATGTAGAGGCGCAGCAGACCGCCGGCGCGCGACAGCGCCAGTTCCGTGCCCCACAATTCGAGTCCCAGTGCCTGCACCGTGGGGCCAAGCAGACCCTCGATTTCCGCCTTTCGCTGCGCAGCCATGCAACCCCGGCATCGGTGAAATTCGGGCAACAAAAAAGCCTCCGAAGAGGCTTTCTGTCGAAAACCATTGGTAGCGGGGGCAGGATTTGAACCTGCGACCTTCGGGTTATGAGCCCGACGAGCTGCCTGACTGCTCCACCCCGCACCAGAAGCTCACCATAGTAGCCTGCGATCGTTCGATTAGCAAGAGCTGCCGATACTGATTCCGAGGGATTCGCGGATCGCTTCGGGAGCTCTGATCGAGATTGCCATTCTGGCGACGAGTCGTCCCTTGCATACACGCTCGGGATACATCGCATCGGGACGCCACGCTCGCTAGTATGCGGCATCCCTTGTCGATCCAGGAGTACATCATGGCTTTACGCGTCGGTATCAATGGCTATGGCCGCATCGGTCGCAACATCATGCGTGCCCTGTATGAGTCCGGCCGCACCCAGGACATCCAGATTGTCGCCATCAATGATCTGGGTGATGCTGCTACCAATGCGCATCTGACCCAATACGACACCGCTCACGGCCGTTTTCGCACCGAGGTGGGCGTGGATGGCGATTCGCTGGTGATCGGTGGCGATCGCATTCGCGCCCTGGCTGAGCGCGATCCGGCCAAGTTGCCATGGGCTGAGCTCGGCGTGGATGTGGTGATGGAATGCACCGGCTTGTTCACCTCCAAGGCCAAGGCCGGCCAGCATCTGGCCGGCGGGGCCAAAAAGGTGTTGATCAGTGCGCCCGGTGGCGCCGATGTTGATGCCACGGTGGTCTACGGGGTCAACCATCACACGCTGAAATCCGAGCACACCGTGGTATCCAATGCCTCCTGCACCACCAACTGTCTGGCGCCGCTGGCCAAGGTGCTGCATGAGGGCGTGGGCATTGTCCATGGTTTGATGACGACCATTCACGCTTACACCAATGATCAGGTACTGACTGATGTCTATCACTCGGATTTGCGCCGGGCGCGGTCAGCGACGATGTCGCAGATACCGACCAAGACCGGTGCTGCCGCAGCCGTGGGCCTGGTGTTGCCTGAGCTCAATGGTCGCCTCGATGGGTTCGCCATGCGCGTCCCCACCATCAACGTGTCGGTGGTTGATCTCGCTTTTGTCGCCGCGCGCGAGACCTCGGTGGCCGAGATCGACCGACTGGTCCAGGCTGCGGCTGACGGCCCGTTGGCCGGCATTCTCGGATTGAACCGCAAGCCGCTGGTGTCGGTGGATTTCAACCACGACCCGCGCTCTTCGATCTACGATGCCACCCTCACCAAGGTGATGGGCGGGACACTCGTTAAAGTGTGTGCCTGGTATGACAACGAATGGGGATTCAGCAATCGCATGCTGGACACCGCACTGGCCATGATGCGGGCCTGATCCGGGTGTCAGGACTCGCCCTGCGGCGCATCAAGTCGCCAGCGTATGCGGGATTCGGCGCTCTGCCGAATCTCGCGTGGCTGGGTGAAATCGATCGGCAGTCACCTGCTGCACTGCAGCATAAGTAGTTGATGCAAACGTTAGTTTTGTGTTGCGTTCAATTGACAGCACTACTTATCATCAGATCGTCTCATCCCGTCCCGTTTACCGATAAAAGGAATCCGCGCATGCACCTCCAGCGGCTCGTTCCACTGGCTATCGCCGGTCTCCTGTTGGGCGCTTGCTCAGGCAGCAGCAACAGCCCGCGGGCTACCCCGCAACCTCCAGCCACCAACACCAACGGTAGCTTCGTCAGCGGCATCATGACGGCGCGGTTCGATCCGTCCACGTCGGTGTTGCCCTTGCCCAACAACCTGTTGTTGCTGGGAAGTCGCGATCTGACGCTGAACGCGCCGGTGGCCAATCCCAACAATTTCTCGGATCCCTTCGTTGCCCTGAACGCGTTGGACGGTTTCAGCACCAGCGCTGCCTGGACGACCACCTTCTCGGCCGCGATTGCGCCGTCCACGCTGGTTCCGGGACAAACGGTTCGGGTGTTCGAAGTGCAGATCTTCACCTCCGGACCTGCGGCCGGCGCGGTCCAACGCGTCGTGCGCGAACTGGCTTCGCCTTCCGAATATGTCGCTGCTGTAGCCACGACCGATGCTACGGGCAGAACCCTGGCCATCGTTCCGACCAAGCCGCTGGAAGAGCTGAAGTCGTACATGGCGGTGATCACCAAGGGCGTCACCGATACGGCCGGCAACAACGCCACGCCGGATCTGACCTACTTCCTGACCAAGCGCACCACGCCGCTGTCTTCGGGTACCGGCACCAGCTGCGTGTCGCTGGATCCCTTGCTGCCGGCCAGCAGTGCCTGCGCGCTAGAGCCCCTGCGTCAGTTGACCGGTTCTATTGAATCCGCCGCGGCCAGTCAGGGCGTGGTTCGTGATGACATCGTGCTGTCGTGGGTGGCCAACACGCAGGGTGTGTCGCCGACCCTGCGCGCGTTGCGTGCTCAGGTCCAGCCCGCGCCTTCGCAGTTTGCGCCGACCGGGCTGACCACTGCCGTTGCCAACCTGCCGCCGATTGCCGACATCTACATCGGCGTAATCACGCTGCCTTACTACCTGACGGCGCCAGGCACCGGTACGCCGGCTGCTCCGCCGACCGCCGTGTTGACCGGCTTCTGGAAAGCGGCAGCGGGGGCCTATGTGCCGCCCTTCAATGCCCTGGGGCTCGATCCGACCTCGACCAATCTGACGGTGGCCAATCCGATTCCGGTGCAGACCTCGTCGGTCACGGTGCCGGTACTGGTGACCCTGCCCAATGCGGCCTCGGGTCAGACCCGCCCGGCTTCGGGATGGCCGGTGGCGATCTTCCAGCACGGCGTTACCCGCAATCGCTGTGACATGCTGGCCATTTCGGCGACGATGGCGCAGGCCGGTTTCGCGGTCGTGGCTATCGATCAGCCGCTGCACGGTGCATCGCCGACCGACCCGGCTGATCTCTGTCGACCCTTCTACATCGGCGGCACGCCTTTCGCCGCGCTGGGCGCCCGCGAGCGCACCTTCGATGTGGATCTGATCAACAATGCCACCAGTGCGCCTGGCCCGGATGGCGTGGTTGACAGCTCGGGTGCGCACTCGATCAATCTGGCCAGCCTGCTTACCTCTCGCGACAACAACCGACAGGCGGTGACGGATCTGTTTGCCCTGACCGCATCGATCCCGGCCATGGACGTCAACGGCAACTCCGTGCCGGATTTCGACGGCTCGCGCATTGGCTTCGTTGGCCAGTCGCTGGGTTCAATCGTCGGCACGATCTTCATGGCCCTTGAGCCGAACGTGAACACGGCAGTGCTGAGCGTGCCCGGTGGTCAGATCGCTTACCTGCTCAACGGCAGCCCCACCTTCGGTCCCCGCATTCGCGCAGGGGTCGCGGCGGCCGCCGGGATCACCACCAGTTCGCCCTCGTTCCCGGGCGTTCTGGGGCAGTTCCTGCTGGCGACGCAGACCGTCATCGATTCGGCTGATCCGATCAACTACGCCAGGCTGACCACCAGCAAGCGCATCCTGTTGCACGAAGTGGTGGGTGGCCCCGGCTTCCTGCCGGACCAGGTCATTCCAAACACGGTTTCCGGAGCACCCTTGGCCGGTACTGAGCCGCTGATCGCCTACATGGGTCTGTCCTCGATCACCCAGAGCACAGCCAATGCCAACGGCATCCGCGGCGCCGTTCGCTTCATCAAGGGCGATCACGGCTCTCTGCTGTCGACGGCTTCATCGGCTGAGGCCACCGTGGAGATGCAACGGCAGATGGCTGCGATGTTGCTGACCGGTGGCACTACGGTGCCGGTTACCGACACCTCTGTCATTCGCACGCAGTAACGCACTCGACGCGAACCCGGAATGATCACCATGGAGATCAATATGAAGCTCACCGGAAACCCACGCGCGCCGAAGCATCGCGTGCTCACTGCAGCTGTCGCGGTCGCCCTTGCGGCGGGCGCGATGCCCGCACTGGCTTACGAGTACAGCAGCGGCGAATTCTCGCTGACCACCTCGAACACCTTCAGCTACGGCATCCAGTCGCGCGTCGAGAAGCCCTCGGAGGGCTTGATCGGCAAGGCCAATCTGTTTACGCCGGTACCGCCGTCTGCCGCCATTCCCACCGGGATTCCCTTCCCGGGGGCTCTGCCGAACGCCCAGCAGCGCCTGCTGCCAGGGCGCTTCTCGGTCAACAGCGATGACGGCAACCGCAAATGGGATCGGGGCGATGTGTTCAGCAACGCCATCAAGTGGAATGGCGAACTGAGTTGGCAATATGGCGAACACTTCGGTGGTTTCGCCCGCGCCACGTCCTTCTACGATTACGAAAACCAGCGCCGCAATGACCTGACCAATCTGGCCAAGCAGAAGGTCGGCAAGGACACGCAGTTGCTGGACTTCTTTGCCTACGCCAATTTCCAGATGGGCAACGTCGATTCCACCGTACGCCTGGGTCGCCAGGTGGTCAGTTGGGGCGAGAGCACCTTCATCCAGGGCGGTATCAACGTCGTCAACCCGATCGACGTGTCGAAACTGCGCATTGCAGGTTCCGAACTGAAGGAGGCCTTTCTTCCGATCGACATGCTCCACGCCAGTTTCAGCTTCAACGAGAACCTCTCGATGGAAGCCCTGTACATGGCGGAGTTCGAGATCACCGAGCCGGAGCCGTCGGGTACCTACTTCAGCACCAACGATGTTGCGGCGCTAGGCGGTGACTACGTGATGCTGAACTTCGGCCTTGTGCCGGAGCCGATCAATTTCGCAGCCTGTCCGGCCATTCTTGCCGGTCAGAACCCGCTGGGTCTGGATCCGTTCACGCTGGCAATCCAGCGCTCAGGCGCTTGTGCGGCAGCCGTGCCACGCGCCCCCGATCGTTATGCCAAGGAGAGTGGTCAATACGGCGTGGCTTTCCGTTACTTCGCGCCGGAGCTGAACAACACCGAGTTCGGTCTGTACTACCTGAACTACCATAGTCGCATCCCGGTGCTGTCAAGCATCAGCGTGACCAACGCGAATGCCAATTCGGCGCGCTACTTTGCCGAATACCCGGAAGACATCGAACTCTACGGTTTCAGCTTCAACACCACGTTGGAGGCCTCGGGCATTGCCTTGCAGGGTGAGTTGAGCTACCGCCCCAATGCGCCCTTGCAGATCGATGACGTCGAACTGCTGTTTACGGCGCTGAGCCCGCTGAACAACCTGATCCCGCAGCCGGTGAACCGCTTCATCAGCCAGCTCGGATCCGTCGGCCCGGGTGAGTACGTGCGCGGTTGGGATCGCCACGAAATCAGCCAGTTCCAGTTCACCGCCACCAAGATCTTCGGGCCTGGCAACTGGGTTGCCGCCGATCAGATCGCATCGGTACTGGAAATGGGTTTCACCAAGGTCTGGGATTTGCCCTCGCCGGATGTGCTTCGTTACCAGGGTGACGGTACCGATACCGGTGGTGGTCCGGATTTCCTGACTGGCGCTTTCCGCAATCCGCAAACGCTGAATGAAGGTTTCCCGACGCAGTTCTCGTGGGGCTACCGTCTGGCGGCGCGTGCCGATTACAACAATGCCTTCGGGTCTGCCTACACTCTCTCGCCGCGTGTTGCCTTCAACCATGACGTCAACGGCATCACGCCGGGTCCGGGTGGCAACTTCCTTGAGGGTCGTCGCTCGCTCACAGTCGGTGTCGAAGCCAACTATCTCAATGAATGGAGCGTGGACGTCAGCTACACCCGATTCATGGGCGCTGGCAACTTCAATCTGATCAATGACCGTGATTTCGTGGCCTTCACCGCACGTTACGCATTCTGAACATGTCGACAGGAGGGGAGAGCATCATGACGATCCGCAAGGTGCGCCTACTTGGCGCGATCATTGGCCTGTCGATGGCGGCTGGTTTGCAAGCTGGCGTTCCACAGGCCCAGGCCGACCGACTTGGCCGCGATCTGACGCCGATGGGCGGCGAGAAGGCGGGCAACAAGGAAGGCACCATCCCGGCTTGGGAGGGCGGCATCACCCGCCCGCCCTCAACCTACAAGGTTGGCATTTTCCATCCCGATCCGTTCCCGACGGACAAGGTGGCGTTCTCGATCACGCCGGCCAACTACAAGGACTATGCTGCCAAGTTGACGGTCGGCCAGCAGGCCATGTTTGCGAAGTACCCGACCTATCGGATGGACATCTATCCGACTCGTCGCAGCGCGTCTTTCAGTGATCGTGTCTATCAGATGACCAAGAAGAATGCGGTCACTGCCAAGATGATCGGTCAGGGTGCCGGCGTGTCCGATGTGGCCGAGGGTATTCCGTTCCCGATCCCGCAGGATGGTTACCAGGTCATCTGGAACCACAAGATGAAGTATCGCGGCGTTGCCGTGAAGCGCTGGGCCAATCAGGCCGCACCGACAGCCTCCGGATCCTACATACCGGTTCGTATCCGCGAGGAAGTGCTCGGTCTGTACTGGAAAGAAGGCAACACCATCGCTGACATCAACAACGTCCTGACCTACTTCTATCAGGAGGTGCTGGCCCCGGCGCGTCTGGCCGGCAGCGTGCTGCTGGTGCACGAAACGCTGAATCAGGAAGCTCAGCCACGTCAGGCCTGGGTCTACAATCCGGGTCAGCGTCGTGTCCGCAAGGCTCCGAATGTGGCCTACGACAATCCGGGTACGGCATCGGACGGTCTGCGTACCAATGACATGTTCGACATGTTCAACGGTGCGCTTGATCGTTTCGACTGGAAGTTGGCGGGCAAGCGCGAAATCTACGTGCCCTACAACGATTACAAGATTCACGCGGGTGGGCTGGATTACTCCGACATCCTGCGTCCGGGACACGTCAATCCGGATCTGATGCGTTACGAGTTGCATCGAGTGTGGGTGGTCGAAGCCACACTGAAGCAGGGCTTCCGTCACATCAACAAGCGTCGCACCTTCTATGTGGATGAGGACAGCTGGCAGATCATCCTGGTCGATCACTACGACAGTCAGGAGCAACTGTGGCGCTTCAGTGAAGCCGCTATCGTCAATTTCTACGACCAGCCGGTGCTGTGGACGACCCTGGAAACCCATTACGATCTGAAGTCCGGTCGCTACATCTCGGTTGGTATCGACAACAAGGAAACGCCAGTCGACTTCTCGTTCCAGACTTCGCCTGAAAACTTCTCGCCGCAGGCTCTCCGAAATCGCGGCGTTCGCTGAGCAGTAGCTTGTGCACGCCAGCCGGGGCCGCTCGTCCCCTGCTGGCGTTTGTTTTTGCGGCGAGGGAAGGTGAGGGCTGGACAGCAACTTACTGAACCGATTGAATCTGAATGCAGCCGATTCGAGGGGAAGCGAATGAGGCACCCACTAGAACACGACCGGCGGACGATGCCGCTGGCAGCCATCCTGGGGCTCCTGATGGTGTCCGCGCTGAATGCGCAGGATGTAGCAACCACAGCCGAAACGACCGCGGGCACCGCGTGGCCTGACCCGGCGACCACACCGGCACAGATCTTGTCTCTGGAGCAGATCGAGCGCTCTTTGCTGCTGGATGCCACCAATTCGCGGGATCGTGCAGTAGTCGTCGGTGACCGCGGGCATATTCTGGTGTCAGAGTCCCGTAGCGAATGGCGCCAAGTACCGTCGCCCACGCGTTCGATGTTGACGGCGGTTACCGCGGTCGACAACAAGCTCTGGGCCGTCGGTCACGACCAGGTCGTGATCTACAGCAGCGATGGCGGTCTGACGTGGACCCTGCAGCATCACGACATCCAGGCCGAGGGGCCCTTGCTGGATGTGCTCTTTCTGGATGAGGAGCGTGGCTACGCCATCGGCGCCTACGGCCAGTTCCTGTCCACCACCGACAGTGGCGCCCATTGGACGGTGGAACTGATCAGTGACCGGGTGACGGCGGGTACCAGGGTAGATCAGGCCGACAACGAAGAAATCGATCCGGATTCGGGCCTGGCCAGTTCGGATATGGGCAGTGATGAAGGCGATCCGCATTTGAACGCGATCGTCAGGAATCCGCTGGGTCTGTTGATCGTTGGCGAAACGGGGTCGGCCTACAGATCCACCGACGATGGACTCAGCTGGGTGCGGGAGAGCCTGCCCTACGAGGGCTCGATGTTTGGTGCAGTGCCCCTGGACAACGGTTCGATCCTGGCCTTCGGGCTGCGCGGGAACGCCTTTGCCACCGGAGACCTTGGTCGGTCCTGGCGGCAACTGCAGACCGGCACCGAAGCGAGCTTGCTGGGCGGGGCGGCGGTATCGGGTAGTCGTGCCGTGTTGGTCGGAGCCAGCGGTACCGTGCTGCTGCTGCCGGCGGGCTCCGATCAGATGCGTGCCTATACCTTCACCGACGGCGGTGTCATGAGTGGCGTCTTGCCCCTGAGCGAGACCGATTTCCTGACCGTGGGCGAAAACGGCGTCGCCACTTACCAGCCTAACTAACCGGGGAGAAGATCATGGCAGGTTTCGGATCGGGCGCGGATCACCCTGGGTATCCAACGCTGGAAAAGATCATTTTCGGAAATCGCGGACTGGTGTTGGTGATCTTTGCATTGATCACCCTCGGATTCCTGGCGGCCGCCAGCACGCTCAAGATCGACGCGGGCTTCCGCAAGCAGCTGCCGCTGCAGCACGAGTACATGCAGACCTTTGTGGACTACGAGGCTGAGTTCGGTGGCGCCAACCGAGTCTTTGTAGCGCTGATCGACAAGTCCGGCAACATCTTCAACAAGGAGTACTTCACGGCGCTGGAAGCCGCGACTGAGGCGGTCAAGGCCATTCCGGAGGTTGATCCGGCGCGCGTTCGATCGGTATTCACGCCGAACACCCGCTTCGTGGAGATCGTCGAAGGTGGCTTTGCCGGCGGCAACGTGATCCCTGCGAATTTCTCGACCACTGCCCCCGGCTTTGATCCCACTGCCGAGGACTTCGAGACCATCCGCACCAACATCATCAAGGCCAACATCGTCGGACGGCTGGTAGCGAAGGATTTCTCCGGTGCCATGGTTCAAGCCGAGCTGATCCCGGAAACGGCAGCTGAGGGCGGAAAGCTTGACTATCAGGCCATCGGCAAACGTCTGGAAGCCATCCGCTCACAGCTCGAAACCGGAAACGTCACGGTGCACATCATCGGCTTCACCAAGGTGGTCGATGACATCGCCAATGGCGCGCGCTCGGTCATGTATTTCTTCCTGGCGACGATCTTGTTCACCTGGTTGCTGCTGTTCATCTACTCGACCTCCTTCAAGCTCGCCAGTCTGACCGTGCTGGCAGCCTTCATCGCCGTGATCTGGATGCTGGGCGCACTGCGGCTGATGGGTTTCGGCATCGATCCAATGAACATGCTGACACCCTTCCTGATCTTCGCCATCGCCGTCAGTCACGGCGAACAGATGATCAATCGCTATCGTGGCGAGATCTTCTTTGGTGGATTGGAGGAGGGAACACCCGAGGAACTGCAACACCGCAAGGGTGTGCCATCGGAAGAGGCCGCCGTGCGCGCTTTTCGGCGTCTGTTGATTCCCGGGTCGGTGGCTCTGGTGGCAGGTTGCATCGGTTTCGGCACCATCCTGCTGATACCGGTCAAGATGATCTTCGAACTTGCGGTGACCGCTACCGTGGGTGTGTTCCTGACCATCTTCACCAACCTGATCCTGCTGCCGATTCTGTTGTCCTACACCAAGCTCAAGAATCTGCCACGCAAGCGTGCGTATCGACTGCGCCAGATCACGGCTTTCGATCACATCTGGTCATTCCTGACCCGATTCAGCCGCCATGGCACCGCGGCTGTGATCATCATTCTGGGAGCCACGACCTGGTGGTTTGCCCACCAGCACGGTGAGAAGATGATGGTGGGCGACGCCCAGGACGGTGTGGCTGAACTTCGGCCCGAGGCCCGCTACAACCAGGATTCCAGGTTGATCACCGATCGTTTCTCGCTGTCGACGGACATCATCAACGTGATCGCCGAGGTTGGGCCCTTTGCCTGCACCGAGAGCTATCCGGCGATGGAGACCATTGATCGCTTCGCCTGGAACATGCAGAACGTGCCGGGCGTACAACAGGTGATCTCGCTGCCCATGGTGGGCCGAATCGTGACTGCCGGGTACAATGAAGGCAGCATCAAGTGGCGTTCGCTGCCGCGCAATGCGGAGGTGATGCGTCAGAGTCTGCAGAGTGTGGAAACCGATTCCGGCCTGATCGATTCGCCCGAATGCAAGGCCATGCCGATCATCATTTTCACCGAGGACCACAAGGCAGAGACCATTACCCGTGTCGTTGCCGCGGTGAAGGATTTCCGTACCAGGAATGGCGACTATGACGTCAATTTCCGGGTGGTGCGCGATGCCGCGATGCAGGAAGCCGCGGACAAGGGCGAGGAATACCGCACCGATGAGGTCAATCTGCGTCTGGCCACGGGTAGTGTGGGCGTGGCAGCCGCCATCAACGAGACGGTGACGCGGCTCGAAAAACCGATGCTTTATCTGCTGTACGCCGCGGTGTTCCTGATGTGCATCCTCAGCTTCAAGAACCCGCTGGCGGCGGCCTGCATCGTCATGCCGCTCATTCTGGTGACGGCACTGGGTGAAGCCCTCATGGTGGAGCTCAACATCGGCCTCAAGGTCAACACACTGACCGTGGTGGCCCTGGGTGTGGGTATCGGTGTTGACTACGCCATCTACATCTTCGCGCGCATGCGCGAACTGATGCAGCAGGGCAAGGGCTTGAGCCAGTCCTACTTCGAGGCACTGAAGACCACCGGTATCGCCATCTTCTACACCGCACTGACCCTGGCGGTGGGTGTGGCCACCTGGATCTTCTCTGACCTCAAGTTCCAGGCCGACATGGGCCTGATGCTGACCTTCATGTTCGTGGTCAACATGATCGCTGCCATCGTCTTCTTGCCGGCACTGTGCCGCTGGTTGCTGCGGCCGACCGAAAGGCTGAACTGGATGCCACCGAAGTCCTGAGGTCCACGGCGCCGCCTGCCTCTGCAGGCGGCGCCTGGTTTTTGGCCGCAGGAGCGACCTCGCGTCGCGACCACGAAGCCCTGATCCGGCGGTCGCGCCACACCTCATGCGCGCACGCCGTAAGTATGAATTGATCGTCACCCTTGCAGCCACCGGAGCGACCACGCGTCGCGACCAGACGACAGACCGGTCAGGCGCAGAGAGCAGGCTTTCGTCTAGCCCGCATTTCTCACACCTGCGCGAGCAGATGCCCCCAATCCTAGACCGGCTGACCCGGGATCTCGCTGCCAGTCAAGCTCGCCGCTGAGGGTGATTCCAGGCGCAAGGGCGCTGAGCGCACTAGCGCTCGGCGCGCCCGACCAATGGCATCAACGACCACAGTTTCGAGAATGAGAAATTCGGCACAAGCTTGCGTACGGAACGCTGGGACGGGTCTTCCACGGGAGCCTCCGCAGGCGCGCTGCTGCGTATCAGCGGACCGCGGAAACCTTCCTTGCCCAGACGCGCCGATTCCAGGGCCAGGCGATCCCAGCGCATGAAATTGGCCTCGGGTACGTGGATCCAGTCCATGTTCGGTACATCGCGACCGAGCGGATCCCAGTAACGGGCCCCGGGCAAGGCCGAGGCCTGCAGTCTGCTGCGGCCACTCAGTCTGAAGGCAACCCCATCAAAGCAATAGACGATGAAGGCATGGCCTTTGATCATCGCGCAGGGCTTGCCGTAGAGCTGTCCCAGCGAGGCTTCGTGAGTGCGAGCCAGATACTCGCAGATGGTATCGAATCGAGTCCGCGCATTGGCCATGGATTCTCTCCCTGACGTTGATGCTATCGCAGTTCAAACCCTTTGCGTTCCGATTCCCCACTATTCCCGATTGGCCGTCGGGGGCAGGGCTACATCCATATTACGCCCGGTGGCCGGATGAAGGCCTGGCCTTGCAGCACATTGTGCAGGGACACGGCGGTGGTCCCGAGGCAGTGCCAGCGAGTCCTCCCCGCTTGCTGACGTCTACGGTGTTCCGATGGGATACTGCCGACGATGGACTACGAACTCTGGCCGCTCGGTGATCGCGCGTTGCTGCTGCGATTCGGTGACTCCGCCTGCATCGAGACCAACCGTCTGGTGCATCGGGCCTGTGCGGCCATCAGCCATGCTGGATTGCAGGGGGTGAGGGCCTGCGCCCCGGCCTATGCGGCACTGGTACTCGATCTGGATCTGCCGATGCTCGCCAGGCATGGAGGTACGGTCGCACTGAAGGAACAACTTCAGGCATTGCTCGCCCCATTGGATGCGGCGAAGGCCGAATCGACCCCGCGGGTCCGGGACATTCCAACGCGCTACGGCGGTGAGGACGGGCCCGATCTGGCTGAGGTGGCCGAACGCACCGGGCTGAGTGCGAAGCAGGTGATCGACGTTCATGCCGGCACGCTCTACCGGGTAGCCATGACCGGCTTTCAACCGGGTTTTCCCTATCTGCTTGGCCTGCCCGAGGCGCTGCATCTGCCGCGGCGAAGTTCCATTCGGAGCAGCGTGCCTGCTGGATCTGTGGCACTGGCCGGCGCCCAGACCGGCATCTACCCGGCATCCTCGCCTGGGGGATGGCATCTGATCGGGCGTACCGCGCTTTCGCTGTTTGACTGCCAGCGACAACCAGAAGTGTGGCTGCAACCCGGCGATGCCGTGCGCTTCGTGCCGGTGGCTGTTGCCCGTGATTGAAATCGACAAGATCGCACCCCTGAGTGGGGTCCAGGATGCAGGACGCTGGCCGTGGCGAGCGCAGGGAGTGCCCGGTTCCGGACCGCTGGACGACTGGTCCATGGTGGTCAGCAATGTGCTGGTGGGTAACGCACCGGATACAGCCGCGCTCGAGATCGGTTTCGGGTATTCCCGATTACGCTTCCGCAAGCCTGCCGTCATTGCCCTGTGCGGTGCTCGCTGCAAGGCCCGTATCGACGAGGCGGTCGCGCCGCTGTGGAGGCCGCTTTGGATCGCGGCCGGATCCGAGCTGTCGCTGTCGCCAGGGCGCCTTGGCCATCGCTGCTATCTGGCCGTGGCCGGCGGGCTGGCGACACCGGAAGTCCTGGGCAGCCGCAGCGCAGTCTCGGCCGGCGGCCAGTTTCCCGGCATGCTGGAACGAGGCGCGCGTCTGCCACTGGCCAGTTCCCAGCCAGAACCCTGGGCCGTGCTGACGCAGCGTCTGTCCGGTGCCCACGCCCAGGCCGCGCCGTGGTGGGCCGATGGCGAGCCGATACTGGATATGGAAGGGCAGGCCACCCTGCGAATCATCGAAGGGGCTCATGCCCATCTGCTGCATCAGCGACGTGCGCTCTATACCCAGCCTTTCCGATTGTCGCCGGCGTCCAACCGCATGGCTGCCCGTCTGGATGGCCCGGCCCTGGAGATCGGCCATGCGGGCTCACTGGTCAGTGAGCCGGTCGTTCCGGGAACGATCCAGCTGCCGCCGGACGGCGGGCCGCTGGTGTTGCTGGCCGAGGCCCAGACCATTGGTGGCTATCCGCGCATCGGACATCTGGCCGGTGTCGACCTGGCGCGACTGGCGCAGCGTCGGCCCGGGTCCGAGCTCAGGTTCGAACCAATCAGCGTGGCGCTGGCGCAGCGACTCTGGATCTGGCGGCGAGAGCGCCTGGTCCGCATGCAAATCGCGGTCCGGGCTCGCCTCGGTGAGGTGAATCTGCCTGCAGCCGGGGCTGCAGGCTGACCACATCGGGTTCGACCTCAAGCGCAATCTTGCGTAGATTCGGGAATGGAGCCAGCAGCGGGCTGGCCGGCAATCGAGATCCCTGGCGCTCATGGCGGAATACTGCGATCTGAATGCGGATCTGGGTGAGAGCTTCGGCGCCTGGACCATGGGCGATGACGCGGCTCTGCTGAAGGTGGTCAGTTCCTGCAACATCGCTTGCGGTTTTCACGCGGGTGATCCGCTGACCATGCAGCACACGGTGGCCACCGCTCTGGCCTCGGGCGTCGCGGTGGGGGCACATCCGAGTTTGCCGGATCTGGTCGGATTTGGCCGTCGCGAGATGCGCGTCGACGCGGCGGACCTGTACGCGTTGGCGCTGTACCAGATTTCGGCCCTGGACGGCTTTGTGCGGGCCGCAGGTGGCCGGCTGCACCACGTCAAGGCGCACGGTGCGCTCTACGGCATGCTGGCGCGGGAGTCGGCGCTGGCGCGAGCTTTTGTCGATGCCGTGCTCGCGGCCGGGCCGGACTTGCAGATCTACGGACCGGATCAGGGCGCGCTGCGACGGGTCTGCGAGGACTCGTCGCGGCACTATGTGTGCGAGGGCTTTGCCGACCGTGGCTACCTGGCCAACGGACAGCTGGTCCCGCGCAGCCAGCCGGGCGCGCTGCTGGAACTCGACGCGGCGCGCGCGCAGGGGCTGGCGTTGGCCAGCGCCCAGCCGATAGCGGCCGTCGATGGCACGCGGATCCTTCCCGAAGTGCAGACGCTCTGCGTGCATGGCGAAGGACCGCACGCGCTGGCGCTGGCCTCGCAATTGCGTGCCGACCTGCTGGCAGCGGGCCTCGGCATTCGCGCGCCATGAGCGGCGCTACGCTGTGGGCGCTGATTCCGGTGCTGGTGGTGGTGCTGGGTTTTGCTCTGCGTCAGCACCCGGCGCGGGTGGTGTTGGTCGCGGCCCTCAGCGCCGGGCTGGTGAGCGGTCTGGGATGGATCGAGTTTCTGGATGTACTCGGCACCAGTTTCAACAAGGCCCGCTATCTGCTGGTGATCGTGCTCGCCTTTCCGGTGATCGCGCAGATGGAGGCACATGGGCTGCGGCGCCTGGCGGCGCGGGTGGTTGGGGCCTGGCGCGGCGTCCGTACGGGCCGCCTGCTGCTGGCCTATCTGGCGCTGAGGCAATCTTCTGCGGCGCTGGGTCTGACCAGTCTGGGCGGACATCCGCAGATGGTGCGGCCGCTGCTGGCACCGATGGCCGAAGCGGCGGCTGAAGCCGAGGCACCAGAGCGCCAACTCAGCGACGAGGAACGCGAAGACGTGCGGGCCATGTCAGCCGCTACCGACAATGTCGGCTTGTTTTTCGGTGAGGACCTGTTCCTGGCCTTCGGTGCAGTGCTGCTGATGCAGGCCTATTTCTCCGAGCGCGGACTGCAGCTGGCGCCGTTGGAGATTGCCTTGTGGGGAATTCCAACGGCCGTTCTGGCCTTTCTGATCCATGGGGCGCGGCTGCTCTGGCGTGATCGCCGCAGGCGCCAAGGATGACGCTGACGCCGCTCTACATCCTGATGGGTGCGTATTTCGCGCTGATTGCGGCGCGCGCGGCACGTGATTCCGGTCGGCCACGGCGGCTCGCGCGCAGCGCCTTTTTCGCCATCCTGGCGCTACTGCTGATCTTCGGCGATCTGATTCCCGGGGCGATCTCAGGGGCTCTGGTATTGATTCTGGCCGTAATTGCGGGCTTCGGCTTGCCCCACGTCACCGCATCCGCGGACCGCACCGCCAAGGCCCAGGGTGAGCGCGGCTACTCGTTGTTGCTGCCGGTGCTGGCGATACCGCTGGTCACGGTGATCCTGACCCTGTCCTTGTCCTTGCTGCAGATCAACGGGGTGGCTGCCTTCGACAAGGCCAGCGCAGCGCTCTACGGTCTGGCGAGCGCCTGTCTGTTGGCACTGGCCCTTGCGCTGCGCATGACCCGCGAAGGCCCGGCCGTGGCCCTGGGCCGCGGCGGTGAGCTGCTGGAGGCAGTGGGCTGGGCCTTTGTGCTGCCGCTGCTGCTGTCGGTGCTGGGCACACTGTTTGCCAAGGCTGGCGTCGGGACGGCACTGGCGGAGGTCATCGGTGCCGTCCTGCCGCTCGATGTGCGCTGGGTGGCGGTGCTCGCCTATGGCCTGGGCATGGCCCTGCTGACCATGGCCATGGGCAATGCCTTTGCTGCTTTTCCGGTGATCGCTGGCGGCATCGGCATGCCCTTTCTGGTGGGCGTGCATGGTGCTGACGCGGCGCCGATGGCAGCCATTGGTATGCTCTCGGGTTACTGCGGAACGCTGATGACGCCGATGGCTGCAAATTTCAATCTGGTGCCGGTGGCGCTGCTTGATCTCAAGGATCGCAACGCCGTCATCCGCGCCCAGATTCCGACCGCCGTGCCGCTGCTGGCGGGCAATCTCTGTCTGCTGCTGTGGCTGTGTTTCCGATGAGCGCTGAAGTCCTGATCAGCGGTTTCGAGCCCTTCGGCGGGGATAGCCGCAATCCCTCCTCGGAAGCCTGCATGGCCCTGGATGGACATGAGGTCGAGGGCTGTCGCGTGCGGGCCCTGTGCCTGCCGACTGCCTTTGGTGCGGCTGCCAAGGTGCTGTTGCGTGAGATTGCCCGCAACAGACCGCAGCTGGTCATTGCCACCGGCGTCGCCGCCGGCCGCGCCGAAATCACGCCCGAGCGCTTTGCGCTGAATTTTGCCGATGCCCGGATTGCCGACAACCGCGGCGCCCAACCGCGCGAACGCACGCTGATCAAGGGCGCGCCGCTGGCCTATGCCAGTACCTTGCCGGTCAGCCGCATCGTCGAGGCGCTGCGCGCCCATGGCATACCGGCCTCGGTGTCGCTGTCTGCGGGCGCCTATGTCTGCAACGAGCTGTTCTTCCGCCTGCGCCACGCGCTGGAGGAGCAGGGTACCGTCGCCGGATTCATCCATCTGCCCTATGCCAGCGAGCAGGTCTGCGATCGCCCGGGCACACCTAGCCTGCCCTTGGCGACAATCACCCAGGCCTTGCGCGTTGCCATCGAGGTGAGTCTGGCCAGGCGGCCACGCGATCGACCACAGCTGCCAAATTAGGAGCCGTTCCCAATGAACACCGCTGTGGGTGAGGAACGAATCGCGCTCGGCGCCATCGATGGCGCACACACCAGCGCCTTCCTGCACCGGCCACACCGCGGGAACGGTGCCGGCCTGATCGTGGTGCAGGAGATCTTCGGCGTGACCGCGCATATCCAGGCGGTCGCGGCCGACTACGCCAGCCGCGGCTATCGGGTGCTGGCGCCGCAGCTGTTCGACCGTGTGCAGGCTGACGTGGCGCTGGATTGTGATGCCCGGGGCATGGCCCGGGGTCGCGAGTTGGTCGGCCGTCTGGGCTTTGACGGGCCGATGCGCGATTTGCGTGCGGCAGCGGACTATCTGCTGGCCTCCGGTTGCCGGGCCGTCGGCGTGGTCGGCTATTGCTGGGGGGGCGCCGTGGCCTTTCTGGCGGCGACTCGTCTGGGGCTGCCCGCCGTCAGCTACTACGGCCGCCTGGTGCCGCAGTTCCTGCACGAGCGACCGCAGGCGCCGTTGATGTTTCACTTTGGCGAGCAGGATGATTTGATCCCGGCCGATCAGGTCGAGGTAGTGGCCGCTGCGCTGCCGCAAGCGCCTTTGTATCGCTATCCCGCTGGCCACGCCTTCAATCGCCTGGGTGATGTCCATGGTGAGCCGCACAGTGCGAACCTGGCCCTGCAGCGTAGTCTGGCTTTTTTCGAACAGCATCTGGCATGAGCGCATGGCAACTGGATCCGCGCCTGGCCCGTGACAGTGTCGAGCTGGGTGAGCAGGGCTCGATCCAGATCCGGGCCATGCCGGCCGCGCCCTGGCCGTGGTTGATTCTGGTGCCGCGACTTCCCGGCGCCGTGGAGCTGTTCGATCTGCCCGAGCCGGATCGACAGGATCTGTTCGAGCTGACGATGCGGCTGGCAGCAGGCTTGAAGCAGGAATTCGCCGCCGACAAGATCAACATCGGCGCCATCGGCAACGTCGTTGCGCAGCTGCATGTACACCTCGTCGCCAGGCATCAGGGCGATGCCGCCTGGCCGGCGCCGGTCTGGGGCCAGAGTTACCCGCCTGCCGACGAGCCGGCGCAGGCGCAGCGGCTGCGGCGGTTGGGGCGCTTGCTGGGGTAGGGTCAGGCCCCCTCCACGCCAGTAGGCATTATTCCAGGCACCTGTGTCGGCCCGAATTACGCAGCGGCCATGAACGATGCGGCCAGCTCGGAGCGGTTTTGAGGAGGGACGCGCGCCTGCGCGGCCGCTCTTGATCTCCAGTCACAGCAAAGCGGCGCCGCAAGCGCGGCGCCCTCCACAGCGGTGGGCCAGCGTCTCGACGGCTGGCTCGCAACGACGGTGGCTTGTTGCCCAATCCCAGCGCCTGACCGACTCGTGTGGTCCGCGACAACACTGTTCTCGGGGCAACTCGACGATCTGATCGCTCTACTTCGCGTTCTTTCTTGCTTTCCTTTGCGTACTCTGTGTCCAGCCTTTGGCCGCGAGCTGCCTCGGAACAGGATCGTCGCGTCGCCGGTCGCGCCGCAAGGGCGCTCCTACGGGCCGTGATTCATGACCCGTGCCCAGGATTGGGCCGACGGGCGGGCTAGCCCGCATTTCTCACACCTGCGCGAGCAGATGCCCCCAATCTTCTAGTGGAACAAGGCGATTCCGAGGCACGCGCCAGTCACAGAGTGCTTGGCTGCATCTGCCCGCTCAGGTGTGAGAGATGCGGACTAGATCGTGCGCTCCATTCCCGGCCTGGCCAGGCTGACCTCGGCACCGTGCACGGCGCGCAGTTTTTCGGCGAGGGTCTCGCGCGCCTGGTCTTCGCCGTGCACCAGATACAGAGGCGGTCGGGCGTGAAAATGCCCGTACCAGTTCAACAGACCCTGCTGGTCAGCGTGCGCAGACAATCCGCCGACCGTGTGGATCCTCGCATTGACGCGGATGATCTCGTTGAAAATCCGTACCGTCGAGCGGCCGTCCACCAGTTGACGGCCCAGTGTGTGCTGGGCCTGATAACCGACGATCATCACGTGCGCGCCCGGGCGCCAGAGATTGTGCTTGAGGTGATGACGTACTCGACCGCCGTTGCACATGCCGGAGCCGGCAATGATGATGCAGCCGTGTTCGCGGCGGTTCAGCGCCTGCGATTCCTCCATCGAACTGACAAAGCTCAGGCCGGGCAGGGTGAAGGGATCGTCGCCATTGTTCCATTGATGCCGGCCATCGCGATCGAACAGTTGCTGGTGGCGTCGATAGACATCGACCACCTTGGTGGCCATCGGGCTGTCCAGATAGATCTTCCAGCGCTTCAGGCCCCATTCGTCGTAGTTCTTCGCGAACCAGTACAGCAGCTCCTGGCTGCGACCCACGGCGAAGGCTGGGATGATCACATTGCCACCGCTGCCGCGGGCGGCATCGAGGACCTCGCCGATTTCGGCGATGGTCTGGTCGCGCGGGCGGTGCAGACGGTCGCCGTAGGTGCTCTCCATCAACACCAGATCGGCATCGGCGATGGGCGTGGCATCGCGCATGATCGGTGCGCCGTTGGGGCCGAGATCACCGCTGAATACCAGCTTGCGCTCGCCAGTGCCTTCATCGACCCAGATTTCGACAATGGCAGCGCCGAGAATGTGACCGGCGTCCTGCAGACGCACCGAGATGCCAGGGTAAAGCTCGAAGCGCTGGTCGTAGTCGTGGGCCTTCAGCCGCGCCACGGCATCGGCGACATCCGCCAGTTCATACAGCGGCTCCAGCGGCTTGAGACCACGACGGGCTCGCAGACGGTTGCCATGCTCGACATCCGCGGCCGCCAGACGGGCAGAGTCCTCCAGCATGACGTGGACCAGATCGGCCGTGGCGGTCTGGGTGTGGATCTTGCCATTGAACCCACGTTTGACCAGCAAGGGCAGGCGGCCGCAATGATCGATGTGGGCATGACTGAGAATCACTGCATCGATGTCGGCGGGATCGAAGGCAAAAGCCTCGCGGTTACGGGCATCTTCCTCGCGCCCCCCCTGGATCAATCCGCAGTCGAGCAGAATCTTCTTGCCGGCCGCGCGCAGCAGATGACAGGAGCCGGTGATTTCGCCGGCAGCGCCGAGAAACTGGATAGAGGCCATCAGTCGGGCTCCTGCATGAGTACCCGTTCGACGATAGCTCCTCGGGCGGACGCCTGCCTTGTTCGGCGACAACCCCGGCGCTGTTTGCTGCCGCGCCTCAGTCGCCGCGCGCCACCGGACGCGCAGAATCCGTGATCCAGCCGCTCCACGAATCCGGATACAGGCGCGATCCGCGCAGACCCGCCAGATCCATGGCCAGCCGGTTGTGGCAGGCGGTCACACCCGAACCGCACATATGCACCACCGTGCTCGGCGAGCGCCCGCCAAGCAGGGCCTCGAATTCGCGGCGCAGCTGCTGTGGCGGCTTGAACTGGCCGTTGGCGTCCAGGTTGTCGAGAAAGGGCCGGTTCAGGGCCCCGGGTACATGTCCGGCCACGAGGTCCAGCGGCTCGACCTCGCCGCGGAAGCGCGGTTGGGCGCGGGCGTCGATCAGGGTGATCGACTGCGACTCAAGGCCGATGGCCACGGCGTCGGCATCCAGCCACAGGTATGGCGGCAACTCCAGTCGCTCGGGCAGGTGAGTGGAACGGGCAGCCAGGGTGTCGCCAGTTTCCAGTCGCAGACCTTCGCGCTTCCACGCGGCGAAACCGCCGTTCAACACCCGCACCGATGGAAAGCCACAGCTGCGCAGCAACCACCACAAGCGGGCAGCATAAGCGCCGTTGTCCTGATCGTAGGCCACCACCTTGCTATGGCGGTTGATACCCAGGCGCGACAATGAGGCCGCCAACTGGCTCATGCCCGGCAGCGGATGCCGACCGTGGATTGCCGAGTTCGACAGGTCCGACAGATCCCGATTCAGGTGCGCATAGCCGGCTGTGGGTATGCGCGCCTCGGCATGGGCCCGTTCCCCGGCTTGCGGGTCAGTCAGATCGAAGCGGCAGTCGACGATCCGCAGATCGGGATCAGACAGCGACGCGGCCAGTTCAGCAGTCGAGATCAGCGGGGTTGAAGCCATGGCGATCCAGTCGCTCCATCAGATTGACCAGCATGCCGGCGGTGGCACCCCAGATGTAGCGCTCACCGTAGGGATAGACATAGTAGCCGCGCAAACGGCCCGCGAAAAAGCGCTCTTCGCGTTTGAGGTTGGCGCGGTCGAGCAGAAAGCGAAGTGGCACTTCAAAGACCTCGTCCACCTCGCGGGCATCGGGGCGCATAGGCGTTTCCGGGTCGATGATGCCGACCACCGGAGTGACCGCAAAGGCGCTGATCGTGCCATAGACATCCAGCAGACCCAGTGGCCGCACCAGGGCCGGTGCAATGCCGAGTTCCTCCTGGGTTTCGCGCAGCGCGCCGGCAACTGCGTCGCGGTCCATGGGTTCCATACGCCCGCCCGGAAAGCTGATCTGCCCGGCGTGAGTAGGCAGGTGTTCGGTGCGACGGGTAAGCATGACCTGCCAACCGTGCGCACGTGGCACCAACCCCACCAGTACGGCGGCCGGACGCAGCGGCTGGTGCGCGGGCAGCAGGCCTTCCAGTTCGTCCAGGTTGGACGGATCCTGCGCCTGCTGATCGAGGGGCCGCAGCGCCGCCGTCATGCGCGCCATCCATGGCGGAAACTGCTCAGCGGCCGCCACGTTGCCGAGCTCGCAAGGGAAGTACCTGGTCCATGATGCGACGGCGCTCGTCTTCCGGGAGCTGGCTCCAGGCGCCGATTTCCTGGCTGCTGCGCAGGCAGCCTTCGCACAGACCGTTCGAATCGAGCTTGCATATCCCGATGCAAGGCGAGGATGCGGCTAGGGCGGTAATGCTCAAGTTCCATTCCATCCTGTGAAGTGTATCGCTTGCCTTCGACAAAGCGCGCATGAAAGCATGTCGACGATGATGACTGCCTGCCGCCACCTCAGTGTTTCCCCCCGCGCGCCCGGGTTTCAGGCGGACCAAGGCTGATGCTGGCGCTGGCCGGCAGGATTCTGCGTGATTACGGTCGGGTGCTGGGTGAAATCGAGCCCGGCTGCTGCGCTCTGCCCAGATCCTTCCTGCCGCATCCGCGAACCGCCATCCGTGAGGCCACGCTGCACGTGCTCGCGGGTCTGGGGCAGGGCGATGAGGCGCTGCGTGATGCCTTGATCCGGGGCTTCGTGTTCCTGGCCCAGTTCGTCGAAGATGAAGAGGCCGAGCGCGTGGCTTTGGGGCAGGCGCAGATGGATACGCTGGCGCTGGAGGCAGGCGAAGAGCCGCAGTCTCCGCAGGCGCTGGACGCGCTGCGCGTGGTCAATCGCATCAAGCTGGAAATGGAGCAGTCGCTGCTGCAAGCCTGCGCCGCTGCCCGGATACCGCTGTCGCAGGCGCCATCGATGTTGCGCTGAGGGCTACGCTGCTGCCGAAGGCCGCAACCGCCCACAGGACGATTGCGGCCCCAGCATGAGACTTACTTCACTTCGATCAGCTTGATGTCGAAGATCAAGGCCTGATTCGGGCCGATCGGGCGCGGACCGCGCTCGCCGTAGGCCATTTCCGGCGGCAGGAAGATCTGCCAGTGGTCGCCCACGCGCATCAGCGGCAGGACTTCCTGCCAGCCCTTCAGCACCTGGTCGACCTGGAACTTGGCCGGCACGCCGCGGGCAAAGGAGCTGTCGAACTCGAAGCCGCTGATCAGCGATCCGCGATAGTGCACAGTGACTTCGCTGGTCGGCGACGGACGCGCACCATTGCCTTCCTCGATCACCCGATACTGGATGCCCGAGGGCAGGGCGACGATGCCCTTCTTGCTGCGGTTCTCGACCATGAACTTGTCACTGGCGGCCTTGTTCTCGGCGGCCAGCTTGTTGAAGCGGGCTTCTGCCTCGGCGCGGAGCTTGCCTTCCAGCAGTTCCATCTGGGCACCAAGCTCCTCGCGCGGATAGGCCACTTCCTTGCCGGAAAAGCCGTCCTGCATGGCCTTGATGACGCCATTGATGTCGATATCGACGCCACGTTCCTTGAGATCGGCACCGAACTGGTAGCCGACCGCGTAGCTCATCTTGGTCTTGTCCATGGCAACAGCCGGCGCGGAGGCGCTCGGCGCTGGGTTCTGGGCCCAGGCTGACAGCGAAAACAGAGTAGCGGCAACGGCCGCCAACCTAATGGATTTCATTGATACCTCCGGTTGGAGCGGGGATCGCATCGGTCTTCTGCCCTTGAGGCGGTTGACAGATGCGTGGGTGAGGGGCGGCGCGATTCTAAGGGAAGACGGTGTTAACCGTCACCCAACGCGAATTCGAACAGACGTGGCGAGATCCGCCTGAAGTTGGCCATGCTCGCCAGTCTTGATCCTTGGAATGAGGGTGTGCCCCAAGGTTAATCCTTGAAAAACAGTGACTTGTGATGTTGGCACGGCTCTGGCAAAGCATGTTGTACCCGAGCAGGGTTTGAATTCACAGGAGAACGCAACATGGGTGTCTTTTCCCGCCTTTCAGACATCATCAACGCGAATCTGAACTCGTTGCTGGACAAGGCCGAGGATCCGGAGAAGATCGTCCGTCTCATGATTCAGGAGATGGAGGATACGCTGGTGGAGGTCCGCTCGGCTGCGGCCAAGGTGATCGCCGAGCGCAAGGAGCGCGAGCGCCAGCTGAAGTTGCTGGACGACGAACAGGCTGACTGGGAGCAGAAAGCCGAACTGGCCCTGCGCAAGGGCCGTGAGGATCTGGCCAAGGCTGCGCTGTCGCACAAGGCTGCGCTGACCGATCAGAGCCAACAGGTCACCCGTGATCTGGGTGTGCTTGGCGACAATCTGACCAAGCTGAATGACGACATCGCCAAGCTGCAGGCCAAGTTGCAGGACGCCAAGGCACGCCAGCGTACCATCGTCATCCGGGCGCAGAACGCGCACACCTCGCTCAAGGCCAGAACCCAGATTCACTCGGCCAAGATCGACGATATGCTGAATCGATTCGACTATGCCGAACGGCGCATTGACGCGGTAGAGGCACAGGCCGAATCTCTGGATCTGGGGCGCGCCAAGTCACTGAATCAGGCTTTCGTGGATCTGGAAGCCGAAGAGCGCATCAACAGCGAACTGGAAGCGCTCAAGGCCCGTGTTCAACAGCCCAAGGGGTAAGCGCAATGGCCTGGATTGAGGCTCCGCTGATTGTCTTTCTGGTCATCGTGGTGCCGGTCTGGTTGTTCCTGCACTACCGCAGCAAGCGCACCGGCGATGGCGAGCAAGAAGCGGTCAATGGCGACGGCGAAGTGGCCGAGTTGTGGCAGACGGCGCGTCGCATGGAAGAGCGCATCCGGACGCTGGAACGGATCCTGGATGCCGACACCCCCAGCTGGCGAGGTCGGATATGAGGCGCAGACACAGATTTGGCTACGAGTACGCTTCGGCGGCTCAATGGACGGGAGCAGCATGCATGAATGAGCGCTTCAGCCACGCATCACGGGTCTACAGGGACGTGGATCGCCGCTGGTTCGCTGGTGTACTGGCGGGATTCGCCAGCCATTTCGGCTGGAACCTGACCGCGCTGAGGATCGTGACCATCATCGCCTGCATGACGCCGATGGTGCCGCTGGTTTTTGTCGGCTATGTGCTGGCGGCTCTGATCCTTCCTCCGCGCTCCAGCCTGCCACCTCCGCCGCCGCCAGCGGCAGATCGGGATGCTCGCCAATGGCAGGACGCGCCGCCCCCGGGCGTCAGCGCAGGCGAGTTGAAATATCGATTGCGCGAGATGGAAGACCGACTGCGGGCCATGGAGGCCTACGTCACCAGCGCGCAGTACGAGATCGACCGCGAGTTGCGCGACAAGCGCCAGTAGTGATGTCCTGATGGTGACAACAAAGGCCCGCTGATGCGGGCCTTTTCTGTTTCCGGTGGGGAAAGCCTGAATCAACGGCAACTGCCCAGGAGAAATTCAGAAGCAATTCAGGCCTTCGGCCTAGGCTCTGGGTCTGCGCCACTGGCGGCGTCAAACCTTCGGGAGCCTCGGTCCTATGACTACGCTGCGTCACACGCTACTCGCCCTGTTTCTGGTCTGTCCCGCTGCAGCAGCATCGGCCCAGTCCTACTATCCTGAAGACGACTACGGCGATCGTTCAGGGGGCGCCGTCAGCTATGACTTCGCCCGGGTCGTCGATGTGCAGCCGGTGTATGACGAGGTGGCGGTTTCAGAGCCGCGCCGGGTGTGCTGGAACGAGCCGGTGACCTACGTTTCGGGTCCCCGTTACGCGCCCTATCGGCGCGGCGGTGAAACTCCCGAGATCGTTGGCGGCATCATCGGGGGGCTGATCGGAAACCAGTTCGGTCATGGTGATGGCCGCGCCGCCGCCACTGTTGCCGGGTTCGCGCTTGGAACGGCGGTGGCGCGGGACAACAATCGTCGCTATTACGATGGCTATGCCCCGCGCTACGAGCGCACGGTGACTGAGCGTCGCTGCGAAGAGCGCCCCGAGTACCGCAAGGAGCGGCAGTTGCTGGGCTACGATGTCACCTATGACTACAAGGGCGTCATCGGCCACAGTTTCAGCGAGCGTCAGCCGGGCACCGAGATCCGGGTGCGGGTAGCCGTCGAGCCGGCGGATGATTGAGTTCCGCCTGCCGCCGCTTGCCTGCCGAACCCAAGGCTCGCCGTTTGCGGCGAGCCTGTGAAGGCTTACTTTCGGCGTGGGTACTCCTGGGTCCAGTCGGCCACCTTGAGATCCGGCAGTTGCACGGCTTCACCGTGCTTGGAGAAGACTGCGGACAGGCGCGAGCCGGCCTGTGAGGTGGCGGACAGCTTGATCACATGCGCATTGCTCTCGTCGACGCATACGCCCATGGCCTGGAAGCGCCCAAGCAAACGTGGCGAGGCGCCCATGGCGACCTCACGCGGCTGACAGCTGATGCCGTCAGCCTGATCCGGCGGTGCGCTCGGGGCGCTCAGATCCGCCTCGCTGCGGGGAAAGGCCTTGAGCGTTTCGACCATGATGGTCACCGACTCAGGTGTCAGCATGCTCTCGTCGTAACCGTTTGCGGTTTGTCTCAGATACTTGCCATTGCGCATGTACCAGGCACCATCCGCATTGGGGTCGGGCTGCGGCAGACTGCGCACGGTGAAGGCGTACTGCTCCTCGTGGCCGACGCCGCTGGCGTACTGAATGCGCCCATCTGGCAAGCTGAGCTCGGATTCGAAATGCACGCTGGCACCCCGGGCGAGTTCCGTGATGCCTTTTTCGAAGGCCGTGTTGGCCACCGGTACCGGCACGGCGGCCGGCATGGAGTTGCCCGGCGCGGTCGCGTCGGCGGTCTCCGGCACGGGTTGCGCCGGCTTCGGGTCGTCGCCGCCACAGGCCACCAGAGTCAGTGCCAGTGCGGTCGGCAGCCATGCACGGAGATGGCGTTGTTGCATAAGGGAATCCTCGATCATGAGCGGTAGGTTGCGAGCACGGGTGTCGCAGCGATGTTCAGACCGCAGCGGGCGGCTTCCGTTCCCACGGAGAACTTGATCAGAGATCGACGGCGCCGCGAATCAGGGCACAGCAGCGACCGCCGATGGACACACGGCCATCGATGGATGCGCTGACGTGGACTTCGCCGTTGCGGCCCACGGCGCTGCCCTGACTGGCCGGATAGCGTCCGCCTACCGCCTGCAGTCGGCCCTGGGTGTTGAGCCAGTCGCCGACTGCGGCATGCGCGCTGCCCGTCACCGGATCCTCCGGCACGCCGGTGGCAGGGGCGAAGGCTCGCAATTCCAGCGGTACAGCCTGCTCGGGTTCAAACGAGAACACCGCCAGGCCCTCGGCACGGACGGCCTGGCTGATCGATGCGATCAGGTCCATGTCTGGTATCAGTGAACGAACCTGGGCACGGCTGGGCAGTTCCAGCAGAATCCAGCGGGCGCCTACGTCTGACAGAATCGGGCGTTCTCCACAGCTGGCGCCGATGCCGCCCACAGCGCGCGGCAGCGCCTCGATGTACTCGGGACTGATGGCGCTGCGACGGGCCAGTGGGGCCTGCACCGAGACCACGCGCTGCGCCCCGCTGTGCTCCACGCTGAGTGGCAGCAGGCCGGCGTTGCATTCCTGGAACAGCGGCCCCGAGTCAGTCTTGATCAATCCGGCATCCAGCAGCGCCCAGGCCGTACCGACGCTGGGATGACCGGCAAAGGGCAGTTCCGCCATCGGCGTGAATATGCGCACGCGGTAGCTGGCCGTGGCCGCGGTGGGCGCCAGCACGAAAGTGGTTTCCGACAGATTGGTCCAGCGGGCAAAGCGCTGCATGGTCGCGTCGTCGAGGCCGTTGGCATCGAGGACCACAGCCACCGGATTTCCGGCCAGCGGCGTGGCGGTAAAGACATCAATCTGTACGAAGGGTCTCAGCATGGCATCGGGCCCTCGCATACGGCCCTGCAGCAGAAAGGCCGAACAGACTGAACTTTGCCGCCGCTGAAAGCAAGACGCCCGCGCAAGGCGGGCGTCTTGGAGCTCATGGCGACCCGAAGGTCGCCTCGGGCTTTACTCAGGAGAAGCGACGGACGGCCAGACCACCGACCAGACCAAAGCCCAGCAGCAGGGCCAGCATGCTCCAGGTGCTCATCGCCGGGGCCGGAACGGCCGGGACGTAGTAAGCAATCTGCAGGTTGGCGCCAGCAGCAAAGGTGGCATCCGGGCTGACGTCCGCGTCTGCGAAGGTTTCGCACAGTTCGATGTTCAACACGCCGGCGTTGCCGGTGTTGATGTTCGACAGCGCCTGACCAGTCAGATCGATGATCGGGATGTTGTAGTTGGCCACGCCTGAGCTGTCGTCGTTCGAGAAGGCCAATTGGATCGACTGCAGCGGGTCATTGCCACGGAAGATCGCGCTGACTTCCGAACGCCAGCTGGGCGAGAAGGACTCGTACGAACCCACGCCACCGATGCCCGTGACGACGGCATTCTTGCCGAGGTTGACCGAAACGACGGTACTGCCGGCGCCCGGGGTCGCAGCGTCGCCGCAGAGTGCATCGGTGCTGATGCCGCTGAGGTCAACGATGAAGTTGGAGGTGGCTACGCCATCCGGTGCACCGGCGCGGGCATTACCGTGCACACCACGGCCCAGGGTCTGGCTCTTGGCGATGGACAGTGTCGGCGCGAGGACGGCTGTGATGGCAGCGGCGATGAGGATAGTGCGCATTTTCATTGTTCTGATTCCTTGATAACGGCGGCAAGCAAAGGGTGCGCTGGACGCATAGCGAGGCGAAGGTTACTGGGCGACTGTGGTCCTGTCAACGAAACCTGAAGCAAATCCGAACGGCCCGACGGACGGTGGCAGGCGGCGCCAATTTGACGCTGCGACATCTCCATAGCCCATCGTCTTCGCTGCAGTGCATCATAGCGCGGTCCGACCATTGCCGAGGGCCTTGCCCGTGATTCCTGCCGCCGCTGATCCGCGCTGGGTCGTCCTGAAATTCGGTGGCACCAGCGTGTCTCGGCGACATCGCTGGGAGAACATCGGTCGTCTGATGAGTGCCCGCCATCAGGAAGGCTTGCGGGTGCTGACGGTGGTCTCGGCCCTGTCCGGTGTCACCGACGCGCTCAAGGCCATGGCGGCGCAGCATGGCGATGCGGCCGCCATGGCCGCCGGGGCCGAGTCCCTGATCGAACGCCATCGCGGCTTTGCGGCCGAGCTCGGCTTGTCCCCCGAGTTTCTCAATCCACGGGTGGATGCCCTGCGGCGCCTGGTCAGCGATGTGCGCGCAGCTTCGGGCGCGTTTGCCTGGCAAGCCGAACTGCTCGGCCAGGGCGAACTCTGGTCCAGCACCATCGGCGCGCGATTTCTGGCGAGTCTGGGTCTGGATCTGCAGTGGCTGGATGCGCGCGACTACCTGACCAGTCGCGAACAGGCCATCCAGACTGACTGGTCACGCTATCTCAGTGCCATCTGCGATCCGCGCCCGAGTGCGGCCATTCGGGAAGATCTGGCGATGCGCGGATCGCTGTTCATCACTCAGGGCTTCATTGCCCGCCAGCCTCAAGGCGACACCGTGCTGCTGGGGCGTGGCGGTTCGGATACCTCGGCCAGCTATTTCGGCGCGCTGCTGGGTGCCGACAGGGTCGAGATCTGGACCGATGTGCCGGGCATGTTCAGTGCCAATCCCAGGTTGGTGCCCGATGCCCGACTGCTGCGACAACTGGATTACGACGAGGCCCAGGAGATTGCCACCACCGGCGCCAAGGTTCTGCACCCGCGGGCGATTGCACCGGTGCGCGAGGTGCGCGTGCCCTTGTGGATCAAGGACACCGAGCGCCCCGATTTTCCCGGCACCGAGATCAGCGCCGAGTCAGCCGCTGGCGCGCCCAGCGTCAAGGCGATCTCCATGCGCAACGGCATCACCCTGGTGTCGATGGAATCCATCGGCATGTGGCAACAGGTGGGCTTTCTGGCCGACGTCTTCGGCATCTTCAAGCGTCATGGACTGTCAGTAGATCTGATCGGCTCGGCCGAGACCAATGTCACCGTGTCGCTGGATCCCAGCGACAATCTGCTGGACGCCGGCACCCTGGAAGCGTTGTGCAGCGATCTGGCCCAGGTCTGCCGGGTCAAGGTGATTGCGCCTTGCGCCGCAGTGACGCTGGTGGGGCGCGGCATGCGCGGCATGATGCACCGACTGAGTGAACTGCTCGCCGAGGTCGGTGCCAGGCGCGTGCATCTGGTGTCGCAATCGTCCAACAATCTGAATCTGACCTTCGTCATCGACGCGGCCGATGCCGACGGCGTGGTGCCCAGTCTGCATGCCCTGCTGGTGCGCGCCCGCTTGACCGGTGCCGAGGGTGATCCGGTGTTCGGTCCGGCCTGGCGTGAGCTCGAAGGGCTGCGGCCGGCGCCGCAGCCGAGCTGGTGGCAGCACGTCAGACCCGCACTGCTGGCCCATGCCGGCGCCGGAACGCCGACCTATGTCTACGCCGACAGTGTGCTCTGCGCGCGGGCTCAAGGCTTGCTGGGATTGGCTGCCGTCGATCGACGCTACTACGCCATCAAGGCGAATCCGCATCCGCAGATTCTGCAGCGGCTGGCGACACTGGGTTTCGGCATGGAGTGCGTGTCCAGCGGTGAGCTCGCCCATATCCGCCAGTCGGTTCCGGATCTGCCGATGGATCGAATCCTGTTCACCCCGAATTTTGCGGCACGCAGCGAGTACCAGCAGGCACTCGAACTCGGCGTCAACGTCACCGTCGACAATCTGGCCTTGCTCGACGACTGGGCGGAGCTCTGGGACGGTCGCGAGATTCTGCTGCGCTTCGATCTGGGACGTGGACTCGGTCACCATGACAAGGTCAAGACCGGCGGCGAGAAGAGCAAGTTTGGTATCGGTCTGGCTGATCTGGATCAGGCCGTCGCCAGCGCCCGACGTGCCGGCGCGGTCATCGTCGGTCTGCACGCGCATCTGGGCAGCGGCATCTTCGACGTGGGTCACTGGAAATCGGTGTACTCGGATCTCGCGGCGTTGGCCGAGCGCTTTCCGGCGCTGCGATATCTGGATATCGGCGGTGGTCTGGGCGTGCCCCACGAGCCCGGCGAGCCGGCGCTCGATCTGCGCGAACTGGATGCCGCGCTGGCAGAGGTCAAGTCCATGTATCCGCGCTACCAGTTGTGGATAGAGCCTGGGCGCTATCTGGTGGCCGAGGCGGGCGTGCTCCTGGCGCGGGTCAACCAGACCAAGCGCAAGAGCGGCGCCCAGTTCCTCGGTATCGACGCCGGCATGCACACCCTGTTGCGCCCGGCGCTGTACGAGGCCTGGCACGAGATCGTCAACCTCAGTCGCCTCGATGAACCCTCCGCCGGACGCTGGCAGGTGGTCGGACCGATCTGCGAATCGGGCGATATCCTGGGACGCGATCGATTGTTGCCCGCCAGCGCCGAGGGCGATGTGGTGCTTATCGCCAATGCCGGTGCCTACGGTGCCTCGATGGCGTCGAACTACAACCTGCGCGGTCTGGTGCGAGAGGTCTATGACGATTCCATTTAGAGTGGCAGAAGCGGGGCAGGGGGCAGGGGGCAGGAGACAGGGGAAGAGCGCAGAGCCTGAGGTCCCATATTCCCCGCAACTCCCGTGCCCCGTGCCCCGTTCCCCAACGGGGCAGGGGGCAAGGGGCAGGGGGCAGGGGAAGAGCGCAGAGCCTGAGGTCCCATATTCCCGGCAACTCCGGTGCCCCGTGCCCCGTTTCCCTTGCCCCATCTCCGAGATCCGCGCATGAGCCCGAATTCCACCCGCCCGCATGCCCAGGTCTTCCGCTTGGCCGAGGCCGCCTATGCCGACGGCGAGGTCAGCTTGGCCTATGCCTTCGATGACGGCCCGCCGATGGTCGAGCGCATCCAGTTTCCCGGCGCCCCGGCCCGAGTGCCGGCTGGACGCGAGCAGGCCTTTGCGCAGGCGTTGATGTTGCTGCACGGGATTGCCGGCGTCAGCTATTACAAGGCGCTGGTGCCCGAACGCATCGAGTTTGCCGGCACCCTGCCGGATCCGGCGCTGGCCGATCTGCTCAACGAAACCTATCTGCATGGCCTGGGAGAATTCGCCCATCAGAACGGGCTCGACCTGCGCGAGCAGATATGCTTTCCCCGAGGTGCAGCAGCCGCATCGACAGCAGCGCAGCTAGGCCTGCCCCGGCGCGCGCTGGTGCCCATCGGCGGCGGCAAGGATTCTCTGGTCAGCATCGAAACCCTGAAGCAGGCCGGCGAAGCCTTCGCCGTGGTCTGGATCGGCCGTTCCGACCTGATCCGTGCCTGTGCTCAAGCCACCGGACAGCCCCTGCTCAACATCCAGAGAACGATTGCGCCGGAACTGTTCGAACTCAATCGCCAGGGCGCCTGGAACGGCCATATCCCGGTCACCGCGATCAACTCGGCCATTCTGGTCCTGGCGGCGCTGCTCTACGGATACGACGAGATCGTGTTCTCGAATGAAGCCTCGGCCAGCGTCGGCAATTTCAGCGAGAACGAGCTCGACATCAACCACCAGTGGAGCAAGAGCCTGCGCTTCGAGTCGCTGTTTGCCGACTACCTGCGCTCGCATGTGGCATCCGATCTGGGCTATTACTCGCTGCTGCGGCCCTTGTCCGAACTGGCCGTGACCGAGCGCTTTGCCCGTCTGACCCGCTATCACTCGCTGTTTTCCAGCTGCAACCGCAACTTCCGCATTCTCGGTGCCCGGCCATCCTCGCGCTGGTGTGGTGAATGTCCGAAGTGCCGCTTCGTGTTCCTGGCGCTGGCGCCGTTCATGAGCAAGCCGGCCTTGCTGGCCATTTTTGGCCGCAATCTGCTGGACGAACGCGAGCAGATCGACGGTTTCGACGCGCTGCTCGAATTCGGTGCGGTCAAGCCTTTCGAGTGCGTAGGGGAAGGCAGGGAATCGCGTGCCGCCCTGCTGGCCCTGTGCGAACGCGCCGACTGGCGCGAGGATCTGATCGTGCAACGCTTCCAGCAGCAGATCCTGCCCCGGATCGACGCGTCGGCACTGGCGATGGCGCCGATGTTGCAGCCGGCGACCGAGCATCGGGTTCCGGAGCGGCTACGGGCGCTGTTGTAGGAGAGTCGCGCCGAGGCCCTGTGGGAGTCCAAGCCGCCCCGGTAGTTGCGCTTGTTCGCGCATCAAACTGTCGGCGAACTCGGGGGGCATTTTTTGTCCGCAAAGGACGCAAAGGACGCGAAGAATTCAATGGTTGTCCGGTTGAGCACGATGTCTGGCGACACCGCCAACCGAAATCCTGGAGTCGCTCTACTTTGCGTCCTTTGCGTACTTTGCGGAAAATGTTTTGATTCAATTGCTTGCGGTATGTTTGGTGAGGGCGGCTTTAGCCGCGATTGCCACAACCACCATTACGCGCCTGCGGTCGAGATCGGCATACTGCCCTGATTGCTCTTGCCGGACCGCCCGCTTGCCTGAAACCGCACCCGTCTTGCGCCGCCTCGGCCTGTGGAGCGCCAGCGCCATCGTGGTGGCCAACATGATCGGCACCGGCGTGTTTTCCACGCTGAGCTATCAGGTGCACGCCTTGCCTGACGAGCGCGCCATCCTGCTTCTGTGGGTGCTCGGGGGGCTGTCGGCGCTGGCCGGGGCGCTCTGCTACGCCGAACTCGGTGCCGGCAGACCGCGCTCGGGTGGCGAATACCTGCTGTTGACCCAGTTGTTTCATCCAGCGGTTGGCTTCCTGGCGGGCTGGATCTCGGTCGTCGCCGGATTTGCCGGGCCTATTGCCGCTGCCGCGCTGGCTTTTTCGGCCTACTTCGGCAAGCTTTGGCCGCCAGCGGCGCAGGCGCCGACCACCGTGGCCCTCGTGCTGGTCAGCTTGATCAGTGCCTTGCACATGCTGCGGGTGGAAATCGGGGCCGGATTCCAGGTGGTCACCACGGCCTTCAAGATCCTGGTCATGCTCGGAATCGTCGTGGCGGCGCTGCTGGTAGCGCCAGAACGGGCGTTGGTGCAGACCGATCTGGCTGCCACCGTGTTTGATCCGGCCTTTGCCGTGTCGCTGGTTTATGTGACCTACGCATACCTGGGTTGGAACGCGGCGCTGTACGTGGCCGGCGAGGTCCGCAATCCGCAGCGCAATCTGCCGCTGTCGCTGCTGGCCAGCACCGCACTCGTGACCCTGCTCTATGTGGCGGTCAACTGGGCCTTTCTGCGGCTGGTGCCCTTTGCCGATCTGGTGCGGGTCGATCCGGGCACGATGTCGGTGGAGAACGAGCTGGCCGTGGGCTTTCTCGCCGGGCGAGCGCTGTTCGGCGAGGCCGGCGGCATGATCGTCGGCGGTGCCATTGCCTTCACGCTGGTGTCGACGGTCAGTGCCATGGTGCTGGCCGGGCCGCGTGTGTTGGCGGCCATGGCCGACGACTGGCCGCCCTTTGCCGTTTTCGGGCGCCGTCACAGCGGCGGTTCGCCGCGGCACGCGATCGTCTTTCAGTGGTTGCTGATCATGCTGCTGTTGCTCACCGCCAGCTTCGAGTTCGTGGTCAATTTCATCGGCGTTTCTCTGACCTTGTTCAACATCGCCGTGATTGTCGGCTTCCTGCGTGAGCGCTGGCGCGAGCCGGATCGCCCGCGACCCTTCCGTGCCCCTTTCGGCTGGACCGCCGGCTTGCTGTTCCTGGCGCTCAACAGTTGGATGGTGGTGTTCCTGTCAGCCAATCAGCCGCAGGCGGTCTTGTTGTCGCTGGCCTCCATCGCCGTGGCCTTTGTTGGATACTGGCCTCTGCGCCACCATGCCCCGGAAACACGCCGTTGAACTCAGCTGCTGAACTCGCACGCCAGACAAGCCGATTGCCCCTGCCGTTCCCAAGGCTGACCCTGATGCTGGCGGCGCTGGCCTTGCTGATCAGCAGCGCGGCGCCGGCGCTGGAGCTGTGCCCTGGCGCGAGCCCGGAACCCGAATGGAATCGTGGAGCTCTCAACGATACCGCACGGATACTGGCTGGCTTGCGCGCACCGCTGGAATCGGAATTGGCCGAGCGTATCGATGCCGAGGCACTGGAGAGCCATCGGCAGACCCTGGGTCAGAGTTTCGCCAAGCTGCGCACCACCCAGATCGAGCCCGTAGCCCGCTTTGCCCGCGCCGAACTCGGCGGCCCGGAGGATTCGCCGAAGCGGATCTACTATCCCTTCAGCGGTCCTGACGCGCTGTATCTGCTGACGCTGTTCCCGGACGTGCAGCGTTCGGTACTGACCGGCCTGGAGCCGATCGGCGACGTGCCGGACTTCACCGGCTTGCGTCCACAGGAGATCGAGGCGGGTCTGGCCGAAGTGCGGCGCTCCCTGTACGCCATCCTGTCCTTCAGCTTCTTCCGCACCAACGATCTGACCGTGGATCTGCGGCGCAGCCGCTTCTCCGGTGTCACTCCGATCCTGTTCGTGTTCCTGGCCGAAGCCGGCTATGCGGTGTTCGATGTGCGTTTCATCCTGTTGGCGCCGTCGGGACAGCTGTGTAGGGCCGATGCCAGGCTGGCGGCCAAGCCGCCCCAAGGCACCATTGCCGGCGTCGAGATCGACTACTTCCTGCCCGAGGATGCGGGCTTCAGGCGCCTCCAGTACTTCGCCGCGGACCTGGGCGACGGCGGGCTCAGTCGCACGCCGCAGTATCTGGACTACATTGCCGATTTCGATCCGCAGGCGACCTATCTGAAGAGCGCTTCGTATCTGATGTACAAACCCTATTTCTCGCGGGTGCGCAAGCTGATCCTCGATCACAGCGAACTGGTATTGCAGGACGATTCCGGCATTCCGCATGTGTGGTTCCGCCCGGCGCTGTGGCAGGCCACCCTCTATGGCCGCTATGGCTCGCCGATCGCGCTGTTCAACAACTGGCAGCAGCCTGGCTTGCGCGAAGCCTATGCGCGGGGCGAACCGAAGCCGCTGGACTTCGGCATCGGCTACCGCCACCGCCGCAATGACAGCAATCTGCAGCTGTATCGCAAGCGCACCGAGCCTCTGGCCCAGGACGATGCGTCGCCGTGACGCGCTTGCGGCGCTGGGCCTCGGCGCCTGTGCCGGGTCGCTGCGGGCCGCCGCGCCGGTCGATGGCGATCCACTGCCGGAACTGCTGAAGGCCGCGGGGCCGACGGTGCGGCGGGTGCTGGCCGACGCCCGGTCCTTCGAGCCGCAGATCATCTGGACCCGACTGGCGCCAGCGGGCGATGGCTGGCGAGTGCAGGCGCAGCATCAGTACGGTGTTCAGCGCGAGCGCTGGTTCGCGGCAGCCAGTTTCGTCAAGCTGCCGCTGGCGGCGCTGATCGGCGAGTTTCTGAGCGCGGCGCAGTTGTCGCAACAGTTGCCAGCGCTGCGACTGGTCCTGGACCGTCGCGCTGCCTGCGCGCCCTTGCCGGCTGCGGAGACAGAGGGCTGGCCCTTGCTGCGACTGTTGCGGGCGATGCTGGTGGTCAGCGACAACCGCGCCTACAACGCGCTCTATGAACTGATCGGCAGTGATGCTCTGCATCAGCGCCTGCTCGAGCTCGGTTACCGAGACTGTCGTCTAGGTGCCCGTCTGGGTTGTACGGGCCGTTCAGCGGGCAAGCTCGCCGCACGCCTGATGGGTGCCGACGGACAGTTGCGGGCAGCGACCCCTGCCATCGCCCGCGAGCGCGCGCAGCGTTTTCCGCATGGCTCGGCACTCAAGGGCCAGGCCTGGATGGAGAACGGCCTTCGCATCGAAGCCGCCCATGACTTCAGCACATCGAACTTCATGCCGCTGCCGGATGTGCACCAGATGACGCTGGAACTGGGCAGTGGCGCTGCCGTGGGCGATCAGCCGGCCTTTGCTCTGGATCCCACGATGCGCCTGCAATTGGCTTCGATCATGCGCATGACGCCGAGTGCCTGCCCGGATCCGCAGTATCCAGCCGCCGATTTTCATGACGACCACAGCAAGTGGCTGATGCCGGTCGATGGCGCCGGACGCCTGCCCGCATCCTTGGTCATCGCCAGCAAGAATGCCGAATCCTATGGCTACATCGGCGACAGCGCCTTCGTGCATGACACCGAGCGTGGCCTTGCCTTTGCCCTGAGTGCGGTGCTTTTCGTCGACCGCGACGGAGTACTGAACGACGGCCGCTATGCCTATCAGGAGATCGGCCGTCCATTCCTGCGTGAACTGGGATCGGCGGTGCTCGCCCACGAGCGCGCGCAGTCGATCGCACACTCAGTAGCGGTGAAGGCTGACTGAGTTAGGATGGGGCATAGCCTTCGAGGATGCCAATCATGGAAAGTCCGGATCTTGATCTGCCGCCGTTGGGTTCAGGTGACAAGGTGCCGAAGGTACGCAGCTGGTGGGGTCGGGGCCTGCTGGCCCTGCTCTGTGTCTACCTGCTGGTGGTGCTGGTGCTGATGCTGTGGTGGACCGCCGAGCCGGCTCCGTTCAAGGTCCAGGCGACGGCCGAAGCCCGCGCCAAGGCGGCCGGCCAGAGAATTGTCCCGGGTTACGTCAGCGTATCGACCGTGATCAAGGTGGCCGAGACCCTGCTGGACAAGCCGGGCGGCTATCTGTCGAACGACATCGCGCCTCCCGGCGTGCTGATGGACAACATCCCGGAATGGGAGTTTGGCGCGCTGCAGCAGATCCGTGATTTCACCCTGTCCCTGCGCAATGATTTCTCGCGCTCGCAGAGCCAGTCCGAAGACGACAAGGATCTGCGCGAGGCGCAGCCGCTGTTTGCCTACAGCAACGACCACTGGATGCTGCCTTCCAGCGAGGCTCAATATCGTGAGGGTATCGAGCACCTCGAGTCCTACCTGGGTCGGCTGGCCGACGAAGACGAGTTCAACGCCCAGTTCTACGTGCGCGCCGACAATCTGGTGTCCTGGCTGGTGCTGGTCGAGAAGCAGATGGGCTCCTTGTCGCAGCGTCTGTCGACCAGCGTCGGCCAGGTCCGGATCAACACCGATCTGGCCAACGAGGGCTCGGCGCAGCAGTCCACCCAGGCGCCAACCGTGGTGATCACGCGCACGCCGTGGATGGAGATCGACAACGTCTTCTACGAGGCCCGCGGCGCCACCTGGGCCCTGCTGCATCTGCTGAAAGCCGTGGAGCGAGACTTTCGCCCGGTGCTGCAGGACAAGAATGCGGTGATCAGCGTCAAGCAGATCATCCGCGAACTGGAAGAAGCACAGTCACCGGTGTACAGCCCGATGATTCTCAACGGCGGCGGCTACGGTTTCTTCGCCAACCACAGCCTGGTCATGGCCAACTACATCTCCCGCGCCAACGCCGCGCTCATCGATCTGCGCAAGTTGCTGGAGCGGGGTTAGAGCGGGTTCTTGGTTGTCGGTTGTCGGTTGTCGGTAAGAGCCGGTTCACGCGGAGGCGCGGAGTAGAGCGAGGCGTGCCAGACGCGCGGGCGTTTGCAGTTGTAGGTCCAGACTTGTCTGGACGCGTTTCTGCGTCAGCCAGCGCGGTCTTGCTCAGAGATCCCCGCAACCTGTCGGTCCAGACAAGTCTGAACCTACATTGGCGCGACCCACACTTGAGGAAGGCCGCGTCACGTAGCCCGCTGCGCGGCCAACGTGACCTACGCGTCTGCTGTTCTCCGCGTCTCCGCGTGAGCCCGCTCTTTCAACAACCGACAACCGACAACCGAATCAATGGCGGGCTGCACCATGGCAGACCTTGAACTTGCGGCCGCTGCCGCAGGGACAGGGGTCGTTGCGGCCGGGGGTGTCGGCGGCGCGCACGGGTTGCTGTTTCAGGCCTCCGCGCTCGCGGATGGGCTGATAGTGCTTCCACAGCCGATGCGCGCCCCAGGCGGCAGCACGCATCAGGCGCAGGCGTTCCTTGCGGGTGTAGGTGTGGGCGTCGTCGTCGCCGTCGCGGCCCAGCAATACAAAGGGCGCCAGTTCCGCGCGCAGGGCCTCGTTGCGCATCATGTCTTCCACGCCTGCCGGATCCAGCGCCAGCGCGCTGCCGGCGCCGGCTGACCAGGATCTGGCGGTGCGCTGTTCGGCCTGTTCCTCGCTCTCGCTGTCGTCGGCGGGAAAGAAGTCGAATTCGGGCAGCACTGAAGACTGATGCTCGGCGGGGTCGAGGCGCACGCGTTGCCCGACATGCGTGGCCATGCGGAACATCCAGGCCACGGCTTCCTCGCGTTCGGACGCCCGAGCGCTGGCCAGTTCCTCGCCCAGCACCAGGGCCATCCAGCGGTCGGGCAGCGGCGGGTGGGGCAGCACGCTGAGGGCGGTCAGAAATCCGTCGAGCGCATCGAAAGCCAGCCCTCCGCGCGCGTGCACATGGCCCAGCCAGAAATCCCGCCCGGCGGCAATGTCCCGCCGGGAAAGTCCGCTGGGAAAGGATGGCAGGTCGAAATCTGCATCTTCGCTTTCGCCTGGATCCACCCGTGTGCTGCCGAGGCCAGTCTCAGTCATGGACATCAGTTTGTCGCCCTGCAAGGTCTCTGCGCAGCATAGCGGTCAGGGCGCAGATCGCGAAAACTGAACGATAGCTCTTCGACGGGTTC